>JAUYAK010000051.1 GCA_030693515.1 Opitutaceae bacterium
CGATCGTGGCCGCGCCGGATGCGGCGGTCGCGCTGCCGCAGCTCGTCGTGGCGGAGCCGCTCGGGGCGCTGCACGCGATTGCGCGGGCGTGGCGGCGCGCGTTTCGCGGGCCGGTGGTGGGAATTTCCGGGAGTGCGGGTAAGACCTCGACCAAGGACTTGCTTGCACTCCTCCTCGGTGGCGCCACGTCCGGCGTCGTGGCCACCGAGGGTAATTTGAACAACCTCATCGGCGTGCCGCTCACGCTCACGCGCCTCGATCCGGCCGTGCATCGCGTGGCCGTGATCGAGGCGGGCATCAGCGTGCCCGGCGAGATGGCGCAGCTCGCCGCGATGATCGAACCCGATGTGGCAATCATCACGCTCGTCGCGCCCGCGCACACCGAGGCGCTCGGCGGTCTCGAAGGCGTGGCGCGCGAGAAGGCCCGGCTGCCCGCGGCCGTGCGGGCCAACGGCGTGATGATCTTCCCGCGGGAGGTGGCGGAGTTCGCGCCGTTCCTCGCGCTGGGCGGCCGGAGAGTGGTGGTCGCGCCGGGCGGCACCGCGACCAGTGAGGCCGTGGGCTTCACCGCCGTGCACCGCGGGGACCAGACGGAACTCACGATCACCGGGCTCGGCGGAGCGCCGGTGAAGTATGGTTTCCGCCGCGTGTCCGACGGCATGGCGCAGAACGCAGCGCTCGCGATCACCGCGGCGCGCGGACTCGGCGTCGCTCCGGCGGAGATCCAGGCGCGTCTCGCGGGCTGGAAGCCCGGCAAGCTCCGCGCCGAGGTGGGCCGCATCGACGGCCGCCTCGTCTATCTCGACTGCTACAACGCCAATCCCGCCTCGATGCACGATGCGCTCGCCGCGTTCGAGGCCATCGCGCCCGCGGCCGAGCCGCGGCTTTATGTGATCGGGTGCATGGCGGAGCTCGGCGACGAGGCCGTGGAGCACCACCGGGCGCTCGGCCGCCGGCTGCACTTGCGCGCCGGCGACCGGGTGGTGGTGATCGGCGAGCAGGCCAGTGTGGTCTGCGCCGGCGTGCTCGATCAGGGCGACTTTTCACGGCAGATCCAGATCGCCTCTTCGCCCGGAGCCATGGCGGAGGTGTTTGCCGGTTGGCGAGGTGCGGTGTTCGTGAAGGGCAGCCGCCGCTACGAGCTGGAAAAAATCATCGAGGGACCGACGTCGCTGCCGCTGCCATGCTGACTTACCTCGCCGACTACGCCGATTATTTCGATCTAGGGCCGCTGCGGCTGTTGCGCTACATCACGGTGCGCACGGCGCTCGCGGCGCTCACAGCGCTGTTCATCGGCTTCGCCATCGGCCCGGCGATGATCCGGAAGTTCAAGGAGCTGAAGTTCGGGCAGGGCTACATCGACGACCGCACGGGCGCCCTCGGCGCGAGCTACTTCGACAAGAAGCACACCCCCGCGATGGGCGGGTTGATCATCTTCGCGTCGGTCTTTCTTTCCGCGGTGCTGTGGGCCGCGCCCAACGTGTGGGTCTTCACGAGCCTCTTTGTCTATGCGGCGCTGACGGTGCCCGGGTTTCGCGACGACTACCTGAAGGTTAAACACCGCAGTCGCGATGGCATCAGCTCGTGGGAAAAGATCGCGTGGCAGTCTTTCGCGACTTTCGGCGCCCTCGGCGTCCTGCTCTGGCATCCCGACAGCGCCGTCAAAATCCGCGAGCTGTGGGTGCCCTTCGTGAAGCATGCGGTGATTGATCGCATGCCGGTGTGGCTGCTGCTCGCGTTGATCTATCTCTGGGTCGTCGGCTTCAGCAACGCGATCAACCTGACCGACGGCTTGGACGGCCTCGCGGTCGGCTGCACCATAACGGTGGCGCTGGTGATGGCGGTGATGGCCTACGTGGCCGGCAACGTCCTGCTCTCCGAATACCTGCTCACGAGCTACGTGGCCAAGACCGGCGAACTCACTGTGATCTGCGGCGCGCTCATCGGCGGGTGCATGGCGTTCCTGTGGTATAACTCGCACCCGGCGGAAGTGTTCATGGGCGACACCGGCTCGCTGGCGCTGGGCGGTCTGCTCGGCGTCATGGCCTTCATGATTCACCAGCCACTCACGCTCGTGATCGCGGGCGGGGTGTTTGTCGTGGAGCTGCTCTCCGTGGTCACGCAGGTCGGCTGGTTCAAATACACCAAGCGCCGCTTCGGCGAGGGCCGGCGGGTCTTCCTGATGGCGCCGATCCACCACCATTTTCAGAAGAAAGGCTGGCCCGAGACGAAGGTGGTCCTGCGTTTCTGGGTCCTCTCCCTCGGGTGCGCGCTCGCCAGCCTCGCCACCCTCAAACTCCGCTGATCATGAACCACCCCGACTCGATCGAACGTGTTTTTCCCCTCTCGCAGGGCACGCCGGAGCGTGCGCTGCTGCGGCCGCCGCGGATCTTTTCCTCGCCGCCGTTTGCCGCTCCCGCCGTGATGGGCCACGGTGCCTTCATGCGCGCGTGGGCCGGCCGCCGCCAAGCGCTGATCGCCGCGGCGCAAAAGACCGCCGAGATCGCACCCGTGGGGGCGAGTTTGAGGTAGCATTTCCGCCGTTGCGGTCCACAAACGATCAACATCATTTCCTATGAAAATCCTGAAGGTTTTCGGCGTCGTCGCCGGCATACATCTCTTCGCTCTCCTGCTGATTTTTGCGAATCCGGGCTGCAGCTCCACGGCCAAGCGTCCGGTCGCGGCTGACACCGCCCCCGCGTCGTCGCCCCCACCGCTCATCAGCGTGCCCTCGACGGCCCCCTCGACGAACTACGTGTCGCCGATCGAGCCGGCGCCCTTGTCGGCTGCGGCGCCGGCTCCGGCGCTGATCACCTTCAATCCCGATGTGCCGGCGGCACCCGCCAGCATGAGCGCCGGCTCGCGCACGCTGCCCACGCGGCCCGACACGCCGGTCGCCTCCGTGCTCACGAGCGAGGGCGAGAAGGGGTTTACGGCGGCCACGACTTACACGGTGAAGTCCGGCGATAACCTCTGGACCATCGCGAAGAAAAACGGCCTGAGTGTCTCGGCTCTCACCGCCGCCAACAGCCTGTCAAACAACGCCAGCCTCAAGCCCGGTCAGAAGCTCATCATCCCGAGCAAGGCGGTGGCGCCCATCAGCGCGCCTGACATGGTGGCGAAGAGCGCCGGTGCGGAGCCCGCCACTGTTGGCACCGCGGCTCGTGCGCCTGGCGAAGCGGTGAAGCACACTGTCCGCTCCGGCGAAGTGCTGGGCACGATCGCGCGCGCCTACGGCGTCTCCGTGGGCGACATCGCCGTTGCCAACAATATCTCCGATCCCGCGAAGATCCCAGTGGGCAAGGTGCTTGTCATCCCCAACGCGAAGTCGTCGTCGAAGTCCGCGAAAAGCGCAGGCAAACCGGCCGCCGACGCCACGGCCAAGGCCGCGGAGAGCAAGACGCCGTTCGCGCTGCAGCCGGTTGCCACGCCGGAGCCCGAGCCCGCACCCGCACCGATCGTGCCCGTGATCAAGATCGACGAAGGTCCGGCGCAGCCGGCCCCGCAGCCTGCGCCCAAGTTCTAATCTCCTCCTCCCGCTTCGCTCCTCATGCCCCACGAACGCGCCGGCCATCCCGCCCAAGCCCGCTCCCTTTTCAATCCCGCGACCGTGATCGCGGTGGGGGCGATCGCGCTCACGTTTCTGGGTTTGTCGATTCTGTTCAGCGCGAGCGCGTGGTTCAAGCAGGGTCCTTACTACTATCTCAACAAGCAGCTCATCGGCGTCGTGGCGGCGGCGGTGCTCTGTTTCGTCGTGAGCCGCATCGACCTCGATTATGCCCGGCGTTACGCTTGGTGGATCGCGGGCGCGCTCGGCGTGATGCTCGTCCTCGTGCTGATTCCGCACGTGGGCATCGAGGTGAAAGGGAGCAAGCGCTGGCTCGGCGTGGGCTCGCTGCGGCTGCAGGTCTCGGAGTTTGCAAAGCTGGGCCTCGTCTTCTGCCTCGCGCACTATCTCGCGCTCAACCAGACGCGCCTCGGCGAGTTCAAGCGCGGCTACCTGATTCCGCTCGGGCTCGTCTTCGGTTTCGCCGGACTGGTCGTGCTCGAGCCGGACTTCGGCACCGCGGCGCTGATCATCGCGGTGGGGCTGGCGCTGCTCTTCATGGCGGGGGCCAAGTGGCGCTACATCGCGCCGACGGCCATCGCGGTGGTGGGCGCATTCTCGCTGCTTGTGATGTTCACGCCCAACCGGCTGCGGCGCATGATGGAGTTTCTCAGCGAGGAAAAATCCTACCAGTTGCGGCAGGCGCTGGCGGCGTTTGCGGCGGGCGGGACCGAGGGCACCGGGCTGGGACAGGGGCGCCAGCAGCTCAGCTACCTGCCCGAGGCGCACACCGACTTTATCTTTTCGGTCGTCGGCGAGGAACTCGGCCTCGGCTTCACGCTCGGCGTCGTCGCGGTGTTCACCATGATCTTCATCGCGGGGCTCGTGCACCTGCGGCGCGCGCCCAACATGTTCCAGTTTCTCCTCGTGCTCGGCAGCGTGCTGCTCATCTGCGTGCAGGCGATCGTGAACCTCGGCGTGGTGACGGGCATCTTCCCGACCAAGGGCATGTCGCTGCCGTTCATCAGCGCCGGGCTCTCGAACCTGCTGCTCATGGGCATGCTGGTCGGCATCATCCTCAACACCCAGCGCACGTGGGGCCGCGCGGTCCTGCCCGAGCGCGGGCGCGCGATGCGGGAGGTGCTGGCGTGAGCCGTTTCGTCATCTCGTGCGGCGGCACCGGCGGCCATCTCTCGCCCGGCATCGCGCTGGCCGAGGGCCTGCGGGCGCGCGGCCACGAGACGACGCTCCTGATCAGCCGCAAGCAAATCGACGCGCGGCTGAGCGCCAAATATCCGCACCTGAAGTTTGCCCCGATGCCCGGCCGCGGCTGGGCGTGGCATCCCGTCGCGATCGCGCGATTCGTGCCGGCGCAGCTGCGGGCGTTGTGGTTTTGCCTGCGCTTGCTGCGCACGGTGCGGCCCGCGGCGGTGATTGGTTTTGGCGGTTTCACGTCGGCCTCGCCGCTGCTCGTGGCGGCGCTGCTCGGCATCCCGGCCGCGCTGCACGAGTCCAACCGTGTGCCGGGCCGCGCTGTGCGGTTGCTCGGCCGGCTCGCGCGTCGCGTGTATTTGCCGCTTGGCATCGCGATCGCGGGGATCGGCGGAGGTGCCACGCGCCACGCCGGCTTGCCGGTGCGGCGCGAGATCACGCGCCATGATCCGGCGGCGGCGCGGGCGGCGCTCGGGCTCGAACCGCAGCGGCGCACGCTCGTGGTGCTCGGCGGCAGCCAGGGCGCCTCAGCGCTCAACACCTGGGTGCGGGCCGAACACGCGGCGCTCGCGCGCGCCGGCGTGCAGCTCTTTGTCGTGACCGGCCCGGGCAAGGGCGCGGCGGAAACGCTCACCTGCCCGGCGGCGGACGGCGCGCCGGTGCGCGCGATCTTCGAGCCTTTCAGCGATCGCATGGCGGAGCTGATGTCGGCGGCGGACCTCGTGGTCTCGCGCGCGGGCGCCGGCACGCTGGCGGAACTCATCCGCTGCGGCGCGCCGGCTGTGCTCGTGCCCTATCCGAAGGCCGCCGACGATCACCAGCGCGCCAATGCGGAGCACTTTGCCCGCGAGGGCGGTGGGGTCGTCGTCGCGCAGACGGAGCTCGTGCGGCTTACGGGCGTCGTCCTTGCCCTCCTCGGCAGCGAGGCTGGATTGGAGAAATTGCGCGCCGCGCTGCGGCGCATGGACCGGGCCGACCCGCTCGAGCTGATGCTCACCGATCTCGAGGAGATCGCGGCGGGTGAACGGCGTTTGAATGGCGGGGCGTGGGTGATGGCCGCATGACGATGAGCGCCGCCAACGTTGCTCTCTCTTTCCCCGGTTTCGCGCCGCTGGCCGCTGAGCGCGCGGCGGACGCTTCACCTTGGGCTGAGCATCACGTGGCGCTGCAGGACGCGGTGCACGATGGGACGCGCGTGCGGCGCGAGGAACCGCTCGCGGCCAAGACCACGCTGCGCGTCGGAGGCGCGGCGCGGCTTTACGCCGAGCCCGTGTCGGCGGGCGATCTCGCAGCGTTGCTGCGCGGGGCGCGGGCGCGGGGGGTGGCGATTTTTGCACTGGGGCGCGGATCGAATCTCGTCGTGCCCGACGAAGGCGTGGAGGGCCTGGTGATCGCGCTGGCGCACGAATCGTGGGCGGCCTTTGAGCCGCGGGCGGACGGCCGGGTGTGGGTGGGCGCCGGGCTGCGGCTGAAGAATCTCTGCGGGCTGGCGACCAAGGCCGGGCTCGCGGGATTTGAGTTTCTCGAAGGCATTCCGGGCAATGTGGGCGGCGCCCTGCGCATGAACGCCGGCGCGATGGGCGGCTGGATGTTCGACGTCGTCGAGGAAGTGCGGCTCATGTCGTCCTCAGGCGAGATCGCCACGCTGCCGAAGGCCGCGATGCACGTCGATTACCGGCACTGCGCCGAGCTGCACGGTGCGATTGCGCTGGGCGCGCTGCTGCGCCCAGCCGCGCCCGCCGCGGGTGAGGCCATCGGCCGGCAGATCGATGTTTACCGGAAGAAGCGCCACGAGACGCAGCCGCGCGAGCCGAGCGCCGGTTGCATTTTCAAGAATCCTCCCGGCGCGTCCGCCGGCCGTCTCATCGACGAATGCGGCCTGAAGGGCGAGCGGGTGGGCGACGCCGAGGTCTCGCCGGTGCACGCCAATTTCATCGTCAACCGTGGCCGGGCCACCGCCAGCGAAGTGATCGAGCTCGTGCGCCGCGTGCGGGCGCGGGTGCGGACGGCGCGGGGCGTCGAGCTGACGCCCGAGGTGCTGCTCTACGGGAAAAAATGGGAGGACATGCTTTGAACCACACGCCTGTTATCGCCGTCCTTGCCGGCGGCACTTCCGCGGAGCGCGAGGTCTCGCTCGGCTCCGGCCGCGCTTCCGCCATCGCGCTCGCGCGCACGTTTCCCACCCGGCTGTTTGAAGTGAACGCCGACGCGCTGCCCGCGGGCCTCGATCCGGCGCGGCACGTCGTGTTCTCGACCCTGCACGGGACGTTTGGCGAGGACGGCAGCATGCAACGCCTGCTCGACACCGCCGGTATCCACTACGGCGGATGCGATGCCGCCAGCAGTGCGCTCACGATGGACAAGACGCGCACCAAGCAAGCCGCCGCCGCGCGCGGCGTGCGCGTGGTGCCGGGCGTGACCTTCGAGGCGAGCCACAAGCCGACGGCGGATGCCGTCGTCGCGCAGCTCGGCGAGAGCCTCGTCGTGAAGCCCAATGCCGAAGGCAGCAGCGTTGGCCTCGCCCTTACGGCGACCCGCGCCGAATTGGCGGCCAAGCTCGATGCGATCACCGCGGGCGGCTGGCTGGTCGAGCGGCGCATCCTCGGCCGGGAGCTCTCGGTGGGCGTGTTGGGCGGGCGGGCGATGGGCATCGTCGAGGTGCGGCCCAAGTCGGGCGTCTATGATTTTAAGAGCAAATACACCGCGGGCATGACGGAGTATTTTGCGCCGGCGCCCATCGGCGACACGCTGACCGCGGAGGTGCAGCGCGCGGCCGAGGCGGCGTTTGCCGGCTGCGGCTGCCGCGACTACGCGCGCGTGGACTTCATGCTCCCGGCCGAGGGCCCCTATCTTTTGGAGATCAACACGCTCCCCGGCATGAAGGAGACGAGCCTCCTGCCGATGAGCGCGCGCTGCGTCGGCCATGATTTTACTGCGTTGGTGCGCGAGCTGATCGCGCCGGCGATCGGGCGCTTCCAATCGAGCCAACGGCCATGAAACCGCAGCTCCCCGAGATTCCAGCCTCGCGCACTTGGCGCGACATCGCCCAGCCCGTGCGGCCGGGTGCGATGTCGCGGGGTGGCCGCTGGCGTCTGGCGCTCGCGCTCACCCGCACCGCTGCGGTGGGCGCTCTGCTGGGTGCAGTGGGGTGGGGTGTCTGGACGGTCACGAGTGCTGTCAGCAGCGAGCCGCGCGCGGTGCCGGCCGCGGCCAAGGCCGTGGCAATGCGCCCGCCCGAGCTGCGCACCGACCGCGATGGGGTGCTCGACGCCGAGTGGCTCGGCCGCACGCTCGCCCTGCCCAAGGGCGTGACCTTGATGGAGCTGAACCTGGACCGCCTGCGCGCCCGGCTGCTCGCTGATCTGCAGGTGCGCACGGCCACGCTCACGCGGCAGTTTCCCGACCGGCTCCAGGTGAAGATCACCGAGCGCTCGCCCATGGCCCGGCTGCGGGCGGAGGTGGGCGGCGAGCAGCGCGATCTCCTCGTGGCGCGGGACGGCGCGGCCTATTTTGGCACCGGCTATGATGCCGCGGGCCTCGCCACGCTCCCGTGGATCGACGGCGTCGCGCTCGCGCGCGAAGGCCTGGGTTTCCGCATCACGGCCGACGTGGAGCCGCTCGCCCGCCTGCTGGCCGATGCACAGTTCGCCGCGCCCCACCTCTATCGCGAGTGGCACAGTGTCTCCCTCTCACGTCTCGCGGCGGATCGGGCGATGGAGGTCACCATGAAGAGCGGTGTGGTCGTGGCGTTCAGCGCGCAGGGCGGATATTTTCTTCAACTGGCCTATCTGGATTATTTCGCGAGTCGCATCGCGGACCTGCCTTTTCCCTCGCCGCGCATCGATTTGACGCTCGGACGCGACGTGCCCATCGCGATCCAGCCCGCGCCCAGCGTGGGCGTTCGGCTGCGTGCGCCGCAGACCGGCACGGCCTTGCTCTATTCCGTCCTCTCGCCTTCCCATTCATCGCTACCGTCCAAACGTGAGCTATAAGACCACTCTCATCGGCGCCGTCGAAATCGGCACCTCCAAGATCACCGCGCTTATCGGCGAACACGCCGGCCGTGAACTCGCGATTATCGGCCGCGGCGAATGCCGCTCCCGCGGCGTCATCAAGGGCGCGGTCGTCGACTTCAAGGCTGCGAGCGAGGCCACGCACGCCGCGCTCGAACAGGCCGAGCGCGAGGCTGGGGAAAAGATCGACGTCGTCTTCCTCGCGCAGACCGGCGGGCATCTCGAGGGTTTCTACAACGAGGCCGCTGTCACCGTGAAGGCCGCGGACAACATGATCGAGCCCGGCGACGTGCGCACGGTCTCCGATCTCGCGAAGCTCCGCGATCTGCCCTTTGGCCGCACCGTCGTGCACAACATCCGCCGGCCATTTCGGGTCGATGGCCGCGTCATCCCAGGCAGCCCGGTCAACCTCGTCGGTCAGCGCCTCGAGGTCGGCTACTGGACCGTGCATGGCCAGGAGCAGCGGCTCGCGGACAACATGAACGTCATCCGCGGTTTCAACCTTGAGGTGCGCGAGCTCGTGCTCTCGAGCCTTGCCGCGGGCCACATGGTCACCACCGCGGAGGATCGCCAGCACGGCGTCCTCGCGATCGACATCGGCGCGGGCACGACGGACTTTGCGCTCTACCGCCACGGCTGCGCGCACACCACCGGCGTGCTGCCCGTGGGCGGCTCGCACCTCACCAACGATCTCAGCATCGGCCTGCGCCTCACCGAGCCGCAGGCGGAGAAGCTCAAACTGCGCTACGGCCGCGCCACGGTGCAGACCAAGGACAAGACGCAAAAGGTCTGGCTCGACGGCACGTTTGCCATCGGCGACCGGCAGTTTTCCCAGCAGGCCATCGAGCAGATTGTGTCGGCGCGCATCTGGGAGACGCTGGAGGTCGTGCGTCAGAAGTTGGGCGCGGCCTTTTCGCCCGAGACCTGCGCCGCAGGCGTCGTGCTCACGGGTGGCACGGCCAAACTCCCCGGCCTCACCGAGGTCGCGGCGCAAGTCTTCGGCGTGCCGGCGCACCTCGGCGAGCCGCCGGTGCATGTGGCGGAGAACCTGCGCGATCCCGGCTGCAGCACGGCTTTGGGTCTGCTCTACTACGGTATCACCGCGCAGGCCGACCGGGCTTTCCCCACGCGCCGCGACGGAGGTTTCCTTTCCGGTCTGAAGCGTCTCTTCACCCACGCCTGAGTCCCGGCCATGAATCCCAACGAACTTCCCCTCGAACGTCCCCTGCTCACCGATCGCACTGTGGCCATCAAGCTCGTCGGCGTCGGCGGCGCCGGCTGCAACGCCGTCGATCGCCTGAAGATGGAGAACCTCGAGCGCCTCCAGCTCGCGGTCCTCAACACCGATCACCAGGCGCTCTCCAGCTCACCGGTGCAGGACAAGGTGCTGCTCGGCATGGGCGTCACGCGCGGCCTCGGCGCCGGCAGCGATCCCGAGCTCGGGCGGCAGGCCGCGGAGGCCGACCGCGAGAAGATCGCACGCGTCGTCAAGGACTGCGACCTCGTCTTCCTCGTCACCGGCATGGGCGGCGGCACCGGCAGCGGCGCCTCGCCCGTGGTCGCGGAGATCGCCGCGGAGGCGGGGGCGCTGGTGATCGCGTTTGTCACGATGCCGTTCAGCTTCGAGGGCGGTCGCCGCCTCAAACAGGCCGAGGAGGGCTTGCGCGCCTTGCGCGGGGTGTGTGATGCCGTCATCCCGCTACCCAACGACGTGCTGCTCCAGGAGGCCGGCGACAACGAGACGGTGCTCGATGCCTTCGCCCGCGCCGACGCCTGGATCGGCCGCGGCGTGAAATCGATCTGGTCGATGCTCTTCAAGACCGGGCTCATGAACCTCGATTTTGCCGCGCTCCGCCAGACCATCGGGCCGCGCGGGGGCAAGACGCTCTTCGGCCTCGCTGAAGGCGATGGCGAGAACGCGATGGCCGACGCCATCGCCGGCTTGAAGCTCTGCCCGCTGCTGCACACGCCGGAATTCTCCCGCAAGGCCGACCGCCTCCTCGTGAACATCATCGGCGGCGCCGGCCTGACGATGCACCGCGTGAACGACCTGATGCTCGCGGTGACCGAGCAATTTGGCCGCGACTCGCACATCCAGCTGGGCGCCGTGATCGACGAAGACATGGGCTCGCGCGTCGAGGTTTGCATCCTCGGGACGACCGACATGGGCAGCCGCGGCAGCGCCACGCGCCGTCCCCCGATCACGCCGGCTTCGCGCGTGAAACTGGCGGCGCCGGCCCACGCACCACGGGCGGAGACGCCGGCCGCGCACACGCCGGCCAACCTGCCGGAGTCCGACGCAGCCGTCGCGGGCAACGGAGCGCGCGGCGAGGCCAAGGTGGTCCATCTGGCCAAGGCGGCGCAGGATGAGTTTGGCTTCGGCGAGGTGGAGAGCCGCGGGTATTTCGAGAAAACCGACCGCAATCTCCACGAAGGCCAGGACCTCGACGTGCCCACCTACCTTCGCAAAGGAATCAAGATTCAACTCTGAGCGGCGGGGGCGCGCAGGTGAAAAAGTGAATTGAAGCCCATGCGCATCGCGCCCCTTGGCAAAGCTCGATCGTTCTGCATCGTGGCCGCATGTTTGTTGACGAATGCACAGTAAAGTTTGCCGCCGGTGAGGGTGGTCGCGGCTGCGTGGGTTTTCGCCGTGAAAAATACGAACCTTGGGGCGGCCCCAACGGCGGCGATGGTGGCCGCGGGGGCGATGTGGTGCTGCTGGGCGACGTGAACACGAACAATCTCGTCGATTACAAATATCAGCCCCATTGGCGCGGTGAGCGCGGCGAGCATGGCCAGGGCTCCGACTGCCACGGCAAGGATGGCGAGCACCGCGTCCTGAAGATGCCCCTCGGCACCGTCGTGATCGACCTTGAGACCGGAAAGCCCGTCGCCGAGATCACCGCCGACCAGCAGCGCATCGTGCTCTGCAAGGGTGGCAACGGCGGTTGGGGCAACACGCATTTCAAGACTTCAACCAACCGCGCGCCGCGCCGCGCCAACGAGGGCCAGCCCGGCGAAGCCGGCGCCTATCGGCTTGTGCTGAAGAGCATCGCCGACGTCGGGCTCGTGGGTTTCCCCAACGCCGGCAAGTCCTCACTGATGGGCCGTCTCACCAAAGCCCACCCCAAGACCGCGGCGTATCCCTTCACCACGCTCCATCCCCAGATCGGCGTCATCGACTACCTCGACGAGATCAAGGGAACGAAGCGTCTGCTGCTCGCCGACGTGCCCGGCCTGATCGAGGGGGCGCACGAGAACCGGGGCCTCGGCCACCGTTTCCTCCGCCACATCGAGCGCTGTGCGCTCCTCATTGTGATGATCGACATGGCCGCGACCGATGCCCGCGATCCGCGCGAGGATTACAAGCACCTGATGCGCGAGCTTGAGCTCTACGACCGGAAGTTGCTGAAAAAGCCGCGTTTGGTCGTCGCCAACAAGATGGACGTCCCCGAGGCCGCGGCCCACCTCGCGAAATTTAAGCGCCGGCACAAAAGCGTCGATATTCTGGGGATTTCTTGCGCGACGGGCGACGGGCTCCCGCGACTTAAGAAAGAATTGTCAAAACGGGTCGCCAAGTTTCGCGCTGCGGAGAATGCGTCGCATTGAGTCTCTGGCCCGCAACTGGGCTGGAACTCGACGATGCCGAAGGAATACCGCCCTCTCGTAATGCGCGCGAACCGCCTGCTGGGCGCGCAATTGGTGGAGCATAACCTCGTCACAATCGATAACCTCAACGCGGCCAACGAGAAGTTCATTGAGGCGGCGAACGGAACCGAGGTCCGTTCCGCCACCATCCTGGGTCTGCTGGCCTACGATCTGAAGGTGATCAAGGAGGACGACGTGCTCCACCACCTGGTGGAGACCAACGGCATCGGGCTGGTCGACCTGCGCGATTACGAAGTGCCTGAGGAATCGAAAAAAGACCTCGATCTCGACGCCTGCTGGGCCACCTGGTCCGTGCCCTTCGATCGGGAGGACGAATTCTATTTTGTCGCCACCGCCTATTATTTGAGTCCCCCCGTGCGCAGCCATTGGGAGAAACAGCTCGGCGGTCCGATTCTCTGGTTCGGGACTACGCTCGAAGGGATTTCGGAATACTTGGAAAAACTCGCGAGCGAGGCCTCCTCTTCGATCGCGCCGGCGGCCGCCGCCACCCGGTAATCCGCCATGCCGATCGGAAAAATCCAGCTTCAGATCGTCTCGAAGCTTGTTGAGATGGGACGTCTCACCGACGACCAGCGCGTCGCGCTCGTGGCTCGCCCCGAGGATCTCAGCGGCAACGCCCTCGACAAGCTGCTGCAGGAGGAATTTCGCGTCAGCGCTTTCCAATGCGTGGTCGCCAAGGCCCGCGCGCTCAACCTCTCGCCCTACAACGTCGCCCACTACCGCGTCACGCCGCAGACTTTCGAGCGCATCCCCAAGGAGTTTTGCCAGGAGAACCTCGTGCTCCCCGTTGGCCAGGTGGGCGAGCTGCTGCTGGTCGCGTTTGCCAATCCCTTCGAGGTCACGCTCTCCACCCGCATTCAGGA
Organism: Opitutaceae bacterium; assembly: GCA_030693515.1. Classification (GTDB taxonomy): domain Bacteria; phylum Verrucomicrobiota; class Verrucomicrobiia; order Opitutales; family Opitutaceae; genus ER46. The sequence goes on from JAUYAK010000051.1 coordinate 13,305, forward strand.
GATGACGGGCAAGCCGGTCGTCCGGCTCCTCGCCCGTGAGAAAGATCTCAAGGAAAAGCTCAACAAAGGCCAGGAGGCCGCCGGTTTCGACGACGTGGTCATGCAGATCGGCCAGGAGTATGGCGAGGTCGAGGCCGAGCTGAGGGACGATGACGTCAGCGAGGAATCCGGCCCGATCATCCAGCTCGCCAACCGCATCATCGAGGATGCGTATTTTTCCGGCACCTCCGACATCCACATTGAGCCGCAGGAAAAGGAAGTCATCGTCCGCAACCGCATTGACGGCATCTGCCAGGAGAAGCTCCGCCTGCCGAAGAAGGTCGGCCCGGCCCTCGTCGCACGCCTCAAGATCATGTGCAACCTCGACATCTCCGAGCGACGGTTGCCGCAGGACGGGCGTATTGTCTTCAAGCAGTTCACGAAAAAAAATCTCGATCTCGACCTTCGCGTCTCCACCGCGCCGCTCAACCACGGCGAAGGCGTCGTGATGCGTATCCTCGACAAGCAGAAGTCCACCTTGCCGCTGCCCGCGCTCGGCTTCTCCGAGGAAAATCTTACGAAATACCGCGAGTGCATTCGCCAGCCCTATGGCATGATCCTCCACTGCGGCCCCACCGGATCGGGCAAGTCGATGACGCTCTATTCCGCGCTCAACGAGGTCAACACGCCCGACCTCGTCATCCGCACCGCCGAGGACCCGATCGAATACACACTGCCCGGCCTGAATCAGATGCAGATGCACCGGCAGATCGGGCTCACCTTTGCCAGTGCGCTCCGCGCCTTCCTCCGCCAGGACCCGGACATCATCCTCGTCGGCGAAATCCGCGACAAAGAGACCGCCGGCATCGCCGTCGAGGCGGCGCTCACCGGCCATCTGCTCATCTCGACGCTGCATACCAACGACGCGCCTACGACGATCTCCCGCCTCACGGAGATGGGTGTCGAGCCCTTCATGATTTCGTCGTCGCTGCTGTGCGTGTGCGCGCAGCGGCTCATGCGCCGGGTCTGCAAGCAATGCCGCAAGCCCCACATGCCCGAGGGCCGCGAGCTCGAGATTCTCGAGCGCGGTCTCGGCTGGAGCGGCCAGATTTTCCGGGCCAACCCCAAGGGCTGCCCCAAGTGCGGCAGCAGCGGCTACAAGGGCCGCGTCGGCATCCACGAGCTCATGATCACCAACGAGGAGCTCATCGAGGCCATTAACAAGGAATCTGAGGCCGCCGAGCTGAAGAAGATCGCCATGCGCGGCGGGATGAAAACCCTGCACCAGGACAGCCTGCTCAAGGTGCGCGACGGCCTTTCCACGCTTGAGGAAGCCATAGCCAACGTCCCGCCTGACATGTGACCGCAACGCGACGTTGACGCCAAGCCGGTCCCTGAGCGGAATCGGCCGCATGAAGAACTTCGTTTTTGTTTTCGCCGTCACGGCCCTGCTCGTGGCCGGCTGCAAACCCGCCCTCCAGCCGCTCTCCGAGCGTGATCGCAGCGCCGCCGCCGCCCTTTCGAGCGAGGCCAGCTTCGCCATAAACCTCCGCGAGTGGGACCGCGCCGAGAAGCTGCTCCTGCAGGCCATCAAGATCACTCCGGCGCCGGAGTTCTATCACAACCTCGGTTCTGTGCGCATGCGCGCCGGCCAGCGTGCCGGGGCCAAGGACGCCTACCAGTCCGCGATCGACGCCTGCGAGCGGTTGTTCGCGGCGGACAAAACCAACACCGGCCTCCTGCTGAAAAAGGTCCAGTTGCTTGCGCTCCTCGGCCGCCGCGACGAAGCGCGGACCTTCCTCGCCAAGCTCGACAAGGACTACGCCAAGGACCCCGCCGTGCGCGCTTTCGTCGATGCCAAGCGCCTCGACGAGGTGATGGCCTCTCCGTTGTTCAAGGAGATCGCGCTGTAGCCGCGGCCACGCGCGATGCACGGGCACTGGCTGGAGTTTGCCCAGGTCGCGCTCGCCCATCTGCTCGCCGTCGCGAGTCCGGGCCCGGACTTCGCACTCGTCCTGCGGCAAAGCCTGCTGCACGGCCGACGCACCGCGATCTGGACGAGCCTCGGCATCGGCGCGGGCATCTCGCTGCACATCGCCTACTCGCTGCTCGGTCTCGGACTGCTCCTGCGCGGTTCGGAGGCGTGGTTCACGGCCGTGAAGTTCGCCGGCGCCGCCTACCTCGCGTGGATCGGTGTGCAGGCGCTGCGCACTCCGCCGCGTGTCGAGACTTCCGTTGCCGCCGCGCCGGCGCCGCCGGTCACCCGCGGGGCTTTTGCGGCGGGCTTTCTCACCAACGCACTCAATCCCAAGGCCACGCTTTTCTTCCTCTCGTTGTTTGCGCTGGTCGTGAGTCCGCGGACGCCCAAGGCCGTGCAGCTCGCCTACGGGCTCTGGATGGTGGCCGCGACCGCCGCGTGGTTCTGCCTCGTGGCATTGCTCTTCACCCAGCCGGCCGTGCGCCGCCGCTTCCTCCGCCACGGACACTGGATCGATCGCGCCCTGGGGGTGGTATTCCTCGGGTTTGCGGTGAGCCTGGTCTTCGCCCGGCTTCGCTGACGGCTACGCGTAGATGCCGCCGCCGAGCAGCCGCTCGCCTTCGTGCAGCGCCAGCACCTGGCCGCTAGCGAGCCCGCGCTGCGGTGTCGAGAAACGCACCAAGGCCGTGCCGCCGCCCTCCGGGATAAACTCGATCGGCACGCGTGGATCGCGGTAGCGCACGCGGCCTTCGAGCGCGCGCGGCGTGTCAATCGGATCGCCGATCCAGCTGAGGGAGTGGACCCGCACCTCGTGCTGAAAAAGTCCGGGCGCCTCCGGATGATCGAAGGCCACGAGCAGCGCGCGGTCCGCGGCGCGTTTGCCCACGACGACGTAGGCGGCGTGGTCGGTGTTTGAGGGCACGCCGATGCCCCGGCGCTGGCCGAGGGTGTAGAAATGCAGCCCGCGATGCTGGCCGAGTGTCGCTCCATCGCTCGCGCGCACGATGGGCCCGGGTGCATCGGGCACGTAGGCGCGGAGGAAATCCGCCATCTTTACCTCGCCGATGAAGCAGATGCCCTGGCTGTCCTTCTTGTCCGCGGTCGGCAGCCCTGCCGCGCGCGCGATCGCGCGGAGATCCAGTTTCACGAGATCGCCGATCGGGAAACGCGCGTCGCGCAGCTGCTCCTGCGCGAGCAGGGCGAGGAAGTAGGACTGGTCCTTGTTCTTGTCCGCGCCTTCGAGGAGCTGGACGCGCCCGCCCACCTCAACCCGCCGCGCGTAGTGCCCGGTGGCGACCGCGCCAAAGCCGTGCTCCCGGGCCCAGGCGCGAAACACGCCGAACTTAATCTCGCGGTTGCACATGATGTCTGGGTTGGGCGTGAGGCCCCGGGCGTAGCCGTCGAGCAGATAGGCGACGACTTTCTCGCGATAGTCGCGCATCAGGTTGACGACGCGAAACTCGATCCCGAGATGGTCGGCCACGGCGCGGGCATCCTCGATGTCGCGCTGCCACGGGCAGTCGCCCACGAGGTTGTCCTCGTTGATCCAGTTCTTCATGTAGGCGCCCACGAGTTCATGGCCCGCGCGCTGCAAAAGGAGGGCGGCGACCGAGCTGTCGACGCCGCCAGACATCGCGACCAGGATTTTCTCGCGCGCGACGATCACGGGCGGCGCAGCAGCTTGGCCTTGATGGCAGGGGGAATCTTGGTGGTTTCGAGCCACTTGATGGCCGCGTCCGCGTCGATCAGGAGCCAATTCGAAAACGCGCCGCCGAGCGCATTGGGGCGCAAAGGATCCTCATTGAGCGACGCGGCCCAGCGCACGGCTTCCGCCGGGGCGCGCTGCGACCACGACGAGGCGATTACGGCGTAGGCGCCCAGCCGCGCGCCTTCGTCGGGCAGGGCGCCGGCCCACAGGATGGCGTCGGCCGGGTCATCCGCGAGGTAGGCCGCGAGGTGGCTGGCGGCAAACTCCGTCCCTTGCCCGGGCGGCAGCTCAAGCACATGGCGCGCGGCGGCCGTGCGATCGCGCAGCACCCAGCTCGTCAGCACGTGGTTGAACGCGATCCAGCGCGTGAGATCGATGGGGATGGTCTTCACCCACGCGAGCGCGGCGGGCACGCTGCGCTCGGCGAGCGAGCGCGCGACGTGGGCCGCCGCCGTCGTTTGCAGGTCGCCCGGCGGCAGGAGCGGCACGAGGGCGGACGCCGCCTCGGGGTCGGAGAGGACGAGGCGCATCAGCGCGCTGTAAATCGTGCGCTCGAGCGCGGGCGGGCGCATGAACCGCCGGGCGATCTCGATCGCCAGCTGCGGATCGCGCGCGGCCAGATCGCCGATGGCGGTCTCCACGGCCGCGCTGCGCTCGCCGGGATCGGCCAGGGACTGCGCCCAGTCCATCACGGCCGCGGGATCCGTGCGGTTCCATGCGGTCGCCAGGGCGCGGATCGCGTTTTCACGCGCCGTGCCCGCGGGCACGAGTGCGAGCTGATCGACCGCGACCCGCGGATTTTCGCCCGCCAGCCGGTCGAAGAAGAGGCTGTAGAAAGCCTGCTCCTCCGGGCTCCGCGCCAGCTCGGCGGCGAGCTTGAGTGCCGCCGCCGGATCGCGTGCGCCGATAAAGGTGAGCACGGCAAAGAGCGCCTGCGTGAAATCCCGCCCGCGCGGCATGGTCCGAAGGAACTGCACCGCCGCCGCCGGATCACGGGCGAGAGTGCGTTGCAATTCCCCGCCCAGCCGGATCGCGCGTTCGCGCGGATCGTCGAGCGTGAGGGCCTTGGCGAGCGGGTCTTCCTGGGCTGGCGCGGGCGACTGCGCCGCCGCGGCGGCGGGGCGCGGGGCGGGCGGCGGCGATTTCGAGCAGCCCGGCCACGCGACGGCGCAGACCGCCGCCAGCGTGGCGACGGCGTGGGGCCGGAGAAATGCGACGGGCTTGGGCATGTGCGCTCCGGATCGAGGCGGAAACGTTGCCGAGGTCAACGCGCGTGAGGGTGGAATTCCCTCTTGTCGCACGGGCGGCGTGCCGAATGCTCTCGCGACCGTCACCGCATGGCCGAATCGCAACGCATTGTCCGCGCCTGGCTCGAAACTCCGCTCTCCGGCGTGATCGAGCTCGATCACGACTGGAAGCAGACGCGGCATCCGCGGTTTTCTCTCGGCCGGCACTGCCTGGCGCCCGCGGCGCTGTCGCCCGCCCCGGTGCTGGCGGCCGCCCGGGCCTACGGCTACGTTTTCAATCCGCGCGATGGCACGGTGCTGTTTGTCCTCCCGCTTCGGCACGGCTGCGACATCGACCCGGCGCGCGACACGGTCTATCTCGCGGGCGACTTCAACGGCTGGGAAGCTGCGGTGGGCGACGCCGCGTGGCAGCTCAAGCTGATCGAACTGGAGGGGGAGCACGTGCTCGCGTGGAGCGGAGATGCCGCCCGGTTTCTCGGCGTCGAGCAGAGGTTCAAGTTTGTCACGGGCGAGCATCAGTGGCTTCAGCCCCCGGACGAGGCGCCCAACCTCGACCGCGACGGGGACAAGAATGTCAACCGCGTGATCGACCCGCAGCGCACCGGCTGGCACCTGTGGCACTTTCACGTCAACGAACCGCTGAGCCTCGCGGAAACGTGGACCGTGGGCTGGGCCGACGAATTGGGCGACCGGGTGCGGCTCGTGCCGGGCAGTTTTTTCTACGACCTGAAGACTGATCTGCCGCTCGGCGCGATCGTGCGGGACGGGCAGACGGTGTTTCGGTTGTTCGCGCCCCGTGCGCGGGGCGTGATGCTCTGGATCGCGTGCGAGGCGGCGCCCGCGGCGGCGAAGAAGGCGCAACGCTTCGCCTTGCAGCTGGCGGACGCGGTGGGCGTCTGGGAAATCGCCCTGGATCGCAATCTGCACGGCTGGTTCTACTGGTTCACGATCGATGCGGCGCGGGATGAGCCGGTAGTGCAGACGTTCGACGCCGGGTTTCGCATCCTCGATCCCTACGCACTGGCGACGGTGGGCCGCGACGGCCCGGGCATCGTGATTGATCGGGCGCAGATCGTCCGGCCGGCAGATCGGTTTCGCACGCCCGCCTGGCAGGACCTTGTGATCGCGGAGGCGCATGTGCGCGACCTTGTCGCCCAGGCGCCCATCCAGGCCAGCCCGGAGGAACGCCGCGGCTTCACGGGGCTGCGGGCGTGGGTGGAGAGCCCCGACTTCCACCTGCACCACCTCGGGGTGAACTGCGTGGAGCTGCAGCCGGTGCACGAGTTTGATAACGCCACCACGGACGAGTATCACTGGGGCTACATGACCAACAGTTTCTTCGCGCCCGAGAGCAGCTACGCGCTCGAGCCGGAGAAAGCCTCGGGTGTGCGGGAGTTCCAGGAGCTGGTCGGCGCCTTCCATCGGCGCGGCATGGCGGTGGTGCTCGATGTGGTGTTCAACCATGTGGGCTTGCCGGCGCACCTGATGGCGATCGACCGGCTCTATTATTTCGAGCAGGACGCGGGCGGCGCCCTCACCAACTGGAGCGGTTGCGGCAACGATCTCCGGGCGCGCTCCGCGATGGCGCGGCGGCTCATCATCGACAGCTGCACGCATTACATCGAGACCTACGGGGTCGACGGCTTCCGCCTCGACCTCGCCGAGCTGCTCGGCGTCGAGGTGCTTCGCGAAATCGAGATCGCCCTCAAGCGCGTGAAACCCGACGTGATCCTGATTGCGGAGCCGTGGAGCTTTCGCGGCCACATCGCGGGCGCGCTGCGCGACACCGGCTGGGCGTCGTGGAACGATGGGTATCGCGATTTCGTGCGGGGCTACGTGCGCGGCCACGGGGACGGCGCCCGCATGGAGTATTTCCTGCGGGGGTCGCCGTGGTATTTCGCGAAATGGCCCTCGCAGACGGTGAACTACACGGAGTCCCACGACGACCGCTGCTGGATCGACGCCATCACGGAGAATCCGAATCACGACGGCTTCGAGCCCACGGAACGCGATCGCCGCCGCACGCATCTGATGGCCGCGCTGCTCTTCATGTCGGTCGGCATCCCGATGATTGCGGCGGGCCAGGATTTCCTGCGATCGAAGCGCGGCGTGAACAACACCTACCAGCGCGGCGACCTCAACGCGCTGGACTACCGGCGGCTCCACCGCCAGTCCGGCACGCACGCGTATTTCGCGGACTGGATCGCGTTTCGCCGCAGCGAGCACGGCCGGCTACTCCGGCAGTGGGCGCGGCCTGGCGAAGGCTTTCTGCGCAGCTTCACGGCCGAGGGCACGCCGGCGCTCGCCGCGCTCTACAACGCCGACCATTCGCAGGGTCCGGTGCGGCTGCTCTTCGCGGTCAATCCGGCCACCGAGGACGCCACGCTGCCCATCGGCGACGAGATTGCAGGCGCGCCGGGCGCGTGGGAGCTGCTGGCCGATCACGACCGTTTCTATGTCTCCGGATCGCATGGGATGCGTCGTGCGCCCGAGGCGCAGCTATGGCTGCCGGCACTGGGCTGTGCCCTGTGGATCAGCGGACATTGAGCAGGGCAGCGGGTGGGAGTCGCAGCCGTGGGCGGCGGCATGACATTTCCCTGACATCTACGTGACGGCGCGCTGACAACCGCCGCGGCGGTTTGTGGTTCAATCGGTGGGTCGAAATCACGACTCACCATGAAAAACACATTGTTCATCTCTCTCGCGGTCGCGCTGCTTGGCGCGATGTCGCTCGCGCTCTCGGCCAAAACCGTGACCGCCGCTGCTCCCGCCGGTTTGGTCCGCCTGCGCGTCGATGTCGATCGCGCGGTGCTGCCCGCCAACACCACGGAAAAAACGATTGTGAAAATCGGCCTCGATTGTGTGCGGCCGCCGCGCCGCGACATGCGGCCGCCGGTCAACCTCGCCCTGGTCATCGACCGCTCCGGCTCGATGGCGGGGGACAAAATCGCCAAGGCCCGCGAGGCCGCGCTCGAAGCCGTGCAACGCCTCGCGCCTGACGACATCGTGGCCTTGGTGGTTTACGACACCACGGTGCAGACGCTCGTGCCGGCCCAGCGCGTGGGCGACGGGCGCCGGCTGGAGCGCGCGATCCGCGGCATCGAGGTCGCGGGCAACACCGCCCTCTATGGCGGCGTGGCACGCGGGGCCGATGAGGTGCGCCGCCACATGGAGGATCGGCGGTTTGTGAATCGCGTTATTTTGCTTTCCGACGGGCTGGCCAACGTCGGGCCGAGCTCGCCCGAGGAGCTGGGCCGGCTCGGCGCCTCGCTCGTGAAGGAGGGCATATCGGTGACGACCATCGGCCTCGGCCTCGGCTTCAACGAGGATCTCATGACGCGCCTCGCGCAGCGCAGCGATGGCAACACCTACTTCGTCGAGCACAGCGCGGACCTGCCGCGCATCTTTGCGGCGGAACTCGGCGATGTGCTGAACGTCGTCGCCCGCCGCGTGGTGATTGAGATCGAGTTTCCCATGGGCGTGCGACCGATAAATTTTGTCGGCCGCGATGGCGTGATCCGCGGGCAGCGCGCGGAGCTGACGCTCAACCAGCTCTACGGCGGGCAGGAGAAATTCGCGCTGATCGAGGTGGAGGTGTCGCCTTCGCGTCCCGGCGCCGAGCTTGAGATCGCCCAAGCGCGAGTGCGCTACGAAGACGCGCTCAACCAGCGCGCGACCACGCTCACGGCGAAGCGTAGCGTGCAGTTCAGCGCAAGCCAGGCGGCGGTGGTGGCGTCTGCGGATCACAAGGTCCAGGCCGATTGGGCGGCGAATACTCTGGCTGTGGCAAAGGATGAGGCGGTTGCCCTCGTCGATGCCGGCCAGCGCGATCAGGCGGCGGCGAAGATGCGCCAGCGAGCCGACGAAGTGCGTGCGATGGGCAGCGCCTATGGAAATTTTGCGCTGCAGGAAGCCGCCGCTCCCGCCGCCGCTGCGGCGGATCGGGTGGAGAAGGAAGGCCTCGGCAATGTGGAGCGGAAAAACTACCGCGCCGAGAGCGCCGCGACGCGCAGTCAACAATCCACGGGCTCGCCCTGATCGATGCAGCGGCGGGCGTCCCTGCCCGCGTGGTCTGGCGAATGCTCTGAACCGGCGGGCCGGGACGCCCGCCGCTACTCGCCTGAGCTGCGCTTCCCTTCTTTCCAACCGTCACCCTTGCGTTACCGTGCCCGCTGTGTCGCCCGTCTCGCGCCGCATCTTTCTCTACTGGCTCCTGCTGCTGGTGCCGACGCTCGTGGTCGGCGGCGGGGCCGTGGTGCTCCTGCAGCGCGAGCAGGCGCGGCTGGCGGAACGCAGCGCTTATGCCGATGAGGCGCGCCGGGCGGCGATGGCCGCCCGCGCTCGCCTGATCGTGGAGAATGTCGAGCTGCTCGTGGGGGATGTGCAGACGGGCTTGCTCGATGCTCTCACGACGGAACCCGCGGCGAGGCTTGATGATTTTCTGACCCATCTCGAGCAGACCAACCCGCTCGTGCGGGTCGCATTCCGGGCGGCGGCCGATGGGAAGTTGCTCCGGCCGACCGCGCTGTCGGGCGGAGAAAACGCGGCGTGGTCGCTGCGGCAATTTGGCGCCCAGCCACCGTGGAGGGCTGAGGCCGAAGCACACGACGAGAAGGGTAAGCTGGAAAAGAAGATGGCCGAGCCGGAGGCGCGAAAAGAAGTCTCGGCCAATGTCCTGCAAGTGCAGTCGGCGCGCCGCGACGTGCAGGACCTCGCGCGCAACCGCAGCAGCTATGCGAACCAAGAGGCGGCGGGGCAGGGCGCAATGGCGGACGCGGCACCAGCGGCACCCGCCTCCGCCGCGGCTGAGCAATCGAAAATCACGCTCGGGGCGGTGTTCTCGTCCGGCTCTCGCGCGTCGGCGGCGGCCAAATCGGCTCCTCCGGAGGCTAAGGCAGCGTCTGTCGCGAAGGACGCTGTCGCGCGCGATCGTCGCGGCTGGGTGCCGGCGGCAGTCGATGGCCGGCTGCGTGTTGTCGGCTGGTTGCAGCCGGGTGGCGCGGGCGAAGTGCGTGGAGTAGAACTTGAGCTGGCGGCGATCATCAGTCGTCTTTCGGGCGCGCTGCCGGCGGAGATCGAGCGCGGCGACGGTTACGCGCTGCGGGACGAACTCGGCCGAGTGTTGCACCAGGCGGGCGTGATTCCGAGCGGCGCCGAGCCGATGCTGCGGGTGCCGCTCGCAGCGGCGCTGCTGCCCGGGTGGGAAGTGAGCGCGTATTTCACGCCGTTGGCCGCGGACTCGAGTGGCGGCTTCGGTTTCTTCGGACTGGGCGTGCTGCTCATTGGGATTTTTGTGGCGGCCATCTTGGCCGGTGGGTCGCTGCTGCTCTGGCAGGCGCGGCGCAGCGAGGAGGAGGCAGCGCAGAAGACCTCCTTCGTCGCCAACGTCTCGCACGAGTTCAAGACGCCGCTCACCACCATCCGCCTCTACGCCGAACTGCTCGAGCAGGGCCGCGTCCGCGATGCGGCGCAGGGGAGCGACTACCTGCGCACGATCGGACGCGAGACGCAGCGGCTCGCGCGGCTCGTGAACAACGCCCTCGATTTCAGCCGGCTCGAGCAGGGCCGGAAGAAATACGCGCGCGATGCCGTTGATCTCGCGGGGGAACTGGATCGGGTGCTCGACGCGCAAGCGCCGCGCCTCGCGGAGGCGGGCCTTGTGTTGCGGCGCGATTTGCCCGGCACGTTGCCCGTCATCACCGACCGCGACGCCGTCGAGCAGATCGTGCTCAACTTGATCGACAACGCCTGCAAATACGCGGCCGACGGCGGCGAGATTGCAGTGAGTGCCGCGGCGGGCCCACGGGGCGGTGCCGAGGTGCGGGTGGCCGATCGCGGGCCAGGTGTGCCGGCCGAGCATCACGAGCGCATCTTCGAGAAGTTTCACCGGGTCGATGACGCCCTTACCGCGGAAAAGACCGGCGCGGGCCTCGGCCTCAGCATTGCGCGCCAGCTCGCACGCGGACTCGGCGGTGAGCTGCGCTGTGCGCCCCGGGCCAGCGGGGGCGCGGAGTTCATCCTCACGCTGCCATGAAAGCCAAGATACTCCTCGCCGAAGACGACACCAACATCCGCCTCGGCCTCGTCGCCACGCTGGAAAGCGACGGCTACGCGGTGACGGCTGCGGGTGACGGGGCGCAGGCGCTGAAGCTTTTTCCGCAGGAGAAATTCGACCTCGTGCTGCTCGACGTGATGATGCCCAAGGCGAGTGGTTACGATGTCTGCCGTGAGCTGCGGGCCCGCGGCTCGCGGGTGCCGGTCCTCTTCCTTACGGCCAAGGGCGAGGAGATCGACAAGGTTGTGGGCCTCAAGCTCGGCGCTGACGACTACGTCACCAAACCCTTCGGCGTGCATGAGCTGCTCGCGCGGGTGGAGGCGCTGCTGCGCCGCGCGCGGAGTGGGCGTGAAATGGAATCACCCGCTTTGCCGCCTGTCTTCCGGCTCGGCGCCGCCGAGATTGATCGGCGGAAATTCACGGCGACGGCGGCCGGCCGGGCGACTGCACTCACCGCGCGGGAGCTGAAGCTCGCGGAGGTCTTTGCGGCACATCCTGGGGAGGTGCTGACGCGCGACGCGCTGCTCAACGCAGTGTGGGGGGTCGATTACTTCGGCACCACCCGCACGCTCGACCAGCACGTCGCCCAGCTCCGCAAGAAAATCGAAGCTGAGCACGATACGCCCTCCGTCATCGTGACGGTGCACGGCGTGGGGTATCGCTGCGAGGGTGGAGCGCGCTGACGCCAACGCGCTCCACCTCAGACGTTGCAGAGTTGCACCGCGGCGCGCAGCGACGTGAGCGCATCGCGCTTCGGAAGGAATTCCTGGCCCACGAAACCGCGGAAGCCCGTCGCCTTGATCGCGCGCATGATGGGCGGGTAGTTGAGCTCCTGCTGATCCTGCGGCTCGAACTCGTTGCGGCCGGGATTGCCGGCGGTGTGGTAGTGCGCGATGTAGGGGTGGTTCGCCTTGATGGTGGCAATCACGTCGCCCTCCATGATCTGCATGTGGTAGATGTCGTAGAGGAGCTTGAAGCGTTCGGAGCCGACCCGCTTCACCAGCTCGACGCCCCACGAGGTATGGTCGCACATGTAGTCCTTGTGGTTCACCTTCGAGTTGAGCAGCTCCATCACGACGGTGACGCGGCGCTGCTCGGCGATGTCCATGATGCGCTTGAGTCCGATCGCGCAGTTTTCCAGGCCCTGCTGATCGTCCATCTTCTCGCGGTTGCCTGAGAAGCAGATGACCTGGTCGAAGCCGGCATCGGCGACCTCGCCGATGCGCTTGGTGTAGATCTCGACGAGGGTGTCGTGATGTTCGACGCGGTTGAAGGCCTTGGGGATGCCGCCGACGGTCACGCCCTGCGGGGTCTTGCCCGTGGGATTGCTGACCATCGCGCAGCGCAGGCCATATTTCTTCAACGTGGGGAAGTCGTCCGGATTGAGGAGTTCGACGGACTCGAGGCCCATCTCCTTGGCCGCGGCGGCGAAGGGATCGAGCGCGATGTCCTTGAAGCACCATTTGCAGACGGACTGGCGCAGGGCGAGGGCGGGCAAAGGCATCGCGGCGGCGGCCGCAGCCTTGGCGGTATCGGCGGCGCGCGTGCGCGAGAGCGAACCGGCAACGAGGGCGGCGCCGGCAAAATTACGAAGGGCGGTGCGACGGGAGATGGGCGAGGGCATGGGGAAGGGGATGGTCCTCAACATTCCCGCCGCGCCTTGGCTTTGGCAAGCGCGCGTGAGGCCGGCCGCCGCGCGGGGCACCCCTTGAGCTAGGTCGCCGCCGCTCGGGCCGGGGACACGCCAAAAAATTCCACCATGTGAGAAATCTCGGCATAGCCGCGAGCCAGCAGCTGGCGTTGCACGCCGTCGATGGCGCGGCGCAACTCCGCGGCGAGCTCAGGCTCGAGGGCGTCGATGCGTTGCGTGGTCTTGCACACCACGTGGTAGCTGGCCGGCTGGTTGAGGCTGAGCTCGTAGAGGGCGGTGCCGTTGTGGAAAAAGGAACGACGCACGACCCCCAGCTCTTCAAAAGCCGCCATGCTGCGATAAATCGTGACGAGGTCGCAGCATTCCGCGCCCACGTCGGCGTGGATCTGTTCGATGGTGGAGGGGCCCCCGCGCGAGGCGAGGGCGGTGAGCATCGCGATCCGCGGCTTGGTCACCCGCCCGCCCGCAGCCCGTAGCTTGGCCGATGCGAGCGCTATCACGCTGGCGGCACCGGCAAACGGGCTGTTGGACTGCGTTGTCGAGATCATGCTGGGATGGGGGATAATTATGAAATCCCGGTGTGCGGGCGGAGGGAATCCACGATTGATCAGACAGTCCAGCGGTCGCGAACGGTGGGATTGCGCGTTCGTCGCGGCTGTGCCACGTTTACTGCCCGAAAAATGCCACACCCGGATTTCGCCGACATCGTTACCCTCATCTGTAAGGAAGACCCGCGCTTCGATCGCCGGGCCTACGATTTTGTGCGGCTCGGCCTCGACCACACCGTGAAGGAGATTCGCCGCAAGGATACCGCCCGCACCGGTGCAGCCCGCCACGTCAACGGCCCCGAGCTGCTCGACGGCTTGCGCGCCTACGCCCTCGATCAGTATGGGCCGCTGGCGAAGACCGTGCTTAACGCCTGGGGTGTGAAGCGCTGCCGTGACTTCGGCGACATCGTCTTCAACCTGATCGAGCACAACGTGTTTTCCAAGACCGACAACGACCGCCCCGAGGACTTCGCGGACGTCTTCGATTTCGACGAGGCGTTCGTGCGGCCGTTTCAGCCGGTGCGCCGGCCGCGCGGCACTTCCGCCACCGAGGCCTTCGGCGCAGCCTGATGCGCGCGCCGCCCGCGGATTGCACCGCCGGTGCCCGGCGGCACTTCGTTTTTCATGCCCAAGCCCACCGCTGCCTCCCCTGATTTGCGTTTGCTCGAAGCCTTCTGGCGCGAGCCGGTCGAGCGCACCGTGCTGCCCAACGGCCTCACGCTGATCGTGAAGCGCGACACCTCCGCGGCGCTCGCCTCCGTGCAGGTGTGGGTCAAGACCGGCAGCCTGCACGAAGGCGCGCACCTCGGCGCCGGGCTCTCGCATTACCTCGAGCACATGCTTTTCAAGGGCACCGCGCGCCGCGCCGGTCGCGAGATCAGCTCGTCCGTGCAGGCGCACGGCGGCTACATCAACGCCTACACCACCTTCGACCGCACCGTCTATTACATCGACCTGCCGAGCGAAAACACGGCCGTCGCGATCGACATCCTGGCCGACCTTACGCTGCAATCGACGCTTCCGGCCGAGGAGGTGACGAAGGAAAAGGACGTGATCCTCCGCGAGATCGCGATGACCAAGGACGATGTGGACAACCGGCTCTGGGACGCGCTGTTCTCGACGGCATTTCGCGAGCACCCCTACCGGCAGCCGATCATCGGGCACCGTGATGTGTTTTCCGCCGTCACGCGCGACGATCTGCTCGGCTACTACCGCGCGCGCTACGTGCCCAACAACCTCGTCGTCGTGGTCGTGGGCGACGTCGAGGTCGCGGCCGTGCGCGCGGAGGTGGAGAAGCATTTCGGAGCGGCGCCGCGCGTGCGGCTGGCGCCCGTGCTCGTGCCCGCGGAGCCGCCGCAGCTGGCGCCGCGCATGGACCACCGGAGCGAGGAGGTCGAGCTGACGCGTGGGGTGCTGGCGTGGCCGATCCCGGGTCTTGCGCATGACGATGCGGCGGTGCTCGACCTGCTGGGCATGGCGCTCGGCCACGGCGACAGTTCGCTGCTCTGGCAAGAGGTGCGGGAAAAGACCGGCCTCGTGCACACCATCGACGCCTCGGCGTGGAATCCGGGCACGACGGGGCTCTTCTGTGTCTCCTACACGTGCGATGCGGGCAAGCGGCCCGCCGCCGAAAGCGCGATCCTGCGCGCCATCGCGGGCGCGGCGCGGCGTGGCTTTCCGGCCGCGCAACTGAAGAAATCGGTGCGGCAACTCGTCGTCGGCGAGATCAACTCGCGCAAGACCATGGGCGGGCAGGCCGCGCGCCTTGGCGTGGCCGAGGTCGTGGTCGGTGATCTCGATCACAGCCGCAGCTACTTTGCGCGCGTCGGCGAAGCCGCGCCCGCGGCCGTGCGCGACGCGTTGCGGCGCTACCTCGTGCCGGAGCGGCTGGTCGCCGTCTCGTCGAATCCCACGGCGCCGGCGGTGGCGCCGGCCGTGGCGGTCGGCGCGATCGCAGGCCAGCCGGACTTTTCGGAAATCACGCTGCGCAACGGCGCCCGCCTGCTGATGCAGCCCGACCGCCGCCTGCCCAATCTCCACCTGCGCCTGATTATGCAGGGCGGCCCGATGTTCGAGACCGCCGGGCTTCGCGGCACCACGGCGCTGCTTTCGACGATGCTCACCAAGGATACGCGCCGCCGCACGGCCGCGCAGGTCGCCGAGTTCATCGAACGCGTCGGCGGATCGTTTTTCCCTTTCTGCGGCAACAACAGCATCGGTGTCGCGGCCGAGGTGCTGCCGCCCGATATCGATCGCGCCATCACGGTGCTCGCGGACGCGGTGCTGGCGCCGGCCTTCAAGGCGGCGACCTTCGCGACCGAGCGCGACGCGCAGGTCGCGGCGCTGCGGCAGGACGACGACGATGTGGTCACGCTCGCCAGGAAAAAACTTCGCGAGAAATTCTTTGGCGCGCACCCGATGGCGCTCGACGCCCACGGCGATCTGGAGGGGCTCAAGGCGCTCAAGCCCGCGGACCTCGCGGCGCTGCACCGGCGGCTGTGCGTCGGGCCCAACGTCGTGCTGGCGGTCGCGGGCGACTTCGATCCGAAGAAGCTCGGGCCGAAGCTAAAGGCGTTTCTGGAGCAGATTCCACGCGGGACGGCGCCCGCCGGCGCGTGGGTGACGGATTCGCGCGCGGTGCTGCCCGCGGCGGTGGGCGACTTCGTCGTGCAGGAACCGCGCGAGCAGGCGGTGGTGCTGCAGGCGTTTCCCGGTCCGCGCGCCAACGCGCCGGACTATTACGTCGGCGAAGTGATCGACGAGCTGTTCAGCGGCATGGCGTCGCGACTTTTTGAGCGTGTGCGCGAGGAGAAGGGGCTGGCGTATTTCGTGCGCTCCGGGCGCATCGCCGGGCTCGATGCGGGCATGTTCTACTTCATCGCCGGCACGCAACCGGGCCGCGAAGGCGAGGTGCTCGCCGAAATCGACGCCGAGATCGCACGCGTGCAGCGCGGTGAAATCGAGGTGGGCGAGATCGCGCGCTGCCTCGCGCGGCTGAAGGCGGCGCGCCGTCAGGCGCTGCAGACCAACTCGGCCCGCGCGATGCAGGCCGGCCTCAACGCCCTCCAAGGCCAGCCGGTCAACGATTGGAAAAACTACGACGTCCGCGTGGGAGCCGTCACGGTGGCGGACCTCGCGGCGTTTGCGACGCAGCGTCTCGCCCGGTCGCGGCGCACGCAGCTCGTCGTGCGGCCCTGAACGAACGCATGGACCTCGCCGAACTTTTCCCGAGCGGCGACTATCGTTTCCATCTCTCGCTGCGGCGCGTGGAGCCGCGGGAATTTTTCGCGCCGCGTGATGCGAGCGGCGGTGTGCTCACGGAGCGGCGGCGCTGGCTGGCGGAGACACCGGAGCGCTATGCGGGCCTTACCCCGGAGGGTGGGCCGCTGCTGGCCGAGTTCGCGGGGATGGCGGGGGAGTGGGGGCTCAAGGAGCCTTCCGTGATCGGCTTGGGCTGCGCCTTGGAGCCTGACATCCTCTTTCTTTCGCCCGATGCCGAGGACCGTTTTCGCCTGCGCGGCGGCGTCCTGTGTTTTCCCACGGGCTGGGCCTTGCAGGAGAAATTGGGTGAGACGCTCGATTTTATCCACGGCGTCGTGCCCGGCCTCAATGCGGCGTTGGGATCGCCGATTCATCAGTTCCTCGCCAAGCTAAAACCGGGCGTGGCCTTCCTGCGTGACAACTGGGGCATCGCCGCGACGAGCGAACTGAATCTGCATCCCGCGCGCAGCTTGCCCGCTCCGGTGTCGCCGGTCGCACTTGATCGGCTGTGGTTGCGGGTGGAGCATCAGGCGCTGATGGCGTTGCCGGAGACGCGCGGCATCGTGTTCGGCATCCGCATCGCGCTGCACCGGCTCGACACGATTGCGGGCACACCGGCGGCGGCGGGGCTGAGGCGGGCGCTGGAGACGATGCCGCCGGCGCTCGCGGCTTATAAACGCCTCGACACGGTGCGCGCCGAGATCGCGGCGCGGCTGTGACGAATTTGTGGGAGCGAGCTTGCTCCCACAGGAGGCCGCTCAGCGCTTGTCCACGAAGCCGCCGCTCCATTTCAGTTTCGCGCGCACGACGGCGAAGTGGGAGTAGTCGGCGCGTTGCGCCAGCGGCAACCGGGCCTTGGCCACGCTGATCTCGACGTGCGCGTGGGCGGAGACCTTGAGATCGCGCTGGCCGTCCATGGCGACGAGCAGCCGGCAGTCGGGCGTGCGGTTGAAAACGCGGAGTTTCACGCCTTCGCGAAAAATGATCGAACGGTTGCTCAGCGTGTGCGGGCAGATGGGCGTCATCGCGATGACCCCGGCCGAGGGATGCAGAATGGGGCCGCCGGCCGAGAGATTGTAGGCGGTGGAGCCGGTCGGCGTGGAGAAGATGAGACCGTCGCAGGTGTAATCGGTCACGAGTTCGCCGTCGGCGAAGACCTCGAGGCGCACGAGGCGGGAGTTTTGCTCAGCCTTCAGCAGCACGTCATTCAGCGCGAGGTCGCGAGTGCCGTTGCCGGCAGAGCACTCGAGCATCGTGCGGCGGTCGATTTTGAAATCGCCGTCGAGCAGCCCAGTGAACTGCGTGCGCGCCTCGTCGGCGGAGAAGGTGGTGAGGAAGCCGAGGCTGCCTCGATTGACGCCGATGATGGGCACCTGCTCGCGCGCGGACTCGCGGGCGGCGCCGAGCAGCGTGCCGTCGCCGCCGATGACGCAGCAGGCGTCGCAGCCCTTGAGGAATCCGGCGCGCAGCGGGAAACGCGTCGTGCGCTTGAACTTCACGCCGCGCGTGCGGGCGATGTCCGCGAGCTCGCGGGCGAGCGCGGGCGCGCCCTCCTTGGTTTCGTTCACCACAAACGCGAGCTTGCGAATCGGTTTCATCGGGAGCGGGACGCTAGGTGGTTTGTTTCCGCAGACACAGCAAAAACTCCCGGTTGCCATCCGTGCCGGTGATGGGCGAATCCATGTGGCCGACGACGGTGACTCCGGCCAGTGCGCGCAGGGCGAAATCGCGCACGGCGGCGAGCACGGCTTCCTGCACCGCGGGATCGCGGATGACGCCGCGGCCCTTGTCCACCTCGGCCTTGCCGGCCTCGAACTGCGGCTTCACCAGCGCGACCAGCGTGCCGCCGGCGCGCAGCAGCGCCCACACGGGCGTGAGCACGGCCGTCAGCGAAATGAACGAGAGGTCCATCACGATGAGGTCGAAGTCGCCGCGCGGCAGATCCTCCCGGCGGAGGTGGCGGGCGTTGATTTTTTCAAGATTGGTGACGCGCGGATCGGCGCGGAGGCGGGCGTGCAGCTGCGCGCGCCCCACATCGACGCACACGACGTCCGCCGCGCCGTTTTGCAGGGCGCAATCGGTGAAGCCGCCGGTGGACGCGCCGACGTCGAGCACATGCGCGCCGTGGAGATCGAGCGTGAAGCGTTCGATCGCGCCGGCGAGTTTCTCCCCGCCGCGGCTCACGAAGCGTGGCGGTTGCTCGACGGTGAGAGGGGTGTCGTCGGGAAACTCCTTGCCCGGCTTGTCGAGGCGCTCCGTGCCGCGCAGCACGCGGCCGCTCATGATGAGGGCCTTGGCTTGCGACCGTGATTCCGCGAGGCCGCGGGCGACGAGGAGTTCGTCGAGGCGGGATTTTTTCATCGGAGTTTTTGCCGGGCCGGGGACCAGCAGCTCGTGCGGCCGCCAATCTCGGCGCGGCGGAGCGGGCGCTTCGATTTGGGGCAGGTGCCGCCATCTTCCCAGCGGTGCCAGAAGAGCCAGGTGCGCGGGATATGGGCGTTGAGATCGGGCGGCAGGTAGCCGCCCGCGCCGGCGATGGTGGCGAGCGCCCGGCGGGCGACGCCGCGGCACTCGCGCCAGAGGGCGCGGACTTCGGCCGGACGAAGCGAGCCGGCGAGGCGGGCCGGGTGCAGTGCGGCCCGCCAGAGAATCTCGTCGGCCATCCAGTTGCCGATGCCGGGGAAGCGTTCCTGCATCAGCAGCACGGCCTTGATCGGCGCGCGCGCGCGGCGACGCAGGAACGCGGCGACGGTCTCGGCGGTGAATTGATCCGAGTCGAGCGCGGGGGCGATCTTTGTCCACCAGTCGGGCGGGCTGGCGCTTTGGTGAAAAAGGACTCGGCCGAACATCCGCGGATCGGTGAACACGAGCGCGTGCTCCGCCGTGAAGAGCACGAGATGATCGTGCCGGCCGGGCTTGTGGGTGGCAGGGGCGACGGTGAGTTCGCCGCTCATGCCGAGGTGGACCCCGAGCTGGGCACCGCCGCTGAAACGGAAAAGCATCTGCTTCGCGCGCGCCTCCGAGGCCTCGAGGGTGGCGCCGGCGAGCGCGCGGCGCAGCGCCGGCAGGTCGAGGCCGCACAGAAGCTTTTTTCCGTCGTGCGTGTGCACGCGCACGATGCGCCGGCCGAGCGCGGCGTGGTCCCAGCGCTTGCGGAAGAACTCAACCTCGGCGAGTTCGGGCATGGCGGCTAGCGGAGCGTCGCCACGAACTCGACGAAGCTCGGAAACACCATGAGGCCGGGCCGGCCCAGCGCGGCCCACGCGGTGCCATCATGTTTGCCGGTGCAGACGGCGGCGGTGTTGATCAGCGCATTGAGCCCGGCGTCGAGGTCGCTCTCGCGGTCGCCAATCATCCAGCATTGCGCCGGATCGAGGCGGTGCAGCGCGATCATCTCCTGAATGTAGGCGGGCGAGGGCTTGCGGTAGCGGGAGGGCTGATCGGGCGCTTCCGGCGCGATGCAGATGCCGTCCCAGATCGGGCGGGGCAGGCCGAGGAGTTCGTCCATGCGGGCGTTGCAGCGGTGGACGGCGTCGAGCGTGTAGAGCCCGCGGCCGATGCCCGACTGGTTGGTGAGGATGAAGAGCCGGTAGCCCAGCGCACGCGCGCGGCCCAGCGCGGATGCGACGCCGGGAATCAACTCCACGCCGGCGGGATCCGCGAGGTAGTGCTTGTCGAGGATGAGCGTGCCATCGCGGTCGAGGAAAAGGGCCTTGGACATCACGCAGGCGTCAGTGGCGGTTCACGTAAGCGGTGAGTTCCCTCGGCGTGACGGTGGCCGTGCCGAGCTTGGCGACGACGACGCCGGCGGCGGCGTTGGCGAACTGGGCGGCATCCTCCAGCTTGGCGCCGGCGGCGAGGGCGAGCACCAGCGCGGCGAGCGACGTGTCGCCCGCGCCGGAGACATCGAAGACCTCGCGCGCGGCGGTGGGGATGGTTTTGAGAATCTTGCCGCGCTGGCTGAGCAGCATGCCGTCTTCGTCGAGGGTGATGACGAGGTTGCGCGTGGCATAGCGCGCGTGGAGCTGCGCGCAGACCTCGGCGGCGGGAAACGGTGTGTGCGGCAGCGGGTCGATGCCGGCGAGCTGGAGGGCCTCGCGCTTGTTGGGCGTGATGAGATCGAGGCCGTGGAAGGCGAGCTTGCGCTTCGGCTTGGGATCGAGGGCGACGAATTTCCCGGCGGCGCGCGCCAGGCGGCTCAGGCGGTCGACGACGTCGTCGCCGAGGATGCCCTTGGCGTAGTCGGAGAGGATGAGGGCGTCGCACGCCGCGATCTCGCGGGCGAGCAGGGCCTCGGCCTT
This sequence comes from Opitutaceae bacterium, assembly GCA_030693515.1. GTDB lineage: Bacteria > Verrucomicrobiota > Verrucomicrobiia > Opitutales > Opitutaceae > ER46. Next base: position 34,033 of record JAUYAK010000051.1, read on the forward strand.
GGCCGCGGGCAGGTGGTAGGCGGTGGGCGCGGCCTCGCGATCGAGGCGGCAGAGCTGCTGGTGCTGCACGAGCACGCGGGTCTTGACGATCGTGGGCGCCTCGCCGGGCGTGGCCAGCGTGGTGATTTTCTTGCTGTGCAGGATGGTCGAGAGGCGCTGGCCCGCCTCGTCCTGGCCAAAGTAGCCCGCCACGGCGCAGGTCGCGCCGAGTGAGGCGAGGTTGAGCGCGACATTGGCCGCGCCGCCGGCGGTCCATGAATCGCGCGCGATGTCCACGACGGGCACCGGCGCCTCGGGCGAGATGCGCGTGGCGTCGCCCCAGATGTAGTGGTCGAGCATCACGTCGCCGACGACGAGGATGCGCAGACGGGAGATTTTCTTCAGCAGGGCGGGGAGTTGTTTCATCAGAGTTCCCAGTCGTAGGGGTAACGCGAGAGGAGCTTGGGCTTGGCGGCGGTGACCTGCACGACGTCCTCGATGCGGCAGCCGCCGAGGCCGGGGTAATAGAGCCCGGGCTCCACGGTGACGACCGAGCCCTTGAGCAGCGTGTAGTCGATGGCGCCGCTCATGCGCGGGGCCTCGTGGACGGCGAGGCCGAGGCCGTGGCCCGTGCCGTGGAAAAAGCCCACCGAGCCGGTCGCGGTGCGCTTGGTCTCGAAACCACGGGCTTCGAAAACCGCCTCGACGCCGCGGTGGACCTCGCGGCCATTCACGCCGGCGCGGATGGTCTTCAGCGCGGTGAGTTGGGCGGCGCGCACGGCGGCGACGAGCGCGCGCTGCGGCTCGCTCGCCCGGCCGCGGAGGAAGGTGCGCGTCATGTCGCCGTAGTAGCCGGTGTCGGTGACGCGCGGAAAAATATCCACGATGATCAGCTCGTGCGGGCGCAGCGGGCCGGACCCGCGCTCGTGCGGATCGCAGGCCTGATCGCCGCCGGCGACGATCGTGTTGGCGGAAACGGCGCCGGCCTCGAGGCAGGCGGTCTCGATGGCAAACTTGAGGCGTTCACTCGTGAGTGTCGCGCCGCGATGCACGAGGCGGCGGCCGACGACCTTGCTGGCGCGCAGGATTTTCTCGGCGGCGGCGAAGCCGAGCGCGCTGCAGCGGTTGCCCGCGCGAATGGCGGCGACCTCGGCGGGGGACTTGATCTCGCGTTGGGGGAAAATTCCGCCCTCGGCGATCGTGAGATCGAGGCCGAGGGTGCGGAGTTTTTGATAGAGTCCGGCGGGAAAGCCCGCCGGGATGGTGAAGCGCTTCTGGCCGTGGTCCTCGGCGGCGAGGTAGATCACTTCGGCCGGACCGGGCGGGCGCCGCGGCCATCGCGCGCGGGCGCGCTCGAGATAGGGCTCGAGCCGGAGCACGACGTCGAACTCCGAAGTCCGGCGCACGCGGCTAAACTCAAGCGCGCTGACTACGGCGTATTTTTTGCCGCGCAGCCCGAAGGCAAGGAACGGATCGTGCATCGCCACGCGGCCGAAATAGAGCATGTCGGCGCTGCGCTCGGTGTCGGCGTAGAGGAGGGGAGGCGGCGTTTTCGGTCCGGGCACGGAAGAGGGAAGTTGAATTGCCAGTGGCCGCGCATTAGCCACTGCCTCCGTGAAAAACGCAAATCTGGTTTCGCATCCGCTCCTCGTGGCGGTGGTCATCGCCGCCACGGCGCTCGGCGCGGCCTGCGCGCGAAAGGACGCGGCCGCGTCCGGTGCGCCGCCGATCAATGTCGCGGCGCCGAAGTCGGGCGCGCATTTTTTCCCCATCCGGATCGGCGAGCAGACCGTGCGGATGCAAATCGCGGTGCGGCCGGCGGAGCACCAGCGCGGCCTGATGGAGCGCCGCGACCTCGGGCGCGACGACGGCATGATTTTCATCTACGAGAAGCCGCAGCAGCTGAGCTTCTGGATGAAGAACACGCCGACGCCGCTCGACATCGGCTACCTCAACGCCGCGGGCGTGCTGGAGGAGATTTACCAGATGCACCCCTTTGACGAGACGACGGTGTCATCGCGCGGGACGCAGCTGCAGTTTGCCCTCGAGATGAACCAGGGCTGGTATCGCACCGCCGGGATCAAGCCCGGCGCCCGCCTCGATCTCGCCGCGCTGGCCGCGGCGTTGCGCGAGCGCGGCATGGACCCGGCGAAATTCGGCCTCGGCGCCGCGACGGCGACTCGCTGACGCCGTCGTGATTATTCCTTGGGAATCTCGTTGTCCGTGCGCAGGACGAGCACGGGCGTCTTGGACTTCACCCAGAGGTCGGCTTCCTTGAAGGCCTTGGCGGGGATGATTTCGATCGCTTCGCCGACGGTCTTCACGGGCATGAGGCGGCCCTTCTTGGTCGTGTTGTAATCGTAGGCGGTGCGGAAAACGCGGTCCAGCGTGGTGGCCACGCTCTCCGTCTCGGGCAACTGCAGGACCCAGCCCACAAAATCGTGCTTGGGTAGCTTGCCGTCCGGATCGCTCACGAGGATGGCGAACTGTTTCTTCACTGCCGGCGGCTTCTCGTCCTCACCGGGATCAGGTTGGACGGCGAGGTTCATCTCCTCGATCACGCGGCGCAGGATGGCGGGGGAGATGTCGGCTTTTTTCAGGATCTCGGCGACCTTGTTGACCTCGATTTTTGGCATGGTTCGGGTGAGTGAAGGACCACAAACACACGAAGCCCGCGAATGACCAAGCCAAATATCAGGAGGCGCGATCGCGGCGCGACCACCGGGGCAGGAAACGACCCGTGCGCGCCTGGTAGGCGCGATAGGCGCCGCCGAATTTTCCGATCAGCCGTTGTTCCTCCACGCGGCTCCGCGCCGCCAGCAGCGCAAACATCGCGAGCCCGCTCGCCAGCACCAGGGCGTTGGCCGTGAGGAGGGTCACCGCGATCACGAGGAGCAGGGTCGCGGCATACATCGGATGGCGGATCCAGCGGTAGGGGCCGGAGGTCACGAGTGTCGCCGCCGCGCGCGGCACCGAGGTCGAGGTCACGTTCAGCCCGAGGTGGCGAAACATCCACGCAAACAGCGCCAGGCCGGCGACGCCCACCGGCACGCCCAGCCATCGCAGCCATGCCGGCGCATCCAGGCGCGCAAAGTCCACCCAGCGCGGTTGCACGAGAAACGCCACGCAGGTGAGCGCGAGCACCGGCGTCACCAGCCACGTGGCGATCCAAAACCACCGCGGGTCGCCTTGCCGTGACACGGCTCCGCCCGCGCGATCCGCGCGCAGGCGGTGCGGAATGCCGATGCACGCGACGGCGACAAAGATCGCGGCCAGCGCGAGGCGGAAGCCGGTCTCGGGGCTCAGGGGCATGGCCGAGGGTCGCGGGTGGCGCCGGGGATGTCAAAGTGCCCGCGTAGAGCCGGCGCACGCCTGTGGCCGGGCTTCGAAGGCAGGCTTGAAGCACGCGATGCACTCGCCTCTCGTGTCGGGCCATGAGCCAGCAAGCGGACGAGTGGTTTGACGTGGTGAACGAGCGCGACGAGGTCGTGCGGCGCGAGACGCGTCGGGTCGTCCATGCGACGGGGCTGTGGCACCGGGCGGTGCACATCCTCGTCTTTGACGCGGCGGGCCGGGTCTTTCTCCAGAAGCGCTCGATGCTGAAGGATCTTTCGCCGGGGCTCTGGGACTCGTCGTGCTCGGGGCACGTCGATGCAGGGGAGGACTACGACACGGCTGCGGTGCGCGAGCTGGGCGAGGAGATTGGCGTGCGTGTGGCGGCGGCCCATTCGACGGACTCAGGGCAGATGCCGGAGCGGTGGTTTCGCATCGAGGCCTGTGTGGAGACGGGGTGGGAGTTCGTCTGGGTTTACCGGCTCAACCACTGCGGCCTGATTACGGTCGAGCCGAAGGAGATCCAGTATGGCGAGTGGGCGACGCCGGCGGAGGTATCGGCGTGGCTGGCGGCGGGGCCGGGTGAGTTTTGCCCGTCGTTCCGCCTGATCTGGCCGCTGGCGGCGGCGCGCCTACAACTCGGGTGACTGGCGATGGCGGCGGCCGTAGATGCGGCCTGCGCCTTCGTTGGCGCTGAGGCGCTTGATCTCGTCGAACTGCTTTTGGGAGATCAGGCGGCGGGGGACGCGTTTCTCCGCCTCGTAGATGAGGCGCACGCGGTCGTCGTCGTCCGGGACGTGCTCTTCCCACGGCGTATGGTGGCCTTGGTGGCGCCACCAGGCGATGTTGCCGCCGTGGACGGCGACGTTGACCTGATATTTCCTGCCGTCGGCGTCCTTATTCCACCAACCGAACTCGATGCTCATGCCCGTTGATGGCTCGAACGGTCAGGCTTGGGCGAGAGGAAACTCTGCGACCACGGGGCCGCGGCGAAACTCTCCGCGGCTGGGCCGGACTTCGTGCACGACCACATGATCGGGCAGGATATCGACCAGGCGCGCGCCGAAGGGTGGGCAGAAAGAGCCGGTGTTGATGACCACCGGACCGCCGGGTGGGCGGGTGATGCCGGGCCGATGGGTGTGGCCGCAAACGATCCAGCGCGCCTGGGGGCGGTGGCGCCGCGCCATCGCGGCGGCGAGGGCGGGACCGTCGCGCCACGCGCGGAGGACGCGCAGGATGCGCTGCGGCGGCCAAGCGGTGTCACCGAGAAAGCTGAGGGTGTATTTCAGCGGGTCGCGCTCGGACTGGTGGCGCTGCGGGATCGAGGCGGCGACGCGGCGAAACGCTTCGAACCGTGTCTCCAGATTGGCGGGATGCGGTGGGGCGGATTGCCGGGTGTCCGCGAGAAGCGTGCGGATGAGCGGTGCGTCGTTGCCCCAAGGGACGATGTCGTCAAAGAACACATCCCCATGCGTGACCCAGATTATCCCGTCGCCGAGCTCGATTTCGTGTTCGGCCGAGATGTCGGGGTCGTGGTTGCCGGTGAGGAGGGTCACCGTGCCCACGTGGCGGGGAAAGAAATCCGCGACGGCGGCGCGGGTCTCGGCCGTGTGCGCCGGCTGCGGCCCGGCGCGGGTGTCGAGCGTGTCGCCGTTGAGCACAAGGTGATCGGCGCCGTCGAGCAGCGGCCGGAGTTGGGCCAAGCGGGTGACACGGCTCGCCCGATCGCCGAAATGGACGTCGGAAAGAATACGGATGAGCGGTGCGGGCACGGGTGGGCGAGGGAACGGGTGTGGCGCGCCGGCGCAACGGGCAAAATGCTCCGCGCGGTCGTCGCGGCATGGGGCCTCGCGATGGTCGGGCCGGGGCTGCCGGCGGCGGAGAGCATCGCGGAATTATCGGCGCTGCACCTTGCGGCGATGGGCGGAGCGGAGCGCGTGGCGGCGTTGCGGTCGCTGCGGGCCACCGGGGAAGTGGAAGCGGGAGGGAAACGGTTGCGCTTTGAGCTGCTCGCGGCCCGCCCGGACCGGGTGCGACTGGAAACGACCGACCAGAGCCGCCGCGTGGTGCAGGGCACGGATGGCGTCGAACCGGCTTGGGAAGCGGAACTGGGGGCGACACCGCCGCGCAGCGTCGCGATGCCAGCGGCGGCCGCGCGGGTGTTTGCGGCCGACGGGGAGTTTGACGACCCGCTGATCGGGGGTGAGGCGCGTGGCTACGTGATTGAGGAGGCAGGGCAGATAGAGGTCGACGGGGTTAATTTGAACCGGCTGCTGGTGACACGCCGTTTGACGGAGTCGTTTTGGCTGCTGCTCGATCCCAAGACCTACCTCATCGTGCGCCGCGTGGAGCACCGGGCAACGGTCTTGGGGCGACGAGTGGAGGTGGTGACCCGCTATGGTGATTTCCGTCCGGTGGACGGGGTATTGCACGCTCACCGAATCGAAGTTGTGGTGGACGGTCAGCGGGCGCAATTGACCCGAATCGACCGAATAGAAGCCAACCCACCGGTGGAGAAAGAGATTTTTCGCCGTCCGGTCCTCACCGATAAAAAGTGATTGCGCCGGCTCGACCGGGTGTGTCTCCTGACCGTTCAACCACCGAATCCCATGCAAGAACAAGTCACCTTGGAGTGCACCGAAGCCAAAAAAGAGGGCAAGCCCGCCTCCCGCTACCTCACGTTCCGGAACAAGAAGACCGTGACGGAGCGCATCGAGAAGAAGAAGTATAACCCCTTCCTGCGCCGTCACACGCTGCACAAGGAAATCAAGTAAGGGCTCCGCGAGCTCTCGCCGTCCATCGTGGCGGCCCGATCGACAAGCCGGGCTCTAACGCCCGGCTTTCCTGTTTTAGGGCATAAAAAACGCGCCCGATGGGACGCGTTGGGGAGTGAGGAGAGCGGCGGAGCCGGCGGGGGAGCCTCAGGCCGCGGGCTTGGTCGATTCGCCTTGGGGCGAAGTCGAGACCCGGCGGGCGGCGCGCCAGTTTTCGCGATGCTTGCGGATCCAGTCGAGGAGCGCGCGTTCGAAGCCGATGTCGTAGCCGAGGCGCTCGGACTCCAGCCACTTGTGTTTCAGAATCTCCTCCCGCTCGGCCAGGAATTCCTGGTAGAGGCTCGAAGTCTTGGCGAATTCTTGGGTCATCTGAGGTTCCGGCGCTGGCGAAGTCATGCAGCTCAATAGTTATGAGAACAATGGCACCGTGACTGTCAATGCCGTCAATTCCCGGTGCGGTTACCCGCCGCCCCGGCGGAACGTTCCAAGGTGTCGAGCAACGCGGTGGCGATGTCGCGGAAAACCTCGCCCGCCGTGCTTTGCGGAGCCGAGACCACGATAGGCAAGCCGCTATCGCCACCCGCGCGGATTTCCTGAAGCAGGGGCACCTGGCCGAGGAGGGTGGTGCCGAGTTTTTCCGCCGTCACGATGCCGCCACCCGATCCGAAGAGATCGTGGCGCTGGCCGGAGGGATCGATGAAGAAGCTCATGTTCTCGGCGACGCCGAGGAGCGGGACGTTGACCTTTTGAAACATCAGGCCGCCCTTGCGCGCGACGTTGGTGGCGGCGGGCTGCGGGGTCGTGACGATCACGGCGCCGTCGAGCGGCAGCGTCTGGACCAAGGAGAGCTGCGCGTCGCCCGTGCCCGGCGGCAAATCGACGAGGAGCAGGTCGAGCTCGCCCCACTGCACGTTCTGCACGAACTGCTGCACCGTCTTCATGATCATCGGGCCGCGCCAGACGACAGGGGTGTTGTCGTCGACGAGGAAGCCCATGCTCATGACCTTCACGCCGTGGCGCTCCATCGGGACGAGCATGGCTTCGGTGCCCTCGCCGAGGACCTCGGGCCGGCCGGAGAGGCCCATCATGAGCGGCACACTGGGGCCGTAGATGTCGCAATCCATGAGGCCCACGCGACCAGCGCGGCCGCGGGCGGTGAGGACTTGGGCGACAGCGCAAGCTAGGTTGACGGCAAAGGTGCTCTTGCCCACGCCGCCCTTACCGGAGGCGATGGCGATGGCGCGGCGGATTTTTTTCGGCGCGCCGGCATTGCCCGCGAGGTTGCCACCGGTGGCGGACGTGGCGGCGCCCGCAGGCGGGGCCTTGGCGGGCGTGACAGCGATTTCGACGAGGATGTCGGTGACGCCGGGCTGGCCGCGCAGGGCCCGGTCGATGTCGGCCTTGAGCTGGAGGGGGGCCTTGGGGTCGCTGCTCGTGAGGGAGAGGGCGACCTTGACGGTGCCGTCAAAAAATCCCGCCGAGCGGACCAGTCCGAACGACACGATGTCGCGGCTGAAGCCGGGATACTTCACTTGCTTGAGCAGTTCCTTAATCGCGTCGGACGTCACGGTGAGTTGGAAATTGTGAGCAAATAAGAGTTGTTATGCGGAGAGGCGGTGCAAATAGAAAGGTCCATCGCATCCGTTTGCGGCGCAAAATAATCTTCTCCTTATGCAATACCTTCTCCGAACCTGTTTCCTCGCCCTCCTTTTCGTTGTCCCGGCCCAGGCGCAATCTGGCGCCAAGGCGGGCGAAAAAAAGACCGGCCAACTCGGCGAGGTGAGGGTGGCCGTGGATTCCGCCGTGGCGGTGCGCGTGACGGCGAGCAATGCCGAGCTGCAGACGCTCGCGCTGATGGCCTTCAACGCGCACGGCGGCTTCCGCATCGAGGGCAGCAAGCCGCAGTTCGACATCAAGTTCACGGCCGTGGCGCCCACGCAGGTGCGCGTCGACATCACGCGCGGCTTGGGCGGCGCCCTGACGGCATCGCAGGTAGTCACCGGCTCGACGCCGCGCCAAGCGCTGCTCCGCGCCGCGGATTTTGCCGTGGAGAAAACCAACGACAGCGGGCTCCGCGGCTTCTTCACCGCCCGCCTCGCGTTTGTCTCGCAACGCGGCGGGCGCGGCGAGGTGCTGGTCTCTGATCTTTTCCTCGGCGAAGCCAAGCAGCTCACGCACGACAACGCCCTCGTCCTCACCCCGCGCTGGGCGCCCGACGGTTCGCGCGTCATCTTCACGAGCTACTTTCGCTCCGGCGCGCCAGATATCTTCACGGCCGATGCCGCGACCGGCCGCCGCGAGACCATTGTGAGCCTGCGTGGCACCAACACGGGCGCGCGTTTCAGCCCCAACGGCCAGCAGATTGCCATGACGCTTTCGGGCAGCGGTTCGCCCGAAATTTTCGTCGCCAACGCGCAGGGGAAACAAATCTCCGCCCGCACACGCTCCGACTCCGCCAAGTCCTCGCCCTGCTGGTCGCCCGATGGCAGCCAGATCCTGTTTGCGATGGAGCCGGGCCCGCAGCTCTACGTCATGTCCGCGAGCGGCGGCGCGCCGCGACGCCTCAACCTCGGCTATTCCTACGCCGCCGAGCCCGACTGGAGCCGCACCAATCGCAACCTGATCGCCTGCACGGTGCGCGTGGGGGGCGGGAAGTTTCAGATTGCGGTGCACGACCTCGCGACCGGGCAGACCAAGCAGGTTTCGAAGGCGAGCTTCGATGCCGTCGAGCCCTCGTGGCTCGCCGATGGCCGCCACCTCATTTACACCGCGCGTGATCGCACCAGCACGCAGCTGGCAATCCTGGATACAAAAACCGGCAAGAGCACCTCGCTCTCGTCCTTCGGGGCCGCCGCCTTGCAGGCGAGCGTCTGGACCCCATAATACCAATCGCACTGTGGGTTTGCCCGTAGGCGCCTCGCTGGACGCCCACGACGGAGGCATCGACCAAGGTCGAGCCCTACCAAGATGCAAAGGGATTGGGCGATTGGTATAATACCATCAGCTATTGATAATTAGACTTTATAGTGGGCGTGATTTTGCTCAAGGTTGGCCATGGCGAGAAAACTACCGGATTTGGGGGAGAAGGTGGTGGCGGAAATCGAGGCGGAGTGGGCCAAGCCGCACGAAACAT
>JAUYAK010000053.1 GCA_030693515.1 Opitutaceae bacterium
ATGTTTCGTGCGGCTTGGCCCACTCCGCCTCGATTTCCGCCACCACCTTCTCCCCCAAATCCGGTAGTTTTCTCGCCATGGCCAACCTTGAGCAAAATCACGCCCACTATAAAGTCTAATTATCAATAGCTGATGGTATTACGCCACGCGCTCGACAATCAGCGGCGGGGGTGTGGGGCGCTTGGGGGCCAGGCGGTAGGCGTCCTTGAAGTAGTTCAGCGCGCCCTCGAGCTTCGCCTCGTCGTTGTAGTGGATCATCATCAGCGGCTCGCCCTGCTTCACTTGCGTGCCGACCTTCTTGATCTCGGAGACGCCGACGGAGTGGTCCACCTTGTCGCCGGGGGCATTCTTGCCCGCACCGAGGAGATGCACGCCGTGCGCGATCATCGCGGCGTTGATGGTGTGGACGTAGCCGCGCTTGGGGGCGGGCAGCTTGCGGATGTGGCGCGCGGCCGGGAATTTCTCCGGGTGATCGATGTAGGCGGTGTCGCCGCCCTGCGCCTTGATGATGTCCTTCAGCTTCTCGAGGGCGGAGCCGTCGGTGAGGTGGCGCTGCACGGTCTGCTTGGCCGAGAGGGTCGAGCCCGCGACGCCGGCGAGGCGCACGATCTCCATGCCGAGCTTGAGGACGAGTTCCTTCATGTCCTCGGGGCCTTCGCCCTTGAGGAGCTGGATGGCTTCCTTGAGTTCCAGCGAGGTGCCGACGGTGTCGCCGAGCGGCTGGTTCATGTCGGTCACGAGCGCGACGCAGCGGCGCTTCATCGAGCGACCGACGCGCGTCATCGAACGGGCAAGCTGCTTGGCCTGCTCGAGGTCCTTGATGAAGGAGCCATTGCCCCACTTGACGTCGATCACGAGGCCTTCAGAGCCCTCGGCGAGCTTGCGGGAGAGGACGCTGCCGGTGATGAGCGGGAGGCTCGGGATGGTGCCGGTCTCCTTGCGGAGTTCGTAGAGCTTGGCGTCGGCCGGAGCGAGGTCCTCGGTTTGCGCGATAATCGCGCCGCCGATGCGGGCGAGCTGGGCGGCAAACTGCTCGTTGGTGAGGTGGGTCTTGAAGCCGGGGACCGCGGAGAGTTTCTCGAGGGTGTTGATGATGTAGTCGTGCTCGACGCCGCACATCATGGGAACGACGACGCCCGAGGCCATCGCGAGCGGGACCAGCACGAGGGAGGTCTTGTCGCCCACGCCGCCGGTGGAATACTTGTCGATCTTGGGCTTGGCGATGTGGGAGAGGTCGATGACCTCGCCGGAGAGCATCATCTCCTCGGTCAGGTCCGCCGTCTCCTGCGCGGACATGTTGGAGAAGTAGATGGCCATCATCAGGGCCGCCAGCTGGTGCTTGGGCATCTCGCCGTCGAGCGTGCTGTCGACGATGTAGCGAATCTCCTCCTGCGTGAACTCGTGGCCGTCGCGCTTCTTCTCAATCAGGAAGTTGAACGACGGCTTGATGAAGCGGCGCGTGGGAATTTTGCGTTTGGCGGCAGTGCTGCTGGTCATGTGTGAAAAGTGATTGATGCTGACCCACGCGGACGAGAACACCCGCCGGGCGGAAAAGTTTGCGAGCCAATGGCGTGCCGCGAAAAAGTCGAGCCCAAAGCCTTGGACCCGCTGGTAACCATCCGGTGCATGCGGCGCGCGCCCCGCCCCTCGCGCCTACTGCGTGGTGGCCCCGGCCGCGATCCACGCGGCGATGACAGCGCGTTCCGCATCCGTCATTTGGGTGATATTGCCGAGCGGCATGGTCCGCGTGGCGACCGTCTGCTGGTGGAGGCGCGGGACGTTTTTGAGGATGGCCGCCGGGTCGTGCAGGACCACCCCCGCGGGGGGCGCGGCCAGGCCGGGGAAGGTCGGCACCGGCGCATGGCAGTTGAGGCAGCGCTGGCCGAGGATGGCGCGCACCCGCTCGAAGTTCACCACCCCCTCCACCGGTGGCAGCGCGATGGGGCGCGGCGCGGTCCACCACGCCACCACGCCGAGCAGCACGGCGCCGAGCGCGGGATACTGCCAGGCGAGCACGCCCTTGTGCCGGCGGTTGAAAAAGTGCCGGATGCTCACGCCCGCCGCCATCATCAGGACCAGGATGGCCCACGCGTGCGGGTGGCCGTAGGTCGAGGCGTAGTGGTGGCTGATCATGATGAACAGCACCGGCAGCGTGAAGTAGTTGTTGTGGACGCTGCGCTGCTTGCCCCGGAGGCCGTGGATGGGATCAGGCAGGCCGCCGGCGCGCATGGCCTCGACCATCTTTTTCTGCCCCGGGATGATCACAAAAAACACATTCGCCACCATGATGGTGCCGATGGCCGTGCCCACGTGCATGAACGCCGCGCGCCCGCCGAGCCACTGGTGCAGCCCCCACGCCAGCAGCGCGAGCAGCCCAAACACCACGACGCCCAGCGCCCCGTCGCGCCGCCCCAACGGCGAGCGGCACAGCGCGTCGTAAACCAGCCACGCGCCCACCATGCCCCCCGCCCCGATCGTGATCGCCTGCCACGGCGCGATCGCGGCGACGGCGCCATCGACCATCATCGTTTGCGCCCGCAGCCAATAGACGACGACCAGCAGCGCCGTGCCGGAAAGCCACGTGGTGTAGGCCTCCCACTTGAACCAGTGGAGCCGCTCCGGCAGCGAGGCCGGCGCGACGGCGTATTTCTGCGGGTTGTAGAACCCGCCGCCGTGCACCGCCCAGAGCTCGCCCGCGACGCCTTTCTTCTTCGCCTCCGAACCCTCCGCCGGCGGCTCGATCGAGTTGTCGAGCCAGATGAAGTAGAACGACGACCCGATCCACGCGATGCCGGCGATGACGTGCAGCCAGCGGAGCAGCAGGCTCAGAAATTCGATCAGGTGGGCGTCCATGGGTTGCGGCAGCGGTGAAGCGGCCGGGATGCCAATCCCGCCACCCCCGGCCCGCAAGCCAACTCCGCGCTTGCGCGGCCGCCGCCGCATCCGGTTTTCTGGTGCGATGCACGACTCGTTCCACCTCGCCGCCGCCCTCGACGCGGCCCTGAAGTCCGCCGCCGCCACTGCCGGCCTCGCGGATGCGGCCGCGTTTGCGCCCGAGGTGCGCGTCGCCGATCCCAAGCACGGCGACTTCCAGGCCAACGGCACCCTCGGCTACGCCAAGGCCCGCAAGCTCAACCCCCGCGCCATCGCCGAGCAGCTCGTCGCCGCCCTCGCCCCCGCCCTCCGCGCCGACTACGATTTCGCCATCGCCGGGCCGGGCTTCATCAACTGCACGCTCAAGCCCACCGCACTCCTCGCCTGGCTCCGCGCCTATGATTCCGAGCCCGCCCTGCGCGCCGGGGCCGCCGCCGCGCATGCCGGCCAGACCTGGGTTGTCGACTACTCCTCGCCCAACACCGCGAAGCAGATGCACGTCGGCCACCTCCGCTCCGCCGTGATCGGCGAGGCGATTTGCCGGCTGCTCGCCTTCACCGGCGCGCGCGTCATCCGCGACAACCACCTCGGCGACTGGGGCACGCAGTTCGGCAAACTCATCTACGGCTACAAACGCTGGGCCGATCCGGCCGCGCTCGCGACCGATGCCATCGAGGAACTCGAGCGGCTCTACAAACTGGGCCACCACGCCACCCCCGACGGCTCGCCCGAGCTTGAGGAAGCCCGCCGCGAACTCGTCGCGCTCCAAAACGGCGACCCCGCCAACGTCGCGCTCTGGCAGAAATTCTCCGAAGTCAGCCTCGCCGCCTTCCAGCAGATCTACGACCGCCTCGGCATCCGCTTCGATCACCACCTCGGCGAGTCGTTCTACAACGACAAGGTCGAGCGCGTCTATCGCGAGCTCACCGAGACCACGCCGCCCATCGCCGAGATCAGCGAGGGCGCGCTCGTGGTCTTCCACCCCGAGCACCCGCGCTTCAAGACCCAGCCTTTCCTCGTGCGCAAGGCCGACGGCGCGAGCAACTACGCCTCCACCGATCTCGCGACCGCGCTCTACCGCGCGGAGCACTTCCAGGCCGACGGCATCGTGGTCGTCACCGATTTCCGCCAGGGCGATCACTTCGAGCAGCTCTTTCTCACGGTGAAAAAATGGTTCGCGGCCAAGGGCTACCGCCTGCCCGAGCTGCACCACGTGACCTTCGGCGCCGTGACCGGCGAGGACGGCAAAGCCCTCAAGACCCGCAGCGGCGACGTGATCAGGCTCAAGGCCCTGCTCGACGAGGCCGAGGAGCGCGCCTTCGCGATCGTCGCCGAGAAAAACCCCGACATGCTCGAGCCCGAGCGCCGCGAGATCGCGCGCATCGTCGGCCTCGGCGCCGTGCAATACGCCGACCTCTCCCAGAATCGCAGCAGCAACTACGTCTTCGCGTGGGACAAGATGCTCGCCCTCGACGGCAACACCGCGCCCTACCTCCTCTACGCCGTCGCGCGCATCCACTCGATTTTCCGCAAGGCCGGCGTCGCCCCCGCCGACACCGCTGCGCAGGCCGCCGCCAACGCGCCCGAGACGCCCACCGAGATCACGCTGGCCCGGAAGCTCGTGAAGTTCCCCGACGCCATCCGGCTCGCGACAGAGACGCTGCGCCCGCACTTCCTCGGCCTCTACCTGTTCGAACTGGCCGGCGACTACAGCTCATTCAACAACGCCGACAAAGTGCTCGTGGACGAGCCCGCCGTGCGCGCGCGCCGCCTGCTCCTGTGCGCCCGCACGCTGCTCACGCTGGAGACCGGCCTGCACCTCCTCGGCCTGCGCACGCTCACGCGGATGTAGGCGGGGGTAGAAAACGGCCCTCATGCTTGTCATTCTGAGCGCAGCGAAGAATCCAGCAGGGCATTCGCACCCCTGAAAACGCCGCGGAGATCAAAGTGGATTCTTCGCTGCGCTCAGAATGACAGACCCTTTGCGACGCCCTCTCAGCAGCCGGGGAGCGGCGTGGCGCACGCGCAAGATTACACTTTTCTTTCACGAGCGGCGGGCCCTGCCGCGCAAAACGCTCTTGCCGGTGCCACGGGGCCCACCCACCCTCCGCGTCCATGGCCACGCAGGAAACGCAGGAGATTTACGTCCGCAACGCGACCGAGACGGAGGCCCGCGGGCCGTTCAATGCCACCCAGGTCGCCGACCTCGCCGAGGTCGGCCAGGTGACGCCCGAGTCGCTGATTTACGACGCCGGCACCGAGCAATGGGTCGCCCTCAGCACCAAGCCCGAGCTGATGGCCGTCGTGTTTCCCGCCAAGAAGAAGCTCTCGTTGCGCGCCAAGGAGGTCCAGGCCCTCAACGTGAAGGACGAGACGGTGAAGCCCATCACCGTCGACGACATGATGGCCGCCGCCGAAGGCCGCACCGGCGACACCAAGGACAAGGCCGATCCCACCATCGCCCGCGCGCGCGCCGCACGCTTCGGGATGTGGGGCGCCATCCTCGCGCTCGCTGTCGCCGCCGCCGGCGAGATCCTCCCCGGCGCCGCGGCGCTCGTCTCCGGCGAAGGCGCGCAGATCATCGCGCAACCACTCGTCATCCTCGGCGTGATTGACCTCGTGCTCGCGGTGCTCCTCGGCCTCGGCATGGTCACTCTCTACCCGTTCGTGCGTTTTCGCGCCGCGCTTGGCCTGGGCTGGCTGGGCCTCACCTTCTTTCTCCAAGGCCAGCCGCAGCCGCTGCTCTACGCGGTCGCGGGCTCTACCGGGCTCTACTTGTGCACGGTCCTCACGAGCCTCGTGCCCGTGCTGGCCTCCATCGCCGCCGCGGTCTGCGGCATGGGCCTCCTGGCGCAGCATTTTTTGACGCGCTGACGTTGTGGCCAAAGCCGCCGAGCCCTCCCCTCCCGTGTCCCCTGAGCGGCGGCCCAGCCTCTGGTCGCGTCTCGCTCGCATCTACCAACGCGAGATCTGGCAGTCCGAACGGCTGAACGATCGCTCGATCCGCGGCCGCATCTACGCCGTGCTGCGCGTGATCTCGATCACGTTCACGGGGTTCAACGAGTCGCGCATCGCCACGCGCGCGGCGGCGCTGAGCTTCAGCTCGCTGCTCGGCCTCGGCCCGTTGATCGCGCTCGCGGTCCTGGTGGCGGGCTTCGCGCTCGGGCAAAACGACCCCAAGCAGCTCGCCGAGATGCTCAACAGCATGATCAAGGTCGTGGCGCCCCAGATTCGCCAATACGAGATCGAGATGCAGACCTCCAACGAGGCGAGTTCGCAGCTGGTCGGCGTGATCACCAGTATCATCGCCGCGTCGCGCTCGGGCTCGGCCAGCGTGTTCGGCGTCTTCACGCTCCTCGTGATCGTGCTGCTGCTCTTCAAGGCCATCGAGGACACCTTCAACGACATCTGGGGCGTGGGCCGGGGCCGCTCGATGCTGATGCGCGTGGTGCTCTACTGGACGATCCTATCGCTGGGCGCGATTTTGTTCTTCACCGCCGTGGCCCTGCAGGGCGCCGGCACCTTCATGCGGGTGTTTGACTCGGAGGTGCTTGTCACCAGCTCGGGAGAGGCAATCACGACCGGATCGGGCGGGCTGATGCTGATCTCGCGCGGCGCGCTCGTGCAGGCCCTGTCGTTCGGCCTGCTCGCACTGCTGCTGACCTTGGTTTACCGCGTCGTGCCCAATACCCGCGTGTTCTGGTGGCCCGCGTTCATGGGCGGCCTGGTGGTCTCAGCCCTCCTGCTCGGCAACAACGTGCTCGCATTTCTCTACATCAAGCAGGTCCTCACCCAGAAGAGCCTCTACGGCTCGCTCGCGCTGCCGTTCGTCGTAATGTCCGGCCTCTACATCTTCTGGCTCTGTGTCCTCGCCGGCGGCATCGTGAGCTACGCGATCCAGAACGTGCATTTCCGCAACAGCCAGACCGCGTGGAGCACGCTCACGCAATCCACGCGCGAGCGCTTCGAGCTCGTGGTCTTCATCACCATCTGCCGGCGCTTCAACGAGTGCCTGCCCCCCATCTCGGTCTCGATGCTGAGCACGATGCTCCGCGTGCCCACGCAGCTCGTGAACGAGTGTCTCGGCCGCCTCGTGAACCTCGACCTCGTGAAGGCCCTCCGCCCCGAGATCACCAGCGGCGAGACCGATTACCTCTACCAGCCGTCCAAGCCGCTCGATAAGGTGACGCTGTTCGATTTCAAGACCCTCGACGACAACCTCGGCGAAGATCCCATGGGCGGCTCGCTCTCCCAGCTCGATCCCATCGTCGGCCGCTACGAGCAGGCGCTCCGCGAACTCGGCGAGCAGGAATTTTTCCAGAAATCGGTCGCCGACCTGCTGCGGGAGCACGCCTTCGAGGAGTCGCGCCCGCCCTTTGCCATCGGGGTCAAGCCGCGAGCAAAGTAGGCCGGCTGGCGGGCGGCCCCAATGCTTGGAGCCACGCGTCTCGCATGGTTTCGCCAGTCCACCACGCTTGGATCTGCCTGCGCCGTTGACAGCCCCCTTGCCCGCCCTATTGCCTCTGACTCTTTACGCCTCCGCGCGACCTCTCGTTTTCAACTCCGAACAACTCCTAACCATGGCCGCAAAATCCAAAGCCAAGAAGCCCGCTCCGCAGAAGAAATCCGCCTCCAAAGGCACGAAATACGTCTACACGTGGGGCGCCGGTCGCGCCGACGGTGACGGCTCGATGAAGGCCCTCCTAGGCGGCAAGGGCGCCAATCTCGCCGAGATGACGCGCATCAAGCTGCCCGTGCCCCCCGGCTTCACCATCACGACCGAGGTCTGCACCTACTACTACGCCAACAAGCGCACCTATCCCGCCTCGCTCCAGGCGCAGATGGAGGCCGGCGTCGCCAACATGGAGAAGATCATGGGCACGAAGTTCGGCTCCACCACTGGCATGCCGCTGCTCGTCGCCGTCCGCTCGGGTGCCCGCGACTCGATGCCCGGCATGATGGACACCATTCTCAACCTCGGTCTCAATGACCAGGCCGTCCTCGCCCTCGCCGCCGCCACCGGCAACGAACGTTTCGCGTGGGATTGCTACCGCCGCTTCATCCAGATGTTCGGCGACGTCGTCATGGGCGTGCAGAAGCGCGAAGGCGAAGACCACGATCCGTTCGAGTCCGTCATTCACGGTTTCAAGCACGAGAAATACCACGGCGACATCGAGGACTCGAAGCTCACCGCCGAGGACCAGCAGGAGCTCGTCAAGCGTTTCAAGGGCCTCGTCAAGGAGCGCACCGGAAAAGCGTTTCCGAACAATCCGTGGGACCAGCTCCGTGGCGCCGCCGGCGCCGTATTCGGTTCCTGGATGAACGACCGGGCCAAGGTTTACCGCGCGAAATACAACATCCCCTCCGAGTGGGGCACCGCCGTGAACGTGCAGGCCATGGTCTTCGGCAACACCGGCGAGAGCTCCGGCTCCGGCGTCGCCTTCACCCGCAACCCGGCCAACGGCGTCAACGAATTCTACGGCGAGTTCCTCGTGAACGCGCAGGGTGAGGACGTCGTCGCCGGCGTCCGCACGCCCGAGCCCGTCCTCAAGCTGAAGGACGTGATGCCGAAATCCTACGCCGAGCTCCTCAAGGTCCGCGCGACGCTCGAGAAACACTTCAAGGACGTCCAGGACGTCGAATTCACGATTCAGGAAGGCAAGCTGTTCATGCTTCAGACGCGCAACGGCAAGCGCACCGCCGCCGCCGCGCTCAAGTTCTCCGTCGATATGGTCAAGGAGAAGCTCATCGACTGGCAGACCGCGATCACGCGCAACCCCGCCGATCAGCTCGACCAGCTCCTCGCCCCCATCTTCGACCTCGCCGAGGTCAAGAAGGCCAAGGTCATCGCCACCGGCCTCCCCGCCGGCCCCGGCGCCGCCACCGGCAAGATCTACTTCAACGCCGACCGCGCCGTCATCGCTGCGGCCGCCGGTGAGAAGGTCCTCCTCGTCCGCGTCGAGACCTCCCCCGAGGATCTTCGCGGCATGATCGCCGCCGAGGGCATCCTCACCGCGCGCGGCGGTGTCTCCTCGCACGCCGCCCTCGTCGCCCGCCAGATGGGCAAGGTCTGCGTCTGCGGTGCCGCCGCGCTCCAGGTCGACTACGAGAAGAAGACCGTCACCATCGCCGGCCACACCTACCAGCAGGGCGACTTCCTCTCGATCGACGGCACGGCCGGCACCGTTTACGCGGGCCAGATCAAGACCGCCTCGTCGGAAATTATCGCCGGCCTCGTCAACGGCGACAAAGCCGCGCAGGCCACGGAGAAGTTCAAGAGCTTCACCCAGCTCATGAAGTGGTGCGCCCAGGCCACCAAGCTCAGCGTCCGCACCAATGCCGACACGCCCGACCAGACCCGCATCGCGGTCGCGTTCGGCGCCGTCGGCATCGGCCTCACCCGCACCGAGCACATGTTCTTCGAAGGCGACCGCATCGACGCCATGCGCGAGATGATCCTCGCCGATACCCTCGGCGACCGCCAGGCCGCGCTCGCCAAGCTCCTCCCCTACCAGCGCGAGGATTTCTTCGGCATCTTCAAGGCGCTCAAGGGCTATCCCGCCACGATCCGCTTCCTCGATCCCCCGCTCCACGAGTTCCTCCCCAACACCAAGGAGGCGCAGATGGACCTCGCCCGGAAGCTCAATGTCTCGGTCGAGAAGATCCAGCACCGCGTCCACGAGCTGCATGAGTTCAACCCCATGCTCGGCTTCCGCGGCTGCCGCCTCGGCATCAAGTATCCGGAAATCACCGCCATGCAGGCCCGCGCCGTCCTTGAGGCCGCCGCCGATGCCACGAAGGCCGGCTTCAAGGCCAAGCCCGAGATCATGATCCCGCTCGTCGGCTTCAAGAAGGAGCTCGATCTCCAGACCGAGCTGGTGCACGAAGTCGCGAAAGCGGTCATGAAGGAGAAGAAGGTCAAAATCTCCTACTCTGTCGGCACGATGATCGAGATCCCGCGCGGCGCCCTCACCGCCGACGAGATCGCGCACACCGCGGAGTTCTTCAGCTTCGGCACCAACGATCTCACGCAGACCTGCCTCGGCATGTCGCGCGACGACTCCGGCTCCTTCCTCGGCGCCTACCAGGAGAGCGAGATCATGAAGAAGAACCCCTTCGCCTCGATCGATCAGACCGGCGTGGGCCAGCTGATGGAAATCGCGATCAAGAAAGGCCGCTCGACCCGCCCCGACATCAAGCTCGGCATCTGCGGCGAGCACGGCGGCGATCCGGACTCGGTGAAGTTCTGCCACAAGCTCGGCCTCACCTACGTCTCCTGCTCGCCCTACCGCGTGCCGGTGGCCCGCCTCGCCGCCGCGCAAGCCGCTGTGGCGGACCTGAAGGCCGCGAAGAAGAAGTAAGCGCACCTTCCGCCGTAGGGCCGCCGCTCGCCGGCGCGCCTCAACAGCCACTCCCTCAGCCCCGCCCGCGCGAAAGCGCGGCGGGGCTTTTTGTTGGTCGGCGATGTCCGATGAGGCAACGAACCACGGGGTTCATTGCCAACCTGTCATTGCAACCTTCGTTGGCCCACTTAGCGTTTTGCCCATGCCAGAGGAATCACCCGCGACGTTCTCGCTCGACCGCACCGCGTTCTCGGTCGGCCGATTGCAGGACGACGACAGCCAAGTGGACTACTGGCTCTCCCAGCCGCCCGAACGCCGGCTCGCCGCCCTCGAACACCTTCGCCGCTCGCTCAACCCCGATGCCTACGCTGCACAAGGACTTCGCGGATTTTTTGAGACGGCCAAACTGAGGTAAGGCCAGCGATTCAAACGCCCACCGCGCGTGCGACAATTCCGCACGGCTTATTGTTGGTCGTAAATTCCAGCGTCAGCTTTAACCGATCGCCCGCATCCGGCCTTGCGACTGCTTTCGATTACTCAGCGGCACCCTGAGCAGAATACCCGCTGGCGTAGCCTCGACGTGAATCAGCGCAGGGGCTTTCACACCACACGCTCGGCGCCACGCTGCTGGGATGGTCACTCGCCCGCGTGTAGAAAACCGCACGGTCCATTCTGTCTTGGTCATCGCAACAGGCATGATCGGCAAGCGTTCTACCGCAAAGCAAGTTATTACTTATAGTCGATTAACTCATAGTCGATAAGCTGTTAGCCTGAGCAATGGCAAAACGAAACGTTGCTCTCACAAGATTCGGCGAAAACGTCCGCAACCTCCGGGAAAAGCGCGAGCTAACCCAAGAGCGGCTTTCGGAGTTCTCGGAGCTGAATCAAACCTACATCAGCGGCATCGAAAACGGGAGCCGCAACCCGACGATTCTGAGCGTCACGCGCATCGCCAAGGCACTCAAGACCACGATCGCAGACCTTTGCGACGGAATCGACCGATGAGCGCGCCCCGAAAGAAGAGGGCCTTTCATGTTTCTGAGGAACGGACTCCCTACGAAGTAAATGGCTCGGCGCACGCAGGAGGCGGCCTGCGCTTTATCGATCTATTCTGCGGCATCGGCGGCTTCCGAATCGCGTTCGAACGCGCGGGTGGCCGATGCGTCTTCTCCAGCGATTGGGACAAGTTCAGCCAACAAACCTACGCCGCAAACTTCGGCGAGAAGCCGCACGGTGACATCCACGCGGTAGCCGTAGCCGACATTCCAGCGCACGATATTCTTTGCGGTGGATTTCCTTGTCAGCCCTTCAGCCTAGCGGGCGTTTCTAAGAAGAACAGCCTCGGGCGAAAACACGGCTTCGATGACGAGAAACAGGGCAATCTCTTCTTTTCGATCGCTGACATCCTCGACTACCACAAGCCCGCCGCGTTCGTGCTGGAGAACGTCAAGAACCTCAAGAGCCACGATCAAGGCCGCACGTTTCAAATCATCCACGACACGCTTACTCGGGCGCTCGGCTACCAAGTCTACACCAAGACAATTGATGCCCGGAATGTCGTGCCCCAACACCGGGAACGCATCTTCCTCGTTGGCTTTCGCGAGCCCCGGCATTTCGAGTTTCCCGCGTTTCCCACCACCGAGCCCAAGTTGGCCTCGATACTCGAAGCCGATGTCCCCGCCAAATACACGTTGAGCGACCATCTCTGGCAGTATCTCCAAGACTACGCGAAAAAGCACCAAGCGGCGGGCAACGGTTTCGGTTTTGGTTTGGTGACGGGCAACGACACCGCACGAACCTTAAGCGCCCGTTATCACAAGGACGGCTCTGAAATTCTCGTGTCCCAAGGCAATCGGAAGAACCCTCGCCGCCTTACGCCGCGCGAGTGTGCTCGGTTGATGGGATATCCGGATTCACTCAAGATTCCTGTTTCCGATACTCAGGCTTACCGCCAATTCGGAAACTCCGTCGTTGTGCCCGTAGTCGAGCGCATAGCGAAGGCCGTGACTGAAGCTCTTAAACGCGATGCGAGGCATACGCCGGACCTCGTCTTGGCAGAGGTTTCAGCCCCATACGGAACTCACCCTAAGAAAGGAAAGCCAAGAAAGTCGGCCGGCCAAAAAGCATGACTACTCTGCTCGGCTACGCGTCAGATCAAACGAGGAAAGCGGGCAAAACGTTCCTTTCCGGTGAAGTCTTCGCAAAGGTGCTGACCAAAAACGACGATTCCGGCCGCCATGGAGTCCTCATCCCGTCCGACGCATACTCATTTTTCCCCGACTTCCCGATTCCAGACCCAACACAAAATGCGACTGAGGAATTTCTGGCTTTCGACGCGATCAAAGGGACTGAAGCAACTTTGGCTTACAAATACTACGAACGTTATCCTGAACGGCGTATCACAAGGCTGCACGGATCGCTGAGCGATCTAACAAGCGAGCCAAGACTCTTGGTCTTCCTGAAAGCGAAGCATTCCGACGGAAGCACCGCCTACTACTTCGATTGTGCGAACTCAGCTCAAGGTGGTCGATTCGCCGAGCTATTTGGCCTCGTTTTTGGCGATGAAGTTTCAGCAGCGTCAGGACGTTTTGTCGTTCGCCCGGTTGATTCCGAAGCCTTCTCAGCAGACCCACCGCTCGAGGAGTTGCTAGCGAAGTTTGATCAAATAAAGGAACTCGGTTGGGTCGATGCGCTGCGCATAGGCGACACCGGCATTGGTTACACCTTCGAGTCATTGCTCGGCATCGAAGAGAATAACGACCAAAGGGCCGACTTCAAAGGCATCGAAATCAAATGCAAGGGCTCGAAAGACGGCGGCCATGCTGACTCGACCAAGATCAATCTATTTCAAGCGGGCCCGACTTGGGCCGTAAACGCGACGGCCAAGGAACGAATTCGCATTTTAGGCAGGCCAGCAGTCGATGGGCTCTACGCCTGCTACTCTCAACTCACGACGACACCAAATAATCTCGGGCTGCTCTTGGACGTAATCGACCAACAGAGCAAAATCGATCTCCGCAAAGAGCAGAGTGCCTTGGGCTATTGGTCATTTGCGCAACTTGAAGGTCGTCTCTTGGAGAAGCATTCACGAACCGCCTTCGTGCATGCGAAGACGCGCGCGACGAAAAGCAAAACTCAGTTCTCCTACGAGGAACTCGTTTATTGCGACCGGCCGAGCATCGCGCGGTTCGTCGAACTCGTGGCACATCGTAACATCGTCTTCGAATTCACCCTGTCCGAGAAGCCAAACGGAAGCATCCGAAACCACGGCTATCCGTGGCGGCTCATCCGCTCGGAGTTTCTCGACCAGCTTTTCGCGTTTCAAATCAAGCTCCGGTAGCGTGGGTCGCCTCGATGAGCGACATCCTCTCCAAGCGAAAACACTCCGCGCTCATGGCGCTCATCCGGGGGCGCGGGAACAAGGCCATGGAGCTGACGCCGGCACGCCTCACCACACGACCGTGACTCCCACCGTCGGCGCGAAGGCCGTCATCACCGGATCGATGGTCACCAACGGCAGCCCCTGCACCAACGCGGTCGCGACGATGTGCCGGTCGCAGGGATCACGATGCGACCAGGCAAAGCTGGCCGCCGCCCAGGCGATGCGCGGGGCCACGGGCAGCACCGTGTAGCACAGCGCGAATCTTTCGAGCCAGGCACCGGGCGCCCCATTGACCGGTGTCAGTCGGCCATCGAACAACAGGCGGGCCGCCTCGGTGAGGCTGACATCCGAAACGGCCAGGTCCGCCGGGGGCAGACCCGCCAGCGCGGCGCGCACCTTTGCACTCAGCCGCTTGGCATCCACCTGCGCCCACAGGGCGGCATGGGTATCGAGGACGAAGCGCACGACGCGAACTATCGCTTCCAGTCGCGGGCCGGGATCACCGGAGCCACGGGATCGTAGTTGTCCGCCAGCGCCGCCGTCCCCGCCAGCGCCCCAAGCGCCACCTTGGGCGGCTCATGCTCCAAGCCCCGTTCCACGGTGACGGCCAGATACGCCGACAGCGGCAATTTCGCCGCGCGGGCCCGCTGGCGCAGGCGCCGCGACATCGGCTCGGACACGTGAAACGAGAGGGTCGGCATTCCCTTGGTTTTTCGACAGGTTGCCCGTTGTCAAGAGATGCATCCCTTCCACCATCATCGGTCCGCCATGCCCGACATCCTCTCCCAGCAAAAACGCTCCGCGCTGATGGCGCGCATCCCGGGCCGTGGCAACCAGGCCACGGAGCTGCGGCTCATCGCGATCTTCCGCGCGCACGGCATCACAGGCTGGCGGCGCGGCTCCGCGCTGCCGGGGCGGCCGGACTTTGTTTTCCCGCGGCTGAAACTCGCCGTCTTCGTTGACGGCTGTTTCTGGCACGGCTGCCCCGTCCACGGCACGCAGCCGAAGCAGAACGCGCAGTTCTGGCGCGAGAAGATCGCGCGCAACCGCCGGCGTGATCGCGCGGTCACGCGCGCCCTCCGCGCGCGGGGTTGGCGCGTGCTGCGCATCTGGGAGCACGCATTGAAGCGCCGCCACGAGCGCCGGCTGCTCGGCCGGCTGGAACGCGCGCTCGCCCACCCCGCTGATTGAGCATCGCGCGATAGCCTGACGGCGGGGTTCGCAGTAGGGCGGGTCTGTGACCCGCCCCGCAACGTTCGGCGCGCGAATGGGCGGGTCACAGACCCGCCCTACCCAAGGCCACCGCGTCCGGTTTCGAATCGTGTCAGCCGATCGCGCGATGATCTCAATAAGCGGGGCGTCCAGCATAGTCGCCGAGCGGTGGCCGCGCCCCCTCGTCGCTCGACAGCCGCCGCGCCGCTTGCCTTCCTTGGGCCATGCGTCTGCCCCCTTGCCTCGCCTTGGTCCTGGCCTTGTCCCCGCTCGTGCTCGCCCGCGCCGCGCAGCCCGCCGCGCCTCTCGACTGGGCCGAGATCGACGCGGAGACGCTGCGGCATTTCCAGACCATCGTGCGCATGGACACGAGCGATCCGCCGGGCAACGAGCAGCCGGTCGCCGACTACCTGAAGCGCACGCTCGAGGCCGCGGGCATCGAGGTGCAGGTTTTTGCCAAGGTCCCGCACCGCCCCAACGTCGTCGCCCGCCTGCGCGGCAACGGCAGCAAGCGCCCGCTCCTCATCATGGGCCACACCGACACCGTGAACGTCGACCCCAAGAAGTGGAAGCACGGCCCCTTCTCCGCCACGCGCGAGGACGGCTGGATCTATGGCCGCGGCACGGTTGACGACAAAGACAACGTCACCGCCGCGCTCATGACCCTGCTGCTCCTCAAGCGGAACGCCGTGCCGCTCGACCGCGACGTGATCTTTCTGGCCGAGGCCGGCGAGGAGGGCGCGGTGCAGTTTGGCATCGAGTTCATGGTGCAAAACCATTTCGCCGCGATCGACGCGGAGTTCTGCATCGCCGAGGGCGGCCGCGTGTCGCGCACCGGCGGCCAGGTCCACTACGCCAGCGTGCAGACGACCGAGAAGATCCCCAACCGCATCCGCGTGATCGCGCGCGGCGTGGCCGGCCACGGCTCCGTGCCGCTGCGCAGCAACGCCATCGTGCACCTCGCCAAGGCCGTCGCCAAAATCGCCGACTGGCAGACGCCCATGCGCCTCAACGAGACGACGCGCGCCTTCTTCGAGCGCCTCGCCACCATCAGCCCGCCGGAGGAGGCCGCGCGCTACCGCGCCGTGCTGCGCGGCGACGAGTCGGGCGCCGCGCAGGAGCATTTCGCCGAGCATCAGCCCGCGCTGCACTCGACCCTCCGCACCTCGATCTCGCCCAACATCATCCAAGGCGGCTACCGCGTGAACGTCATCCCCTCCGAGGTCGAGGCCACGCTCGATATCCGCGCCCTGCCCGACGAGGACATGGCGCGCTTCCTCGAACAGTTGAAGACGATCATCGACGATCCCGCGATCTCGCTCGAGCCCGCGCCCGGCCACAGCCGCCCCGGCGCCCCACCCTCACGCCTGCGCACGGAAGCCTTTGAGGTGATCGAGGCGGCGGTGCGCCGCCATTACGGCGTCATCACCATTCCCTCGATGAGCACCGGCGCCACCGACATGGCCTTCCTCCGCGCGCGCGGCATCGAGTGCTACGGCATCGGCCCCGGCATCGACACCGAGGACGGCCCCAAAGGCTTCGGCGCGCACAGCGACCAGGAACGCATCCTCGAGACGGAGCTCTACCGCTTCGTGCGCTTCAACTACGACACCGTCGTGAGCCTCGCCGGCAAACGGTAGGGCGGCGACTCCGCTCGCCGCCGCGCGGATAGAAATGCCAAGGCGCGGAACGGAGTCCGCGCCCTACCGGCGTTCGGTTTCGACCGAAAGCCGGCATCGCCGCGCCGCCCGGAAAGCAGAAAACCCACTCAAAATGAGTGGGTTTTCGCAAAATGGAGCGGGCGAAGAGACTCGAACTCTCGACGTCCACCTTGGCAAGGTGGTGCTCTACCACCTGAGCTACACCCGCAGAGCAGGCGGTTAGAAGTAGGCACTCACTCGTATCCGTCAACAGCTATTTTGAGAGATTTCTCAGGGTCATTTTTTCCCGAGCATTAACAGTTGTTGGCGCCTCACCGGCTGCGTCGCCGGCACGATATCCGTGCGTTGGATCGCGTCCGCCACTTCGTCGCCGAGCAGAAAATAAATGAGGGGCACGAGCTTCGCCGGACCATCGCGCCGGAACACGATTCGCAACGAAAGGCTCAACGGATAGTCGCCTGAGTGGAGATTCTCGGGCGTCGGCAGGAAACCCGGATCACGCGCCTGTGCGGCCACCGGCAACACCCGGTGCGACGACAACCCGGCCGGCATCGTCGCTGCGAGCGCGATCGAGCGGGTATCGCCCGCCAGACGCTGGCCAAGGTCGCTCATTGAGGTGTAACGGAGCGTTTGCGGACGGTAGGCACTGCCCCGCAGTGCGACGTGCCGGACGATTTCACCAGCGAGGCCCAACCCGTTCGCGGGCGCCAGCGGCGCGATCAATTGCTCTGCCCATTCGCCGGTCAGACCGAGATCGGACCAGCGGGTAAATGTCAGTGGCGCATCGGCGCTGAAAATCCCGCGCAACTGGTCGAAGGTCACGCGCTCCAGCGGTGCGCCGACGGGCACGATCACGACGACGCGATGCCACGCCAGCGCCAGAGATTCAAACGTCGCCGGGTCGGGCTCGTCGCCGGGCGGGAGGGTGAGTAGCGCGAGGTCGGCCCGGCCTGCTTTCAGTTCATCAAATCCCGGCCGGCTGCCATCGAGCGCCACGGCTATGCTCACGCCTTCGCGCACGCCAAACCCATAGATCGTCTTCGAAAAATCGAGCCCGAGGAGATCCGAGCCCACGATGCGGAGCTCGGCGGCACGCGTAAGATGCACCATCACGAGCAACGCGAAAATCCCAGTAAGAGCGGAAGCGACGCGGCGCAGCGGGTGGTTCACAGGCGGAACGGCGCGAGACTCGCGCTAGCCTTTTTTCTCCGGGCCGCGCTCGTTGAGGACCAACTTGTCGGCGGCCGGTGCCACGGTGGAGGATCGCCCGCGGCGGGATTTCTCGCCGGAACCGTCGCTGTAGTAAGCGTAGTTGTTGGTGTAGTAACCGTAGTCCTCGCCGGAATGAAGCGGGACTTGGTTGAGCACCACACCGAGCAGCGGGGTCTTGAGACCTTCGACGATCTGCTGGGCGCGGAGGACCATGCTCTGGGGATTGCGACGGTGTTGCACAAGGAGCACGGCACCAACGACCGCGCTGGTGAGCACACTCGTGTCGCTGACTCCGATGATGGGCGGGGAATCGAACACGATTTTGTCGTAACGCCCGCGCAACGTCGCGATGAGATCGCGCAGGCGATTCGCGTGCAGGAGACCGAGCGTGAAGCCGGGATGGGAGCCACTTGGAATGAAGTCCAAGCCGGGCGAGATCGTTTTCTGCGTGACCTCTTCAAGCGTGCGCTGGCCCAGCAAGTAGTCACTCAGTCCGGGTTCCTTCGGACGCTGAGCGAGCCGGTGCTGAGTCGGCCGGCGGAGATCGGAGTCGATCAGGATAACGCGTTCGCCACCGGAGCCCATGAGCGCGGCGAGTCGGTGCAGCGTCGTCGATTTGCCCTCGCCGGGACCGGCGGAAAACAGCACGAGGGCGTGCGGCTGGCCGGGCTTGAGCGCGAGGTTGAGATTGGTGTGGAGGACCCGGAAGGGCTCGGTGTTCGCGGGATCGTCGTCGACCGTGCCGAGCGGATTGCGTTGGAAGGGAATCACACCAAGCACCGGGAGCTTTAGCCGCGACTCGACATCGGCGACGTTGCGGAAACTCGTGTCGAAATATTCGAGGAGCAACGCGACGCCGAGTGCGAGCACGGTGCCGAAGAGCACCGCAAACGTCAGGTTGAGCGCCCAGTTGGGACGGCTGGCAAAGCGGGCTGGCTCGGCCGTATTCAAAATCTCGATCGTCTTCTTGGGCACCTGAAAATCGATTTCGCGCTGGCGGAGCGTGAGCTTGAGCGTGGTGGCGAGGCGGGTTTCGTCCTCGAGTTTCTGCGCCGCTTCCTCGAAGGGACGCATGCGTTCGCGGGCCGACAGAATTTGGTCAACCTTCGCCTGCGCGAGCTGGCTCTTGAGTTCGGCAACGCGGGCCTCGGCTTCCTTGTAGGAGATTTCGAGGGCGCTCTCGTAGCCGCGTAGCTGGGCGTCGAGCTGCTCTTTGGTCTTCGCGCGATTGTCGACCGCAGAGATGAGGTCGGGATGCGCCTCGCCAAGACGGGCTTTGAGCTGCGTGACCTTTTGATCGGACATCAGCCACGCTTGGAGGAGGTTCTGGATGTTCTGATCGGGGATCAGCTCGGAATTGACGAGGTTGACGCGGTCCTCGGGAGCGATGCCCTTGAAGCGTTCCCAGCGGGTCTTGCGGCCGATGGCATCGACGCTGAGCGCGATGAGCGAATTCTGCATCTGACGCAGGGTTTCGATCTCCATGTCG
>JAUYAK010000073.1 GCA_030693515.1 Opitutaceae bacterium
CTCGAGGACCATCTCATCGCCGCGGCCCGGCCTTGGTCCACACCCGCGGCCGTCGCAGGCCTGATTCACGGCTGGCTCGCCGATAAAGTAAATATTGGCGCTCCAGCCTAAAGTCTAATTATCAATAGCCACTGGTATAAGAGGGCGGGCGCAAAAAAGCCGCACCGGCGAGGGTGCGGCTGTAAAGTTCACGCTACGCTGTGGCGCTCACTTGAGCGCGGCGGCGTAGTTGAGCTCGGCGATGTCCCAGTCCACGACGTTCCAGAAGGCGGTCACGTAGTCCGGGCGGCGGTTCTGGTAGTTCAGGTAGTAGGCGTGCTCCCAGACATCGAGCGCGATGACGGGCTTGCCCTCGATGCCCGCGACGGCCTTGCCCATCAGCGGGCTGTCTTGGTTGGCGGTGGAGCCGATGGAGAGTTTCTTGTCGGCGCCGACGACGAGCCAAGCCCAGCCAGAGCCGAAACGGCCGGCGGCGGCCTTGCCGAATTCGGCCTTGAAATTATCAAATCCACCCCACGTCGCCGTGATGGCGGCGGCGAGCGCGCCTTTGGGTGCGCCGCCCTTGCCGGATCCCATGATCTTCCAGAAAAAGGCGTGGTTGCTGTGGCCGCCGGCGTTGTTGCGAATGACGCCGCGGATGGCCTCGGGGACCTTCGAGAGGTCGCCGATGAGCACGTTGACATCGAGGGTCGCGAGGGCCGGGTGATCTTTCAGCGCGTTGTTGGCGTTGGTCACGTAGGCATTGTGGTGCTTGCCGTGGTGAATCTCCATCGTCTTGGCGTCGATGTGCGGCTCAAGGGCGGTGGGAGCGTAGGGCAGGGCGGGAAGCGTATAGGCCATGGGAGTGTGGTGGTTATCTGGTTGGGACGGAAACGAAGGCCTGTCACTGAGGCACCGGCCCGGCGTTGCGTCAACTTTCGGGTGTGTCCGCGGCCTGCCGTTTGGCCCGAAAAAACGCCTGCAGCAGTTCGCGGCACTCGTGCTCCAGCACGCCGCCGGCGGTGAGCTTGAGGTGATGGTTCACCCGCGGAAGATCGTTGAGGTTGGTGGCGCCGCCGAGGCAACCCATCTTCGGATCGGGCACGGCGTAGCAGACGCGTTTCACGCGCGACATGAGCATCGCGCCGGAGCACATCGGGCACGGCTCCTTGGTCACATAGACGGTCGCCCCTTCGAGCCGCCAGTCGCCGAGCGCCGAGGCGGCCTGCGTGAGCGCCAGCATCTCGGCGTGCGCGGTGGGATCCTTGGCGCCTTCGACGGTGTTGTGCGCGGACGCCACGATTTCGCCCCCGACCTCAATCACGGCGCCGATGGGCACCTCGTCCTGCCGCCACGCATCGATCGCCTGGTTGTAGGCGAGACTCATGAAGAATGCGTCGTCGCGCACCAGTTGGGACGGGAACCGTTTCTCAAACGGGCAGGTGGGGGGAAGAACGGAGGGTTCGGACATGGAGCGGTGGGGGCAGGCGCGGTGGACGCGCAGGCGAGCGCAGCACGGCGGAAGCCGCTGTTGCGAGAACCGAATCCGGCGCCACCCGGGCTCAGGCCGCCGCCGGGAGCTCGAGAATGAACGTCGCGCCGCGGCCGCGGCCGGCGCTCTCGACGGTGAGCGAACCCTTCATTTCCGTGGCCGCGCAGGCGGCGGAGTGGAGGCCGAAGCCGTGCCCGTCCTTGCGCGTGGTGAAGCCGTGGGCAAATATCCGGCTCAGATTCTCGGGCGGGATGCCGACGCCGTTGTCGGCGACGATGAGCCGCACGTGGCCCGGGGTCGGCGCCGGCGCGATGCGCAGGGTGACGAGCTTGCCCGGTTGGTCGGTCTCGTCGCAGGCGTATTTGGCATTGCGGATGAGGTTGACGAGAATCTGGAGAATCTTGGCGCGCTCGCCGAGGACGCGGGGCACGGGTTGGTAGTCGCGGACCACTTCCACGGCGTGGCGCACAAGCGCGCCGGCATTCATGCGGAGGGAGTCTTCCATCAGCGGCTCGGCCTCGAGGGGCTCCAGGAAGCCGCTCATCGTGGCGTAGCTCTGCTGGAGCACGACGATCTCCTTGATATGATCGATATTTTTTTGGAGGGAGGTGATCTCGGCGGCGAGGCGATCGCGCTGCTCGACGGCTTGCTGCGACAGCGCCGTCAGCAGCTCAGGCACGCGACGGCCCCGGGGATCGGTGGTGAGAAAGTTTCCTAGGTCCGCCGCGTGTTCCTTGAGGAGCGCGGCGAGCTTGCTGAGGCTCTCGACCTTGGAATGGCGCAGGCCGTCGGCGATGAGGGTGGCCGAGACATTCACACTGTTGAGCACGTTGCCGACGTTGTGCAGCACACCGGTGGCGACCTCGGCCATGCCGGCCATGCGCGAGGCCTCGACGAGGCTGCGCTGGGTGGCCTCGAGCTGTTTTTGCATGAGGTGGGACGCCGTGACATCCTTGGTGATACCAATGGTCCCGATGATGGTGCCGGTGTCGTCGCGCAACGGCAGCTTCGTGGTGACGACCCAGCCTTCGCGGCCGTCGGACCATGTGATGCGATCGGTCTGGCCGACGATGGGGGTGCCGTTGGCCATGATGGCTTCCTCCGCCTGCCGGGCCTCCAGGGCGTGCGCCGGGGAGAAAAAATTCGCGTCGCTGAGGCCGATCATTTCCTCCGGGGTGAGGTTGTGTCGGCGGGCCTTGGAGTGGCTGACCGCAATGAACCGGCAATCGCGATCCTTAAAATAGACGAGGTCGGGCACCTGCTCCAGAAACGCCGTGACGAGGTGGCTTTCGAGTTGGGCCGCGGGAGCTTCGGTGAGGTTGGGGAAGGGGCTCGTGGTCATTTGTTATCGGGTAAAGGGCGGGCGGCCATGCGACCGAGAAAGCGTTCGATGGTCTCGCGCAGGGCCTCGAGTTTCACGGGTTTGGCGAGGTAGTCGTCCATGCCGGCGGCGAGGTAGGTCTCGCGGTCGCCGGTCATGGCGTTGGCGGTCATGGCGACGATCGGGAGTTTTTCGGGGAAGCCTGCTTCACGGGCGGCCTGGGCGGCGCGGATGCGGCGGGTCGCGGCAATGCCGTCCATCTCGGGCATCTGTGCATCCATGAACACGAGAGCGTAGGCCTTGCGCTGCACGGCCTCGACGGCTTCGCGGCCGTTCTGCACGAGGTCGGCCTCGTAGCCCAGTTTGCGCAGCTGGAGGAGGGTGACCTTTTGGTTCACCGGGTTGTCCTCGGCGACGAGGATAGGCGAATGCAGGCAGACCGTCTTGAGGTCGACGGTGAGGGGATCGGTCGGCGTCGTGGGGACGGGTCCGCCCGCCCGTGCGGCCATGAGGTGGGTGAGGGCTTGATGCAGCCTTTCCGGATGCACGGGCTTAAGCTCGCAGGCGGAAATACCGTGAGCCTCCATCTGCGGTTGCGGCAGGCGGGTGCCGCGCGAGGTGAGCAGGAGGATGCGCGGCTTGGGCAGCCCGGGTTCGGCGAGGAGGAGTTTGGCAAACCCGAGGCCGTCGATGTCCGGCATGTGATGATCGAGGATCACGAGGTCGATGGGCCGGCCGGTCTTGGCCGCGATGCGCAGATGCTCGAGGGCGGGGAGGGCACCCTCAACCGCGCGATGGCGCAGGCGCCAGCGATCGCAGAGATGGACGAGGAGTTTTCGATTCGTCGCGTTATCGTCGACGATGAGCGCGGTGTGGTGCTCCAGCGGCGAGGGCTCGAGGTGGACGCGAGGCGCGGGCTGGGCCGGATGGTCGAGGACGATGGTGAACCAGAAAGTGGAGCCGCCCTGGCCGGTGCTATCGATGCCGATGGCCCCGTCCATGAGTTCGCAGAGGCGCTTGCAGATCGCGAGGCCGAGGCCGGTGCCGCCGAAGCGGCGGGTCGTCGAGGCGTCGGCCTGCGTGAAGGGCTGGAACAGGTTGGGCTGGACCTCGGGCGGCACCCCGATGCCGGTATCGACGATGCGGAAGCGCAGCGCCGGACGGCCGTTGACCGGTTCCTCGTTCGAGACGTGCAGCACGACCTCGCCCGCGGCGGTGAACTTGATCGCGTTGGCGAGCAGGTTAAGGACGATCTGCCGGAGGCGGATCGGATCGCCGCGGACGCGGGAGGGCACATCGCCCTCGATCTGCATGACCAGCTCGAGGGACTTCCGGGCTGCGGTATCGGAGTGCAGATCGAGCGCGAGTTCGAGGTGCTCAGTGAGGTCGAAGTCCACGGACTCCAAGTCAAGTCGGCCGGCCTCGATTTTGGACAGGTCGAGGACGTCGTTGATGATCGTGAGAAGCGATTCGCTGCATTGCGTGAGCGTGAGGGCGAGGTCGCGCTGTTCGGCGCTGAGCGGGGTGGAGAGAAGCAGATTGGCCATGCCGATCACGCCGTTCATGGGCGTGCGGATTTCGTGGCTCATGTTGGCGAGGAAGGAGCCTTTGGCCTTGTCGGCGGCCTCGGCGGATTCCTTGGCGCGCTTGAGCTCGAGTTCGGTTGCGCCGCGGCGGGCGATTTCGCCCTGCAAGCGTTGGTTCGCAGCCTCGAGATCGGTGGTGCGTTCGCGCACCCGGCGTTCGAGTTCGGCTGCATGGGCCCGCGTAGACCGGAGGAGATTCCATTTCTCGGTCAGGGCGTTGGCGAGTTGGAGGACCTCAACGGTATCAAACGGCTTCTTAAGGATGACCAGCCGATCGGAGCTGCCGAGTCGCGCCAGCATTTCGTCCCATGAATAGTCCGAGTAGGCGGTGCAGATGACGATCTGCAGATCGGGGGCGACCTTCCAGAGCTCAAGGGTCGTCTCGACGCCGTCCCAGCCCGGAGGCATCCGCATATCGACGAAGGCCAGCGCGTAGGGCTCGCCGCGCGCGACCGCGGCCTTGAGCTTCTCAAGGCCTTCGCGGCCTTGATTGGCGGTATCGAGCACGAAGGTATGCGCATTCCGCAATGACGCAGCGGACGAGCCCGACGTGCCGAGCACGGCGGCCTCAAGATCATCGAGTTCGCACGTGCTGGCGCTGATGGGCGGGCAGAGAATCTTGCGGATATCGGCGTGAATCGCGGGATTATCGTCGATGACGAGCACGCGGTTGTTGCGCGCGGAGGCTTCGCTCGTGGACGATGGATTCATGGCGGGGTTAAGCATTCGGGCATGGGCATGTCCGATGTATTTTCATCGGCCGGCTGTCCGGAGGGTTTAGCGCCCGGTGACAGAATTGCGGTGCCGGCCCCTACGTAGTTTCCGCCGGGTCCCGGCGCGCACGGCCGCTACCAGATATCCAAACTCGTGTGGACGACCTTGTCCGCGAGGGCCTGGGCCAAGAGGGGCAAAACCTGATACTCGGCCTGCAACTGGCCGCCGTCGGTGAAGGCTTCGCGGGTGGCGGATACGGGACGATTCTCGAAAATAATCTTTCCGCCTTGGGTGGCCCGCAGGGTGCAGAGCGCCTCCAGGGTGATGTTGAATTTTCTCGCCAAGCCGGTGTCGCCTTCGCGCACGGCGGCGATTTCGCGGCGGTAGCCGACGAGCGTGAGACTCAGAGTGGCCTCGGCGCCGGCGGAGGAGTTGGCGAGCTGCACCCGCGCGTCGCGCGCGAAGGCCTCGCGCAGGTGGGTGGCCACGACGGCTTGGGACTGGGGGAGGAGCGTGCGGTTGGCGACCGGCTCGACGTGCAGGGTGCGGAAGGCGGGTGCGGTGCCCGTGCCGAGCTGATAGTGGCTGCAGCCGCCGACTCCGACGACCACCGCAAACGCGCAGAGGAGCAGCGGGAAAAATCGGGACATGCGGGCGGGAGCGCCGGTCGCGGGGTCGGGAGGGCTCAGAAGAAAAGGAAACGCTTCTTCTTCGGCGCGGCTGCGGCTTCGCCGGGCTTGGGCGGCACGGGTTGGCCGGACGCCTTGGCCTCGACTTCGACGAGGCGAGCCTTCGCCTTCGACGCGATGGCCGACTCGGGATAGGCGGTGATGGCCTCGTTGTAGAAGACCCGGGCCGCCTTGTAATTCGAGCGCTTGTAGAAATAGAAATCGGCCATGCGGATTTTGCTCTCGGCGAGCATGGTCTTCATGCCGTCGAGGCCCTTTTCCGCCGCGCTGATATTGGTGTCACTCGGAAACAGGAGCATGAAGTCCGTGAAGTAGGTGATCGATTCCTTGGTCGCGCCTTGATCGTAGTAGGGGCCTTCGACGAGGGAGGCGTGGGTCTGCGCGAGCTTCAGGTAGGCGTCGGGCGCGAGGAGCGTCTGCGAGTAGTTGTTGATCATGCGGTCGAGGGCGTCGACTGCATCGGCGGTGTTGCCGAGGCGCTGGTGGCCGCGCGCGATGTTCATCAGCGCGAGCGGCGCGTAATCCGAATAAGGGGCGTTCGCGATCACGGTCTCGAAATACTCAATGGCCTTGTCGCGCTGGCGGAAGCCGGGGAGAAGACCGTAGAGCATGCGGCCGCGTGCGCCGTCGAGGAGGGCGGCGGCGATGCGGTATTGCTCGCCGACAATTTCGTTGAAGCGGCGGGTGTTGGGGTAGCGACCGAGCACGGTCTGGAAATCGTCGAAGGCCTTGGTGTATTCCTTGCGGGCGAGGCGGAGCCTGGCCGAGCGGTAAAGGGCCTCCGGCGCGTAGATCGAGTTGGGATATTTCTTGGCGATCGACTGGTAGCCCCGGATGGCGGAGCCTCGGCTGCCGGCCTCCTCGGAGGCGCGGGCGCTGTTCATCTGATCGAGAGCGTTGCGGCCTTCGGCGCCGGCGAGCCCGGCGAGCGCGCCGCCTTCGACGCGCCATCCGGTGCTGGCGCTCCACACGAGGTCGGCCCGCGCGGCCGCCGCCAGGAGTCCGAAGACGGAAATCAAGAGGCAGAGCAGGGCAGGCCGGTGGCGGACAAAAGCGAAACGCATGCGAAAATGGATTTACCAGCGAACCAGCGCACTTCCATAGGTCAAGCCCGCCCCAAACGCCACGAGCAGCGTGAGGTCGCCCGGTTTGATGCGGCCAGCCTTGCGGGCTTCGTCGAGGGCGAGCGGGATCGAGGCGGCAGACGTGTTGCCGTAGCGATCGACGTTTACGAAGAAACGGTCCATGGGCAGCTCGAGGTAGTCGGCGATCGCCTCAATGATGCGGAGGTTGGCCTGGTGGGGAATCACGAGCGCAATCTGATCCGGACGAATGTGGTGTTGTTCCAGAATATCGCGCGCGGCGTCGTCCATGCCACGGACGGCGAGCTTGAAGACTTCCTTGCCCTTCATCCGGATGCAGTGATCGCGCGCGGCGATGGACTCGGGGGTCGAGGGCGCCGCACTGCCGCCGCGCGGGATGCAGAGGAGATCGGCGCTCTCGCCCATCGTGCCGAGGCGCGCGCCGATGAAGCCGCGGCCTTCCTCGGGGGAGAGCCCGACCACGGCGGCGCCGGCGCCGTCGCCGAAGAGCACGCAGGTGGTGCGGTCCTGCCAGTCGACGATGGCGGAGAGTTTTTCGACGCCGATGACCAGCGCCTTTTTGTAGCGGCCCGAGGCGAGCATCGCGCAGACGGTGTCGAGCGCGAAGACGAAGCCGGAGCAGGCGGCGTTGAGATCGAAGCAAGCCGCGGTGGTGGGCACGCCGAGCTTGGCTTGCACGAGGCAGGCGCAAGCCGGCATCGGCAGGTCGGGTGTGATGGTGGCGACGACGAGGAGGTCGATGTCGGCCGGCGTCAGGCCGGCATCGGTGAGGGCGCGGCGGGCGGCCTGCACGGCCATGTCGGAGGAGTTCTCGTCGGGCCCGGCGATCCGACGCTCACGGATGCCAGTGCGGGTGCGGATCCACTCGTCGGAGGTGTCCACGGTGCGGGCGAGGTCATCATTGGTGAGGATGCGCGCAGGGGCAAAGGAACCGGTGCCAAGAATGACGGTAGAGGGCATTAAGAATTCGGTGGCAGGAGGGAACGCGCCGCGGGGCTCGCGGGCGGGGCCGGGTGTCAGGAGAGCGCCGGCTGGGCGAACAGCTCGTTGGCGCGCGCGATATCGACGCCGATCTGTTCGTTCATGTTGGTCTTCACGATTTCGTGCGCGGCGTTGATGGCGTTCTTGATCGCGTGGCGGTTGGAGGAGCCGTGGGCCTTGAGGATGTGGCCGTTGAGGCCGAGGAGCGGGGCGCCACCGTAGCGTTCGGGATTGATGCGCTCCTTGAGGGCGTTGAAGGCGCCCTTGGAGAGCAGGGCACCGGTGGCCCGCATCGGGTTGGCCTGAAGCTCCTCCTTCAGCATGGTGGAGAAAAATTTCACGAGCGACTCCCAGCTCTTGATCATGATGTTGCCCACGAAGCCGTCGCAGACGACCACATCGACGTGCTCGGCAAACACATGGAAGCCCTCGATGGGGCCGGCGTAATTGATGAGGTCGCCGACGCGCTTCAGGAGGTCGTTGGTATCGGTGATGAGGGCGTTGCCCTTGCCCTCTTCGGTGCCGATCGTCATGAGGCCCACGCGGGGCCGCGCCACGCCGAGCATCACGCGGCAATAATGGCTGCCGAGGATCGCGTTGTGGACGAGGTGCTCCGGCTTGGCCTCCGGGTTGGCGCCGGCGTCGATGAGGACAAAGTGGCCGCCTTCGCGCGGGCAGATGGCGCCGAGCGCGGGGCGGGCGATGCCTTCCATCGGGCGCAGGCGGAGCGTGCCGCCGGCCATCAGCGCACCGGTGTTGCCGCAGCTCACGACGACGTCCGCCTCGCGCTCCTTCACCAGCTCGATGGCGCGGACCATCGAGGAATCCCTTTTCTTTTTCAGCGCGTGGAGCGGCTTGTCGTCCATCGTGATCACCTCGGAGGCGTGATGCACGGTCAGGCGCGACGAGGGGCGCAGGTTGTTTTGGTGGAGCAGGGGAAGGAGGACCGCCTCGTCGCCGACGAGCGTGACGGAATACGCGGAGTGGGACTGCGCCAGCGCGAGTCGCACCGCAGCCACCACTTCGGCCGGCCCCAAATCACCGCCCATCGCGTCTACGGCGATGCGACCGGTAGCTCCAAATGCGGAGACCATCGCAGCGCGGCGGGAGTAAAGAAGCGAGGCGGAGGCCTCAGACTTCGACGGTCAGAACCTGGCGACCGCGATACATGCCGGTCTTGGGATTGACGTGGTGGCGGCGATAAAGGCTGCCATCAACTGGATCCTTGGCGAACTCGGGGGCCTTGAAGGCGTTGGCCGCGCGGCGGTTGGCGCTGCGGCGTTTGGATTGTTTGCGTTTCGGATTGGCCATGGGAAGGAGTGGGTTGCCGGGGGAAAAGGGTCCGGCGGATTGCGTGAAGGGGTCGGAGTAAAGGGCGGGCTTCGGGTGCGTCAAGCGCCATGATGGCCGCAGTGGGTGCTCCGGCTCAGAGGTAAAAATAGAACGCCAGCACCCCCGCCAGCACCAGCCGATACCAGGCGAACACCGCGAGGCCGTGCCGCATCAGCCACGTGACCAGGAAGCGCACGCAGATCGCCGCGGTGATGGCGGCGACCACGCTGCCGAGGATCACGTTTTGCCAGCCGAAGACTTGGATCATCGCGGCGCCGCCTTTCCATCCCTTATAGATGGAGGCGGCGGTGAGGGTGACAAAGCCAAGAATGAAGCTGAACTCCGCCGCGCGCCGCGGATCGAGGCCGGCGAAGTAGCCGCCGACAATCGTCATCATGGAGCGGCTCGTGCCGGGCCAGAGCGCGGCGCATTGGAGCAGGCCCACGCCGGCCGCACCGACGGGGGAAATCTCCTCCCGTTCGACGCGGGTGCCCGCCATCAGGTGTTTCCCATACCAGTATTCCGCGTAGAACATCAGCATCGCCCCGGCAACCAGCGCGAAGATGACGGCCTTCACTGAGAATAAATTTTCTTCGATCCAGCCGTGCGCGAGAAAACCGATGCCCGCTGCCGGCACGAATGCGATCATGACGTTGATCAGCAGCCGCAGGCCGGCCGGATCGCGGCCGAGGAGGCCCATGGCCATCGAGAGCAGCCGGCTCCAGTAGAGAATCGCCACTGCCGCAATCGCGCCGAACTGGATCATGACCACGTAGGTGCCGGAGGCGAGCTTCATGGTCAGGAGTTCGCCGGGGCGGTCGTCCTTCGGTTTGCGATGCCACAGCGGTTCGCCGTCCGGCCCGAAGAGCGGATCGGCGGAATCGAGGCCCAGTAGCTTGTCGGCGATGATCAGATGGCCGGTGGAGGAGACCGGCAGAAATTCCGTCACGCCTTCGATGACGCCGAGGATGATCGCGTCGGTGATGCTCAGCTCGGCCGAGGCACCGGTGGCGGTTCGGACCGCATGGGCGCGGGCGGGGCGCGGGTCGGGGCTGGGCGAATCGGCGGCGACGAGGGAGGACGACAGGGCGAGGGCCAGCAGGCCGAGGAGCAGGTTGCGCACGTGAAGGGGTTTTCAGTTTTCAATGAGCGGAGCAATTTTATTTGCGGAGCGCGCGGCGCGGCGCTGACTGCTCCGCCGATGTCCCAACTCGCCGCCTTTACCGCCCAACTCGCCGCGCGCCGCGATCTCGTGCCGGGGCAAGTCGCGGAGGCCGCCGCCATCCTCGCGAGCCCGGATACGGGCGACGACGCCAAGGCGGAGTTCCTCGCCGCGCTCGCGCAAAAGGGCGAGACGGTCGCGGAGGTCGCGGCGTTTGCGGCGGAGTTCCGGGGTCGAGCCGTCGATCCTGGCGTGCAGGCCTGGGCCGGCCGCGCGATCGACATCGTGGGCACCGGCGGCGATCACGCCGGCGGGTTCAACGTCTCGAGCCTCGTCGTGCTCGTGCTGGCGAGCGCGGGCGTGCCGGTGATGAAGCATGGCAACCGCGGCATCACCTCCAAGTGCGGCAGCGCCGACCTGCTCGCGGCGCTCGGCGTGCAACTCGACGCGCCGCCGGAAAAACTACGCCGCGCGCTCGACGAGCTGGGTTTTGTGTTCTTCTTCGCGCCCGCCTACCACCCGACTTTCAAGCACATCGCCCCCGTGCGGAAACTCCTTGCCGCGCGCGGCCAGCGCACGGTGTTCAACATCCTCGGTCCTCTCATCAATCCGGGCCGGCCCGCGCATGTGCTGCTGGGCACGTTTTCGGCCGGCTGGGTGCCGAAGCTGGCTGCGGCGCTCGATACGCTCGGCGTGCACGCCGGCCTCGCCGTCCACGGCGTCATCGACGCGGAGCGCGGCATCGACGAACTCACGACGGCCACGGTGAATCGCGTGCGCGGCTGCGGCGCGCAACGGACGATCGACGGCGAGTGGCGTGCGGCGGACTTCGGATTGGAAACCTCGCCCTTCACGGACCTCATCGGTGGCGATCTGACGGCCAATCTCGCGATCGTCGAGGCGCTGCTCGCGGGGCGCGCGCCCCGCGGCCTCGTCGACACCATTGTGCTCAACGCCGCGGTGGGGCTCTGGCTCGTCGGGCGCGTGCCGGCCGTGCGCGATGGCATCGGCCCCGCGCGCGATCTTCTGCTCGGCGGCGCCGTGCGGGCCAAAATCGCGGCGGTGAGCGAATTCTACTCGGCATGAAACGGCAATTTTTTGGCACCGATGGCGTGCGCGGTCCTTACGGCGGACCGGTGGTGAACGAAGTTTTTGCCGCTCGCCTTGGCTATGCGGCGGTGCAGTGGCTCGCTGGCCCGGGCGAACGCCGCGTGCAGTCGGCGCGGCCCACGGTCGATCGGCGCGCCGGCCAGGGGCTCGGCCGCGTCTTGATTGGGCGCGATACCCGCGGCTCGGGCCCGGCGCTCGAAGCGGCCATCGCCCAAGGCCTGCGCGCGGGCGGCGCGCAGCCGATCTCGCTGGGCGTGCTGCCCACCCCCGCTGTCGCACGGGCGGTGCGCGCCTCGGGTGCACGCCTCGGGGTCGTCATCACGGCGTCGCACAATCCGGCGGGCGACAATGGCATCAAATTTTTTGGGCCCAGCGGCGTGAAGCTCACCGACTACGATGAGGCGCTCATCGAGGGCTTCCTTCCAGCGGCGGCGCCCACTTCGCCTGTCCGGCCGCTAGTGACAAGCGGTGTCATGGAAGACTACATCGCGGCCGCCGTGCGGGTGCTGCCTGCCGGCGCGTTGCGGGGCTGGCGCATCGTCGCCGACACGGCCCACGGCGCGACGTGCGCCACGACGCCGGTTGCCCTCCGCACACTCGGTGCCGAGGTGGTTGGAATTGGTGATGCACCGAATGGTGGTAACATCAATGCGGGCGTCGGCAGTGAGCACCCCGAGCAGCTCGCCGCGCGCGTCCTGGCGACTGGCGCGCGGCTCGGGTTGGCGCATGATGGCGACGGTGATCGCTGCGTCCTGTGCGACGAGCGCGGCTCGGTGCTCGATGGCGATGAGATCCTCACGATCTTGGCGACGCGGGCGCTCGCGCTCGGCACGTTGGCGGGCCGGACGCTCGTCATCACCCGGCAGAGCAACCTCGGCGTCGATGCCGCCATCGCGGCGGCGGGAGGCCGGGTGCTCCGCACCGACATCGGTGATCGCTACGTGATCGAGTGCATGCAGGCGGAGGGCGCGACGCTCGGCGGCGAATCTTCGGGCCATATCATATGCGCGGATATTGCGCCGACCGGCGACGGCCTCGTCGCCGCGCTCAAGACCATCGAGGTCATGCTCGCCACGGGCCAGCCGCTTTCGGTGCTGCGCGGGGTGCTGAAAAAATTCCCTCAGCGCACCGCCGCGCTCAAAGTGCGCGAGAAGCCACCCATCGAGACGCTCACGCATCTGTCCGGCGCGATTCGCGGGCTCGAATCGGAGCTCGGTGCCCAAGGCCGCGTGCTCGTCCGCTACTCCGGCACCGAGGCCAAGCTGCGCCTTCTCGTCGAGGGACCCACCACCGCCATTGTTGAGAACGGCCTCGCCCGCCTGACAGCGGCTGTGGCCGCGGATGGACTGGTCGGATAACGGGCGCCGGGGCCGCGCTAGAAACTCAGCGCCAGCTGCGTTCCCAAGATATGGGAGTGCGTCCAATCGCCACCGCTACGCACCGACCTCAGCAGGTAGTTAACGGCGAATGCCGTCTGCGGATTGGCGCGGAAATTCAGCCCCAAGGGCACCAGGCGATTCTCCGTGATCCGGTGCGCGTCGTAGTCGTGGAAGACCTCGTTGTCCATGAACACGGATTCCAACGGCCCGAGGCCCTTGACCCGAAACGTGGCGCGCGGGCGATGGCGCGAACGCTCGTTGATGTCCGGCCGTCCCTCGATCCGGCGAATTTCAAGCCGGTTGCGCAGCTCGAACGTCAGCCAGTCTTTCACGGGCCAGCGCGGGGTGGCCTCGATTTCCCAGCGTCGCTGGAGGAGGAAGTCGCGGCCGCCGGCAGGTTTCGCCGGCAGCCAGGTGTGGTTCAGGCCGAGACGCAGGTAGGGGCTGGCTTTGAAGGCCGCCTGTGGGCTGAAGTAGTAGGCGTAGAGCTGCGAGTTGTCGTCGCGGATTCGCACTTGGGTCACGCCGGTGAGCGTCCATCGATGATTGTCGAGGAACCGGGCTGACAGCGCATGCCAGCTGCCGAAGTCGTCGCCCGCCCGCCCGGTTGCGGCCCCGCCGACCCAAAAGAACAATCCGAGGATCGCGAGCCGGGCGCGGAGGGCTGTGAGAACCGCGGATTTCATGCGGCGAAGCTGCGATGCGAGGCAGGGGAGGCAAGTGCCCAGACCCGCCGGCCCGCACCCATCGTGGCCGCGGCGTGCCGAGGCGACGAATCCGAGGCGCAATCCGGGATTTAGCACGGAGCAGGCGGCCGTTTGGCTTTGCAGAAACGCTCCGCTGCGCCAGCCAAGGCGACCCGGCAGATCGTGGTTCCCTCCGGCCGCGACTTCACTCAACGGGCAATCTGACGTTGACCGCCTCCGAAGCGGAGCCTTCCTTGCAACCTTATGCCGGAAGCCCCCGTTTCGTCGCTCGACCCCCGCCACCAAAAGCTGATGGAAAACGCCCGCGTCGCACTGGAGCGGGGCAACCTCGACTATGTGCTCGAGGTGACCGCACAGGTCCTGAAGATACAGCCTGGCTGTCTGCCGGTGCGCCGCCTGCAGCGCGTCGCCCAGCTCCGTCAGCATCGTGGCAAGAGCAGTGGCTTCATGGGCAAGGCCCTGAGCAGCTTTTCCACGGCGCCCTTCATGTTCGGCGGGAAAAAAGAACCTGCGAAACAGCTCGAGATTGCCGAGGGCCTGCTCGCCAAGGATCCCAACAACGTGGCGGCGCTCAAGCTCCTCGCCGAGGCGGCCGGCGGTCTCGGCTTTCCCGAGACGGTGGCCTTCGCCCTCGAGGCTGTGCGCGAGATTGAGCCGGAGAACCGTTCCAATCTCCTCGCCCTTGGCGAGGCGCTCCTCGTCGCCGGCAAAGCCCCCGATGCCCTCAAGATCGCCGATGAGCTGCTCCGCGAAAAACCCACCGACGCCGATGCGCAGAACCTCATGCGCAAGGCCTCCGTCGCCCAGACCGTGGGCAAGCACAGCTGGGATCAGAAAACCAGCTACCGCGACAAGCTCCGCGACGAGGCGCAGGCCGTCTCGCTTGAGCAATCGGCCAAGGTCGTGACCGGCGACACCATGACGCAACGGCTCCTCGACGAGGCGCTCGCGCGCGTGGCCAAGGAGCCCGCCAATCTCGTCCATTACAGGAGCGTGTCGCAGGCCTACCGCCAGCTCGGCAACCTCGACGAGGCGCTCGCTTGGGTGCGCAAGGCCCGTGAGCAGCCCGTGGGCAAGACGGACGCCGCGCTCGAGAAACAGGAGAGCGAACTCGCGACCGCCGTCGTCGAGCAGCACATGAAGGATGCCGAAGCCGCGGTCGCCGCCGCGCCCGGCGACACTGCCGCGCAGGCCAAGATGGCCGCCGCGCAGAAGGAGTTTGCCGATTTCAAGCTCGCCGAGTCCCGCCGCTACGTGGAGCGCTACCCCAACGATCACGCGGCGCGCTTTGCCCTCGGCAATCTGCTGCTGGAGTCCGGCCAGACCGACGGCGCGATCGCCCAGTTTCAGCAGGCGCAAAAAGGCCCGC
Source organism: Opitutaceae bacterium (assembly GCA_030693515.1). Lineage (GTDB taxonomy): Bacteria > Verrucomicrobiota > Verrucomicrobiia > Opitutales > Opitutaceae > ER46. The sequence continues at coordinate 14,925 of JAUYAK010000073.1, forward strand.
AGGTCCGTGTGCCCTCGCTTGTCGGCCTCGGCCGCTGCTTCAAGGCCAAGCGCCTCTTCGATCTCGCGGTTGCGCAGCTCACCACCGCCAAGAACGAGATCTCGACGATGGACGACACCAAGAAGGAAATCATCTACGAACTCGGCACCTGCTACGAGCTGATGGGCAAGGCCGACGCCGCGATCGAGGAGTTCAAGGTGATCTACAGCGAGGACATCGGCTTCCGCGATGTCGCGGACAAGATCAACGCCTTCTATTCAAAGTAGGGCGGGTCTGTGACTCGAAAACCCTGCACGCGAATGGCGGGTCACAGCTCCGCCCTGCTTCAAGCCCTTCCCCCATGAAAACTCCCCTGCGCCTCTCGCTTGTTATCCTCGCGGCCTTCACTCTGGCCCGAGCTGATCAGAAGACCAAGACCCTCGATTTCCACTGGATCGATTCCGAGGGCGGCGGCTCGACGCTCATCGTCACGCCCGAGGGCGAGTCGGTGCTCATCGACACCGGCAATCCCGGCGGCCGCGACCCCGCGCGCATCGTCGCCGCGGCCAAGGCTGCGGGCCTCGCCAAAATCGATCACGTGATCATCACGCACTGGCACACGGATCACTTTGGCGGGGCGGCGGAGGTGGCGCAGCAGATTCCGTTTGGCACGATTCACCAGCGGGAGATTCCCGCCGGCGATCCCGATGGCCGGCCGGCCTCGTCGTTTCCGATCCAAATCAAGCCGTTCCGCGACATCCCGGCCAAGCGCGCGGCGATCGCGCCCGGCACCGTCATCCCGCTGAAGTCCGGTGGCACCCAGCTCGAACTCCGCTGCCTCGCGGCCGATCAGAAATTTGTCGCGCCCACGGCGGCGCAGAAGCAGACGACCAACCCGCTCGCCGGCACCGTCGCGGCCAAGCCGAAGGACCCGAGCGACAACGCCAACAGCGCGGTCTATGTGCTCACGTTCGGCGCGTTTCGGTTCTTCGCCGGCGGTGACCTCACGTGGAACCTCGAGGAGCAACTCGTCGCGCCCCACAATCTCGCCGGCACGGTCGATGTCTATCAGACCAACCACCACGGCCTGGAAGTGAGCAACCATCCGTCGCTCGTGCGCAGCCTGGCGCCCACTGTGGTCGTGATGAACAACGGACCGAAAAAGGGCGGCCAGCCCGGCGCGTTTGCCGCCGTCCGCGGGGCCGCCTCGGTGCAGGCGCTCTACCAAATCCACCATAGCCACAACGTGCCGACGGAGACAAACGCTCCGGCCGAGTTCGTGGCCAACCAAGGCAACCTCACCGACGCGGACGCCGCCAAGTGCCCGGCCCATCAGATCCGGATGTCCGTCGCGCCCGACGGGCGGAACTACACCGTTTCGGTGCCGAGCACCGGCCATGCGCGGACCTTCAGGACGAAGGGTTGAGGCCGCGGCCTAGTTTTTCCGTTCGGCCAGCCACACCGCCACACCCATGAGAGCGCCGGCGGCGAGCAGCCGCGGCACATCGGCCTGCTCGCGGAACACCAGCAGCGAGACCGCGACGGCGAGCGGGATCTTCGCGTTGTTCATCACGGCGAGCGTGCCGGCGCTTACGCGCGTCGCACCCCGGTTCCAGAGGAAGAATCCGAGGCCCGACGCAATCACGCCGAGGTAGAGCAGCACGCCCAGGTTGGCCGCAGTAAGCGGCAGCGCGGCGAAATCGGTGCGCACGAGCGAGACCGGCAGCGTCACGGCCAACGCCCCGGCGTAGAGCAGCCCGAACACCTCGCGGTCGCGCAGGCCGGGCTGCCGTCCGCGGAGCCGGCGATAGAGCACTTGTCCGAGCGCGAAGGCGGCGTTGGATAGTTGCACGAGGACGACGCCGGTCAGTGTGCCGGCGGTCGGTGCTGTTTTCACCACGATGCAGGCCCCGCCGGCCACGGCCAGCAGCGCCGCGAGCAACGCCCGCCCGCGCAGGGTGCGGTCAAAGGCGTCGGCCAGCAGCGTCACGATAATCGGCGTCGTGAGCGTGAAGAGCGCGATCTCGTGCGCGGCGAGGAAGCGGAAGCTCTCGTTATAGGCGAGATACATGAGGCCAAACTGGATCGCGCCGATACCCGCGAGGGCGAGCCCCGTGCGTGGCGCGACCCCGCTGAGGCGGAGAAACGGCAGGAAGACGAGGAGCGCGAGCGCGAGCCGCGCGGCGGAAAGAAATGCCGCGTCGATCCCCGTCAGTCCCTTGATGAGGCCGAACGAAAACGCCCAGAGAAGGGAGACGATCAGGAGGTGAAGCACGCTGCGCGCAGGGATCGCATACGGCCGCAAAAAATGCGCGCTTTTTCAGACATACTGGGGTGGGCGGGCACGTCCCTGGCCCGCATTTCGAAGCTGGCAAGCGGGGCGCACATGCGGGCGCAGGGACGCGCCCGCCCACCCGGCTCAGAGCTCCGTCGACATCGAGAACCGGAAGGATCGCGGATCACCCCACGAACCGCTGCCGACGGCGGCGGAGCGGTAGTATTCCTTGTCGAATACGTTGTCGACGTTGAGCTGGAAGCTCGTGTTGCGGTTGTAGATCTTCCGCGTGTAGCTGAGGTAGGCGGTGTAAATCGTGTAGGCGGGTGAATAGAGATTTGTGGGCGTCGCGTTGGCGGCGGCGAGCGCCGCGGTGCCGCGGTAAGTGCGAAGGCGCCAGTTGCCGCCGCCGCCGATGGCGAAGCCGCGCAGCGCATCCTGCGTGAACTGGTAGCGCATGAAAAGATTGCCGCGCGCCTTGGTGTAGCCGGGGTTGGGGAGGCCCTCCGGGATGGTGGCCAGCAGATCGTTGAGGACTGGAGTGGGCCGGTTCTGCGCCGCGGCCGCGGCGCGGAATGATTTCAGGAGGGGCGCTCGGTCGGTGTTGACGACCTTGTTGGCGGCGTAGGAGGCGGAGAGGCGCCAGTTGCGCGTGAGGTTGGCGATGGCTTGGACCTCGTTGCCGCGCGTGAGCGTCGTCTGGTAGTCGCCCGTCGCGGTGACGTCGAATGTGTTCGGGAAAATCGCGATCAGCTCGTCGCGGAGCAGTTGGTTCACGCCGGGCACGGCGTAGCGGGCGTTGGGCGTGAAGTTTTTGTAGCGGACGATGTTGAGCTCGAGCCGGGGGCGGCCGCCGCTGTCGCGGAAGAGGCTGAAGCGCGCGGAGAGGTCGGTGCCTTCGCCCACGGGGATGCTGGAGAGCTCGCCGGAGTTGAAGGTCGCCGCGCCCTGGCCGACGGAAATGCGAAACGACTGCGCGTAGTTCGCGCCGATGGCGAACATGTCGTTCAGTCGAAAGACGCCGCCGAAGTTGGCGCCATCGACCTTGTATTGGACGAATTGCAGGGCAGGGGTGTTGAATGAGTCGATGTAGTCGATCTCCCAATCCTTCTGCGCGCGCAGCATGCCGCGCGTGGTGTTCATGTTGAAGTGATCGCGGCGGTAGCCGACCATGGTGTAGAGATGATCCTTGAAGTAGGTGCCCGAGGCGCCGACACCCCACGAGGGCGTGTAGAAGCGCCGGTTGATGAACTGGCCGGTGGCGGCGCGGCCGGCGACATCAGGCAGAAATGTGGACACGCCGGGGATCGCGGCGAGGTTGCCTGTGCGGTCGGCATCGATGCCATCGCGCAAGTAGTAGCGGCGGTAAAAACGGTTGGCGGCATACGTCGTGCGGTTGGCGGCGAAGGCGGCGGCCGTGATCGCAGGGTTGATCGCGCCGACCCAGTTCGCGCTCGCCGGGTCGATATACTCGACGTATTTCGGTTTTTTCTGGCCCGGGTTGTCCTGGTGCTGCTGGACGTTGGCGATGAACTGTTGCTTGAACCAGCGGGTCTCCAGATCGTAGACGGCCGAGAAGCGGATATCGCGGACGATGTTGCCGTCGATGCTGTTGGTGCGGAAATACTCGGTGTAGAGTTCGTTGAAGTAGGGATTGACCGCGCCATTGGGCAGGAGCGGGCTGCGGTCGCGCGTGATGCTGCGTGAGTTCACGGTCCAGTTCTTGATCTTCTGCTGGTAGAAGTTCCCGGTGAGCTGCAGGTGCAGGTTTTTCCCAATGTGGTGCTCGGCCTCGAGGGTGAAGGAGGAGGTGGCGTTGTTGTAGGTGCTGTCGGGGCCGTTGCTTTGCGTGCGCTTGGGCACGAGCGTGTAATCGGTGATGGCGACGGCGGGTCCGGTGCTGATGGTGCGGTTCGGGACGCCGGCCGCCTGGGCGCGGAAGCCGGAATTGGTCGCCGTATTGTAGATGTAGCCGACGTTGCCGAGCGTCGCGGTCGCGGCGCGCGAGAAGGCATCGACAAACATCCCCTGCGAGAGCACCGCCTGCGTGCGGCCATGCTCGGCCATCAGGCTGACCGAGGTGTTGTGAAAGGGCCGGTAGGTGACCGCGCCGTAGAGGCCGCGAAAATCACGCTGCACATTGTCGATCCAGGATTCGCTCTGGTGGGCGACGGCGGCAAAGCGTGCGGCCAGTTTGTCTTTCACAAGGCGGCGGTTGAGGTCGATTTCCACGCGCCGGATTTCGTTGCTACCGAGCATGACCTTGACGCGATTCAAATCGCGGGTGAAGAGGCCGCGCTTCGTGACCTGGTTTTGCGCGCCGCCTACATCGGCCTCGCCGTAGAGAAACGCGTTGGGGCCGCGCAGCTCCTCGATGCGTTCGGTCGAGAAGGAATCCATCGGCGAATACCAGATCCAGCCGTTGCGCAGGGCGTAGGCGTTGGAGATGCCGCGGAGGATGATGCGGCTCTGCACGGTGGCGTTGGGATCGGGATTGGATTCGCCGGAGACCATCCACGTCGCCATCTCCTCCATGGTCGTGAGCGCCAGGTCCTCGATGAACTGCGAGTTCATGATCGAGATGGAATTCGCGAGATTCTTCAGCTCCTGCACGGTGCGCATGCCGGAGGTCGTCTGCTGGGACTCATAGCCGATGTCCTTGTCGTCGGTGACGGTGAAGCGCGTCAGTTGCACGGCCTCGCCGCTGGCGGGCGGCGCGGCGGCACCGGAGGCAGCGGGCGCGACTTGAGCCCATGCAGCGCCTACGGACAGCAGCATGGGCACAGCGGCGAGGAGGGCGAAACGGCAGGAAACCAGCGGAAGCGAGGCACAGGTGTTCATGGGGGAAAACGAACGGGTGGTTAGGTCGATGGGGCGCGGCGATCGCAAGCGGCGCCGGAAAGGGGTGACGGCAATCCACTGGCGAACGACGGCTGGTTCAAGATCGAATCCTGCATCGCAGCCGTCGTGCCACATGCAACAGGCAGACGGGATTTGACGCGGCCCCTCCGGTCGCGATCTGTTGGGCGGATGCCGCCCGTGCTCCAGCCCGCGACCAAGCCCACGATGCATTTCATCGGTGTGACGACCGGCCAGTCGTCGATCAACGCGGTCTTTCCGCGCTGGGCGGAGCGGCTCGGCCTCGGCGACTGCGCGCTGCACGGGATCGATTTTGCGCCGGGCAGCCTGGCGGCCGATTACCGCGCGGCGCTTGACTTCATCCGGCGCGATCCGCTCTCGCTCGGTGCGCTCGTGACGACGCACAAGGTCGCGGTCTTCCAGGCGGGCGGCGACTTGTTCGACGAACTTGATCCGCTGACACGGGCGCTCGGCGAGGTGGGCAGCATCTTCAAGCGCGGTGGCCGGCTGCACGGCCGGGCGGTCGATCCTTGGACATCGGGCCACGCCCTCGCGGCGCAAATTACGCCGGCGCATTGGGCGGGAGGCGCGGAGGCGCTGATACTCGGCGCGGGCGGGGCGGGCACCGCGCTCGCCTGGCGCCTGGCCAACATGCCGGCCGTGGCCGGGCGACCGGCGCGGCTCCAGGTCGTAGATCGGGTGCCCGCGCGGCTCGCCCATCTGCGCGCGCTCCACGCCACGTGGCCCGCCGCCGTGCCGCTGGAAACGCATCTCGCCGCGCAGACCGAGGACGCCGACGCCGTGATCGCCCGCCTGCCGCCCGCTTCGCTCGTCGCCAACGCCACCGGATTGGGCAAGGATGCCCCGGGCTCGCCGCTCACGGCCGCGGCGCGGTTTCCGGAAGGCGGCGTGGTGTGGGAATTCAACTACCGCGGCCAGCTCGTGTTTCTTGAGCAGGCTCGGGCGCAGGAGGCGGCGCGCGGGCTGCGGATCGCCGATGGCTGGACCTATTTCCTTCACGGCTGGACGCACGTGATCGCGGACGTGTTTGACCGCGCGATCCCGCCGGCCGGTCCGCTCTTCGACGATCTGGGGCGCATCGCGGCGGCGGCGCGGTAGCAGCCGCCGCGTGATCAGGGTGACGCCGCGGGTGTCGAGGTAGCGGCGGCGGGCCGCGCAGGTTTGCGCGGAATCAGGTCATCGCGCATGGCGGCCTCGTAAACAAACGCCGCCATGATCACCGCGGCCTGCTTGAGGTCATCGGCGATCACGCGGTCGTAGACGTCCATGTTGCCGTGGTGGGTGCGGGAGTTGTATTCGATGGTGTCCTGGATGAATTGAAAACCGGGCAGCCCGATTTGATCGAAGGGCAGGTGGTCGGTGCCGCCGGTGTTGGCGAGGGAGACGGTCTCGGCTCCGAGGTCCTTGAACGGCTTGAGCCACGCGCGGAAAATCGGGCGCGCGGCTTCGTTGTTCTGGAGATAAATGCCGCGGATTTTGCCGCCGCCATTATCGAGGTTGAAGTAGGCGGAGAGTTTTTCGTAGGCGGGTTTCTTTACGATTTCGCCGAGGGGGCCCGGGCGCGGCGTGAAGGCCAACGGATCGGACTCGTCCCGCGGCGGAGTGGCGGCGGGGGCGGGAGGGTTTTTCGCTTCGCCAAAATGCGCGGCGACGTAGGCCTTCGAGCCGAGGAGGCCCTGCTCTTCGCCGGACCAGAGCGCGACGCGGAGGGTGCGCCGCAGCGGGAGATTGAGCGCGCGCAAGATGCGGACGGCCTCCATCACGACGGCCGAGCCCGCGGCGTTGTCGGTGGCGCCCGTGCCGCTGTGCCAGGAGTCGAGATGCGCGCCGAGCATCACGACCTCGTCGGCACGATCGGAGCCGGGAATCTCGGCGACCACATTGGCCGCCATGAGATCGGCCGTGTGGTAATCAGCTTGGAGCTCGATGGCGGCGCGGAGTTTCTCACCGGCCGCGGCCATCCGGACGAGGCGGTTGAAGTGTTCGCCTGCGACCGTGATCTGCGGGATGATGGGTGGGGCGTCCGTTTTCCAGGCAGAGATCGCGCGGACGGCGGGGGCGCTCGGGGTGGATTTGCCCGAGCCCTTTTTCTTCGGCGCGGATGGCTCCGGCGCGGGCTCGGCCTTGGGCGCCTTCGCTGCGGGATCGCGTTGCGGATAGACGGTGGCGGCGCCAGTGAAGAGCGTGCCGGCCTCGCCGAGGCGGCTGGGCTGCAACAGCACGGCGACGCCTTCCTCGGCAAAAAACTGGTAGCGCTGCGGCGTGAGGGCGAGGGCCGCGCGCTGCTCGGGGTTGGCCAGCGGCGAGTTGGTCGTGGGCCGGGTGGTGCCGGCGATGCCGTCGTGGTTGGCGAGCGCGAGCAGATCGGCCTCGGTGCGGCGGCGGGCGAGCGGTTCGAAGCCCACCTTCAGCTCCTGCACCGTGCCATCGAGCACGATGGCGCCGCGGAGCTTGCCGCGATAGCGCGCGAAGTCCTCGGGTTTTCTGATATCCACGTGCACGATCTCGGCCTCCAGCTGGCCCGCGGGAAGCGAAGGCGACCAGGCCTTCGGATAGGCGATGAGCGGAATGGCCTGCGGCGCGACGATCTGGGCGGAAAAGCGCCGCAGGGACCAGCCGCGGCCAAAGGGACCCCACGGCTCAAGCGCGGCATTTTTGAGACCCCACGCGGTGAAGCGATCGCGCGCCCATTCGCTGGCGCGCCGCAGCTCGGGCGAACCCGTGAGCCGCGGGCCGACGATGTCGGTGAGCTGGCTGAGCGTGGCCATGATCTCGGAGCGCTTCAGGCCTTCGTCGCGGATGCGCGCGATGGGGCCCGGCGCGGCGGGTGCGGCAGCGGGAGCGTGGGGCGCGACGGGTGCGGCGGGCGGGGTCTGGGCGCAGGCGAGGGAGGCAAGCGAGAGGGTCGCGACGCCGGCGACCCGGCGGGGCCAGGAGGGGAGGGGCATGCGCGCGAGCGTTGTGCGCGGTGGTCGAGCGGCAACGAGAAAGCCGCCGCTGGCACTTGAATGCCCCCGGCGTCGCGGGGGCGGGAGTGGAGGAATCTCTGGCCCCTGGATTTCCTGCACTTGCTCCGTGCAATCATCGCCCTTGGGATCGCGTGGATGAAACGCCGGCAGTTGCGCGGATTCGACCTCAAGCAGATTGAGGGCGTGGACCAGCTCATCGGCGTCGATGAGGTGGGGCGCGGGGCGTTTGCCGGGCCGGTGGTCGCGGCCGCGGTGGTGGTTTCCCGGGATTTTTTGGAGAGCCGCTGGGCCGTGACCAAGTCCGGCCGCGTCAATGATTCCAAGCTCCTCAGCGCCGCGCAGCGCGAAGAGCTGTGGGCGGAGTTCGAGGAGCTGGCGGCGACCGGAAAAATCCACGCCAACCCCGGCTTCGCGACCGTGGCCGAGATCGCGGAGCTCAATATCCTCGGCGCCACCAAACTCGCGATGCGGCGGGCGTTGGGCGGCATCTATCCGCCGGAGGCGTTTGCGACCGCACCGGAGGAGCCGGACCTGTTTTCGAGCTTGGAGGAGCGGGCGGCCTTTCAGCCTGCGGTGTCGGCCCGCGTGCTGGTCGATGGGCTGCCGTTGCGAGGTTTTCCCTACCCGCACCGCGCCTTCGTCAAAGGCGACTCGCGCTCACTGTGCATCGCGATGGCCTCGATCGTCGCCAAGGTGGCGCGGGATCGCCTGATGGTGGGGCTGGAAACGACGTTTCCCGGCTATGGTTTCGCCCAGCACAAGGGCTACGGGACGGAGGAGCACCGCGATGCCGTGCTGCGGATCGGGCGGTGCGCGGAGCACCGGGAGGCGTTCTTGCGCAAGCTCTTGGCGGTGCGGGTGGACCCGGCGCAGATGGATTTCCTCGGCGCGACCGCGGAAGGCGCAGGCGACGACGCGAGGCCGCAAGCCTGATCAGTGGCGGACCGGGGCGGCCGCCGACAGGGTCTGGCCGCGGGTCTGCGCCTCAGGCGCGACGGGGTGGAACCCTTCGCCATCCTCGTAGCCTTCCTTGGCCGTCAGCGCCGCATATACGGTCACGACCGAACCGAGAGCGACGAGACCGAGGAGCGTGTAAAGCGCGGCGACCATGGAGGCAGGGGATGGATGGCTATCGGTCCGCCGGGTGCGCGACTTTAGGCGTTTCCGGGCGAAAGTTCCGCTCGCCCACAGCGGCGTTTTGCCCGGGGCATGCGGGATTCGCTTTGTGCCCGCCAGGCTGAACCGCGAGTTCCGCGAAAGCGTGAAGATAACGCCAAGTTCGCCGGGGCTTAATAGGTTCACGGTGAAAACGGCGTGCAGATTCCGGCGATTCGCCTCACGTCTGTTACCTCCCATGCCACGCCCCTTTCTTATCCTTGCCGCCTTGGTTTTCACTTCGCTGGTGCGCCTCCAAGCCGCGTCGCCGTCGGTGCTGGCGATCCGCGAGGGCGACTCGATTTGCCTCGTCGGCAACACCCTCGCCGAGCGACTCCAGCACTTCAACCACTGGGAGACGCGGCTGCACCAGCGCTTTCCGCGGCACCGGCTCGTCGTGCGCAACCTCGCGTGGCCGGCCGACGAAGTCGTGCTGCGGCCGCGCGCCGAGGGCTTCGGCACGCCGGAAGAGCACCTCGCGTTTAGCAAGGCCGATGTGATCCTCGCGTTCTTTGGCTTCAACGAGGCCTTCGCCGGCCCGGGGGGACTGGAGAAGTTCAAGGCCGACCTCGACGAGTGGCTCGGCGCCACGCTGAAGGCCAACTATAGCGGCAAAGGCGCCCCGCGCGTCGCGCTCGTCTCGCCGATTGCGCATGAGAATCTCCGGAGCCCGCATCTGCCGGACGGCTCCGCCAACAACCGCAATCTCGAACTCTACACGGCCGCCATGCGCGACGTCGCGGCGAAGCACAGCGTGGTCTTTGCCGATGTGTTTGCCCCGACGCGCCGGCTCTTCGCCGACCACTCAGGCCCCGCTTTCACCCTCAACGGCGTGCATCTCAATGAGCGTGGCGACGCCGCCTTCGCGCCCATCCTCGACCGCGCGCTCTTTGGTGGGGCGGCCCACGTGCCGCCCATCAACGAGGGCCTGCGCGCCGCCGTCGCCGACAAGAGCTTCCACTGGTATCACCGCTACCGGATTGTGGACTCCTACTATGTCTATGGCGGCCGCTCCGGCCTCAAGTTTGCCGACGGCGACCAGACCAACCGCGACGTGATGGAGCGCGAGCGCTCCGTGCTTGATGTGATGGTGGCCAACCGCGACCAGCGCGTCTGGACGCTGGCGCAAGATGGCGGCGGGCCCGCGCGCATTGACGACAGCAATGTCCCGCCGTTTCTGCCGGTTGTGACCTCGTTCGGCATCGGCAAGAAGACCGACGCCGGCGCCAACACCGGCCAGACCAGCAAGACCGCCGAGGGCGATTCGGCCAAGATCATCTCGGCCGCCGAGACACTCAAGAGCTTCAAGCTCGCGCCCGGCTATGCCATCAACCTCTTTGCCAGCGAGGAGCAGTTTCCCGAACTCGGCAATGCCACCGCCACCGCCTTCGACGCGCAGGGTCGCCTCTGGGTCTCTGTCATGCCCACCTACCCGCAGTGGCGTCCCGGCGATCCGATGAACGACAAGCTCGTCATTCTCACCGACACCGATGGCGACGGGAAAGCCGATCAACTCAAGGTCTTTGCCGACGACCTCCACATCCCGATCGGTTTCGAGTTTTGGAACGGCGGCGTGATTGTCAGCGGGCAGCGCGAGCTGCTCTTTCTCAAGGACACCAACGGGGACGACCGCGCCGACGTGCGCCAGATTCTCCTCAGCGGCTTCGACTCGGCCGACAGCCACCATGTGATCAACCAGTTTACGTTCGACCCGGGTGGCGCGCTTTATTTTCAAGAAGGCACGTTCCATTTCTCGCAGGTCGAGACGCCTTACGGTCCCGTGCGTTCGAAAAATGCGGCGACCTATCGCTACGAGCCGCTCACGCAGAAGCTCGATGTGTTCATCGCCTACAACTACGCGAATCCCCACGGCCAGACCTTCGATCGCTGGGGGCAGAGCTTCATCTCGGACTCGTCCGGTGGCGCGAACTACTTCGGCACCGCCATCTCCGGCCATCTCCCGTATCCCGACAAGCATCCGACGCTGAAGCAGTTTTTCCCGAAACGCGTGCGCCCGACGAGCGGCTGCGAGTTCGTCACCTCGCGGCATTTCCCCGACGAGGCGCAGGGACTCTTCCTGCTCAACAACACCATCGGCGTGCAGGGCATCCTGCAGCACACCGTGCAGCAGGTCGGCAGCGGCTACGAGGGCAAGGAGATCGAGCCGCTCCTCATGAGCGACGACCGCAACTTTCGCCCCGTCGACATGGAGTTCGGCCCGGATGGGGCTCTCTACATCACCGATTGGCAGGAGGCGCTGATCGGCCACATGCAGTATTCCATCCGCGATCCGCTGCGCGATAGCACCCACGCCCGCATCTGGCGCATCACCTATCCCTCGCGCCCGCTGGTCCCCATCACGCCCATCGCCGGCGAGCCCATCGAGAAACTCCTCGAGGCGCTCAAGCTCCAGGAGGATCGCACGCGCCTCCGGGCCAAGCAGGAACTCGCCACGCGTCCACCCGACCAGGTGCTTCCCGCGGTGCAGCGCTGGCTCGGGGACCTCGATGTTGCTGCGCCGGGTTACCAGCACCTCCGCGCCGAGGCGCTCTGGGTTCACCAGTGGTTCAACGTCGTGAATCTCCCGCTCCTCCGCGAGCAGCTCCGCGCCGCCGAGCCGATGGCCCGCGCCGCGGCGACGCGTGTCCTCTGCTACTGGCGCGACCGCGTGCCGGAGGCCCTCGACCTGCTCATGACGCAGGCAAAGGACGAGCATCCGCTCGTGCGCCTCGAGGCCGTGCGCGCGGCGAGTTTCTTCAAGGGCATCAAGGCCGTCGATGTCGCCCTCGAAATCCTCAACCACGAGCGCGACTATTATCTGAACTATGTGCTCGAGGAGACGATGCGCGCCCTCTCGCCGTCGCCGGCCGAGGTGAAGGATCCGCGCGGACTGCAATTCGTGCTCGGCCGCATGAGCAATGCCGAGCTGGAGAAGGCCCCCGCCCTCGAACCCGTCTGGATCTCCCAGATCGAACGCAAGGGGCTCGACCCGGCCGTGCGCGAGACGGCGCTCACGGCGCTGGCCGCCCAGCGCAAGACCACGCGCGAGGCCGAAATCGTCGCCGCCCTCTCGCGCATGGATGAGCGCGGCAAGGACACCGGCGCGGCCGATGAACTCGGCCGCCTCCTCGCCGCCTCGCCTCGCCCGGCCCTCACGGCCCAGCGTTCCGAGATCCAGCGGCTCGCCTCCAAGGATCCCGCGCTCGCGCCAGCCCGCCGCGCTGCCATCATCGCGCGCGTCGTGATCGACAACGATGCGGCCAACGTCTGGGACATGACCGCCGTGAAGGCCGATTCACGCGTGCTCCTGCTCGATGGACTCACGCTGCTGGGCGACGCCGCGCTGCGCGCCAAGTTCTTCCCGCGCGTCGCCGCGCTGTTCGCGCCGGAGGCGCCGCGGCCCGTGGGCGCGGTCCGCACCGCCGCGCTGCGCG
>JAUYAK010000100.1 GCA_030693515.1 Opitutaceae bacterium
CGCGTCCGGCGGTATGCGGCCGTCCGCGACAAAGGTTATTTCTTCTTCTTCGCGGCGGCGGCCTGCTCCTTATCGAACCGCGCGGCCTCCTCATCGGTCACCATCATGTAGACGTGGGACACGACCGGCGCGATCGTGTAGTTGCGCTCAAGGGTGAAGCCGTAGGCCTTGAGCATCGTCTGGTTGTCCTCGTTGAGCTTGGCCAGGAGGGCGTCCACCTTGGTCTTGAGATCTTTTTTCTTCGCGGCGTTGGTCTCCTTGTCCAGAGCGTCTTTGGCCACGAGCAGCTCCTGGCGGCGGGCCTGCATGATCTGGACGTTGTTTTGAAACGCCTGGTTGGCCTCGATGGTGTTGAGCGTGGAGACGTGGATGAGGCGCTGCTGCTTGGGCGTCGCGGGCGCGGATTGGGCGAGGAGCTGGCCGCCGGAAAGCAGCGTGAGACCAGTCGTGACGAGGAGGAGGAGCGATTTCTTCATGGTGTGAGAGTCGATAAGAAGGGGAAAAGTGGGGGAAGTTCCCGCGCGGTGGCCAGCCCTTTGCGTGGGGCGGCCCCGGACGGTCCTGACGGAAGCCGGTTGCCAAGCGGGTTTTCCTCCTCATGTCCGAGCGTGCGCCACCCGCCACGCCGACCCTCGCCATGTTTGCCTTCGCCCTCACGATTTTTACCGGAGCTTTCCTGCTCTTCCAAATCCAGCCGCTCATCGGCAAATATATCCTCCCGTGGTTCGGCGGCGCGCCGGGCGTGTGGACGACGTGCATGCTGTTTTTCCAGATGCTGCTGCTCGGCGGTTACGCCTACGCCCACGCCCTGAGCCGCCGCGTCGCGCCGCGCACGCAGGCGATCGTGCATGGCGTGCTGCTCGTGGCGGCGCTTGCCAGCCTGCCGATCACGCCCGGCGATCATTGGAAGCCGCAGGCCGCCGGCGATCCCACGTGGCGGATTCTCGCGCTGCTGCTGGCCAGCCTCGGCTTGCCCTACCTCGTGCTGGCGGCGACCGGACCGCTCATGCAGGAGTGGTTTCGCCGCCTCACGCCGGGGGCGTCGCCCTACCGGCTCTACGCGCTGTCGAATGTGGGCTCGCTCCTCGCGCTGGTGAGCTATCCCTTTTTCTTCGAGATGCAGTTCACGCGCGCCACCCAGGCGCGGATGTGGTCGTGGGGCCTCGTGGCCTATGCCGTGTGCTGCGGCTTCTGCGCGTATCGGCTCTGGCGGCAGCCCGTGGTCGCCGCCACAGCCAGTGCCGTGCGGGAGGAAAAAGTCCCCGCCCCGACGCTGATCCAGCGCCTCCTCTGGATGGCGCTGCCGGCGTGCGGCTCGGTGCTGCTCCTCGCGGTGACGAACAAGATGTGCCAGGACGTGGCCGTGATCCCGTTTCTCTGGGTGCTGCTGCTCGCGCTGTATCTGGTGACCTTCATCATCTGCTTCGACAGCCCGCGGTGGTATTCGCGCTTCTATTGGACGCTGGCGCTAGCGGTCGCGACGGTCTTGGCCTGCGTCGCGCTCCACGAAGGCGCCGACATGCCGATTGTGCGCCAAGTGGCGATTTACTCGGGGGTGATGTTTGTGGCCTGCATGATCTGTCACGGGGAAGTTTACCGGCTGAAGCCGCACCCGCGGCACCTCACTTCGTTTTACCTCATGATCTCGGCGGGCGGCGCGATCGGCGGGCTCTTCGTGGCGCTGGTGGCGCCCTTTGTCTTTGATAATTTCTACGAGCTGCACCTGGGCCTCGTGGCGATGGCGGTGTTGCTCATTGCGGTCTGCCTGCGCGATCGCGAAGCGTTGAGTCCGCGGCGCTGGCTGCTGCTGGCGGTGCTGCTCGTCGCGACGGCGACCGTGGCGACGGATCGGCTGCTGGCGGGAGGCTGGCTCGGTTTTACGGCCCAGCGGTGGCTGGTCTGGACCGGCGGCGGCGTGCTGGTGGCGGGCGGCCTGCTGGCGGCGTGGCGTGGCCTGGCGCTCAATTGGCATCGCGTGACGTGCGGGCTGCTGGGTGCAGGTTTGGTCGGGCTGGTGGTGGCCCTCGGCCACCATATGCGACAGGCCGGGGAAGGTGCGCTGCTGAAGGCGCGGAATTTCTACGGCGTGCTCTCCGTGCTCGAATATCGCAAGGAAGAGCCCGACGCGCACTACTACACACTGCTGCACGGGCGCATCACGCATGGTCTGCAATTCGCCGCAGCGGACCGCGCGGCGATGATCACTTCGTATTTTGGGCCACGGACGGGCATCGCGCTCGCCATCAAAAATTTTCCGCGGCAGGAAAACCAGCGCATCGGCCTGCTCGGGCTCGGGGTCGGCACGATCGCGGCCTACGGCAAGCCCGGCGACTACCTGCGCATCTACGAGATCGACCCGCAGGTGAAGGCGATCGCGGAAAAACCCTTCAGCTACGTGGCGCTGAGCAAGGCGAAGATCGACATCGTCATGGGCGACGGCCGCCTCTCGATGGAGAACGAGCCCGCGCAGAACTTCGATTTTCTGATCATGGACGCGTTCAGCAGCGACGCGGTGCCGGTGCACCTGCTCACCCGCGAGGCCTTTGAGATCTACCTGCGCCACCTGAAGCCCGATGGCGCGATCCTCGTGAACATCTCCAACCGCTACCTCGATCTGCGGCCCGTCGTGGAGAATGCCGCGCGCGCCTTCGGGCTGCGCGCCCACACCATCGCGAGCGAGGATGGCGACAGCGGCGACGGCGAGGAGGGGGCCTGGTGGCTCTACGGCGCGACGTGGATGGTGCTCAGCCGCAACGAAGCCTTCATGGCCCACCGCGAGCTCACGACCGTCGCCCTTCCGCCGGCCCCGGCCAACACGATCCCGCTCTGGACGGACGACTACACGAGCATGTTTCGCATCCTCCAGTAGCGGAGGCCTGAATTTCGCGCGTCTGCGGTGCGCGCCGCGAAGGGCGATGACGCACCTTGTCGCACAAATGGCTTGCGCGCATCCGGGGCGGCTGGCGCGGTGGAGGGTGCATGACTGCGCTACCCCTCGCGTTCGCCCTCGGTCCCCTCACCGTCCTCACTATCAGCGTCGTCTTCATCGTAGGCGCGATCGCCTGGCTGCGATGGCACGCGTTTTTCGCGCTGCTCTTCGCGGCCATGCTCGTCGGGATGCTGACGGCGCTCGGGCAGACGGGCGAGGGCCGGTTCATCAAGACGGTCGAGACCGTGATGGTGGAATTCGGCGTGGCGGCCGGGAAGATCGGCTTCACCATCGCCATCGCCGCCGTGATTGGCGTGGCCCTGATGGAGAGCGGCGCCGCCGATAAGATCATCCGCCGGTTCATCGCCGTGCTGGGGGAGAAGCGGGCGGCGTTTGCCCTGCTGGCCTGCGGCTTCGTGCTCTCGATTCCGGTCTTTTTCGACACGGTCTTTTTCCTCCTCGTGCCGCTGGCGCGGGCGCTGAGCCTGCGCACGGGCAAGGACTACATGCTCTATGTCATCGCGATCTGCGCGGGCGGCGTGATTACGCACGGCACGGTGCCCCCGACGCCCGGACCGCTCATCGTGGCGGAGACGCTCAAGATCGATCTCGGGCTCACGATCATGGGCGGCATTGTCTTCGGCGTGCTGCCCGCTCTCGCCGGCCTGGCGTGGGCGCGCTGGATTAATCGCCGCATGCCCGTGCCGGTGCGCGAGACCGCCGGTTCCTCGTTGGCCTCGCTCGGCGAGATCGCGGGCCGGCGGGAAGATCAGCTGCCCGGTTTCTGGGCCGCGATTGCCCCGGTGCTCGTGCCGGTGGGGCTGATCGCGCTGGCCTCCGTCGTGGGCACGATGCGGGCCCGGGTCCCGGGTGATCTCGCGCAGATCATCGAGTTTTTTGGCAACAAGAACATCGCCCTGCTGATCGGCGCCGTGATCGCCCTCGTCGTCTATGCGCGCCAGAAAAAGATCGGCATGAAGGAGATGAACGCGGGCCTCTCCTCGCCGCTGGAGGTCGCGGGCGTCATCATCCTCATCACCGCGGCCGGCGGCGCCTACGGGGCGATGATCAAGAATGCCGGCGTGGGCGACTCCGTGCGCGAACTCGCGAGCGGCTCGAGCGTCAACTACGTGCTGCTCGCCTGGGTGCTCGCCGCGGTGGTGCGCGTCGCCCAGGGCTCGGCCACGGTCGCGATGATCACCGCCTCCTCGATCATGCTCTCCATCGCTGGGACCGCGGGGTTTGGCGTGCATCCCTTCTACGTGTTCCTCGCGATTGGCTACGGGGCGACGACCCTCTCGTGGATGAACGACAGCGGCTTCTGGGTCATCAGCCGGTTGGGCGGCCTCACCGAGGGCGAGACGCTGCGCAGCTGGACCGTGCTATTGACAGTGATCTCGCTCGTCGGCCTGGTGCAGGTGCTGATCGCGGCCGCCTTGTGGCCGAACCTCTGGTTCTGATGCGGCCGGCCCCGGCCTCCGCCGCGTCGCCCGCGGCATGATCCTGCGCTCGATCGGCGCTACCCCTCGTCTCCGATGTCACCCCAAACCCCCGCTCCGTTCAACGGCCAGCCAGCCACGCGCACCCGCTACAAGGTGGTCGTCTTCGCGATCATTCTGGCGGTCATCCAATACATCGATCGCGTGGCGATCTCGCAGGCGAAGGACGGCGTCGCCCAGGACCTGGCTTTGACCGATGCGCAGATGGGCTCGATCTTCGCGGCGTTTGGCCTGTCCTACGCGCTCTTCGAGATTCCGACCGGCTGGCTCGGCGACCGGATCGGGGCGCGCAAGGTCCTCGTGCGGGTGGTGCTGTGGTGGTCGTTCTTCACGGCGGTGACGGGATTTGCGTGGAACTTCGTCTCGATGTGGATCACGCGTTTCCTGTTTGGCGCGGGCGAGGCGGGATGCTTTCCGAATCTCACCAAGGCGTTCAGCACGTGGCTGCCGGTCAACGAGCGCACTCGCGCGCAGGCGCTGATGTGGATGGGCGCGCGCTGGGGCGGGGCCTTCACGCCGCTGCTGGTGGTGCTGGTGATGGCGGTGGTGAGCTGGCGCACGGCGTTTCAGGTTTTCGCGCTGCTCGGCGTGATCTGGGCGATTTTTTTCTGGCGGTGGTTTCGCGACAACCCGCGTGATCACAAGGACGTCAATGCCGCCGAACTCGAGCTCCTGAAGGAAAACGAAAGCAATGCCCGCGGGCACGGCGATGTGCCGTGGGCCAGGCTCGTGGGCAAGCCGAGCATGTGGCTCCTGTGGGGCCAGTATTTTTGCCTGAGCTATGGCTGGTATTTCTTCGTCACGTGGCTGCCCGACTATCTCAACACCAACGGCCGGCCGCTGCTTTCCAACGAATTCCTCCGCTGGCTCGCTGGGATGATGGAAGGCTCCGTGCGCGCCGATCTTATCCAGCCGATCCTCAAGGCGGTGCTGGCGGGCGTCCCGCTGTTCTTCGGCGGCTTCGGCTCGCTCTTCGCGGGGATATTTTCGAGCCGGCTGATCGCGCGCGGGGCCAGCGTCGTGAAGGTGCGCCGCTCCTTTGGCTTCCTCGGCTTCGCGGGGGCCTCCGGGCTGCTGATGACTTCGTTCTACGTGCAGGATCCGTTGCTCGCGATGCTGGCCATGGGCATGGCGAGTTTTTGCAACGACATGACGATGCCGGGCAGCTGGTCAGCGTGCATGGACATCGGCGGCAAGTATGCCGGCACCGTCTCCGGCAGCATGAACATGATGGGCAATTTCGGCGGCATGGTCGGGCCCTTTGTCGTGGGGGTGGTGCTCGCGGCCACGACGGTCACAACCGCGACCGGGATCACCAAGAACTGGGAACTCGTGTTCGCGATTTCGTCGGCGATCTACTTTCTCGGCGCATTCTTCTGGCTCCTCATCGATCCGGTGACGCCGCTGGAGTCGGACGACGCGGCCAAGGCCTGAGCCCGGCTCACGTCGCCGCCGGCGGGGTGAAGCCGCGGCGCATCACGTTTTCCACGATGACGCGCGGGAAGAGGAAGTTTTCGAGGTAGCCCCGGCCGCCGGCCTTGGTGCCGCCGCCGCTCAGCTTGAAGCCGCCGAAGGGATGGCGCTCTACGATCGCGCCTGTGATGCTGCGGTTGAGGTAGAGGTTGCCGCACATGAGTTCGTGCTCGGCGCGCGCCAGCGCCCGGGGGCTGCGGGAAAAGAGGCCGCCGGTCAGCGCGTAGTCGGTGTCGTTGGCGAGGGCGAAGGCCTCGTCGAGGGTCCGCGCGTGGAGCAGGGCGACGACGGGGCCGAAGATCTCCTCGCGGGCGATCACGTGCTCCGGGCGCACGCGGGCAAAGACGGTCGGCGGCACGTAGTAGCCGCCGCCCGCCTGAAGCGCGGGCGCGAGGGGCGCTTGAAACACGAGCTGCGCCTCGCGCTCGCCCTGGGCGATGAGCGCCATGATTTTCTCCCGGGCCTCGTGATCGATTACCGGGCCGACCACGGTGCCCGGCTGCGCCGGATCGCCGATCGGCAGGCTCGCGCAGGCGGCGGCGAAGCGTGCGGTGAACTCGTCCGCGATGTCCTCCAGCACGATCAGGCGCGAGAGGGCGGAGCACTTCTGCCCGCTAAAGCCGAAGGCGCTCGCGAGCGCGGCGGGGATCGCCTCGTCGAGATCGGCGTCGCGGTCGATGATGAGCGCGTTCTTCCCGCCCATCTCGCAGACGACTTTCTTCAGGTTGGCCTGCCCCGGCGGGGTGCGGCCCGCCGTCTCCCAGATTTTCAGGCCGACGGCGCGGGAGCCGGTGAACGCGACAAAGTCGATCTGCGGATGCGCGACGAGATGGGCGCCGACTTCCTCGCCCTGGCCGGGCAGATAATTCACCACGCCGGCC
The DNA here is from genome assembly GCA_030693515.1 of Opitutaceae bacterium. Classification (GTDB taxonomy): domain Bacteria; phylum Verrucomicrobiota; class Verrucomicrobiia; order Opitutales; family Opitutaceae; genus ER46. The sequence goes on from JAUYAK010000100.1 coordinate 6,783, forward strand.
GGCACACCGGCCGCGAGGAGAATATCCATCAACGCCGCTCCGATGACCGACGTCTGCTCGGCCGGTTTCATGATGACGGTGTTGCCGGCGACGAGCGGCGCGACCACGAGGCCGCAAAGGATCGCGAGCGGGAAATTCCACGGGGCGATGACGACGCCTGTGCCGCGCGGCGTCCAACGCTGGACGCAGCGCTCGCCAGGGACCGCCTGCGTGACCGCCGGCTGATCGAGGGCGCGCATCTCGACCGCGTAGAAGCGGCAGAAGTCGATGGCTTCGCTGACCTCGCCATCGGCCTCGAGCCAAGGCTTGCCGGCCTCGAGGACGAGCAAGGCGTTGAGTTCGAAGCGCTGCGCGGCCATGAGATCGGCGGCGCGCTCAAGGAGGCGGGCCCGCTCCTCCACCGGAGTCGCGCGCCAGCCGGGGAAGGCCGCCCGCGCGGCGGCGACCGCCGCGTCCGCATCGCGCACGGTGGCGCGGGCCCAGTGGCCGATGATCTGCGCGGGGCGGGCCGGGTTGACGGACGCGATCAGTTCACGGTCCGCGATCGATTTTCCCCCGATGATCAGGAGATGGCGGCGGCCGAGGCGGGCTGCGACGGTGGCGAGGGCATGGTGTTGCCCGGCGCGGGCCTCGGCGCGGGTGTAGTCGGTGTTGGGGGCGTTTCTGAAGACGGGCGGACGCGTGGCTGCGGCCGGGGCCGGGGCCGCGACCGGGCGGGTGATCAGGCTGGCGGGAGGAGCGAGGAGCTGGTCGAGCGTGGCCTCGCCCATGTTTTTCTGGCGGAGGAAACCCTCGTTGCTCGTGTTCTCAAGCAGGCGGCGGACAAGGTAGGCCATGCCGGGGAGGAGCTCGCCGATCGCGCAGTATTCGCGGACGCGGTGGCCGCGGGCAATGAGGGCGGTCTTGAGTTCGTCGGCCATGCCGTAGAGCGCCTGGAATTCATAGGCGCGAGGATCGATCCGGAGGCGCTCGGCCTGGGCGATGGCATGCGCGCAGGAGCGGACGTTGTGGGTGGCGAAAGCGGGCGCGATGAGGTCGATGTTCTCGAGGAGGACGAGGGAGAGTTGTTCGAAATGGGCGTCGCTCTCGGCCTTCTGGGACCACACGGGAATCGGCCAGCCGCGCTGCTGCGCGAGGATCGTCTCGTAGTCCCAATAGGCGCCTTTCACGAGGCGGACGGTGATCGGGCGGCGATGCTGGCGCGCCCACGCGATTAGCTCGGCGAGATCACGCCCGGCGTCGCGGAGATAGGCCTGAATGGCGATGCCGATGGCGGGCTGGGTGCGAAACTCCGCCTCCTCAAGGATGGATTTGAAGAGCGCGAGCGTGAGGTCCTTCAGCTTGTGGCTCTCCATGTCGAAATTGATCAACGCGCCGACCTCGGTCGCGCGGTGCAGGATGGGGCGAAGGCGCTGTTTCAGCGCGGCGAGGGAATGCTCGGGGTCGGCGGGGTGGACCTCGGGGGTGAGGGCGGAGATTTTGACGGAATGATTGAGACGCGGCAGCGGACCCTGCGGGGCGACATCACTGAAGGCGGGCGCAGCATCCTCGGCGAGCGCCGCAGCGACGGTGTCGAGCACCTCGAGATTGCGCCGGAGGAATGCGTCGGCCTCGGCTGCGCTGACGACGGTCTCCCCGAGCAGATCAATGGTGGTGGCGAGGCCGCGCTGCGCGTTCCGGCGGAGCTGGCGCACGAGATCGGCGGACGTCTCGCCGGCGACAAACTGCGCGGCCATGGCGACGACGTTGGCCTTCACCGGCGCGGCGACGAGGCCCGGGGCAAAGGACGAAGCGGCGAGGCCGGCCTTCATCGCGGGGTTCAGCTCGACGGCCTGGTCCCCGAGGTATTCCTGCAGGTGGCGGACGATCTCCGCGGAGGAGCGGAGCGAGGGGAGGACGTCCACAAAACGAAAGAGCTGGGTCTTGAAGGTGGGATCCTTCATCGACCACGCCATCACGCGGGCGTAGACGCCCTTCTTGGAGAACATGCCGGGCTCAGGCGCAGCGTCCATCGCGCCCAGGAGCTCGGTGCCGATCGTCCGAATACGGGCTTCGAGCGCGGGATCGACCGGGAGGAAAGACGGGGCGACTTGGTCAGCCATGGGAGGGAATTCAGCTGCGCTTGGCGCCCCGCCTCCCGTCGGGTGGAGGGGCGGGCGGAAGGCGCGAAATCCTGGGGGAACTTTGGCGCGGGCGCGGGCATGGCTGTCCAGGCCTCGCGCCGATGCGCTGCGGTAGGCGGACCGTCAGCCGGCCGGCCGTGAGGTCACGCGGACACGATCACCTCGAACCCGCCGTAGAGCATGCGCTTCATGTCCATCGGGCTGTTCTTGGGGTCGCACATTTCCTTGAGGCGCGGATCCTTCATCACCGCGGCGTTCACGCGATCGCGGTGCGCGCGGGACTTGTAGGTGATCCAGGAGAAGACAACCGTCTCGCCGCGCTTGAGCTTGTGGGTGCGGGGGAAGGTGGCGCCCCACTTCACCTTCAGGTCCTCGCCCACGGTCTCGACGTAGTCGAGCGCGCCGTGCTCGAGCCACACTTTGCACGCGAGCGCGGCCATCTTTTTATAGGCGGGGAGTGTCTTTTTTGAGATCGGGATGACGAAACCGTCGACGTAGCGGGCCATGGTTTTTCGGGGTTGAGGGTTGTTGATTCGCGGCGGGCGCGCGGGCCGCCTGCCAGTGATGCAACGAATATCCGGACCTTGCCCGGACGCACGCCAGATTCTTTTGTGCCGTCAGTCCTTTTGGCTCGGCTCGGATCGTTGTAGATTTGAATTCTGCCTCATTCCCATGGAAACAAAAACACCTCCCGTCCCTGTTCTCCTCCTTTTCCGCAACACCGGTCCGGAAAACCACCGCCACCTCTCGCCCGACCAACGCCAGCAGCTCATCACGCGCTGGAACGCGTGGTTCGAGGGCCTCGTCGCGGAGGGCAAGGCGACCGAGGGCCAGCCGCTGGAGCTTGAGACGCGGCTCGTCTCCGGCCCCGGCGGCGGCCGCGTGGTGGACGGGCCGTTTCCCGAGGCGAAGGAAGCGGTGGGCGGCTACGTGAAGCTTCTGGTCGGCAGTCTCGACGAGGCCACGGCCATCGCGCGGCGCCACCCGGGGCTCGACTACGGCATGATGATCGAGGTGCGGGAATTGACGCCGCACTGCCACCTCGGCGTGACGACCAAGGCCGCCCCGGCGTCCGCTCATTCGGTCAATTGATCGTCGTGGACGCCGTGGATTCCAATTCGCCGCCCGCAGCGCCGGCCAACCCGGCGGGCCTCGTGGAGCATTTCTTTCGGCATGAGACCGGGCGCCTGCACGGCGCGCTGCTGCGGCTCGTGGGGGTGCACAATCTCGCGCTCGCTGAGGATGTCGCGCAGGAGGCGATGCTGCGGGCGCTCCGCACCTGGTCGATGGGCGGCATCCCGCCCAACCCCTCCGCGTGGATCACGCAGGTGGCGATGAACCTCGCGCGCGATGCGCTGCGCCACCAGCGCATGGCGGCGGGCAAGGAGCCGGCGCTCATCACGCATTTCGAGCGCACGCCGGCGCTGCCCGCGGTCGCATGGACGGTGCAAAACGAGATCCGCGACGACGCCTTGCGGCTCATGTTCGTCTGCTGCCATCCATCGATCGCGCCCGACGCGCAGGTGATTCTTGCGCTGAAGGTGCTCTGCGGCTTCGGCGTTGCGGAAATCGCGCGGGCTTTCCTCAGCAGCGAGGCCGCCATCGAAAAGCAGCTCACCCGCACCAAGGCGCGGCTGCGCGAGGCGGGCCTGGCCTTTGCGCTGCCCGAGGGCGAGGATCTCACGCCGCGCCTCGACGGTGTGCTCGCCACGCTCTACCAGCTCTTCAACGAAGGCTACAAGGCCTCGTCCGGCGACCGCCTGCTGCGCGAGGAGTTGTGCCATGAAGCGATCCGGCTGACCACGCTGCTCGTGGCCCATCCCGCGGGCCGCACGGCGCGCGCGCACGCGCTGCTCGCGCTCATGCTGCTCACGGCGGCGCGGTTTCCCTCGCGCCTCGACGAGCACGGCGCGCTCCTGCGGCTGCATGATCAGGACCGCGCGCGCTGGGATCAGGCGCTGATCGAGCGCGGCCTCGTGCAGCTCGCGGCGGCGGCCGAGGGCCGCGACCTCAGCGAGTATCACCTACAGGCGGGCATCGCCGCGATCCACTGCACGGCGCCGGATTTTGGCGCGACGGACTGGGCGCTCATTTTGCGCCACTACGACGAACTGTATCGCCTCAAGCCCTCGCCGATCGTCGCGCTCAACCGCGCGGTGGCCGTCGCCCATGCCGAGGGGCCGCAGGCCGGTCTCGTCGCACTCGCCGCCATCCCGGACCGCGGCAAGCTCGAGTCGCATTACCTGCTTCACGCCGTGAAAGGCGAGTTGCACTGGGTCCTCAAGGAAGAGCGCGCCGCCGCGGAGAGTTTTCGCCGCGCGCTCCAGCTCGCGCACGTCGGTCCCGAGCAGGCGTATCTCGCGCGACTCGTCGAGCGCACGACGGCCGGCGGCTGATTTTTTTTCAACCCATCACCCATCATCTGCAACCCATCACCTCCACCGCCATGGCTAGCGTCAGCACCTATCTTAACTTTCCCCGCTCCACCGAAGCAGCGTTCAATTTCTATCGCTCCGTGTTCAAGATGGAGTTCGCCACTCCCATCATGCGCATGGGCGATATGCCCGCGCAGCCCGGCTGCCCGCCGCCGGCCGAGGCGGACCAGAACCTCGTGATGCACGTCGCGCTCCCGATCCTGGGCGGTCATATGCTCATGGGCACCGATGCGCCGGAGTAGATGGGGTTCGCCTGCAAGGCCGGCAACAACACCTACATCAACCTCGAGCCCGACACGCGCGCCGAGACCGACCGGCTCTTCGCCGCGCTCGCCGCGGGCGGCAAGGTCGAGTCCCCGCTGCAGGAGATGTTCTGGGGCGACTACTGGGGCACGCTCACGGACCAGTTCGGCATCCAGTGGATGTTCAACTGCGCGAGCAAAACCTGATACACTCCCCCCGTGAATCCGCCTCTGCCTGACCGCGCTCCCGCGCACGAAATCGTCAATACCCGGCTCTTCGCGGCGACGAGGGCGCGCGTGTTCGCAGCCTTCGCCGATCCCGCGGTGCTCGCGCGCTGGTGGGGGCCGCAGGGCTTCACGAACAAGTTTCACGAGTTCGATTTCCGCCCGGGCGGCGTGTGGCGCTTCACCATGCGCGGCCCCAACGGCGCGACCTATACGATGGACAACCGCTTCACCGAGATCCTCGCGCCGGAGCTGATCGTGGTGCGGCACAACCAGCAAGGGCACGGCTTTTCGCTCGCGATGACGCTCATCGAGTGGAAAGGCGGAACCCAGGTGACGTGGCGAATGCTCTTCGACGATCCGGCCGAGGCGGCGCGGCTGCGCGACTTCATCACCGCGGCCAACGAGCAGAACTTCGACCGGCTCACGGCCGTGCTCGCGGCGGCGCCGTGATTTTTCACCGCGCGTGTCCGCCGCGGGCGTGGTCATTCGTTGATGATTTGAATCCCACTTATCCCTCGCTGCTCCCATGAAAATCCGCGCCGCCTCCGCCAAGCGCCTGCCCGCCATCACGCCTTTCCTCTGGTTCGACCATGAGGCCGAGCAGGCCGCGCGTTTCTACGTCTCCATTTTCAAGGGCGGAAAAATCCTGAGCATAACCCGCTACCCGGAGGGCGGGCCTGGCCCCGTCGGCTCGGTGATGACCGTGAATTTCCGCCTGCTGGGACAGGAGTTCGTCGCGCTCAACGGCGGGCCGGTCTACACGATCACCCCCGCCGTTTCCTTCGTCGTCGAGTGCCGCACGCAGCGTGAGGTGGACTATTACTGGCGCCGGCTCTCGGCAGGCGGGAAAAAGGTCCAGTGCGGCTGGCTGCAGGACAAGTTTGGCGTCTCCTGGCAGATTGTGCCCACCGAGTTCTTCGCCATGATCGAAGACAAGGATGCGGCGCGGCGCCAACGCATGTTTTCCGCCATGCTTGGCATGGTGAAGCTCGACATCAAAAAACTCCGCGCCGCAGCGCGGCGTTGATCGCGCCTCGATTCCAACTCACCTTCCCGATTCCCAACCCCATCCCTCGTGATCAAGAAAATCCTCCTTGGCCTCGTGGCCGTCATCGCGCTCATCCTCATCGTGGCGGCGTTTCAGCCCAGCCAGTTCAGCGTGCAGCGCAGCCTCGCCATCGCGGCCCCGCCGGCCGTGCTATTCGAGCAGGTCAACGACCACCGCAAATTCGCCGTGTGGAACCCGTGGGCGAAACTCGATCCCAATGTGAAGAACACCTACTCGGGGCCCGCCACGGGGGTCGGCTCCGTGGCCAGTTGGCAGGGCAACCGCGAGGTGGGCGCCGGCTCAGCCACCATCATCGAGAGCAAGCCCGGCGAACGGGTGCGCCAGCGCATGGATTGGAAGGAGCCGATGGAGGGGACCAGCACGGTGGACTTCACGTTCAAGCCCGAGGGCAACCAGACGCTCATGACCTGGCACATGTATGGCCCGCAAAACTATGTCGGCAAAGTCATGTGCCTCTTCATGAACATGGACAAGATGGTCGGCGGCCAGTTCGAGAAGGGACTCGCGGACCTCAAGACGATCGCCGAGGGCGGCGCGAAAAAATAACGCATGCGTCGCAACGCCACACTTCCGCCATGAATCCTGCCGCGCCCGCCTCGAAATTGTTTGCCCGCCACCTGCCCACGATTGCCCGCGTGCTGCTCGGCTTGGTGTTTTTTGTCTTCGGCCTGAATGGATTCTTTTTCTTCATCCCGGCGCCGCCACCGGAGCAGCTGCCGGCAGGGCTGGTGGCCTTTTCCACGGCGATGATGAATACGGGCTATCTGTTCCAACTGGTGAAGGGCACAGAAGTGCTCGTGGGGGCGTTGCTGCTGCTCAACCGCTTTGTGCCCCTCGCGCTCACCCTGCTGGCCCCGGTGATCGTGAACATCGTGGCGGTGCATGCCTTGCTCGCGCCGTCGGGTTTGCCGATGGCCGTGGTGATTCTCGGGTTGGAACTCTATCTCGCGTGGTCCTACCGCAGCGCATTTCGGCCGATGCTCGCCGCGCGCGTGACGCCCGGTTGAAATCAAGCCGGCCTCGATTCCGTTCCCTGCCGGGAGCGGAGGGGGGCGGATGGATTCGCAGGAATAATCCGCCGTCCCGGGGCTCCCACCGCTGATGCACGCACAGGGATTCGCCGATTTGGTGGAGGCGCACTACGCCGGGCTTTACCGCTTCGCGTTGAGCCTCGCGCGCAATCCCGCCGACGCCAGCGACCTCACGCAGCAGACGTTTTTCGTCTGGGCGACGAAGGGCGAGTCGCTCCGCGACACGACGAAGGCCAAGACATGGCTGTTCACGACGCTCTACCGCGAGTTCCTGCGCATCCGGCGGCGGGGCGGCCGCATCTCGGCGATCGAGGATTTGCCGCCGGAGGCGAAGGACGTGCCGGACGTCGAGGTGGATTTTGTGGCCAAGCTGGATGCCCAGCTCGTGCTGGCCGCGCTCCAGGAGATTGACCCGGTGTTTCGCGAGCCGCTGGCACTTTTTTATCTGCAGGACCTCGCCTACCACGAAATCGCCGAGATTCTCGACGTGCCCATCGGCACGGTGATGTCGCGGCTCTCCCGCGGTAAAAACCACCTGCGCGCCCGGCTCGCCGAAAAGGCGAAAGGCGGGAGCATCATCGAATTTCCCCAGACCGGCACCCGCCCATGAACAACGACGAGGCCCAATTTATTCTTAGCGCCTACCGGCCCGACGGCCGGGATGCGGCCGATCCGCAGTTTGCCGTGGCCTTGGCGCAGGCGGAGCGCGACCCGGAATTGCGGGTCTGGCTGGAGCGGCAGCGGGCCTTTGACCGCACCGTCGCCGAGCGGCTGGGGTCAATCGCGCCCCCGGCGGGGCTGCGTGAGGCGATTCTCGCAGGCGCGCGCGCCAGCCAGCCACGCCGCGCCTGGTGGGCGCAGCCGGTGTGGCTGGCGGCCGCGGCCGCGATTGCGTTGGCCCTGATCGTGGGGGTGAAGCTCGCGCGTCCGGCCGTAGGGGGCACGCTCGCGGAATTCGCCCGCTTCGCGGCTTCGGACATCATCAATGAGCACGATCAGCACAACGGCTTCCCCGACGGATTGGGCGAGGTCCAGGCGCGGTTAGCCAGCGCCACGACCCCTCTCACCCAAGGGATTGGGGTCGCCGTGGAGGAACTGCGGCGGCAACGGTGTCGCACCTTCAAAGTGGGAGGACTCGAGGTTTTCGAGCTGTGCTTCAACCGCGACGGGACGTGGTTTCACCTCTATGTGGCGCGGCGCGGCGACTTTGCCCCGGGGACCGAGAGCGGTCTGCCGGTCGTCGCCGCCCGCGAGCCCTACACCGCGGCCGCTTGGGCGGATGCGACGCAAGTTTATGCTTTGGTAGCACGCGGCGGGGAAGCGGCGCTACGCCGGCTGCTCTAGGGCCGGGCGGGGATGCGTCGGCTTTCCGCTTGATGAAGCGGTAGCTGCGTCGATATGACAGGTTCTGATGAAAAACGCGGGACTCTCTCATTCGCTCTCACGCGGGCTGTCGGCGACGGCTGCCCTTTTGCTCGGTCTGGCCGTGCTGCTTGGCGGTTGCGAAACCGCACCAGCCCCGACGCCCACCACTCAGGTGAAGCCCGGTGTGCAAATCCTGAATCCCGGCGATGTGATCAAAGTCTCATTCCCGGGGTCGACCACGCTCGACATGACGCAGCAGATTCGTCGCGACGGCATGTTAAACCTTTACCTCGTCGGCGAGGTCAAGGCGGTGGACAAGACGCCTGCCCAGCTCGAGAAGGACCTCGTCGCGCTCTACGCTTCGCAGATCACATCCAAGGAAGTCAAAGTGACGGTCGTCTCCTCGGCGTTCTCCGTTTTCGTGACTGGCGCGGTCATGAAGCCCGGCAAAGTCACGTCCGAGCGCGAACTCACGGCTTTCGATGCGATTATGGAGGCGGGTGGTTTTGACGAATCGCGCGCCAACAAAAAGCGCGTGCGCATCGTCCGCCAGGACGGTGGCAAGATCGAGAACTTCGAAATCGATTTCAAGAAGGTGCTGGAAGGCCGCGGTGGCGAACCCTTCTACCTCAAGGCGCACGACACGGTTTACGTGCCGGAGCGCATCACCTGGTTCTGAGCGACGCGATTTCTCACTAAAGGAGCCTCTGAAAAACTCACTGTTTAATCCGGCCGATGGGTGCGAGGGGATTTTTTTGCGAATGGAAACGGGCGAGTGGCATGGGCAGGGAAGTTGCGGGGGTGGACTTGGGCCGGGTGGAACGACCGGCGGGGTGGTT
>JAUYAK010000001.1 GCA_030693515.1 Opitutaceae bacterium
CACCGGAGGGCGGAAACACCGCCCGCCCTTCCACGGCGTGAAGCGCCCGTCAAACGTCTCCTGCTTCGGTGCCTCCCGCGGTCCCGTCCCCTGCTCCCGCACGACAAACTCCCCCATCAGGATCGGTGAAGCATCTCCCGCTTCCTTGAGCGCGTTTGCCTCCGTCGCCACCTGCGCCGACGCCTCCCCGACCTTCACCGCCTGCGCCGCCACCGCCGCCCGCGTGACCGGGTCGAGCCTCACCCGCGGCTGCGGCACGGTCCGGACCTCCTCCGCCAATCCTCCGTTCGCCAACCAGGCAAGCAGCCACAGCGTGGATATTATTTTCATGAGATCGCTCGTGATAAATTTTGACCGGACACCGGAGGGCGGAAACACCGCCCGCCCTCTCGACCTCAGGCTCCGACCATTGTTTCTCCCCAAAATTTTCGCCTGACGCCCCGCGCCAAACCTGCGCCTTTCTTGCGCCGTGTCGCCGACCATCTACGCCTCGCCCCGCTTTTCGCTCCTCACCGCCTTCGCCGTCATGCTCGGCTTGGTCGTGGCGGAAGTGTGCGTGTCCGCCGTGATCGACCTTGCCTACTCCCTCGGCCCGCTTACCGGCCTTTATGTCTGGGCGGGCGACGAACCCATCGTCGACGCCGCCTCCGTCTTTGTCGCCAAACTCCTCGCCTTCGGCGGCGTCACTGCCCTCGTGCTCCGCCGCTCCCAGGAATCTTGGCGCAGCCTGGGTCACCTCGGATTCGCGCCTCCCACCCTCGCGCTCGCGTTTCTCCCGATCATCGCCGGCACCACGATCTTCCTCTCGGAAATCGACAATCTCCTCCGCGCCTTTCTGCCCACCACCGTCCTCGACGGCTGGGACTTCGCGCCCGAACTCGACCGCCTCATGTCCGCTCCGTGGATCGGCCCGGCCCTCGCCGTAATCATCGCCCCCATCACCGAGGAAGTCATCTTCCGCGGCCTCATCCTCCGCGGCCTCCTCGGTCGCTGGAAACCTTGGACCGCTATCAGTGCCGTCCCACAGCGTGAGGGCACGCGGAAGCGACTACCTCTGGGAAGGCTGGATCAGGCGGGCTCGTTGAGCCCAACCGCAATCGGTGATTTTCGGTTCGCCGGGGGGCTTTAGTGGATACAACTCACCCCGGCTGTCCCATGAGCGGGTGCGCTAGGCCGGGCAGCCACGACTGGGCCGGCCGATCGAGGGCGCGGTAATCCCCGGCGGCTGTCCCACAGCGGCGGAGCAATTCGGCGAGGTCGCGCGGCAGCCACAACGCCGCTCGCACAAAGGTGAAGAGGCGCGTGAAGCTGTGCGGCCAGACGCTGCGCCACGCGAGGAAGCGCAGCAGCAGATGCACGAGGAGCGCGGTCCACACCTGCCATTGGACGGCGTTGGCGCTGTTGCCGAGGAAGTCGACGAGCTGCACGGTTTGTTTCAACTGTTTGAAGAACACCTCGATCTCCCAGCGGCAACGATACAGCTCACACACGGTGACGGGGCTCCACGCCAGGTTGTTCGTCAGGAAAACCATCACGCGTTTCTGGCCGTCGACCTCGACCAGCGCGGTGACGCGGCGCAGCACCGTGGGGTAGGACTTGGCGGTCTGGATGACGGTGAGGACCACGAGTTCGTCCTTGAGGATGCGCGGATCGGCGTGCTTGGGCAGACGTTGTTTCACTTTCACCACAAGGTTGTCCTTGGCGCGCGTGACCCAAAAGACGCCGCGGACGGTGAGGTCCCAAAGGTGGGCAAAATGGAGATACGCTTTGTCGAAGAGCACGATTTCTCCCTCGCGCAGGCCGGCGCAGAGCGCGGGGGCGCGCACGTTGTCGTGTTCGCCGGCGGTCTCCACGATCGCGAAACTCGGCAGGAAGCTGCGCAGATCGAGCCGGAGGTGGCACTTCGCGGCGGCCTTACGCCGACGGTGGCGCGCCCAGTCGATGCAGTTGGCGACGAGTTGGATCGTGGTGGCGTCGACGACGTGGATCGCGCGGCGGAAACGCCACGCGAGCGATTTCCTGCCGCCGCGCGCAAAGCCGGGGTGCTGGGTCTGCAGGTGGGCGAGCATGCGCCAAAAGAGTTTTTCCGGGAGGCTGCTGGGGCGCTCCTTGTTGGCGTGACTGAGCGTGTTGCGCGCGGGCGGGGTCGCCCCGCGCATCGCCACCAGCGCAGTCGTGCGCAGGCGCAGCGCGTCGCACACGTCGTTGAGCCCGAGCGCGTGGCTGACCTGCGCATAGAGCATCGCCACGACGTGGCTCCACGGGCTGAACGTGCGCGCGCGGGCGTCGGCCCCGGTCTCGCGCGCGAGCTTGGCCACGAGGTAAGTGGGAATCAGTTCGACGAGCTGGCGCAGCACCGTAGCGTTTGGCCGGCTCGGCTGGGATTTCGTTTTTGGTTTTTTCATCTCCTGCCTTTTGGCAGGCCAATCACGCCCGGCCGAGCCTCGCCTTCATCTCACGCTCCCATTTTCTGTGGGACGGCTCTGATTTGAAATCGAACGTCGTGGAACACTCTTTCCAGCCCGGAAATTTTCCTGTCTAAAACATTTCTGTCGGTCCTCGGAATTGAGACAGAAAAATTAGGGACAGAAAAATTTTCCGGACCCGATCTCCGCACGCGTGAATGTCCCGTTCGTTGCAAATTCTTTGGCGGCGCGCTGGCTCTCCGATCCTCGCCGACTGCTTTTCACCAGGAAATCCCTCCTTGGCTAGTCAGCGGTCAGCCAAGCGCGACGCGCGTTGTGCTGTAGTGCGCTGGTTCGGTTCTTTCTTCATCGGTGTGGCGCTGGAAGTTTGTCAGCGAACATGACGACGAACACGACAACGTAGATAAAAAAGAGGGAAAAAGCGCCGCCTATCCAAAGTGCGCCAGAAGCCAACGAGTCCTTTCTCTTCCTCGTGTGGTAAAGCGCACCGAGCCCGGCATAGCAAACATAGGCGCAAATCGAGGCGAGAGGCCTCTTGCTTCCCCACCACACGAAGGGAATCAATCCAATCAGTGCTTGGAATGCAGCGGCATACCCTTTCTTCCACATTGGGCCTTGGATCGACGGTGTCATCTTCTTTGCCGAACAGCGCTACTCGCCTGAACTCAGTGCCTGCATCGGGAGCAACGGAAGCGCGGGCCGGGTGCGATGAAAAAGGGTGAGCACGAAGGGAAGTTGGCGTCGAGTCAGGGGAGCTTGGGCGTGCGCTCGGACCGGCGAAAAACTCTCCGCGAGTGCAGCCATCAGCAAGCACCTTCCCGGCGACGAGGAGCCGATAATTTCGTTTCCAGATTGGTGGACGGTCCTGAGGGCTTTACCGGCGGACACCAAGCGACGGTCACCCGCGAAATCATCGCTTGTCTGCGGCACCGAAAACCAACCCTCTCTCCGGCATCGGTGGCTTGGGGGTGCACTACCGGACTTAAATCGGCCTAGCGTTTCACGGGCAATTCCGAACAGAGTCGTCCGCCGCACCTCGCCGCCCCGTCATGACTCCCTCTCTTCGCCGCCGCCTCGTCTGCGCTCTCCTCTGCGGACTCGCCGTCGGCGGTGTGCCC
>JAUYAK010000005.1 GCA_030693515.1 Opitutaceae bacterium
CGGCCTCCACGCCCGCGACAACGACCGCCTGATCGAGACGCTCCTCACACTGCGCGACAAGGGCAACACGCTCCTCGTCGTCGAGCACGACGACGAGCTGATGGCGCGCGCCGATCACATCATCGATCTCGGGCCGGCCGCCGGCATCCACGGCGGCGAACTCCTCGCCCAAGGCACGCCCGCCGAGATCAAGCGCGACGCTCGTTCGCTCACCGGCCTGTTCCTCGCCCAGGGCATCGCGCATCCGCTGCGCGGCGAGTATAGAGACGTAGCCCCGCTGGGCGAAAAAGGGCGCAGCAAGCCTGCGCCCCTGCCGGGCTGGGTCACGCTTTCCGGCGTCACCTTCCGCAACCTCAAGGGCTTTGATCTCCGCCTGCCGCTCGGCCGCCTCATCATGGTCGCCGGCCCGAGCGGCGCGGGAAAATCCACGCTGTTCCGCGATGTGCTGCACCCGGCCGCCACGCATGCGATCAAAGCTCAAAAGAAAAAGCTCACCGGCCGCGAGTTCGTGAAGGCGACGGGATTCGCCTCCGAGTCGGCCGCCGCCCCGCTGCCGTTTGCCCAGCTGGTCGGCGCCCACGCCTTCAAGCGCGTCGTCGAAGTCGATCAAGCGCCCATCGGCAAGACGCCGCGCTCCACGCCCGCGACCTACCTTGGGATCTTCGATCTTATCCGGCAGTTCTTCGCCTCGCTGCCCGAGTCCAAGATCCGCGGCTACACGGCCGGGCGGTTCTCCTTCAACACCGCGGGCGGCCGTTGCCCGGCCTGCGAGGGCGCCGGCCGCATCAAGCTCGAAATGGCCTTCATGCCCGACACCTACCTGCCCTGCGATGATTGCCGTGGCGGACGCTACAGCGCGGAGCTCGCCGACATCACGTGGAAGGGGAAAAGCATCGCGCAAGTCCTGCAGCTCACGTTCGAGGAGGCGGCGCAGTTCTTTGATTTCCATTCGCAGCTCTCGCAGGTGTGTCAGCTCATGGTCGATTGCGGCCTCGGCTACCTCACCCTCGGCCAGTCGTCGCCCACGCTCTCCGGCGGCGAGGCGCAGCGGCTCAAGCTCGTCACCGAACTCAGCGGCGGTCTAGCCACCTACCGCGAGCGCAGCCGCGGCGAGTTGCCCCGCAATCTCTACCTGCTCGAGGAGCCCACCATCGGCCTGCACCTCAGCGACTGCGAAAAACTCATCCGCGTCCTCCACTCGCTCGTGGACCAGGGTCACACCGTCGTCGTGATCGAGCACCACCTCGACCTCCTCGCGGAGGCCGACTGGATCGTCGAGCTCGGCCCTGTCGGCGGACCCGAGGGCGGCGAACTGCTCTACCAAGGCCCGCTCGCCGGGCTGCTGAAAGTGAAAGGCAGTCCGACCGCGCCCTACCTGCGCGCAAAACTGGGCCGCGGCCAAACTCCGCCCCGGCGCGGATCGTCCTAGCCGGAGGACTTGCACCGTTTGGCGTTCTGCTGCGTCATGTCGCCATCCCCTCCGCCATGACACCCCAGTCCCGTCTCATCAACCGCCGGTATTTTTTGCGCGCGGCCGGCATCACGATTGCGCTGCCGCTGTTTGAGTCGCTCACGGGCCGCGCCGCCTCCGCCGCGCTGGGCACCAAGGCCGGCGCGGCGATCGGGGCGACACGCCCGCGGCGCATGGTCGCCATTGGCAACATGCTCGGGTTCTACCAGCCCGCCTTTTTCCCGAAAAACACCGGCCGCAACTACGACCTGCCGACGCTCATGGAACCCATCGCGCCGGTGCGTGACGAACTGACCGTCTTCTCCGGCCTCGATCACGGCGTGAAGGGCGGGCACTTCGCCATCCATTCATTTCTCAGCGGCGTGCGCTCCATCGACGCGAAGTCGATGGCCGAGGGCAACATCACCCTCGACCAGCGCGCGGCCGAGATCATCGGCGGGGCCACGCGTTTCCCCGCGCTCACCATCGGCTCCGAAGACGGCCTGCATGGCGGGTGCATGATGTCGTGGACCCGCAGCGGCACGCGCGTCCCCACCATCCCGGGCCCGCGCGAGCTGTTCCGCACCCTGTTCGTCTCCGACAGCGCCGCGGACGTCGCGCGGTCGAGCGATCGTTTCAGCCTGCAAGGCTCGATCCTCGATGCCGTGAATGGCGACGCCAAGTCCCTCGGCCGCCAACTCGGCGCGCGCGACCGCGAGAAGCTCGACGAGTATCTCACCTCTGTGCGCGACGTGGAGCAGCAGCTCGCACTCTCCCGCCAGTGGTCGAAGATCCCGAAGCCCCACCCCGGCATGGCCGAGCCGCCCAACACCAATTTCGTCTCGGACCTGCCGGTCTTCTACGATCTCATCGCGCTCGCGCTGCAAACCGACTCCACCCGCATCGCCACCCTCGAGATCGCAGGCGGCTTCAACTCGTCCGCGTTTGGCATCCGCAAGGATTACCACGCCCTGTCGCATCACGGGCAGGAGCCGGAGGCCATCGAGTCGCTCGTGAAGATCGAGCACTACCAGATGGAGCAGTTTGCCCGCTTCGTGCAGAAGCTCGCGTCCATCCGCGACGGCGATGCTCGCCTGCTCGATCACACCTCGGTCCTCTTCGGCTCCGGCATGGGCAACGCCAATGCCCACACCAACGGCAATCTCCCGATCATTCTGGCCGGCGGCGGCTACCGGCATGGCGAGCACCGGGCCTTTCCCGCCTCGGGCGCCGGGCGCGTGCCTCTGTGCAACCTCTACCTCTCGCTGCTGCAGGACTTCGGGGTGGAGACGAACCGCTTCGGCCTCAGCACCGGCACGCTGCGGGGTTTGGAAAAGGCGTGAGATGAGGCGCGGGATCGTTCAATTCGCGTCCGCGTTGATCGCGGCGGTCGGGATGACGTGCGGTGCTTCCGCCGCCAGCCCCCACGCCGCGCAGAAATTCTTCGCCGACTACTGCGTCAAGTGCCACGGCCCGGAGAAGCAGAAAGCCGAGCGGCGCTTCGACCAGTTGCCCGCCACCGTCGACAGGCCCGACACGCTCGGCGATTTCCAGGACATCATCGACCAGCTCAACCTCGGCGAGATGCCTCCGCCCGAGGAAAAGCAGCCGCCGCGCGCCGAGATCCAAAAGATTGTGGAGTTCCTCACGCAGCAGGCCGCGGAGGGCCGCGCGAAGCTTGCCAGCACCGGCGGCCAGACTGTGCTGCGCCGGCTCAACCGCCGCGAATACCTCAACACCGTCGGCGACCTCTTCGCCCTGAACATGGCGATGTTCGACCCCACCGCGAAGTTCCCGCGCGACCAGACCGTCCACCACATGGACAACATCGGCGACGCGCTGAAAACCTCCTCCTATCTGCTCGCACAATACGTCGAGGCCGCCGAGGCCGTCGTCGAGAAGGCCCTCGGGCAGCCGCCGCCGCCTGCGCCGCGCACGTGGCGCTTCACTGAGAATTTCCAGCAGCAGCCCGAGCTCCGCCATTCGCACGGCAAGGTCCAGAATTTCCGCTACATGGTCCTCTACGAAGGCCTGCACTCCGAGTCGCACGAGGGCGCCTACGGTCCCTTGCTGGCGTTTTCCGAAGGAGTCCCGGCCGATGGCTGGTATGAGATTCGCGTCCGCGCCGAGGCGAAGAACCGCCAGAACCCCTACGACCCGCGCCTCTTCGGCCACGATCCGGCCGCGCCCTTCCGCCTCGGCGTCGTTCCCGGTAACGCGCGCATCGGTCCGCTCCACCACGAGCAGCCGCTCGAGCCCGCGCTCGGCGAAGTCACGCTGCCCGACGAAACGATTGAGTGGCAGACCTTCCGTGTCTGGCTCGACCGCGGCTTCACGCCGCGCTTCACGTTTCCCAACGGCCCGCTGGCTTCCCGCCAGAACTGGAACCGCATCCTTCGCCAATACAACAAAGACTTCCCTGCCGAGGTGCGCGGCACCACGGGCATCGTCGAAGCGCGTGTCGTCGTGCAGCGCCACGGCTTTGTGCCGCAGATCCGCATCCACGAGGTGGAAGTCCGCGGCCCGCTCGAGACCCCGCAGCCCACCGCCACCCAGCGCGCAATCTTTGGCGAGCGGCCCTTCGCGCCCGAGCGCACGCGGGAAATCCTCACGCACTTCACCACCCGCGCCTATCGCCGCCCTGCGACGACCGAGGAGGTCGATCGGCTGATGGCCGTCGTCGCGAAGCGCCGCACTGAAGGCCGCAGCCCGGAGGAGGCGCTGCGCGACGGCCTCAAGGCCGCGCTCTGCTCGCCTGCATTCCTCTACCTCGCGGATCCGGCGGCCTCGCGCTTCACGCCTGACGCCTCGCGCCTTCTTTCGGCCCACGCCCTCGCCGCCCGCCTCTCGTATTTCCTCTGGAGCACGACCCCGGACGCGGAGCTGACGCGCGCCGCCGACACCGGCGAACTGCTCTCGCCCGCCACGCTCGTCGCGCAGACGCGCCGCCTGCTCGCGAGCCCGCGCGCGGATGCGTTTGTCGCGGGCCTCCTCGATAGCTGGCTCAACCTCCGCACGCTCGGCGACATGGCGCCCGACCGCGGCACATTCACCCGCTACTACGCGCAAGGCTTGCAGACCGCGATGAGGCGCGAGACGCAGCTCTTCACGCGCGACCTCCTCGACCGCAACGCCTCCATCGTGCGCTTCCTCGACGCCGACTACACCTTCGCCAACCGCCCGCTCGCGCGCCTCTACGGCGTGGAGGACGCCGTGCCCGCCGAGACCGCGCACGAGTTTCGTCGGATCGCCTTCGCGTCAACGCGGCGCGGCGGCCTGCTCGGCCAGGGCAGCGTGCTCACCGTGAGCGCCAACGGCGTCGAGACCTCGCCGGTCACCCGCGGCGTGTGGCTGCTCGAAAACATCCTCGGCACCCCGCCCGCCCCGCCCCCCGACAACGTTCCGTCCATCGACCCCGACGTGCGCGGCGCGAAGTCCATGCGCGAGCTCCTCGCCAAGCACCGCGACAACCCCGCCTGCTACGAATGCCACCGCAAGATCGACCCGCTCGGCTTCGCGCTCGAGACCTTCGATCCCATCGGCGCCGCGCGCACCACGTATGCGAAGAGCGTGCCCATCGACACCAGCGGCGAGCTGCCCAACGGCCAGCACTTCGCCGACATCGCCGGGCTCAAGGCCCTGCTCGTCGAGCGCAAAGGCCAGTTCGCCCACATGCTCACCGAGCGTCTCCTCACCTACGCCTGCGGCCGCCGCATGGAGCCCCTCGACCGCCCGGCCATCGACACCATCCTCGCCGCCACCAAGCCCAGCGACTACCCCTTCCGCGACCTCATTGAGCAGATTGTGGTGAGCGAGGCGTTTCGGGGGCGCTGAGTTCGAACCGGAAGCGCCAGAAAAGCAACGTGCTCAACCAAGCCTGACTAAGCAGAACTTGAATCAACATACGGATGCTCGCTCAGCACCTGCCTGAGTTCTTCTGCACGGCGACGGCCCCAATCTGGATTCATGCTGCTGAGAAGTTCGATCTGCTTTGTGAAAAGCTGCCGACGAGAATCCTCATTAGGCTTTCGGTGCTTCACTTCAAAATCAGAAGCCATTTGAAACGTGAGACCATTCAAGAGCCAATAGAGGATCGTTTCAGGTTCTCTCGTGCGGCGACGCTCAAACTCCGTGCCCCGCTCAGTAACCACGAAGCAAAAATCAGCTCCTTCAGACTCGATGTGAGGAGAGCCATCGTGAGCTGGAGTTTCGCGGAACATGATATACTGCTGCGGCGCTCCGAGCTGTTCGGCGTAGTCGTTATAACGTCTCCTCAAGGCTGCGATCGCGTTTTTCACTTTTGATTCAGCAGCCTGCTCCAAGCTCAGTTCCTCTCACAAGTCTGCATTGCGTCCGACAAACACCATTCGCTCGCTTCACCTATTTCCCCATGCGTCTCCCCCTCGCCCCCTCCCTCGTTCTCTCCGTCTCCCTCGCCGCCTGCGCGGCGCTCGCCCAAACCCCCGGCGTCCCCACCGCCGCCGACGCCGCGAAGAACCGCGCGATCAAGTGGGTCAATCCGCCCAAGCCCGGCCAGCTCCCCGAGGGCGTCACGCACCACACGTTTCACAGCGCGGCGCTCGGGCGCGAGGTCGGCTACTGCATCTACCTGCCGCCCGGCTACGCCAACGACACGTCGCGCCGCTATCCCGTCATCTACAATCTCCACGGCGCCGGCGGCAACGAGCTGCACAGCTTCTCGTCGGCCAAGGCCCTGCACGACGGCATCGTCGCCGGCCGCTGGCCCGCGATGATTCTCGTGCTGCCCAACGGCGGCTCGCACACGTTCTACAAAAACTCCGCCGACGGGAAACTCCCCGCCGAAACCCTCATCATCCGCGAATTCATCCCGCATATCGACGCCACCTATCGCACCGTCGCCGCGCGAGCCGGCCGCGCCATCGAGGGCTTTTCGATGGGCGGCCGCGGCGCCACGCGCCTCGCGATGAAATACCCCGAGCTCTTCTGTTCGCTGCACAACCAGGCCGGTAACGTCATCCACCTGCTCGACCTCTACGACCCCAAGAAGCCCGACACCTACCCCAACAGTTATCTGGGCCCCGACCGCGCGCGTTACGAGGAGAACGATGTTTACGCCCTCATCAAAAAGAACACCGCCGCCATCAAGTCCGGCCTCCGCATCGCCATCACCTGCGGCACGCGCGACGACGGCCACTTGCCCACCATCCGCGACTATCACGCCGCCCTCCTCGCCGCCGGCATCGACCACACTTATCTCGAAGTTGAGGGCCTCGCGCACGAGCACGACAAACTCGTGACGATGTATCGCACGACGTGGTTCGACTACCACGCCGAATCCTTCCGCCGCGCCGCTCAAGGTCACGCGCGTTGAGATCAACGCGCTCCACCATCGCCGCCGCGCTCCGGCCCGACGCGCCGAGACGCACGAAATTCCGCTCGCGCGCCGCGCAGCGATGCGTTGCGGTTCTGCCATGCGCCCCCTGCCCCTGCTGATCCTCGCTGCGCTTTGCGCGGTCATGGTCGCCGCGGCGGACAAGAAGAAACCCGGCCCCGAGGTGCTCGTCGTTTCCGACGTGATGCTCGATCCGCCGGCGTTGGCGCGACCGACCAAGGAAAAGCCCATCCCCTACATCATCCTCGGCGGCGGCGAACGCACCCTCGGCGATGCGATCGCCGGCGAGAAGATGCCCAGCCGCGAGGACGTGACGCGCGAACTTGTCGCCGCCCTCGAATCGCAGGGCTTCCGCCTCACCAAGTTCGGTGGCCCCGTGCCTGCGCTCGCCATCGTCTTCACCTATGGCTCCGCCAATCTCTCGACCTTCGACCTCGACGACACTGATCCCGCGACCGGAGAGACCACCACCTCCACCATCGCCTTCAACCACCGCGAAATCATGGCGCTCGTCGGGGCCGACAAGGCCAGCCGCCGCCTGCTCATGTCGTCCGATGCCGACCGCATCAACGAAGCGGCGCGCGAGGACCGGCTCTATGTCCTCGTGGCCGCGCTCGACGTGGAGGCGCTCGCCAAGCGCAAGGAGAAGAAACTCGTCTGGCGCACGCGCATTTCAATCGAATCGCGGCGCCAGTCGCTGCCCGACGCGCTGCGCGTGATGTTCAAGACCGCCGCTCCGTGGTTCGGCGCCGCGACGGAGCTGCCCGTCTTCATCGACGACGCCGACCGCCGGAAGGCTGAGGTGCAAATCGGCACGCCCGTCGTCGTGCCCGATCAGCCCGCGCCGAAATCTTTGCCACCCACGGCGCCCAAGAAATAAATTCCCCGCTCCTCTTCTCATGAAACGCCCCTTTCTGCTCGTTGTTCTCTTCTGCCTCCTCCCTGCCTCCTCCAGCCTCTTGGCCGCACCGGCGGCGGCGAAGCCCAACATCCTCCTCATCGTCGCCGACGATCTCGGCTACAACGACGTGGGGTTCCAAGGCGGGCGCGATATCCCGACGCCGCACCTCGACAAACTCGCCGCGAGCGGCGTGCGCTGCACGAGCGGCTACGTGAGCTACCCCGTGTGCAGCCCATCGCGCGCGGGCTTCATCACGGGTCGCTACCAGCAGCGCTTTGGCCACGAGTTCAACCCGCGCTGGAACCTCGAAAGCAAAATCGACGGCCTGCCGCTCTCGCAATCTACCATGGGCGACGCACTGCGCGGGGCCGGCTACACGACGGGCGTCATCGGCAAATGGCACCTCGGGGCCCACCCGCAATTTCACCCGAACCGGCGCGGGTTCGATGAGTTCTACGGCTTCCTCGGCGGCGGCCACCGCTACCTACCAGGCTCGCACGTCGATGTGGAAGTCGGCGCGGGCAAGAAGATGGAGACGCACGCCGATGCCGAGCACGCCTCCCCCATGCTGCGCAACACCGTCGAGGAGCCGGAGCCGCCCGAACTCACGACCAAGCTCGGCGAGGAGGCCGCGGCGAGCGTCACACGTCATGCGCGCGACGCCAAGCCGTGGTTCCTCTACCTCGCCTTCAACGCCCCGCACACGCCGCTCCAGGCGCGCACCGACATGCTGGCGAAGTTCGCCCACATCGCCGACGAGCGCCGTCGGACTTATGCCGCGATGGTCGCGACGGTGGACGAGGCCGTGGGCCGCGTCCTCGGCGCGCTCGATGCCACGGGCCAGCGCGAGCGCACGCTCGTCTTTTTCTTCTCCGACAACGGCGGCCCGATGACCAAGCGCAACGCCAACGCTTCCCACAACGGCATCCTCCGCGGCCAGAAGGGCGACATCTTCGAGGGCGGCATCCGCGTGCCCTTCGTCGTCTCGTGGCCCGGCCGTCTGCCCGCCGGCCGCAGCTACGCCGAGCCCGTGATCGCGCTCGACGTGCTGCCCACCGCCCTTGCCGCCGTCGGCGTGAAACGCGATCCCAAGCTGCCGCCGCTCGATGGCGTGAACCTGCTGCCCTTCCTGACCGGCGAGACCAAGACCCCGCCCCATGCGCGGCTCTTCTGGCGCATGGACGACGGCGCGGCGTTCGCTGTGCGCGAAGGCAAATGGAAATGGTTCCGCACCTATGAAAACGCCCCGCAGCTCTACGATCTCGTCGCCGACCCGAGTGAGAAAAATGATCTCGTGGCCAAGCATCCCGAGGTCGCGGCCCGGCTCGCCGCCAGCGTCGCCGAGTGGAACCGCGGCCTCGTCGCGCCCGTCTGGTTCAACAATCCCTTTGGCGGTTTCATCAATTTGCCCGGTCCCGGCAAGACCGCCGTGCCGTGAACCCCTGAACTGATTAAGTTTTTGTGCGCTCAGCATCACGAAACCTTTCTGCCTTCTCCTCTTCATTCCCCATGCACCGCTACCTCCGCACTCTCGTCCTCCTTTCTGCTTCCCTCGGCGCCCTGCACGCCGCGCCCGCGCGCCCGAACATCCTCTACATCCTTTGCGACGACATCCGGACCGCCGCGGTCGGCGCTTACGGCTCGGCGCACGTGAAGACGCCGCACATTGACCGCCTCGCCGCGGAAGGCGTGCGCTTTGCCAACGCGTTTTGCACGACCTCGCTCTGCTCGCCGAGCCGCGCGAGCCTTTTCACCGGCCTCTACGCCCACAAGCACGGCGTGCGCGACAACTTTACCGAGTTGCCTGCCTCCCTGCCGCAATGGCCTGCGCGCCTCCGCGACTCCGGCTACGCCACCGCCTACGTCGGCAAATGGCACATGGGCGAGGACAACGACGCGCCCCGCCCCGGCTTCGACTGGTTCGTCACGCACAAGGGCCAGGGCAAATACTTCGACACCGAGTGGAATCTCAACGGCCAGAAACGCGAAGTCATCCCCGGCTACTACACCACCGTCGTCACCGACCTGGCGCTTGATTGGCTGAAGAAACAGACGCCCGCCAAGCCGTGGGTCATGGCGCTCGGCCACAAGGCTCCGCACAGCTTCTATACGCCCGAGCCGAAATACGCCAAGACCTTCGATTCTGTCCGCATTCCCTATCCGGCGACGGCCTTCCAGCTCGACGACAAGCCGGCCTGGATGAAGCAACGCATCAACACTTGGCACGGCATCTACGGTCCGCTCTTTGAGTGGCGGAAGAAATTCCCGGATGCGCGCCCCGAGGCCGTGGTCGACTTCGAGAACATGGTCCGCGGCTACTGGGGCACGATCCTGAGCGTCGATGACAGCGTGGGCCGGCTTCGCGCCTACCTCGAGCAAACCGGCCAGCTCGACAACACCGTGATCGTTTTCCTCGGCGACAACGGCCTGCTCGAAGGCGAGCACGGCATGGTGGACAAACGCACGGCGCACGAGCCCAGCATCCGCATCCCGCTCATCGTGCGCAGCCCAGCGCTCGCCCGCGGCCGGGTCGTGACCAAGCAGGTCCTTACCTGCGACCTCGCCCCCAGCCTGCTCGAACTCGCGGGCGCCCCACCGCTCGGCAAGATCGACGGCGCCTCGTGGGTGAAGCTTGCGCGCACCGGCTCCGATCCCGCGTGGCGGAGCGCGTGGTTCTACGAGTATAACTACGAGAAGCAGTTTCCCTACACGCCCAACGTCCGCGCCCTCCGCACCGACCGCTGGAAATACATCCGCTACCCGCACGGCGACGGCTCGCCCGATCGCCACCTCGCCGAACTCTACGATCTCTCCGCCGATCCCGACGAGACGCGCAACCTCGCCGCCCTGCCCCAGCACGCCGCGACCGTCGCCGAGCTCCGTGCGATGCTGGCCAAAACGATAGCCGCCGCGGGCCTCACGCCCGAGACGGACAAGATGCCCCTCGACGCCGGCATCGGCACCGAATTGCCCGACGCGAAGATCCGCTGAAACAATCCGGCGCGCGCCCGGCAAAGGCGCGCAAAGTGGAATTTCGTCAGACGAATGTGTGGAGCCGGGGCTTTCGTGTTCGGTCTGGGCGGGTAGTTTGAGTGCGGTAGTGGCTGCCCCCTTCAACCATGAAACTCCCCCTGCTTCCGCGCTGCCTCGCGTCCGCATTCGCCAGCCTCACCTGCACTTTCTGGGTGTGTGCTGCGGTTCTCATCCCCATGTCAGGTGCCGCGCAAGCCGCGGCGGCGACGCCGGCCCGCCCCAACTTCATCATCATCTACACCGACGATCAGGGCATCGGCGATCTCGGCTGTTACGGCGCTTCCGACATGAAGACGCCGCACTTGGATCGACTGGCCGCGACCGGCGTGCGCTTCACTGACTGGCATTCCAACGCGACTGTGTGCTCACCGTCGCGCGCTTCGCTCCTCACCGGGAAATATCCGCAAAATGCCGGCATCCCCTCGATCCTCTACTCGAAGCCCGGCTTCGATGTGGCCGGCTTGCGGGCGGGCGAGACCACGCTGCCCGGCGAGTTGCGCAAGCTGGGCTATCGCACCGCCGCCGTGGGCAAATGGCATCTCGGATCAGCGGCCCACAGCCGGCCGCGCGCGCAGGGATTCGACGAGTGGTTCGGTTTTTACTCCGGCTGGATCGACTACTATTCCCACCGGTTCTACACGCTCGGAGGTCAGCCGGTTTTCCACGACCTGTGGCGCAATGACGAGGAGGTCTCGGCCGAGCCAGAATATCAAACCGAGCTGCTGGGCCGGGAAGCGCGCGAGTTCGTGGCGAGGCAACCGAAGGACCGGCCCTTCTTCCTCTACCTGGCCTTCGGCGCCCCGCACTACCCGATGATGGCCCCGCAAAAATACCTCGATCGTTTTCCAGCCACGATGGACCGCGACCGCCGGCTGCACTGCGCCATGGTCGCGGCGCTCGACGACGAAGTCGGCCTGCTCGTCGCCCAGTTGCAGCAGCTCGGCCTTGACGAGCAAACCGTGATTTTTTTTCAAAGCGACAACGGCGCGACCGCCGAAGACCGGTCCGATCATCGCGGCCGGCCGTATCGGGGCGGAAGCAATCACCCCTATCGCGGCTACAAGGGCAGCCTCTGGGAAGGCGGCCTGCGGATGCCGGCGTTGATGCGCTGGCCGGGAAAGATTCCCGCCGGGCAAGTCGTCGCCGAACTCGGCATGGCAATGGACATTTTTCCGACCTTCCTGCGCTGGGCGGGAGGCACAGTGCCCGCCGGCATCGACGGCGCTGATGTTTCGGGCATGGTGCAGCGTCGCGAAAAATCGCCTCATCACGCGGTCTATTGGGACTATGAGGGACGCGCCGCTGTGCGCGAGGGCCCGTGGAAATTCCAGGTCGGACTTTGCGAAGCGCTGGGCGATGTCGTGAGGCCGGAGACGTGGCTCTCCAATCTCCACGAGGATCCCGCCGAGACCAAAAACTACGCCGCGACCCATCCCGAGATGGCCGCGGGCCTCCAGGCAAAGCTCGCGGCCTGGCAGCGCACGTGGCGCCCGGAGCCGAAGCCGACGAAGCCCTAATTTCACATCCACTCCAAAACCCGACCATGAAACTACCCCGTCCCTTGATCGCATCGCTCCCTCGCACTTCTGGCGCTTGGCTCCGCCCCACCCCCGGGTTTGCCCTCCTCGCTGCCGTGTTCGTCGCGCCACTAGCGGCGCAGGTGGCACCCAAGCCACCTCCCTCGCCTGCCGTTTCCGCCGAAATCGTCGAGCTCTCCCCGTTTATTGCCAACGCGGCTTCCGACCAAGGCTACGTGGCGACGAGTTCCCTCGCCGGCAGCCGCGTCAACACCCCGCTCAAGGACATCGCCGCGCAAATCGACGTGATGACGCTCGATTTCCTCAACGACATCGGCGCGACGACCATCGAGGAAGCCGTCGCCTTCAGCACCAACAACGGCGGCGCGAACGATCAGAACACCGGCCCGAACGCCGGCATCACCACCACGCGCGCGAGCGGCCGCGCCCGGGGCTTCGATGCGATCACCAACTCGGCAGATTTCTACGCCACGAATCTCCCCAGCGATCTCTACAACGTTGAGCGCCTCACTTTCGCCAACGGCCCGCAGTCGATTCTCTTCGGTCTCGGGAATGCCGGCGGCGCCATCGACACCGCGACCAAGCGCGCGCTCTTCCGCAGCAGTAACGAGGTCGGTCTCCGCGCCGACTCCAACGGCTCCGTCCGTGGCACGCTCGACGTCAATCGTGTGCTCGTCCCGAAAAAACTGGCCCTCCGTTTCGTCGCGGTCCGCAACGATGGCAAGAACCACGTCGAGGACGCCTTCAACCGCCAGACGCGTGCTTTTGGCGCCCTCACATGGAAACTCACCCCGACGACGACCCTCCGGCTGGCCGCGGAAAAAAGCGGCCAGCGCGCCTCGAACGCCAGCAACTTCATCGCGCAGGATTTTGTGAGCCCCTGGGTCGCCGCTGGCCGGCCACTCTACGACAACTCCAGCGGCAACGCCGCCATCACCGCCGCGGCGTTTCCGCTGCTGAATCGAAACACCAACGCGCTCCGCGTTTACTCCTACGGCGGCGCCAGCCCCTCTGTCCTAATCTGGAATGGCTCCGGTCTCACGCGCGGTCCCCATCAGCTGGCCGGCGCCATCGACACCCGCGACGCGTCGTTGATCGACAACTCGATCTTCCCGACCGATCGCGACGTGCGCGTCGGTGGCCGCATGAACATTCTTCACGGCACTTTGCTGCGTGGTGCGCTCGAGCAGAAAATCACCAACGACCTCTTCGTGGAACTCGGCTTCAACTATGAATCCGTTTCGGAGCTGCTCGGCGGCTCGTTCGACAACGCCGAATCGCTCAATATCTTCGCCGACCCGAACCGCTATCTCCCCGGTGGCACGGCCACCGTGCGCCAGACCGCGCTCAATCCCGATGCCGGCCGCCTCTACATCGAGTCATTCCCCACCGGCAGCGAGGTGCGCAACCTCACCAAGGAGCTTCGCCTCACGACCTCCTACGAGTTTGATGCCCAAAAGCACTTCACGGGTATCGCCCGGCACTTCGGCCGGCACCGGCTGGCCGGTCTCGTCTCGCAACGCATCGACGAGGATCGGTCGCAGGTTTCGCGCGGCATGGTTCTCGGCAATCCCTCGTTCGTCACCGGCGATCTGCTCAACAACAGCCGCTTCATCCGCTCCCGATTTTACCTCGATCCGAATGGTGGTTCGTTCACGGCCCGCGCCCTGCCGGGCTCGGCAGGTGGCGACAGCCGGCTGTATGGCCCGTGGGCCTTCACGGATTCAGTGCGCAACGAGTCGTTTCAAGCCACGATGTTTGACCATCCGGCCGGGCGCTCCTCCGCGACCGGCGGCTCGCGCAAGGAAATCACCACCGGGATGCTCGCGCTCCAAAGTTTCTTCCTCAAGGATCGGCTGAACATCTTCGCGGGCCGACGCATCGATCAGTTTAAGAGTTTTCTGATTGATCCTGCCGCCCTCGTGCGCGGCGACCGTGTGACGCCCGGTGATCGACAGGGGCTCTACACTCCGCTGTCTGGCACCGGATTCTCCAGCACGGCCGCTCTCGACGACAGCACGACGACGTATTCCTACGGCACCGTGGTGCATGCGCTGAGCTGGCTTTCCGTCTTCGGCAGCCGCTCCAACAACACCGCCCTCCCGCCCGGCTTCCTCGACCCCGACAATCGCCTCCTCCCCGGTATCTCCAGCGAGGGTCACGATGTCGGTTTCAACATCGGTCTGCGGCAAAACGCGATTTCGCTGCGGGTGAATTTCTACGAGGAAAACCAGCACAACCTGATCGGCGACGGGCAGGGCGTGCGCAACGCCGCCGCCGTCATTGAGCAACGCCTGCGCGGCACGGATCGCCCCGCTGGTATCGCCGCGGTGCCGGCCGACGGCTACGACCCCGTCACCCGCGGCGATGTCTATCGTTCCGTCGAGGACAAGATCGGCAAAGGGATCGACGTCACGCTCGTGGCCCGGGTCACCGGCAATTGGGACTTGCGCATCGCCGGCGGCAAGCAGCAGACCCGCGTCTTCAACAAGGATCTCGACTTCGCCACGTGGACGGCGCGCCGGCTGCCGGTGTGGCAACAGTTCGGCGGCCTCGGCTGGGACCGAGTGTCGATTTCGACCAGCGATCCCCGCACCGTGCAGCAGTATTACGATCAGGCGATCGCCGCAGAGATCGTGCGCCAGCAACTGCGCAACAACCTCCCGCGTTTCCGCCAGCGCGAGTGGCGCGGCAGCCTGTTCACCAACTATCGTTTCAGCGAAGGCGCGCTCAAGGGCCTGAATCTCGGCGGCGGCATCCGCTGGCTCGACCACACCATGATCGGGCTGCGGCAGCGGACTTTTCCGGACGGTTCGAGGGGTGATGATGTGACGCAGCCGATCTTCGGGCCTTCCCTGTTCTACGTCGATGTGCTGCTCGGCTACGGTGGGAAAACGAAATTGTTCGGCGGTCGCAATCTCGGCTGGCGCGTGCAACTCAACGTCCGCAACCTCCTCGATGCGGACGATCTTGAACCGATCCGGGCGAACCTCGGCGGCGGCGTGCTCGACTGGGCCCGCGGGGTCCCGCGGCAAATCGTCCTCAACACCACCCTTACGTTTTGAGTCGCCGGAGCGTCTCGCGCTTTCGTTCGTCTTAACGCTGATGCGCTCATTGCCCCGCCGATTGCCGCTGCTGCTGTCGCTACTCCTGGCGCCTTTCGCCCTTCACCCCTGTTCCGCAGCGGAGCCGCCTCCCAACATTGTCTTCATCCTCGCCGACGACCTCGGTTGGAACGGCATTGCCCCTTACGGCAACAAGGATGTGTCCACCCCGCACCTCGACCGGCTCGCGCGCGAGGGCATGACCTTCCACCGCGCCTACGCCGAGCCGCAGTGCTCGCCTACGCGCGGCGCTTTCTTCAGCGGCCAGTGGCCCGCGCGGACCGGCATGTTTGCCGTCACGCACGAGATGGATCCAGCGGCGGCGCCGCTCACACCGCCGCCGCACGCGATGGCGATGCCGCCCTCGACCGCCTCGCTCGCCCTCATGCTTCGCTCCGCCGGCTACACGACCGGGCTCAGCGGCAAGTGGCACATCGGCGAGGGCACCAACGCCGCCCCGCTCCGGACCCGCGAGGGCGGGAATTATTTCGACCGCTACGGTTTCGATTTCGTCGGCCAGGGCGCCAACGCCTCGCCCGAGAAGGACAAGTCCGTCGCCGGGATCACCGACGACCTCCTCGGCTTCATCGAGCGCAATCGCGGGCGCCCTTTCTTCGCCTATTTCTCCCATCAAGCACCGCATACTGCGCTGGAACCGCCCAGTGCTTTGGTGGAGAAATATGTCTCCCGTGGCCTCAGGAAAAGCTCCACGCCAGAAACCATCTATGCCGAGCGCACCACCGCCGACTACTATGCCACGATCGAGCACCTTGATACGCACATCGGGCGTGTCCTTGCCCTGCTCGACCGCCTCGATCTGGCGCAGAACACGGTCGTCGTTTTCACCTCCGACAACGGCGGCCTCAACCGCGCGGCCGACATGGCCCCGCTCCGCGGCAACAAAGGCATGCCCTACGAAGGCGGCGTGCGCGTGCCGCTCCTTGTGCGCTGGCCCGGCCCTGTCGCCGCCGGATCGTCCAACGCCGTGCCCGTCCACTTCATCGATTGGTATCCCACGTTCGCCGCGCTCGCCGCCGCGAAACTTCCCGCGGCCCAAAAACTCGACGGTGAGAATCTCGTCCCGCTTCTGACCGGCACGGGGCGCCCCGCGCGGGACACGCTGTATTGGCATGCCCCCACCTACACCACGCCCTTCGGCCGCACGCCGAGCGCAGCGATCCTCCGGGGCGACTGGAAACTCATCCATTATTTCGGCGATTTCCTCGATGTCGCCGGTGCTGTGCCTGAGAACCAAGGGGCCTTCGGCAAGCTGATCCTCGGCGCCCGCACCGAACTCTACCACCTCGCCGTCGATCCTTCCGAGGCGCATGACCTCGCCGCGAAAAATCCGGCCAAGGCCGCCGAGCTGATGGCCGCGCTGAAAAAATTCTGGTCGGATACCAACGCCGCCCTGCCCGTGCCCAACCCGACCTACCGCGCCGATAATCCTGCTTGGTGGCAACGCGCCGCGGCCCCATCATCTCAAAAATAATTCCACCCATGCGTTCCCTCGTCCTTCTCTTCACCCTGCTGCTTTCGTCCTTCACCATGGCACACTCCGCCACGCGCGCGGGGCAACCCAACATCATCTTCATCCTCAGCGACGATGTCGCGCAGGGCGACTTGGGCGTTTACGGCCAGAAGCTCATCCAGACCCCGCGCATGGATCGCATGGCGCGCGAGGGCACTCGCTACCTGCAGGCTTACTGTGGCACGAGCGTCTGCGCGCCCTCGCGCACCTCGCTAATAACCGGCCTGCACAGCGGCCACGCGCCCGTGCGCGGCAACTGGGAAGTCCCCGTCGAGGGTCAGCTCCCCCTGCCCGCCAACACCGTCACCGTCGCGAAAATCCTGAAATCCGCCGGCTACGCCACTGCCGTCATGGGCAAGTGGGGCATGGGCATGTTCGACACCACCGGGAGCCCGTTGAAGCAGGGCTTCGATCATCACTTCGGCTACAACTGCCAGCGCCACGCCCACTCGTATTTCCCCGAGTTTCTCTACCACGACGGCCAGCGCTTCCCGCTTCCGGGCAACGACGGAAAAACTGTCGGCGCCACCTATGCACAAAACCTCATCCAAGAGGACGTGCTCAAGTGGGTCCGGGCCAAGCAAAGCCAGCCCTTCTTCCTCTTCTACGCCATGACGCTCCCGCACGGCCGCCACGAGATCGACGACGTGGGCATCTACGCCACGAAACCATGGTCCGCGCAGCAGAAAGCCTATGCCGCGCAAGTCACGCGGCTCGACCGCGACATCGGCCAGCTCCTCGACCTGCTGGCCGAGCTGAAGATCGACGATAATACACTCGTGATCACCTCAGGGGACAATGGTTCCTCCTTCGAGCCAACCTCGGAGATGGGCAAACTGTTCGACCAAGCGGGCAATGGGCTGCGCGGCTACAAGCGCGGTCTCTACGAGGGCGCCCTCCGCCAGGCCGCCATCGCGCGCTGGCCCGGCCAGATTCCCGCCGGCCGCGTGAGCGACGAGCCGTGGGCCTTTTGGGATTTCCTGCCGACCGCCGTGGAACTCGCCGGCGCGAAGCTGCCCGCCGGCTTCAAAACCGACGGACTCTCGCTTGTCTCCTACCTCCGCGGCGGGCCCGCGCCGAAGCGCGAATATTTTTATTGGGAGCTGCACGAACAGCGCCCGCTGCAAGCCGTCCGCTTCGGCGACTGGAAAGCCGTGAAACCCCGCCACGATGCCGCCATCGAACTTTACGACCTCGCCACGGACGCCGCGGAGTCGAAGAACCTCGCCGCCGCCAAGCCCGAGCTCGTCGCCCGGGCCGCCGCGTTCATGCAGGCCGCGCACCGGCCCGATCCCAATTGGCCACTCACCGGCCGCGCCGCCGCGCGCGACGCCGACCGCGCCAAGAACAAGAAATAGCCCGCGCGACATTCTTGTCGCCCACGAGCCCGGGGGGCCGCACGTTCTGCTGCGCCTCCTGCGCGCACCCGATGAATCGCCGCGAACTCCTCCGCGCCCTCGCCGTCCTCGCCTCCGCCCGGGCCGTGCTCGCGGCGGCCGGTGCGCCGGCGGCGCGCCTCGGCCTGTGCTCATTTTCCAGCCACCAGCATTGGCGCGCGGCCGGCACGAAACATCCGGGCGTGAAGTTCTCGGATGCCCTGGGCTTCTACCGCCACGCGCGCGAGCTCGGCGGTGCCGGCGTGCAGACCGGCCTGCGCGGCGCGACCACCGAAACCGCCCGCGAACTGCGCGCGCTCGTCGAGCGCGATGGCGGCTATTACGAGGCCGAGCTGCGGCTCCCCCGGCAGGAGGGCGAAACCGCCGCGTTTGAAAAAGACGTGGCGCTGGCCCGTGCCGCGGGCGCCACGGTCGCGCGCGCCGTCTTCACCAGCGGCCGTCGCTACGAGGAGTTCAAGACCGCCGCGGCCTTCCGCGAGTATCACGACCGCGCCCGCCAGATCCTCGCGCGCATCGAGCCCATCGCCCGGCGCCACCGCCTGAAGATCGCGATCGAAAATCACAAGGACCTCACGACCGACGAGCAGGTCACGCTCATCCGCGGCCTGGCCAGCGAATGGATCGGGGTGCTCGTGGACACGGGAAACAACCTCGCGCTGCTTGAGGAGCCCTATGCGACGATGGAGGCGCTCGCGCCGTTTGCCCTCAGCGTGCACCTGAAGGACATGGCGTTGCAGCCCGCGCCCGATGGCTTTCTCCTCAGCGAGGTCCCGCTCGGCACCGGCTTCCTTGATCTGCCGCGCATCGTCGCCACGCTACGCCGCGCCAACCCCGCGCTCGTGCTCAACCTTGAGATGGCCACGCGCGATCCGTTGCGCATTCCGTGCCTGACCGATGGCTACTATGCCACTTTTCCCGCCGACTACCGCGCGCGTCTCCTCGCCCCGGCGCTCGCCCGCGTGCAGGCCCATCCCCCGCGCGGACCGGTCCCTGCCGTCGCCGGCAAACCGACCGATCAGGTCCTTGCCGAGGAGGAAGCCCACAACCGCCACGGCTTGGCCTGGATGAAAACCAATCTTCGCACATGACTCCACACGCTCCCCTCCCGGGCCTCAAACTCTTCAACCTCACCGGTCGCACCGCCCTCGTCACGGGCGGCTCCAAGGGCCTCGGCCTCGCCATGGCCGCTGGCCTCGTCTCCGCGGGCGCCGAAGTGATGCTCGTCAGCCGCCACCGCGAGGAAGCCGAGTCCGCCGCCGCAACGCTCACGCGCGATCATGGCCACCGGGCCTTTGGCCACGCGGCGGATGTCACCGTGCCGGCGCAGGTCGATGCGATGCTCGCCGCCGCCGAACGCGCCCTCGGCCGCGTGGACATTTTGATCAACAGCGCCGGCATCAATATCCGCGCCCCGATCGCCGAACTCACGCCTGAGCAATTCACGCAGGTGATGACCGTCAACGTCACCGGCACCTGGCTGTGTTGTCGCGCGGTGTTTCCCGGCATGCGCGCGCGCAAGTGGGGCCGCATCGTCAACCTCGCGAGCGCCCTCGGCCTCGTGGGCCTCGCCGGCCGCACGCCCTACACCGCGAGCAAGGGCGCCGTCGTGCAGCTGACGCGCACGCTCGCCCTCGAAGGCGCGGCGGACGGCGTCACCGCCAATTCCATCTGCCCCGGACCGTTCCTCACCGATATGAATCTCTCCATCGCCAACACGGAGGACGGCCAGAAATTCGTCGTCGGCGCCACCGCGCTCAAGCGCTGGGCCCGCCTCGAGGAGATCCAGGGCGCCGCCATCTTCCTCGCCAGTGACGCCTCCAGCTATGTCACGGGGGCCGCACTCGCCGTCGATGGCGGCTGGACGGCGCAATAACCATTTCCTCATGCGCCGCCCCCTCTTCGTTTTCTCACTCCTCCTGCTGGGCACGCTTCAGCTCGGCGCCGCCGACTCGCGGTCGCGTCCCAACTTCGTCGTCGTGTTCATCGACGACATGGGCTGGGGCGATTTCTCCTGCTTCGGCAACGCCGACGCCAAGACGCCCCACATCGACCGCCTCGCCGCCGAGGGCATCCGCTTCTCGCAGTTCTACGTCAACTCGCCCATCTGCTCCCCGTCGCGCTGCGCCCTCACCACGGGCCAGTATCCGCAACGGTGGCGCATCACCTCCTTCCTCAACAACCGCGCCGACAACGCGCGCCGCGGCGTCGCCGACTGGCTCGACCCGCAGGCCCCGACGCTCCCGCGTCTCCTCCAGCGCGCCGGCTATGCCACCGGCCATTTCGGAAAATGGCACCTCGGCGGCCAGCGTGACGTCGAGAACGCCCCGCCGATCACCGCCTACGGCTTCGATGCCTCGCTCACCAATTTCGAAGGCATGGGCCCCAAGCTGCTTCCGCTCACGCTCAAGCCTGGCGATACCGTCGCGGGCCGCATCTGGCAGGATGCCGAACGCCTCGGATCGCCCGTCACGTGGATGCAGCGCTCGCAAATCACCACGGGCTTCGTCGATGCCGCCCTCGCGTTTATCGAACACGCCGCCGCCGAGAAAAAACCTTTCTACATCAACCTCTGGCCGGACGATGTGCACAGCCCCTTCTGGCCGCCCGTCAGCGAGTGGCGCGACGGCACCAAACGCGGTCTCTACCTTTCGGTGCTCGAGGCCATGGACCGGCAATTCGGCAAACTCTTCGACCGCCTCCGCGCCGATCCCGCCCTGCGCGACAACACGCTCGTCCTCGTCTGCTCGGACAACGGGCCCGAGCCCGGCGCCGGCAGTGCCGGTCCCTTCCGCGGCGCCAAGACCACGCTCTACGAAGGTGGCGTGCGCTCTCCATTGATCGTTTGGGGCCCCGGCCTCATCGCGTCCGGCGTCGCCGGTTCGCACGATGAGACCTCGGTGCTCGCGGCCTTCGACTTCGCCCCCTCTCTCCTCACAATTGCGGGTGTGCCCGTGCCGCGCGAGGCCGCCTTCGACGGCGAGAATCATGCCCCCGCCTTCCTCGGCCGAGGCCCGGCCAAGCGCGCTGCCCCCATCATGTGGCGCCGTCCGCCTGATCGAAAAATCTGGCCGCCCGCTTTCACCGAGCCACTGCCCGACCTGTCCATCCGCGACGGCGACTGGAAACTTCTCTGCGACTACGACGGCACCAAGCCTCAGCTCTACTATCTCGCCAGCGACCGAGGCGAGACCCGCAACGTCGCCGCCGCCCACGCGGCAATCGTCGCCCGACTCACCGCCGCAGTCGTGGCCTGGCATCGTTCGCTCCCGCCCGACCGCGGCCCCGAACTCGGGGCGGAGCCCGCCGCGACCAAGGCGAAGAAAAAGGCGAAGTAATACCAACGTCCTCGGAAATTTTGCTTTCAGGACGGTGGGGCCGCTTCTCCGCAAGCAGCCTGGATTCCAGTAGGCGAATCGCCCTGCAACCCAGGCCGGCTCGGAGAGCCAGCCCCACCTCAGCATCGTCCAAAAAATGCGGACGTTGGCAAAACCTCCGTCGGTGCTCAGCGCCGCGCAAACAACGGCACCACGCGCATCCCCAGCACGTCGATCAGTCCCTTGTCGGTGAGCCGCAATTCGGGGATGACGGAGAGCGGCAGCAGATTGAATCCCATGTAGGGCACCTTGCAGCCGAGCTTCGTCCACGCGCGTTTGAGCGCAGTCGTCTCCTTGGCGACGACGGGCGCGCGCTTGTCGGACAGCAGACCGGCGATGGGCAATGCGACCGTCGCGATCACCTTGCCCCGGCGCACCACGCAGACGCCGCCGCGCAGCCGCTTCACCGTCGCCAACGCGAGCTGCATGTCCGCTTCGTTGGTTCCGGCCATGACGATGTTGTGCGCATCGTGACCGACGCTGCTCGCGACCGCGCCGTCCTTCAGCCCGAAATCGCACAACAATCCGTAGCCGACGCCGCCGTTTTTTCCGTGGCGCTCAATGACCGTGAGGAAACAAAGATCCTGCCGCGCAAAGTGCTCGGCCCACGACGCCGCGACGGGCAGCGCGAGCGTGTCGTGCGCCGTCAGGATGCCGGGCGGCACGAGCCGGATGACGTTGGCCGTGACCGCCTGTTTCGGCAGCGCCGGCGTGAGCGTGGCGCGTGCCGGTAATTTCACCGT
Source organism: Opitutaceae bacterium (assembly GCA_030693515.1). Taxonomy (GTDB): domain Bacteria; phylum Verrucomicrobiota; class Verrucomicrobiia; order Opitutales; family Opitutaceae; genus ER46. Next base: position 22,446 of record JAUYAK010000005.1, read on the forward strand.
CGCATACGCCGCGCGCGGGTAGCGGTAGCGCCGGCTCATCGCCTGCTCGAGGAGGGCAGTCGGCTTGCGCCGATCGACCACCAGTTCGCCGCCATACCAGGTGCTCTGCACCTCGAGTGCGTCGTTCAGCAGCACCAGATCCGCCCGTCGCGCCGGCGCGAGGCCGCCGAACTCGCCGTCCATCGCGTAGCGCGTCGCCGGATGCAGCGAGCCCAGGCTCCATGCTGTCGTCGTCTTGAGCCCGGCGGCGACCGCCTGCCGCACGACCCAATCCATGCCGAAGAGAAACAGATCGTCCGCGTCGCGGTCGTCGGTGCAGACGCACACGCGCTTGGGATTCGCGCCAAGTTCCGTCACGGCCTTGATCGCCTGCGGCAGTGAGTGCCACGGGGTCTGCGGATTGCCGCCGCGCAGGAAGATCCAGACGCCGTTCTCCAGGAAATCGCCCGCGATTTCGCGATCGATGGCCTCGTGCGTGTCGGTAATGCCGCTCGCGGCCCCGGCCGCCACGAACTGCCGGCCATAGATGTGCCCGCACACCGGCCGGCCGCGCTTGAGCGCCGCCGCCAGGATCGCGTGGCTGCGCACGTCGCCCAGCGCGACGGAGATGTAGTCCATCTTTTCCCCCAGCGCCGCGGCTTCGGGCCAGCGATCAAAAATCCGGCCGATCTTCGCCGCCGTGAGATCGCCACCGGCGGTTTCTAGCTTCGCGTTCGTCGCCGGCACCGTGCTCGGCACGGTGAGGTAGATCGAGAGCGGTGCGCGCCGCGCGTCCTGCAACATCCACTCGATGCCGGCGACATCGCACACGTTGCCGATCTCATGGCTGTCGCAGAAGACCGTCGTCGTGCCGTTCAGCAGCGCCGCCTCGGCGAACGCACAGGCCGTCATCATGCTGCTCTCGATGTGGACGTGCGGATCGACGAGCCCCGGCGCGACGATGCCGCCACGCACATCCCGCACCTGCGCGCCCGTGAGTTTCGATTTCCGGTAGTCGCCCGCGCGGCGCACCACCGCAATGCGCCCGCCCTTGATCCACAGCTCGCGCTCCTGGTGCATGCGCTCCGTGTAGGTCGAGAGCACACGCGCCCCAGTGACCACCAGGTCCGGGGCCTCGCGCCCCATCGACACGGCGGCGAGCGTGCGGGTCATCGTATGCAGCGGGGCGACGGAGAAGCGGGTCAGCATCGGGATAAAAGAGCAGGCTTCGCGCCGCGGGCGAAGCGCTTTTTCAGGAAACTCCCGTCAGAGTTCGTCCACGATGGCGCGCAGCACCCGGACGGCGATGGCGGAGACGGACGCCTCGTTGTCGTCGATCGGATTGGCCCCGTGCTGTGCCCCTGCGAGGTCGCTGAGCCCGCGCACGATCAGGATGGGCTTGCGGTTCACGTAGGCGACGTGGGCGAGCGCCGTCGACTCCATGTCGAGGCACCGTGCCTGCCAGACCCGGAAAACCCATTCGCGATACTTCGCGTTGTCCATGAAGACCGGCCCGGCCACTCCGACTCCGCCCACCGTGACCGCGATCTCCCGCCCGCCCTTTCGCAGCGCGGGGAGCTTCGGAAGCGCCCGTCGCGCCGCGGCGAGCAGCATGGCATCGGCCGGGAAATCCGCCCGGCGCTGGAAGGCCTCCTCACCCTCACGGGCAACCCCGGTCTCCGTGGGAAAGATCATGCCGAAGTTCGGCAGCTTGGGCTTCAGGTAGTGGGGCACAAAGTAACCGCCCCGCCCGTCCTCGTTGAGGTAGGCCGCCTCCGCGTGGTAGGCCCAGCGCTCGGGGATCACGACATCACCCACCTGCAGCGCCGGATCGATGCCGCCGGCGACGCCGGCAAACAGCACGTGCGTGATCGGGAAACGCTCCAAGGCGAGCTGCAGCTGGTAGGCGGCGTTGACGAGGCTCACGCCCGTGCGAAAAACCACGACGTCCTTGCCCCCATAGGTGCCGCGATGAAACGCGAGACCGTTGATCATCGTGCGCGTGAAACCTTTCTGCTCATCGACCCCAAACGCGGCATGCAGCGCCGCGATCTCGGGCGGGTAGGCGGCGCACAGCGCGTAGAGCGGCTGCGCGGCGCGGGCGCCGTGGAGGACGCAGAAAAGGACCAGAATGGCGGCGACCCGATGCACGTGGCTAATCATAGCCTGCCTCAAGCAAACCGGGTGCCACTCTGCTCCGCGACTCAGGTGCCTTCGTAGAGCACGGCCAGGGTGAGCAGCAGCTTCTCCAGCTCCTTGAAATATTTCTCCTCGTTCATCTTCGCCTTGCGCTCGCGCAGCGCGGAAATCTCCAGCTCGAGCTTGTCGCGCTGCGCGCGCAGCGCCAGCGGGAGCTGGAGTTCGGCCGGGCTGCGCACGAGGTGAAACTGGTGCGCCCGCGCGCCGTCGAGCGCGCCGCCGTCGCGCGCCCGCTTCGTTGCAATCACACCGCGAAACCAGTCGGCAGGCGTGCCGAGGCCGTCGCCGTTGTCATCGAGCAGCGCGTGTTCGGTGGCGAGGCGGTTCTCGGTCTTGTAGAACTCGGCCGTGCGGTGCGACGCGCTGAGGAAGGATTCGAGGAGCGAGACCTGCCCGTCCTTGTCGAGGTCGCTCTTCGGATCGCCGATGGCCTCGGCGAGGAACTTGCCGAAGCGGGCGTAGTTTTGCTCGTTGCCGCTGCGGGTCGCGCTCACGACGACGCGTTGCGGCGCGGAGAGCCGCGCGAGAAACGGCGCGCTCGCCGACGTGGTGTTGATGATCGCCAGCGGCCGCTTGAAGGGCTTCAGCCACTCGGCGAGTTCACCGGAGGCGACATCGGGCCCGCGCAGATTGATCTTGGCTTCCTTGCCGTCGAAGGTGCCGTGGCCGGCGATGACGAGCCACAGCTCGCCCTCCCCTTCCTTGGGCTCGGCCGCCAGCGCTTGCTGCAACCGCTCGCGATCGGCGGTGCCGCCGGGATCGAGCCCGATCGCGATGTGACGCGCGCCGGCTTGCGCGCTGGTCTTGGCCCACGCGTCGCCCTGCGCCGAGATCTCGGGCGAAAACTCAACCTCGCCGGGTGCGCCCGCCACGAAAATCACGGTGGCCTGCTGCGCGCACGCCAGTGGGCCCAGGGCCGCGAACATAATGATTCCTGAAATTCGTGAAATGCTCATGGCAAACCTTTCCACCGGCGCAGGCCCCACTCGGCGAGGAGGCACGCCAGCGCAAAGCCAAACATCAGCGGCGTGTGCCACGCGGGATACGACCAGGTTTCCATCACCGGCGCGCGCAACTCCGGCAGTCGCTGCACGAAGCTTTCGAGATCGGCCGCGGGCACGACCTGCCCGCCGGTTTTGCGCGCGATATCCTCGAGCAGGGCGACATTCGGCGACAGCGAGCGAAACTCCTCCGCCGCGAGATCGGTGCTCCAGCCGGCCTCGGCGCGGCCGAGGTCCGCGCCGGCCTGGTTTTTCACGGTTGCGACCGCCTTGTAGCCGCCGGTCTGGCGGGGCACGTAGGTGACTTGGTAGAGGCCGGGCTCGCTGAGGGCCGGCTCCGCCTCGAGTTTGATAGCGGCCCCTGCGGCGCCAGCCGTGCCCTCGAAGACAACGGGCTCAATCTCCACCACCACCGTGGCGTCGTCCACGGCTTGGAATTTCTCGTCGCGCACGCGCACTTGCACGCGCACCGCGCCATTGGCGTCAGCCACGACGGGCTCGACGGTGCATTGCACGCGGGCCGGGACATCGGAGACGAGCCAGCGCACCATCTGCCGCCAGGCACGGTCCATATCGACGTGTTTGACGGCATCGCGCATGCCCCACTTCCAGATATCGCCGACCATCAGCGCGGCGGTGCGGCCACGGCCAAAACGCTGGGTAGCCAAGGCCGGCAATTCGTTCCCGCGTTCGTCGCGCACGCTCGCGATGAGGCTCGCCCCGGGCTTCAGCCCACGCACGCGATTGAAGACGTCAAAGGCCGGCATGCCTTCCATGCGGGTCCGCTCGTCGGCCTCGGTGTCGTTGAGGCGGGCCCAGGCCTGGAGCCAGCCCTCGCGCGCGAGCTGGTAGTGCACGGGGCCGGGCGGCTCGCTCGCCGTGCCCTCGGCGTTGTCGAGATAAACGGGCAGCGTCTCCCCGATGGGCGTGCGCTGGTAGTTGCCTTCGCGGAAGCTCTCCATGCCGCCGAGCATCAGCAGGCCGCCGCCGCGCTCCGACACAAACTTGTTGAGCAGCTGCGCCTGGTCGGCCGAAAAATATTCCGCCTCTACGTCGTCGAGGATCACGGCGTGGTAGCCGTAGAGATCCTCCGGGGTGCGGGGGAATCCGGCGCGCAGTTCGTGCTCGTCCCGGGTATTGAGGCGGATGAGCACGGGCTGGTCGTAGCGCTGCACGTCCTCGGGGGCCTGCTGGCCGAAACCGCGGAAGAGCGGATTGCTCGTCTCACCGGCCCGGCCGCGAAACTCGAACTTGGGCTCGCGTTTCGCGATGCGGATGAGCGCCACGAGCTGCACCTGTTCGTCCTCCTGCACGGCGCGATTGAGAAACTTGAACTCCCAGTTGGGCCGGCCGGAGACATACAGCACGCGATAAGGTCCCTGCCCGCGATCGACGGCCACCACGCGGGCATTGTTGGCCAGCGTCGCTTCCTCGCTCGGTGCGGGCGGCGCACCCGGGACCAGCGTCTCGGCCGGTGTGCTCGTGCGCACCTGATAGAAGGAGAGACCCTGCTTCTCCGGCTTGAGCTGGAAGCGAAACGCCAGGGTTTCGCCGTCGCCCCGCGCGTCGGCGCTCTGCTCCTGCACCACCCGCCCGGTGCGATCCACGAGCTGGGCCTTGATCGGGCGGCCGCGGAAACCGGTGGCCATCACATCGGCCTGCAACGTCACGGGTGCATCCTCAAAGGCGGTCTGCGTGATGGCGACCTGCTGCACCGCGATGTCCTTCACCGCCCCGGCGCGCCCGATCACCACGGGATAGATCGGCGGGAGTCCGCGCAGATCAGGCAGCGCGCCGCCCGCAAGATCGGTGGCATTGCCATCGGTGAAAAGCAGGGCACCCGCGAGCGGCCGGCTTTGGAAGCGCTCGCCCAGGGTCTTGAGCGCGGAAACCAACGCGGTCGAGCGCCCCTCGAAGGTGAGTTCGGAAAAATCCCGCGTCGCCTGCAGCCGCGCGTCGAAAATATAGCGGCGCACATCGAAGGTCGCCGCGAGCCCGCCTTGCCAAGAGGTGGAGTTGGCATCGAGCAGGACGCGCAGCCCATCGCCCCGGGTCGCCGTTTCGCCCCGGTCGCGGACTTGGAGGCCCTGGCTGTTGTCGGCGACGACCGCGAAGAGGTTTGCGCCGGGCCGTGCGCGCTGGCCCAGCCAGAGCGGCTCCAGGAGACAGAGGGCGAGCGCCGCGAGGCCCAGCGCCTTGAGCCCGAGGCAGACCCAGCGCAGCGGATGGCCGGCCGCGGCGCGATAGCTCCACGTGAGCACCAACGCCGCCACGGCCGCAAAGAGGAGCACGGGCACGAGCCAGTGGGTGGCGGAGAGCGTGAGAGAGGAGGTCATGCGCGGACGTGCAAATTATGTGGGAGCGAGCTTGCTCGCGACATTAGCCGCTCGGTCGCGAGCAAGCTCGCTCCCACAGTCTGGCCAACTCCTGAAAGGAAAATGGCTCCGCGCATCATTTGTCCTTCCCCAGTTCTTCGTAGTAGCGGCGGACCGGCTCGGCGAACCGGTTCGGCACAGGATCGCGGTCGATGGGGGTGAGCGTCTGCTTCGCATCGCGACGTGCCAGTTCCTCGGCCACGCGATTCCGCACTTCGACGAGCGGCTTGATGATCTCAAGCTGCACGACCGTCCAATCCGGCTTCTTTTGGTCCTGCCGGAAATCGCGGCGCAGCGTGCGCGCCCGCTCGCGCGCGGCTGCGAGGGCGTTGCGCATCTCGGGGGTCTCGACCAAATCCTCGACGTCACGCAGGCGCTCGTTCCAGCGGTTGAAGTCTTCACTCGTGAGCGGGCCGACGTTCACGCGTCCGCCCTCCCAGCCGCCGAGGCCGCCGCCGCGATCGTTGCCGCCGTTGAAAGCGTTGCCAATGTTCAGCCCGCCCCGCTCGTTGCCCTCGCGGCCTTCGCGGGGATTCTGGTCGCCGCGGTTGCGCGCATCGGCGAGTTGGCGTTGTCCGCCCCGTCCACCGCCACCGGGCTGAGTGCCCTCGGGCGAACCCTCGCCCGGCTGCTGACCTTGACCCTGCTGGCCGCCGGCTTGCTGGCCTTCGGCCTGTGCGGTCTGTTCGCCGGGTTGCTGGCCTTGGCCGGGTTGCTGTCCGGGTTGTTGCCCGCCCGGTTGGTTCCCGCGTCCTGCCGTCTTCTGCGTGGAGCGCTCGCCCCGCTGACCGGGCTGTTGACCCTGCCCTTCGCCCTGGCCTTGGCCTTCGCCCGGTTGTTCGCCCTGCCCCGGTTGCGAGGGATCGTTCTGGCCTGGCTGCGTGCCGGCCTGGCGCTGGTCGCCTTCGCCGCGGCGCTGGCCAGGGCGGTTGCCCTGCTTCTCCGCATTGGCCTGCTCGCCACCCGGCGACTGACCGCCGGCCTGTGCGAGTTCGCGACGCAGCTGATCGGTGAGGGCGTCGAGTTCGTTTTGCGCGAGCTTGAGCTGCTCCGCATCGTCGCCGAGCACGCTTTCGGCCGCGCGCTCGACGCCGCGGCGCAGTTCGTCGATTTCATTGCGCGCGCCTTGGGCGGCTTGCCGCGCCTGCGGCAGATGGCCGTCCTTGAGCAAGTCGCGGGTCAGCTCCAGGGCCTTGCCGCCCTGCTCGCTCTCCGCGGTCTTGTTGAGGCGGTCGTAGAGGTCGCGGGTCATGCGCCCGCTGTTGAGGAGTTCGTTGCGGGCCTGCTTCACGGTCGCGGCGTCGTCGCCCGAGACCTTGCGCACGCTGTCGTAGAGCTGGCGCGAAAGGAGCGGCTCGGTATTCTCGGCCTGCTCGGAGAGTTGCGTCGCGCGATCCACGAGGCGGTTCATGCGGTCGCGCTGCTCGCCGAGTTTTTCATCAAGTTCCTTGCGGTCGCCGGAATCGCCGAGGGTCTTGCGCCGGCTGCGATCGGTGCCGTTCGCGAGTTCGTCGATTTTCTGGCCGACCTCCTCCTGCTGGCGGGAGAGTTCGCGGGCCTCGTTGCGCATCTCGCGCAGATCCTCGGCAAACTGATTCGAGTTCTGCTTCCGCAAGTCGTCGCGCATTTGCTGCATCTGGCGCTGCGCCCGGGTGCCGGAGGCGAGCGCCTGCGCGACGGAGCCCTGCTCCGCCGCATCCGCGGCCTTCTGCAAATCCTCGCGCGTCTGGTCGAGTTCCTGCCGCTGCTGCGACATGCTCGACTGGTTTTCGGCGCGGTCCATGCGCTGCTTCACCTCGTCGGCATCAGCGAGCATCTGGCGCTGCTCCTCCTCCAGGCGCTTGAGGCGGCGCTTGAGGTCCTCGCGCTGCTGCTCGGTCTGCGCCTCTTGCAACGCGGTCTGCAGCTCTTTCAGGCGCTCGTTGATGTCCTGCTGACGGCGCGCGAGTTCCTGCAGGCGGTTCATCACGGCCTGTTGTTCCCGGCGTTCTTGGCTCTGCGGGGCCTTGGCCTGACGCTGGGTCTCGTAGCGCTTGTCCGCCTGCTTGAGATCGAGCTGATCGATCTGACGCTGGTTGCCCTGCTTGCCGCCGCCTCCGCCGCCCTTCTGGTTGTTGCGGCGGGTGACGTTGGTCTCGCGGGCCTGCAGCCGCAGCAGCGACTGGTAGGCGGCCTGTTCGGGTGGCAGGGCCTGCGCGAGCGGAGCAGGATCCTTGGCGGCGTCCTTCAGTTTCTCGACGGCTTTCTCCATCTCGGCGATGACGGTCTTCCAATTACCTTGCGCGCGCGGCGAGCGCGCCTCTTCGGCCGCCTCCTGCGCCTGCTCGAGCGCCTGCTCCTGGCTCTCGCGGACAATCTTGGCGTCGGCCTCGTAGCTCGGCGTGCGGCCTTCGCGCTGCAGCCGCCACGTGGCGCTGATGATTTGTTTTTGAAGCTCAGTGAGCTTGCGCGCCTCGGCACCCTGGCCGCCCTGCTGCTCGCCTTCGCCGGACTCCATGTTCTGGCTCTCGCGGAAAATTTCGTCGAAGGGCCGCACTTCGCCGAAGAACAGATCACCTTGCGTGCGGCGCGGCTTGCCGTCGGGCCCGATGTCATCGGCCCAGACGAACCACGACACCAGGTCGTCGGGCTTGGCGCCGAGTTCCTCAAGTTTGAGCAGGTGCGCGAAATTCTTCTTTTCTTTCGCGCCACCCTCTTTGCCGAGCTCGATGAACTTCGGCTCCGCCCCGCCGATCGAATAGGCCAGGCCGTAGGACGCGGTCCCGAAATCATCCCAAACGGTGCCTTCAAACGCCAGCTCCTCGATCGCCGACGGCCGCACATCGCCCCGCGGCGAGGCGAGCCGCAGCTCCGGCGGGCGGTTGGGCTGCACATCGATCACAAAGGTCGAGGCGACCTTGTTGGCGCGGCCCTCGGTGTCGATGAGCTGGAGATCGTAGGTGAGGGTCTTGGCCGGCGAGAGTTCGCGCAGCGTGGCGACGGCTTTGTCGGGTGAGACCGTGAGGGGGATTTCGGTCTTCTTCCCGTCGCGAGCGACGAGCTTGGCCGACTTGACCGGCTTGTTGAGCTGCAGGGAAAAGTCCATCTTCGTGCCCTCGACGGCGCTCACGCGACGCGTGTCCTCGATGCGCTTGGGGGCGAGCTTCGTGTAGCCGGGAAACGTCAGCTCCACATCGGAGCGCACGAGCTTGGGATGCTCGAAGACCGTCACCTTGAAGTCCCGCGTGCGCTCGCCGCGATACTCGAGGTGGTAGGCAAACTCTTTGGTGACTTCGGGCAGGCTGGCACCGAAGACCGGATCGCCGAGGCTTTTCACGAGCGGCACGGCGCGCGGCGCGGCGCCGCTTTCGCGGATCACCATGCTGACATTTGGCGGCAGCGCGCCGCCGAAACGCGCGAGCACCACAAACGAATCCCCGCGCTCCACGCTCGCATCGCCGGGCGTCACCGCCACGCCGTCGGCGCTGATCCACTGCGGCTTCTCGCCGTGAATCGTCACGACGCGCAGATGCGAGAGCGCATAGACGAAACCGCCGAGCGCGAGCACCTGCATCACGACACCGGCCGCCAGCCGCGAACGCGGCACGACGCCGCGCCAGTCGCTCTGCTGGCTCTTGCTCACGGCCTCCTGGATGACGCGGTATTGGAGATACCCGGGCTCCTGGCCCGTCTCGATTTGCTGCTGCACCGCGGTCAGCAGCACGCCGTTGAGCTCCGGATGCTGCCGCTCGATCCGCCGGGCGATCCACCGCAGATCGGGGGCGCGGGAAAGCTGCACGAAGACCACAATCGTCGCGGCGAGCGCCGTGAGGGCCATGATCAGCGGCAGCGCGTAGCGCGAGGCTCCGCCCGTCGCACCCAGCGTCCAGACCAAGGCCACGGTGACGAGCGCCGCCGCCGCCCAGCACACGGTGAGCGCGCGCCACAGGGCGACCCAGCGGAACCGCTTGGCGACTCGCAGCAGACGGGATTTCAGGAAGTCTTCTTTCATGGATTTGCTCCTTCGGTTGCGAGGGCGGCGCGCCGGGCGGTGCGGCCCGCAAGGACCGACTCGATCAGCAGGACGGCAAGCGTCGCCACGATAAACCAACGCCAAAGTTTCTGACGGCTCTCCGCCTCGATGCCTTGCAGCAGCGCCTTCTTCTCAGCCGGCACCGTCGCCTCCACCCTGCCCTTGGCCACGGGCACCCCGAGTTGCTCCAGCTCATCCGGCCCGAGGGGCGCGGTGCGACTCTCGTTGGCATCAAGGTTCACGGCGAAACGTTGCGGGCGAAGGCCGCCTGTCAGCTCGTAGATGCCCGGCTGCCCGGTCGCGGCAAACTCCGCCGCGCCCGCCGCCAGTGTCACCGCTGCGCCTGCCGGGCCGCGCACGGCCGTCGTCCCGCTGTCGGCCGACAGGGCCACACGGTCGCCCACGACGTGCTGCGTCGCAAAATTCGCCACCCCACCCGCCTGCTCCAGGAGCGACCACATGAGCGGCACAAATTTCGACGACACAGCGAGCTGGCTGTCGTCCGGCTGCCAGCCGCTCGCGAACGCGTAGATACGCCCGCGGCCGACCGGGACCTCGGCCACCGCCGGATCGCCGTGGTCGAACTTGGCGACCGTGCGCGCGCCCGCGACGCCGCTCAGGTCGAGCTTCCGGAATTTCCAGAACCGGATCTTGGTGAAGTCGCTGAACCGCGGGTCGGCAAACGCCGCGAAGAGCGGGTGCTGAAAATCGATCTCCGAGAACATCGCGTAGCTGCCCGCGCGGCCCTCCTCGACCGGCACGGGCTCGCGCCCGAGCAACGCGCCAAGCGTCGGCCCGATGCCGGGATTCCGCGCCACGACGATGATGGTCTTTCCCGCCTGCGCCTGTTCGCGCAGGGCCGCGGCGGCCGCGGGTGAAAGGGCTTCGCTCACAAAGATGAGGCTCGCGGCCGCCACATCAGCCGGTGAAAGCGGGCCACCCGGCGCGACCGCCGTCACCTGCACGGCCACGCGCGGCGTCTCGGCAAACGCGCGGCGCAGGAAAAAGAGCGGCTGCGCCGGATCCTCCGCCACGTCGCCGCCGATCCAGAGGACGTTGGTGCGCTGCTGCGTGGGCGGGATGACGTAGGTGGTGTTGTCGAAGGCCTCGTCGTCGCCCGTGAGGGAGATTTGCTCCAGACCGGCGACGCCTTTCGGCACCGGCACGGCAAACACCCGGCTCTGCCCCGGCGGCACATACGCATCCAGCGCGGGCACGATAAATTCAGGGGCACCTCCGGTGGCGGCCGAGCGCGCCCAGCCGAGCTTGAACTGCTCGCGCGTGGAATCGGCGGCGTTGGTCACGCGCACGCGCACCGGCGCATCCGCCGCGCGCGTCGAGTCCGGCCCGCCGGCGACGATCTGCACGCCGGCATTGGTGGCCTGGCGGGCCTTCACCGGTTCGAGCGTGAGTTCCACGCCCTTCGGCCATTCGTAGGCCTGCAACGCGTCCAGCCGGCTACCCGCCTGAAGGTCGCTGATGAGCACGATGCCCCGGGGACCGACGGCGTTTTTGCCATCCTCGCCCTCGGCGAGGGCTTCGGCGGCGGTGACGAGCGCGTTGCCCAGGTGGGTGCCGGCCCACGAGGGCGAAAGCGCCGCCAGCCGGCCGACGGCCAAGGCGATCCGCTCGGCGGGCGCGGCGCGGTTCCAATCCTCAAACGACACCAGTGTCGTCGCCTTCTGATCGAAAGAAATGATCGCCACGTGATCGACGGGCGCGGCGCGGCGCAGGACCGCCTCGGCCCGGGCGCGCGCGGTGGCCCACACGCCCTCGCGGCGCATGCTGGCGCTGGTGTCCACGAGCACGACGGTGCGCCGCGGTTGCGCCGCCGTCGGATCATTGACCGGCGACTGCGTGAAGAAGGGGCGCGCAAAGCCGAGCGCGAGGAGCGCAAGCGCGAGACAGCGCAGGAGGAGCAGCAACCAGTGCTCAAGCCGCTGGCGCTTCGCGATACGCGGCGGGCTCGGCTGCAGGAACATCAGCGAGCTGAAGGCCGTGCGCTCACGCGTCGTGCGCCGCACGAGGTGGTAGATGATCGGCGCGGCGAGCGCGAGACCGCCGAGGAGGAAGAGCGGCGTGAGGAAGTTCATACGGCGGCTCCTTTCGCGGCGCTGTTCGCGCGGCGCACGACCCGCCCGCGCCGCATCCGTGCCTGCAGGAATTCAAACAGCGCAATTTCGAGCGGCTGCGCCGTGGAGATCTGGTGGTAGCTCACGCCGAGCTTGCGGCAGATGGCTTGCAGGGCTTCGCCGTGGGCGCGGAAGCGCTTCATGTAGCCGTCGCGCGCCGCCGCCGGATCGATGTAAACGGTGCGCGCGGTCTCGACATCCTCGAACAGCGCGGGAGCGTCGAGGCCGAGGTTGAGTTCCGCCGGATCGACGAGGTGAAACACGCTGAGCTCGTGACCGCCGGCCGCGAGCGCGACGAGGCTGCGCTCCAGTTTGTCCAGCGGCGCGAGAAAATCCGAGATGAGCCCGACGAGCGCTCGTTTGCGGATGAGCCCGGCGATGCGCTCCAGCGGCGTCACCAGATCGGTGGCGTGGCCGCCCGCGGGTTTCTCCAGCGCGAGCATGAGCTGGCGCAGGTGGCCGAGGCGGTGGCGCGCCGGCAGATACTCGCGCACCTGCTCGTCGAAGGTCATCAGGCCCACCGCGTCGCCTTGCAGGTGGAGGAAGTAGGCCAGCGTGGCCGCGAGCGTGGCCGCATAGGCGGCCTTGGTGATGCCGCGCGAGCCGTAGTCCATCGAGCGGCTGAGGTCGGCGACGAGGTGGACGCGGAGGTTGGTCTCGTCCTCGTATTTTTTGATGAAGTAGCGGTCGCTCCGCGCATAGACCCGCCAGTCGAGGTAGCGCGGATCATCGCCGGGGCTGTATTGCCGGTATTCGGAAAACTCGACCGAGAAGCCGTGGTAGGGGCTCCGGTGCAGGCCGCTCCAAAAACCCTCCACGACCGCCCGCGCCCGCAGCTCAAGGCTGCGAATCATCATCAACGCCTGCGGGTCGATGAGCTTCGCCGCAGCGAGGGCGGGATTGGAGGTGGCGGCCATGGGGGCGAAAAACTAGGCGGTCTTCACCGGCACCGTGGCGCCGGCCACGAGCCGCTTGATCACGTCGTCGACCTTGGTGCCTTCGGCCTCGGCGCGGTAGTTGAGGAGGATGCGATGCCGTAGCACCGGGACGGCGAGCGCCTGGATGTCCTCGATCGTCACGTGGGCGCGGCCGCGCAGGAGCGCGCGGGCCTTGGCCCCGAGGATGATGAACTGCCCGGCGCGCGTGCCCGCGCCCCAGCTCACCCACTCGTTGACGAAGTCCGGCACCCCGGGCTGATGCGGGCGGGATGACGCCACGAGCTGCACCGCATAGCGCACCATCTCCTCGGCGACGGGCACCTTGCGCACGAGATCATGGAAGGACTGCACATCCTCGCCGGTGAACAGCGCCTCGATGGCTGCGGGCCGGCCCGCGGTCGTCTGCGCGACGACCTTCACCTCGTCGTCGATCGGCAGGTAGTCGATCACGACGTTGAACATAAAGCGATCGAGCTGCGCCTCCGGGAGCGGATAGGTGCCCTCCATCTCGATTGGATTCTGCGTGGCGAGGACGAAGAAGGGCTCCTCGAGCGGATGGCGCACGCCCGACGCCGTCACCTGGTGCTCCTGCATCGCCTCAAGCAAGGCCGCCTGCGTCTTCGGCGGCGTGCGGTTGATTTCGTCGGCGAGGAGCATGTTGGCGAACACGGGGCCGCGAACAAAGGTGAGCTGGCGTCCGCCCTCCGGCGTGTCCTGGAGAATCTCCGTGCCGGTGATATCGGCCGGCATGAGGTCGGGCGTGAACTGGATGCGCTGGAACTTCAGGTGGAAGATCTGCGCGATGGATTTCACGAGCAGGGTCTTCGCGAGACCGGGCGCGCCCGTGATCAGGCAGTGGCCGCCCGCGAGCAGCGCGATCAGGATCTGTTCGATCACGTCCTTCTGGCCGATGATCACCTTGCCGAGCTCGGCCTCGATGCGGGCGCGGCCGGCGATGAGACGCTCGGCGGCGGCGCGCTCGGCCTCGAAAGGACTCGCGGGTGGAATCGGGGGCGGGGTGGCGGTGGTGGGGGCGATGCTCATGAGAGAGGGACTAAGGGATCAAAAGACGAAGGGACCAAAAGATGGGAGGACGCGGGACGGAGCCGAAGGTTTGTGGTCCTTTGGTCACTTGGTCCATGGTCCGTTGGTCGCTTAGTCATCAGTGCGTCATCAGATAAAAGATCAGGTTCACGCCGATCGGATAGGAGACGCGCTCGGAGAAGACGGCGAAGTAGTCGGGCTGTTCGCCCTCGCGCTCCCAGCCGTCGGTGATGTCGGTGTTGTGAAAGGCGATGGCCATGATGCGGCCCTTGTCGTCGTTGAGCGTGCGCACGCTGACCTTTTGCGAGCCCTCGCCCCGGTCGATCTGGATGGGGGAATCCGGGTCGTTGGGATCGTGGTCGCGTTTCCAAAACTGCATGGTCGGAACCTGGATTCGCTGCATGGGCCCCTTCAAATCGAAGACGCAGTGGAAGAGCGGATGATCGAAGGTGAGCTCGGTCCATTCGCGCTCGGGGAGCACTTTCTTCATCTGCGCGGCGAAGCCAGCCCACTCGGTGCTATTCCAGAAATCGATCACGGCGAGGACCCCGCCGGCGAGGAGGTATTTGCGCAGCCCCGCGACTTCCGGCTCCTTGAGGAGCATGTAGCCGGGATGCTCCATGAGGAGAAACGGGTAGTTGTGCAGGTCGGGATTGTTGAGCTTGAGCACCCGGCCCTCGGGGTCCGTGCGCATCGAGGTCATTTGCTGGAGGCGATAGGAGAGATTGAGATCGGCGTCGGGGAAATCGACCCACCAGCCGAGCCGCCGGCCGCGACCGTAGCCGGGCGCGAGGTTGGGGCCGACCTTGAAAATCGCCCGGGCAAAGGTGAACACGTCCTTCTCGAAGCCGCGCGGATTTTCCCACATCGGCGTGCCGGTGCTGTGCGAGGCGACTTCGCGGGCCGTCTTGACCTGATCCTCGTCGATCACGCCGCTGCCCTCGGTGCGCACGAGCGAGCCGCCGAGATCGTTTTCGTTGCCCCAGCCGCCCCAGCCGGGCGGAGGTCCGCCGCTGCCGCCCCGCGGCGGACGCACCGGCTGCGCCACGAGCGCGGCACAGAGCCCGGCGAAGAGGAGGTGAACGCGGCAGATCATGGTCAGTGGGTCATCGCGTAGAAGATGACGTTGATGCCGAGGGGATACGCGATCTTCTCGGAGAAGTTCTTGAAGTAGTATTCATACTCGCCCTCGCGCTCCCACCCGTCGCCGTTGTCGGTGTTGTGCGCGGCAAAGACCATCATGCGGCCCTTGTCGTCGTGAATGGCGCGATGATGGACGGTGCGCGTGTCGCCGTCGTGGTTTTCCCAGGTGACCCCCGTATGCTGGCTCTCCTCGCCGGTGCGGACGTTGGGCACCTGGCCCTTGCTCTTGATTTCGAAGACGCAGTGGTAAACCGGATGATCGAGCGACAGTTCCCCGAACGAACGATCAGGAAAGACGCGCTTCATCTCGCGCTCCACATTTCTCCAAGCCGAGTCACCCCAGAAGTCGTCGAACATGAGGAAGCCGCCGTTGAGGAGGTATTTTCGCAGCGCCACGACCTCCGCGTCGCTGAACGAGAGGCTGCCGGGCTCGACAATGTAAATCCAAGGAAACGAACCGAGGTCGTCATCGGTGAGGTTGATGAAACGCCCGTCCGGGTTGGTGCGGATCGAGGTCATCTGCTGCAAGCGATATGAGAGGTTGAGATCGCTGTCCGGCGTGTCCGTCGTCCAGCCCGGGCCGCGCATGCGGTAGTAGCCGCCGCCGCTGTTGTAGCGGGCCCGGGTGAAGGTGAAGACATCCTTCTCGAAGCCGCGGGTATTTTCCCACGTGGGTGTGCCGGTGCTGTTAGTCGGTATTTCCCGCGGAGTGCGCACGGTGTCCGCGTTCACGCCGCCCTCGGTAAAGGAACGGCCGAAACGTCGCTGAGCCAGGAGGAGGCCGGAGCAAAGCACCGCAAACGCGACGAAAAGGGCGAGTCGCTTCATGGCTGCTTGAGCGGGACCGGCACCGCCTCCAGCGGGGCCTGGGTGCGCGCGCGTTCGAGGTCGAGGAGGAGCCGGAGAGCGGCGCGGTAGCGCGGCGTGTCCTCGAGCGCGAGCAGGACATGGTGGCGGGCCTCGCCGTCATCGCCGCGCTTGTGCAGCAGGCTCGCGAGTTGGAAATGGCCATCGGCGCGCTCCGGCACATCAAGCTGGAGGAGCGTGCGCCAGGCGACCACGGCCGCCGAGTCGTCGCCACTGCCAGCGGCGGCTTGGGCGAGATAGCGGTAGGGCGCGGGCACGAGCGGGTTGACGGCCAGGTAGCGCTCAGAGTTTCGCCGCACGGTCGCCCAGTCCTGCTCGGCCGCCGCCAGTTCCATAAGGCGGGCGTAGGCCTCGGGCGCCTCGTCGTCGGCGGCGGCCCACGCCTCGAGCACGCGGCGCTCGCCCACCGTGTCGCCCAGCGCCTTGAGCGCCGAGACGAGCGCGCGGAAAGCGGAATCGCCGCCCTTCTGCCGCGGATAAAGCTCGATCAGGCGCTCAAGCGGGCCTCGGGCGTCGGCCCAGTTCTGCTTCTCCATCGCACGCTGCGCCTCGTGGCGCAGGAACCAATAGTTGTCGGGGTGTTTCCGGCCCCACTCGGCCAGCTTGGCGTCGGCCCCGGGCGCGAGCAGTTCGGGGTCGATGCGCGTCCAATCGAGGCCCGGGGCGAGCTTCTCGGCGCGCTCCCGCGCGTAGGCCGCAAAGTCCTTCTCCAGCTCCGGCATCGGGATGGTGTGCTTGGCGAGGGCGACGTTGATTTCCATCCCGGTGCGCAGATCGGCGAGGATGCCGCGGATTTTTTCGAGGCCGAAGCGCCCCACGATGAACTCCACGACCAGCGCCGATTGCAGGTAGGCAAACTGCAGGTGGCGCGCCGTCTTGGGCGCGAGGAAGGCCGCGCTCAGGCGGCTCACCGGCACCAGATCGTCGCCGGCGAGCATCTCCCGGTATTTCGCGTCCAGCCGCATGCCCCATGATGGATCGGCCTGCCATTCCTCGTAAACGGAGATGCCTTCGCTCAGCCAGCGCGGCATTTTATTCTTCGTCATTTGCAGCGTCACGACATGGCAGAACTCGTGCCACAGGACGGACTCCCAATTCGTGGGCGAGCTGGCGGTCGCCGGGCTGTTGGCGGTGACGACTCGCCCGAAACACACGCCGAGGAACCCCGACACGTCGGGCAGCCCGAAGGTGCGCACGGCAAAGTCGCGCTGGTCCGCGAAAATCTCGATGTAGGTGGGCTTGGCGAGTTCGGCGCCGTATTTCGTGACGAGCACATCCTTGGCGCGGCGCAGCAGGGCGAGCACGCGCGGACCATAGATTGCGACCTCGGGCGCGGCCATGCGGATGACGAAATCCTCGGTCTGCATCGCGGCATACTTCTTCATCGTGTCCTGGAGCGTCACGAGGTTGAAGGCTTCGACATCATACTCGTCCCGATCGTGCACGGCCTGGGCGAGCGCCCAGCCCTCCTTATCCTCGCCGAGCCGGAGCAGATCGCTGGCGAGCTGGGCCATGGCCGGCAGGTAGGAAGGATCAGCCTCGCGGGCGCGGCGCTGGTAGGCGGCACCCTCGGCAAACCGGTATTTGGCGGAGAGCTTCTCGCCGATGAGATGATCGACCCGCGGATTGCGCGGCCAGGAGCTGAGCGCCCGATCGCGCGCGAAGGCCTCCCCTTCGGGATCGTTCTTCAGGTGCGCGATCACCGCGCGATAGGCCCAGGCGTCGGGTTGCACGGGATTCACCGCGATGATCTCGTCGAGGACCTTGCCGGCCTCGGCGTAGGATTCGGAATCGATGTGATGGCTGACAAACTGGAGCAGCGTCGGCACGTGGCGCGCATTGACCTTGAGCGCCGCCTGGAGCGACGCGATCGCCACCGACCGATCACCACCGGCGTAGGCGCGACCGCGGCCACTGAGCAAATCCGGATCCTCGGGCAACTGCTTCAGGCCCTCCTCAAAAGCCTTGGCCGCGAGCGCATAGTCGTGCTTTTCCAGCGCGAGTTCGCCCCGCGCGCGATAGACCTCGCGGAGCTTGGGGTCGGCCTTCTGCACGGTCGCGAAGACTTTTTCGAGCACGTCCTTGGGGTCGTAGCCGGGCACGAGCAGCGCGGCGCGGCCGAACACCAGGAAATCCGCCGGCGCACGGTATTGCCACCCGCTGTCGCGCACCGCGGCGATGATGTCTTTGACGAACCGCGCCGCCTCCTCGGGCCGCCCATTGGCCAGGGCCACCTCACGCGCCTGCCAGCGCAGGCGGATGCTGCGGGTGTCGCGCAGGAGCGCGGCCTTCATCACCGTGTCCGCCTCGGGATAGCGGCCGACCTCAAGCAGGGCGCGCGCGAGCAGCATCGACCACTCGGTCTGGCCGGGGCCGTCGCCGATCTCACCTTGGGCAAGCTTGATGACGGCGGCATGGTTGCCGGCGAGGAGGGCGCGCTGGGCCTCGGCGACCTCCGCGCCTTGCGCAGTGGCGACCGAAACCGAAAGCATCGCCAGCAGCGCGACCAGACGCGAAGGGAAGCGGCGGAGAAAATTCATTCGGGGAGGCAAAGCCGGCGGGGAAGACGCAGACGGCGTGAAAGAGTGATGCGAGGCACTTTGCTTTTCTCAAGCCTGACAGTGAAAGAGTTATTGCCAGACGATCTCACGCCGCCAAGTGGTCGCGGCGTTCGCGTCGCATCGCATTCGCGCTGGCTGCCCGGCGGGGATAAAATCGAGAACTTTTGAGGCGAATCAAACGCTTGGGGACGTCACAGGACTTAGCAGAGGGTTGATGAAGCCGCCACGGCCGTTACGGACCTCGAACGGTCTCCGGAGCTAGCGAAAATCTCAGTCCACCCTGTGGCGGAATCGATGGAAACGAGATGCTCGCTTATTTCCCTATTTAGATGTTGATGGAAATAAGTCGCCTGCTTGTTTCCACCCATGAAAACAAGCCCCGCGCCCGCGCCGGCGGGACGCTGGATCAAAACCTTGGCGGGCTACCGAGCCTTCCGGCCCTCTCCGCTACCACCGGCCATTGCATGGACGCCGCAATTGGTCCGCGTCCTTTCGCAGGCGGATCGCTTGCTGGGACGTCTCGCGGGTGAAGGACGACGACTCCCTAATCCTCATTTGCTCATACGACCGTTCGTCTGTCGCGAAGCCGTTTACTCCAGCCGGATCGAGGGCACGCAAGCTACATTGGGCGAATTGCTGGCCGCGGAGGCCGGAGCGATTCCCGAACGCAGCCCGGAAGAATTGCGCGAAGTGGGCAATTACGTCGCGGCTTTGGAGCACGGCATGAAACGACTGAAGACGCTGCCGCTTTCGCTCCGCCTGGTTCGCGAGCTGCACCAGAAACTAATGACTGGAGTCCGGGGTGACCATGCGACGCCCGGAGAATTTCGCCGGACCCAGAATTGGATCGGCCGTCCAGGTTGCACGCTTGCGGATGCGTCCTACGTGCCGCCCCCGCCTGACGATCTCCTGGAGCACCTCGGCCACTGGGAGGATTTCTTGCACGATGAAACGATTCCTCCGCTCGTGCATGCCGCCTTGATGCACTACCAGTTCGAAGCCATTCACCCGTTCATTGATGGCAACGGTCGCGTCGGACGATTGCTCATCACCCTTTCCCTGTGTGCGCGCGACGTGCTGCCCGATCCGCTCCTGTATCTGTCGGCCTTTTTTGAAGCGACGAGAAAGGACTATTATGAAGGTCTGCGCGGGATCACGGAGCGGGGCGATTGGACAGGTTGGATCGAATACTTCCTCAACGGCGTGGCTCGTCAGTCGGAAGATGCCCTGAGTCGCGCGGAACGGATCAACCAGCAGCTGGCCACTTGGCGAGAAGACTTCGCGGGGGGCGGCTCGAAGGTTCCGCTGCAACTCATCGACCTCATCGGGGCCAATCCCTTCCTCACCCCGCGTGAGACCGAGCGCCGGTTGGGCGTGGCCTACAACACCGTGATGCGTGCCATCATCGCATTGGAAGCCGGTGGTGTTTTAGCCAAGGTGGGCGAAGGCCAGCGCGACCGCGTTTTTTGCGCCCGTGCGATTCTCGACATTCTGGATGAGCCGGCCCGCTTGGTCCCGGAACCTCCCTCGACGCCTCATCGGAAAAGCCGCGGATAATGGACCCATCGCAGCGGCAACAACGACTGAACGATCTCCGCCAAAAACTGGCGGCGCTCACGACCGAGGTCGTGAAAATTGAGGACGAACTCGCGAACTTGGAAGCCGACAGACAACTCCACCTCGGCGCGACGCCTGCTTCTGCGATTCAAATCCCTCGCACGCCGGCAGAAAAGGTCGCCCTTTTTCTGGATCTGTTTGGCACCCGGCGTTCGGTCTATCCTAAACGATGGGAGAATAACAAAGCGGGAAAGAGCGGCTATTCGCCGGCGTGTGACAACGACAGTTTCGCGAATCGGCAAAGTGGTATCTGCCGGAAGCCGAAGGTGAAATGCTCGGACTGTCCACATCAACGGTTTCCTCCGCTCGACGAGCGAGCCGTAGAATCCCACCTGCGAGGTGAGCAGACACTCGGCGTGTATGCCATCGGCACTGACGATACCTGCCGGTTTCTCGCGGCCGACTTTGATGGGGAAGGTTGGCGCGATGACGTGCTGGCCTACCGCGAGGCGGCCGAGCGGGTCGGAATCGCGGTCGCAATCGAGCGATCCCGGTCGGGCAACGGCGCGCATGCTTGGATCTTTTTCGCCGAGCCCGTGCCTGCCGCCATGGCGCGGAAGCTGGGAACGATTCTGGTGGCGAAAGCCTCAGCTTTGCGGCCGACCTTGGGGCTGGGCGCGTATGATCGACTGTTTCCCAATCAAGATGCCTTGCCGGTCGGCGGCTTCGGAAATCTGATCGCGCTACCTCTGGCAAAGGCTCCGCGGCAGAATGGCAACACGCTTTTCGTGGACCCTCGAATGGTGGCTTTCGAGGACCAATGGTCGTATCTAGCAGGACTCCCCCGACTGAGTCGTGAAAGCTTGGACCGAACGCTCGCCAGAGTTGCGCCCGTCAGACCGTTGGCGTCACCGGTTCAAGCCGCAGAAGCATCCGAGCACCAGCAGGACTTCGCTCTGCAAAACGACGCGATGGTGCTGGAGCTGTCGCATCCGCAAATTCGCAGTGGAATGATCTCGGGCGAAGTGACGGTGCGGCTCGATGCGCATATTCATGTGCCCCGATCACTGCCAATACCGGTGCTGGCAGCGTTACGGAGGCTCGCGACGTTTCCCAATCCGGTCTTTCACGAGAAACTGCGACTGCGGTTCGCTACGTTTGATACGCCGCGATTTCTCTTCGCTGGCGAGTGGCACGCCGACCGGCTCGTGCTACCGCGCGGGGTGTTGGACCAGAGCCTTTCACTGTTGGAGACGGCTGGTGCCACGGTCGTCGTGCAGGATGCGCGAGAGGCCGGAACTCGCGTGCCGTGGAAATTCCAGGGTGAGTTGCGGGAAGGTCAGCAGAAGGCGGTGCGCAAAATGCTCGCGGAAGACAACGGTGTGTTGTGCGCTCCGCCGGGTGCGGGAAAGACGGTCATGGGCTGCGCGTTGATCGCACGAGCCCGCACCTCGGCGCTCGTGCTGGTGCATCGCGCGGTGCTGGTGGAGCAGTGGCGGGAGACGGCCATGCAATTTCTCGGATTGAAACGAAAGGAGATCGGTCTCTGGCGCGGGCCTACCCCGCGGCTCACCGAACGATTCGACATTGCCATGCTGCCGTCGCTGATTCGTGTGGAAAATATCGCGGCAGCACTGGCCGGCTACGGAGTGGTCATCGTCGACGAATGCCATCATGTGCCCGCCGCGTCTTTCGAGATGGTGGTGAAGGCCTGCCCCGGCCGGCGGGTTTACGGACTCACGGCGACGCCGAAACGTAAGGATCGGCTGTAGAAATTGCTCTTCGCCCAATGCGGACCGATCCGGCACACGATGGTCGATGCTCCGACTGATGAAGTGCGGACGGTCAAAGTTCGCCACACCACCGTGACTCTGCCACCCGATGCTGGGCCGCGACCACCGATCCACGTGGTGTGGGAGGCGTTGGTGCAGGATGAAAGCCGGATGAACGTGATCGTCGCCGATCTGTTGACGTGCGCGGCGTCGGGGCGTTCGCCGCTCGTTCTGGCGGACCGCAAGGTCTACTTGGAACGGCTGCAAGCGGCGTTCATCGCGCAGGCCACCGGCGTCACGTGTCATCGACTGGACGGGCAGCTGGGAAAGAAGTCCCGGAACGAAGTGCTGCGGCAGATCGGCGAGCACTACAATGAGCAGAAACCGTTCGTGCTGTTCGCAACGGCGTCGCTGATCGGCGAGGGGTTCGACCTTCCGCGTTTGGATACTTTGGTGTTAGCGATGCCACTTTCGTTTAAGGGGCGGCTCGTGCAATACGCCGGCCGGCTTCATCGGCGGCATGAAGCCAAAGGCGCTGCGATGATCTTTGACTATCTCGACCACAACCACGCCATCACGAGTGCGATGTTTCGACGACGACTCGCCGGCTACAGTGAACTTGGGTATGTGGTCGAGATGCCGCAGAGCGAAGCTGCACCATGGTTCGGAGACAACCCAGCTGAGTCCGGGCGCACGAAATAGCCTCATCAAAACTGCCATGCCCATACCGAAGCGAAACGACGAACGGGAAGAACGCATCACCATGGAGATTGTCGTCGATTGCTACAATGAGAGCGAAGCGTGGTCGGGTTGGTGGTGCTATCTCGACAGCAAGCTCTCGTGTCCATTTGTGGCGGAATGTATCCGCGAGCGACGGGGGTCGCCGTTGAAAATCGGCGAGCGTGTGACCGTCACCGCCATGCTCGATGACCATGAGGCGGCGGATTCGCTGGGCGAGATGCAGGTGGAGATCGAATGGCAGGGGCGGACCCTCGGCGTGCCCTTGACACAGCTCAGAGGCGTCGAAGTAAACGAGGGGACGGCGGAAGCCATCGCGGACTGGCACTATTGGGTGGCGCAAGGACGGCAGTTCTGATTCGGCCGAGTCAAATGCGCGCCCGGGGAACTCGAAAATTTGACCATCCTTGGGGGCATTCGCAACCCACGGTCATCCGCTCGTTCCCGATTTGCTGCACCGCAGTTCGCACCCACGCCAGTCACTGGCTGCCCGACATGGATTCGAACCATGACTAGGCGAGTCAAAGTCGCCTGTGCTACCATTACACCATCAGGCAAAAAGCGCAGTCGGACAACGTGCTTCCGCCCTGCGCTCGGTCAAGGACGGAAAACACCGCCCCCCACTCAACCTTCAGCGATGCAGTAGAGGTGCTCGTGCCCGCGCAGGAAGAGTTCCCGGTCCACGGCCACCGGTGAGGCGTCGAAATTGTCGTTGAGCTTGTTGGTCGCGACGATCTCGAACTTCGCCGCGTCCTTCAGCACCGCGGTCTGCCCGAAGCGGCCGACGACGTAGAGGTGCCCGTTGGCCGCCACCGGCGAAGCGTAGATGCCGCGCATGCCTTCGATCGGCTGGTCCTGGAAATGGAATTCGCCGGTCAGCGCGTTCACGCAGGAAAGGTAGGCGTCGTTGCTCTTGCTGAAATAAATCCGATCGCCCGAGAGCACGGGGGACGGCACGTAGGGGGTGCTCTTGCGCACGTGCCACGCGATTTGATCGGTGCCCGTGATGTCACCGCGCGCGGTCAGCTTGATCGCCTGAAGGGACGAGCCCTGGAAGCCGCTCGTCACGTAGACGAAGCCATGCCCGGTCACGGGCGTGGGAATTACGTTCACGGTCTGGCCAGCTGCTTCCCAGACGAGCTCGCCGGTCGCGGTGTCGTAGCTGCGCGTAAGATTGGTCGCGGCGATGACGGCCTGGGTCCGGCCGCCGGTCTCGACGATGAGCGGCGTGGTCCAGGTGGTGCGCTCATCGCGACTCTTGCGCCAGACCTCGGCTCCGGTGCGCTTGTCGAGGGCGACGACGAAGGAGCCGCCTTCCTGATCCCACGGCACGATGAGGTGGTTGCCGGCGAGTGCGGGCGAGGCCCCTTCGCCAAAGCCGTTGCGCGTGCGCATGTCGCCGAGGTCTTTTTCCCAAATCAGTTTTCCGTCGAGATCGTAGCAGAAGAGGCCGCGCGAACCGAACGAGGCATAGAGCCGCTCGCCGTCGGTGACCGGCGAACCGGAGGCAAACGAGTTGGTCGCATGGCGCCCCTCGTGCGGCACCTCGCGGCGCGCGGTCTTCTGCCACACCACGCTGCCGGTCTTCCGGTCGAGCGCGAGGACGACAAACTCGTGAACCTTGGTCGGGCGCGTGCCGCCGCCGAAACCGCCTTTGCCCTTCCCGGCTTTGCCGCGCCCATCGCCACCACCGGGCGGGCCGCCCTGGGGAGCCGCCTCGGCCTCAGCCGGAGCCCGCTCCTCCGTGGTCTCGATCGCGGCGAGGAGAAAGATGCGATCGCGCCACACGATGGGGGTGGAAAAACCGTAGCCAGGCACCTTGGCCTTCCAGCGCACGTTCTTCTCTTCGCTCCAAACGAGCGGCGGCTGGGCCCCGGGTGCGATGCCGGCTCCACTCACCCCGCGCCACTCGGGCCAGGATGACGCGCCGGTCGCTGCGGAACCGCGGCCGGCGAAAAAGAGCAGACTGCAAGCAAGGGTGATGAAGGCAAAGCGGTGGGTCATGGGAGGAACGGCGTGGGTTGCCGGGCAGGACGCCCCTGCGTCCAAGAAGTTGCCCAAACCACGGCAACGTTGTTTCCAGAGAAAATGCGAATCGCCGCTTGAGTCCGTGCGTCTGTCCCCGGCACGCTCCCCCCGCATGAGTTCCGCCCCCTCCCCTGCCTCGCCGACCATGTCGCGCACTTCCTGGCTCATCTGCATCATCGCCGCGATCGGCTTTGCCTTCGACATCTATGAGCTGCTGATGCTGCCGCTCATCATCAAGCCCGCGCTCGCGGCCTTGAGTGCCCCGCTGGTGGAGGCGCTCGTGACCGGCGGCATGGAGCGGGCGAAAGCCGCGGCGCTGTGGTCGCCCGGCGGCGAGGAGTATGTGCGCTGGGCCCGGATGCTCTTCTTCGTGCCGGCCATTGCCGGTGGTATCTTCGGCCTGCTCGGCGGCTACATGACAGACCTGTTCGGCCGGCGCCGGGTGCTGACCTACTCCATTTTGCTTTACGCCTTTGCGGCCTGCGCGGCGGGCTTTGCCACCACGCTGCCCCAGCTGCTGTTTTTCCGCTGTCTCGTGTTCATCGGTGTCTGCGTTGAGTTCGTCGCGGCTGTCGCGTGGCTCGCCGAGATTTTCACCGAGCCGAAGCAGCGCGAAAAAGTCCTGGGCTACACCCAGGCGTTCTCGTCCTTCGGCGGCCTGATGGTCGCGGGCGCCAACATCCTCGCCGCCAAATGGGCGTTCGATCTGCCGGCCATTCACAACGGCCACGAAGCGTGGCGCTACACCCTCATCTCGGGCGTGCTCCCCGCGCTGCCGCTGATTCTCATCCGGCCCTTCCTCCCCGAGTCTCCCGCGTGGCAAAAGAAGCGCGAGGCCGGCACGCTGCGGCGTCCGAGCATCGCGGCGCTCTTCTCGCCCGAGCTGCGCAAGACCACAATCATCACCACGATTCTCTTCGCTGGCAGCTACGGCATCGCCTTCGGCGCGATCCAGCAGCTCCCCCAGATCATCGGCGCCCAGCGCGTCGGCACCCCGTCCGAGTCCGGCCACGTCGCAGTGCGGGCCATTGCCAAGGAAAAGGGCGCCGAAGCCATGGCCGCCGCCAAGGCGGCCCAGAAGCCCGAGGCCGTCGCCCAGCGCGAGATGCGCCAGGCCGCCGCCAACGCCAGCGATCAGACCGTCGCAGGCGTCACGATGTGGCAGGAAGTCGGCGGGCTCGTCGGCCGCTTTCTGCTCGCCGTCCTCGCGGTGGTGATCCTGAGCCGGCGCACGTTGTTCCGCGTCTTCCAGATTCCGTCGCTGATATTCGTGCCCTTGCTCTTCTGGTGGATCAGCGGGCAGCTCGACGACGCCAGCAGCCTCGGGCTAATCAAGGCGGGCATCTTCGTCGCCGGTGTGCTGACCGTCGCGCAATTCAGTTTCTGGGGAAATTACATCCCGCTCGTCTTCCCCGTCCACCTCCGCGGCACGGGCGAGAGCTTCGCCGCCAACATCGGCGGCCGCGTGCTCGGCACCGCCGCCGCGTGGATTACCCTCACGTTCTCCGCCTCCGACAAACCCGATCCGGCGCGCGTCGCGCTCGTCGGTGCCTGCGTCGCCGGGGCCTACGCACTCGTGGGGGCGATTCTCACGCAGTTCCTCCCCGAGCCCAAGCCCGAAGACATGAAGGAGGAATAGGCCCCGCGCGCGCCTACCCCGCCGCCAGCGCGACACTCGGCCGCAGTTCCCCTGTCGCGCGCTGGAACACCACCCAGCCGCACGCGAGGTTGAGCAACGCGATGCCCAGCAGCATCGCGCCCACCGCCGCCAGCGTGCCCGCCGCCGGGAGGGCCGCGAGACTCGGCGCAATCGCGACGACCGACGACACCGCGCCAATCGCGAGGCCCCAGACGACGAGCGTGGCGAACTCGTGAAATACCATCCGCCCCAGCACGGCGCGCGGCAGGCCGATGGCGGACATCACGGCAAACTCCCCGCGCCGCTCGCGCAGATTGCGTGCGACGACCACCGCCAGCCCGAGGCTGCCCAGCACCACGCCCAGCGTGCCGAGGGCCGTGAAGATGGCGATGTAGGTGTTCTCGATCTGGTGGAAGGCGGCGAGCACGTCGCGCGTGAGCTCGACCTTGCCCCCCGCATCCGCGGCTGAGGCTGTCAGCCGGTCCCGCAGCGCCGTGAGATCGCCGCCGGGATTCTTCGCATCGGCCAGGAAGAGCGCGTAGCCGCCACTCGACGGAAATTTTTTCAGGAACAGCGCCTCATCCACGATCAGATGGCCCTGAAAAATCGAGTCGGGCAGCGTGCCAACGATGCGCACGGCGAAGGCCCCGCCCGTTTCGTCCGTGTAGGCGAGCGTGTCGCCGACCTTGCGCTTCAACGCCCAGAGCAGGGTGTTTTCATCGACGAGCGCGGGGATCGCACCGTCGGCGTCCGGGGCCCGCAGGTTGGCCCAGCCCGCTTCCTTGGTCCGGAACGCGCCGCGCTCGGCCAGCGCCGCGGTCTCCAGCGCCAGCAGCCGCGGCTGCATCGTCGTGTTGAGATTGAAGCAATTCACGTTGTCGCCCGGCCCAACGCGAACCGGGATCACCGTCCCGAGATCGACGGCATGCTTGCCAAACAATTCGAAACCCGACGCCCGGCCGTCGCGCGCATGATTCTGCGGCACCGTCGTCTCGATCCAGAATGCGAAACCGCCCGTGCCGCTCGCGCGCACGAGCCAGTCGGCGCCGACATGTTTCCGAAACGACGCCACCGAAAGCACCATGAACACTGCCGTCGCAATCAGGCCAACGACGGTGAGGCTGCGCGCGCGGCGCGCGGCGAGGTTGCGTCGCGCGAGCCTCCGCGCATCGAGCACCCCATCGGCCTGGGGTTCACGGGCCAGCCACGCACGGCAGCCTGCGAGACCCGCCACCAACCACGAAAAACCCGCCAGATAGAACGCGATCTGCGCCGGCAGCCCGCCTCGCGACGCGATGAGCGCCGCGACGCCCGTGACGGCGGCGAGCGCAGCGAGGATGATGGCGTTGCGCCGCGCCTGGGCCGGCGGCGCGGTTTCCTCGGCACTCGCGGCAAGGCGAATTGAGAGCGCGCGCCGGGTCTGGCGGCGAATCGCGAGCCACACCGCTCCGAGCGAAATGACCAAGAAGGCCCCGAGACCGGCCCCCACGCTCGCCGGCTGCATCGCAAATGTGAACACCGCCCCACCCCCCTGCCCCGCCCAGATCCGTTCGAGAAAGCGCAGGATGCCCTGGGTGTAGAGCGCCGCGAGCGGCACGCCCACTGCGCCCGCCACGATTAGGATCACCAGCGCCTCGCCGAGGCGCCAGCGGCCGATCTGCCGCGCCGGCACGCCGACGGCGCCGAGCAGCGCATCCTCCCGGTTGCGCAGCAGCAGCGAGAGCTGGAAGAGCATCGCGACCAGCCCCAGCGCCGCGAGAATCAGGAAGAAACTCATGCCGAGGAACAGCCCGCCGAAATCGACCGCCGACTGCGCCAAGTCCGCCGCGCCCGCGCGCACGTTGCGCACGAGCATTTGATTCAGTTCCGGGCGCAGCGCGGCCAAAGCCTGGCGCTCCAGCTCACCCGCTTGCCCCCGTGGGGCTGCGACGCGCAAGGCCGTCAGCTCGCCCCAGCGCGTCGCCCACATCTCGCGCCCGGCGGCGATGGGAAACCAAGCCTTGGGTGTGCCGCGATGATCGTCCCAGTAGCGTTCATCCTGATCGCGGATACGTTCGAGCTTCAGCGGCAATCCCGGATCCCAGTCGCTCTGGTTCTTCACATCGCTGATGCCGGGAAACTCCGGCATCCACGCCCGATCCGCCGCCACGCCATCCAGCGGCACCACCGCGCGCACCCGGAACGCGGTGCTGTGTTCCGCGAGCACGTCGCCTGCGCCAACTTGGAAATAGGTCGCGGTCAGCTCGGCGCCGGGCCCCACCTGCAGATCGTCCGCCAGCCAGCGGTTAATCACGACTTCGCGCGGACCGAGGTCGGCCGGCAAAAACGGCGCAACTGCCGCCGTGGTCGCCGTGGCGATGGAATACGGCGTGGCCCGCCCGCCGGACCGCAGTTCGTTGACGAGGTAGGAAGCGACCGGCTGCGCCTGCGGCATCTCGCCGGTGATCGCCCGCACGAGGGCCGGATCGAGGAAGATGCGATCGGAGGTGAAATCAAAAACCTGCGCGGCCTCGCGCCACGGCAGCGCGAGTCCGTAGTCGGCGAGCCGGACCGTCGCCGCGAGCGCGGCGGACAATTCGGCATCGGTCCGCGTGCCGGAGATGAGCAGCAGATTGGCGCGCTGCGGTCGGTTTAGCGCGGTCTGCAAGAGCGCCATCGGCAAAAAAACCGATGGCGGCGGCACCTGGGTCGCCTCCAGATTGAAGCGCCCAAAGGCCGCATCGCCCACGATCACGGCCACCGTGCCGCGCACGGCCTCGAGCTTGGCCTCCGCTCCGGCGATGGGGGCGTTGCCCGCGAGCACGCCGGGTTTCTGCAAGCGCACGACGAGAGTGTCGCCGACCTTCAGCGCGAGACGACGGGCCAGCGTCTCGTTGACCGCCACTTCGTTTTTCTCGGCGTCGAGCGGGATCGCCGCAGGCTCGGGGGCCAGCTGCCAGAAGGCGGGCGTCACGCCCACGAGCTGCACTTGCGTGGCAAACGCCCGCGTCGCGGGCTGCGTCGCCGTGCCCCGGGCCAGCAGCACGGGCGCGGCGCGCACCTTAGCCGCCGTCGCCAACTCGGCCGCCAGCGCTTCGCGGAAAAATCGATCACCCGCGGCCACGACGTGGGTCGCCTGACCGATGCGCTGCGCCGCGATCCGTCGCAGTGAGGCCGCGACCGAGTCGCCGGCGAAGAGCGCGCCGAGCAGGACCGTCGCGCCCAGCACCGCGCCGGCGAAGACGCCGAGGTAGGCGAAACGATGATGCGCGACGCTGCGCAGGATGTAGCGAAGAGTGGTCATCGGCGTGGGGCGGGGCCGCTCACGGCACCAGCCGGCCGGATTCGAGCCGCAGGGTGCGGCCTAGGCGGCCGGCGAGGCCGGGATTGTGGGTCACGACGACGAGCGCCGCTCCGGAAGTCGCGTTGGTCTGCAACAGCAGCTCCGCGATCCGTTCGCCGGTGGCGGTGTCGAGCGAGCCCGTCGGCTCATCGGCGAGGATGACCTTGGGCTGGTTGATCAACGCGCGCGCGATCGCGACGCGGAGTTGTTCGCCACCGGAGAGCTGCCACGGCCGGTGCGCGATGCGATCACGCAGGCCGACCTGCTCCAGCAGGGCCTCCGCCCGCGCGCGCACGTCGCCCTCCGGCTCATCCCAGCCACCGGCGAGACGGGGCACGAGCACATTTTCCAAAATCGAGCACTGCGGCAGCAGGTAGTGCAGTTGAAAAATGAACCCGATCGTGCGATTGCGGAAACGCGCCGCGGCCGTGGCATCGAGCCCACCGAGCGCGGTCCCATCGATGGTGATCGAGCCGGACGTGGGCTGATCGAGGGCACCGAGGAGATTGAGCAGCGTGGTCTTGCCGCTCCCCGAGGGACCGACGATGGCGACGGACTCGCCCGCCGCCACCCGCAGATCGAGATCACGCAGCACCGACACCGGGCCGGCGGGGTTCTCGTAGGATTTGGCCACACGGACGACGTCGATCATGGTGAAAGGAGAGTCGAGGCAGTTAGCCACAGAGGGACACGCATCGTCCCTCATCTTTCTGGGCAAAGGCGGCACGGAGCAAGCTCCCCGGAGCGTTGGTAGTGGTATAGTTTGGAAACGAATAACTGCCGGGTAGGCAGCGAGCTTGCTCGCGCCCGTCCATTCAACACTGAGCGCCCGCAAGCGGGCTGCCTACGAAATTCAAACTATACCACGACCGGAGCGTTTGACGGCAAATGCCACGCCTGTCCCCGCTCAGTGGTCGCTTTTGAGAAACCCGATCAGGTTCGCGAGCTCGTCGCCAGTCATCGTCTGTTCGAGTCCGTCGGGCATGACGGATAATCCCGAAGCCGTGAGAGCCGCCACGTTCGCGCGCAGGACGGTTTCCTCCGTGCCGGCGGCGGTGCGGAGCGTGAGGCTGCTCTCCGTCTCCGCCGCGAGCCAGCCCGCGAGCGTGCGACCGTCCTGCGTCGTCACGGTGGTCATCTGGTAGCTGGGCGCGACCTCGTAGTTGGGCACGATGATGTGCAGCAGAATCGCATCGGCCGGCTGATGGCGCAGCCCGGAGAGATCGGGGCCGACCAGGCTGCCCTGGCCGCGAAACGTGTGGCAAGCCGCGCAGGCCCGCGCAAAGGCCGCGCGCCCGCTCGCGACGTCCGTGCCGGGCACGAAGCCCGTCCGCAGGCGCTGATAAACCTTCATGCGATCGCCGGCCTCGACTTGCTGGAAGATCGCCTCGGCGGCTTTCCGCATCGCGGCGTCGCTGTGCTTGAGCAATTGCGCGCGCCGCGTGGACGAGATTTCCAACGGCGACACCGTGCCACCCTTGATCGCGGCAAACAGCACGGCGGTCAGCGCGGGTTTCGCCGCAAGCGCGGCGACAGCGGCCTCGCGCACCGGCGGCGTGTAGCGCGGCCAGTTTTCCTGCGCCATCAGCAGCTCCGCCCCGCGCGGATCACCGATGCGTTCAATCGCGCGGATCGCCTGCTGCTGGATTTCTGGCGACTGCCGCGCGTCGAGAGCGCGGCCGAGGGCTTGGCCGGCCGTCGCGATCGTGCCATAGCCAAGGAGTGCGAGCGCCGCGACTCGATCCGCCTTTGATGCGCGCTCGTCCATCGCGCGATGAGCCGCCGCCTCGTGCAGCGCCGCGAGGGCCGCGGAGTCGCCGTCACGCAAAAGGGAATTGAGCGAGAACTTCGGTGCACTCCGCACGCGCAGCCCCTCCGCCAACCCGAGCACGGCGGCGATCCGGCCCCCGATCGCGGTGCCCTCGTGCAGCGCCGGGGCCACAAATTCCCGACAATCCTCGGCGCTCGCGCCGACGCCGAAAACGCGCCCGAGCTGCTCCATCATTATGGCGAAATTCGCCGGACTCGACTCGTCGTGTTGCCGAAGTGCCGCCAAAAACTCCCGGAGGCGGCCGCCGATTCCGCTCAGCACCGCCGCCCGGGCCCAGCGATCCGCGCCGTCGCGCAACGCCACGTCCGCCAGCGCAGAGGTCGCTGCCGGGCCAGCGTGGCTGTCGACCGCCAGGGCCGCCACGAACCGCACGCGCGCATCGGAATCGGCCGTCGCGGCCAGCACGGCGTCCTTCAACCCGCTGGCGGAGTCGCGGTGCTCGGCGGCGAGCAGCACACCTTGCTCACGCACTCGCGCATCGCCGTCGCGCAGCGCCGTGACGAGGTTCGCGGGGGATAACTTCCCAAGGCCGCGCAAAGTCCACAGCGCGCGGGTGCGCACCGCGGCGGTTTTCCCCCGCTCCGCGAGCACCGTGAGCGCGGGCGCGAGTTCCTGCGTCTGCCGATCGACGATCAGGCGCTGCGCCCGCGCCCGCCACCATTCACCCTCCGCCTCCAGCCCCGCCACGAGATCGTCGGACGCGGGCAGGTTCAGTTGAAGACGTGGTTCGTCGCGCACGATGCGCCAGATGCGGCCGCGATCCTTGCCTGACTCGAAATCGAGCAGGCCGCGCGATCCCTCCGGCACATAGCGCGGGTGATCGATTTCGCGGCGATACATGTCGGCGACGTAGAGGGCGCCGTCGGGGCCCTCCCCGGCAAAGACCGGGCGAAACCACACATCGGTCGAGGCGAGAAATTCGCGGCCACCTTCAATCCGTGCGTCCGAACGAAACGACGCTCCCTCGACGCGCAGAGTCTGCCGCTGCACGAGATTCTGCGCGGGCTCGCAGACAAACACGTCGCCGACATGCGCGGCCATGAGTCCCGTGCCGCCGAAAATCACGAGCCCACACGCCGAGGTGAAGGTGCCCGTGTGCGGCGCGCCCATCAGCTTCGGGATGAAGTCCGCCGTGATCGACGCGCGGCTGATCGGGAGCACCTTGGCCTCGGCCTGCACCTTGGAGACTTCCTGCATCGTCTCGCTGAACGCGAAATTCGGGTTCCGCAGGTGCCACGGCTCGAGCACCACGTGCAGGATCGGCCGGCGGTTGTCGGTCACGAAGCGCCGCCCAAAGGCATCGAAGGCCAATCCGAACTGCCCGCGGCCACCGGTCTTCTCGTAGATCAGCGTCTCAGGGTCGAAGCGGCCATCCTGCGCGGTGAAAACGACCGGCGCGCGCTCGGGATGCAGCGGCGAGGTGACCTTGCCGCCGTTGAGGCCGCCGGTGACGTAGATTTTTCCGTCGAGGCCGAGCGTGGGATGGCTCACCCGGATTTGCGCGGTTTTGGAAATGTCGAACCCCGTCAGCACCACGCGCCGTTCGTCGGCGACGCCATCGCCATCCGTGTCTTTTAAATAGAGAATGTCGGGGGCCGCGGTGACAAACATCCCGCCGCGCCACAACGCGAGGCCGTTCACCAAGCCGAGGCCGGTCGCGAATTCGGTCCGCCGATCCATGCGCCCGTCACCGTCGGTGTCTTCGAGCAGGGCGATGCGCCCCGCCGTCGATTCGACGCTCCCCTCCTGCGCATCGGGATAGCCGCGATTCTCGACGACAAACATCCGGCCCGGCCCGTCGAACGCGAAGGCCACCGGGTCCACCGTGAGCGGCTCGGCGGCGACGAGTTCCACGCGCAGGCCCGCCTCGACACGAAACGCCGCGAGCGCCTGCTCCGGCGCGAGCGCAGGGTGCCGGTCCGCCGCCAAAAGCGCCGCCCCGCTCCCGCCAGCGCCCAGCGCGCACGCCATGCGCATCGTCCGGGACGCGATCGCAAAGCGTGTGGCCAGCTTCATCCTCCCGGGATGGAGGCGGGGTTCATCCGTGGCAACCACAGCCGACTGCGTTTGCCCGGAGCTTATCTCAGCTCCGCCTTGAGCCGCTGCGCGACCGCCCGGGAAAATTGATCCGCCCCCGCAGCGTTCAGGTGCTGCGAATTGTAGAAATTGGCCGTGCTCTGGCAGAGTGGCGATTCGCTGAAATCCCAGAAGTCCGCGCCAAACCGGGCCGCCAGCGTGCGGAACTTGGCAAAGATCTCGGCGCGATTTTTCAGGAGCGCCTGCGACTCGGCATACTCCGGCGAATAGCAGAGGATCGCGCGGATGCCCTGCTCCTGGCAGAGGCGCAGCACGTCCTCGATGGCCGTGACGCCGGCGGGATCGATCCGGCGCGCGACGCCGCTGTCCTTCAGGTTTTTCCGGTAGGCCTCGAAATCCTCCGTCCAGCTGAGCTGCCGCGGATTGAAGCCGAGGAAATGATCTTCGCGCGGCATCACGCCCACCCAGGCGGCGGCGGCGCGCGCCCAGTTGAAATTCATGTCCTCGACCGCGTAGCCATAGAGCGGGATGCGCCGCCATTTCCAGACCTCCGGGTTGATGGCCGTGAGCGCCCGGTAGAGCTCCGGTTCGTGCAGATAGGGCACGAACATCGCCGGATCGTAGATGGCCTCCTGGCCGGTGACCTCGAACGAAAAGCCCTCGAGGTTCTGGATGAGCACCGCGGGCTTCTTGTTATGGCGGAGGTAGGTCTTGAGCACCGCGACCTGGAGATCGATGAGCCCGCCGTTGAGCCCGAGGTTGTAGGCGCTGCGGCCCGTCGCCTCCTGAATCACGCGGGGATCGTAGTGCACGAGCGCGCGCGAGGAGCCGTTGATGATAATCTCGGCGTTGACCTGACCGTTCACCACGCGGTTGAACGAGCCGTATTTCGAGGTCTTGATGCGCCGCAGCCCCGCGTTGAAGAACGCATCGAGCACAAAGGCAATCACCGCCATGAGCGCAAAAAAGCCGAGGATTTTGCCGAGGCCGCGGAAATTGTTCGGCTGATCGCGCATGACCGGCGGGGCTTCGGGCAGGGTGACGCCATCGGCGGGCGGGGTGGGCGGTGATTCGGCCATTTTGCGGTGGAAAGCAGCGTCAACGGCCAGGCTTGGCAATTCTTGAGTTGCGGAAGCGGGCCCTGATAGTCGCGCGGTGCTGCGTCCCATCTTCGCTTCCGCCCGGTTTACCCTTCTCACTGCGCTCGCCATTATGGTCGGCGGCCTCGCGATCGAGTGGTTGGCGAGTTCGCTCCTTTCGCTGGGTCATGCGCTTCTGCTCCAGGCGGGCATGATGAGTGTCGATCCCGAGGAATTCATCGCGGCCACAGCCCTCCAGGGCATCGTCGCCAAGCTCGTCGCGGCGGCCGCCATTGTCGCGCTGGCGCTGTATCGTCTTCGCGAGCGTCCGCGCGATCTGGGGCGGCTCGGGTTTGGTTCGTGGGTCCTGCCGCTGGCGCTGCCGCCGATCATAGCCGGCACGATCATCGCGTTGTCGGAGGTTGATAATATGATGCGCGCGCTGCTCAGCGAGGACACGCTCACCTGGCTGAATTTCTCGCCGTCGCTGGATCAAGTCGTGGAAGCCTCATGGCAGGGTCCTTTGCTCGCCATCGTGATTGCCCCCGTGACGGAGGAAATCGTGTTTCGCGGCCTGATTTTGCGCGGGTTGCTGGCGCGCTGGCGTCCGTGGCCGGCGATTGTTCTGTCGTCTGTGCTGTTCGGCGTGATGCATCTTAACCCGGCCCAGTTGCCCGTCGCGCTGCTCATCGGCGGCCTCCTCGGCTGGATTTATGTGCGCACGCGTTCGCTCGGCCTCTGTATTGCCGGGCACGCGCTCAACAACGCGTCGAGCTACCTGCCAGGCGAGGCTTTTGCCTTTCAAGTGCGGGGTTTCAACTTTGTGCCGGATGAGGCGGCGACCGGAGCGATTTTCCACCCTTGGTGGTTTGATGGCTTGGGCCTCGCGCTCGTCGGGCTCGGCTGCTGGGTCATCCATCGGTTTGCACCGATCGATGGGCCGTGGCGCGTGCCTCCGGTGGTGGAGCCGCCTCCCTTGCCGACAAAAACGTTTTGCGAACCGCCGGTTTTGGCCGACGCTGGCACTTCCATGGCCTCGGAACTCACCGCGCTCGTCACCGCCCTCGCCCAACGCGCCCGCGCCGCGTCGCTCGTGCTGGCGACCGCACCGCGCGCCAAGAAAGACATCGCCCTCACCGCGCTCGCCGATCTGATCGACGCGTCGCACGCCGTCCTGATGGACGCCAACGCCCAGGACCTCGCGTCGCCCGAGGCCGCTGCGCTCACCGCCGCCGCGCGCGATCGGCTCACGCTGGACGAAAAGCGCCTGCGCCATCTCGCCGCCTCGGTGCGCGAGGTCGTGGCGTTGCCCGATCCCGTCGGCACGCTGCTCGAGGAAATCACCCGGCCCAACGGCCTCCGCATCCGCAAGGTCCGGGTGCCAATCGGCGTCATCGGCATTGTCTATGAGTCGCGGCCCAACGTGACGGTGGACTGCGCCATCCTCTGCCTGAAGAGCGGCAACGCCTCGATCCTGCGCGGCGGCAAGGAGTGTTTCCACACCAACACTGCCCTCGCCGCGCTCATCCGGCGCGCCCTCGAGGCCGCGGGACTGCCCGCCGATGCCGTGCAGCTCGTGCCCACGACTGATCGCGCGGCGCTCACCGCCCTGCTCAAGCTCGACGCGCTCATCCACTGCATCATCCCGCGCGGCGGCGAGAGCCTGATCCGCCACGTGGCGGAGAACTCCACGATTCCCGTCATCAAGCATTTCAAGGGCGTGTGCTTCATCTATGCCGACCAAGCCGCCGACCTCGCGATGGCCGAGGCGATCACGCTCAACGCCAAGGTGCAGCGCCCCAGCGCCTGCAACGCCGCCGAGCAGCTCCTCGTGCATCGCGCCGTCGCGGAAAAATTCCTTCCCTCGGTCGCGCGCGCCCTCGTCGCGAAAAACGTCCAGCTCCGCTGCGACGCCGCGAGCGCCGCCATCCTTGCCCGCGCCGGTGTCGCCACCACGCCGGCCGCGCCCGCGGACTTCACGGCCGAGTTCCTCGATTACGTGATTGCCGTGCGGGTCGTCGATTCGCTCGACGCCGCCATCGCGACGATCAACCGCGACAGCTCCAACCACAGCGACGCCATCGTGACGGCCGATGCGGCGGCCGCGCGACGGTTCCTCGCCGAGGTGGACAGCGCCACCGTCTATTGGAACGCCAGCACGCGCTTCACCGATGGCTACGAGTTTGGCTACGGCGCCGAGATCGGCATCAGCACGGACCGGCTGCATGCGCGCGGCCCGATGGGCCTGCCGGAGCTGTGCAGCTACAAATTCCTGATCGAGGGCACGGGCCAGGTGCGGGGTTGAATTTTTGTTCGCCACGTCCGGCCCCGTCGTTCGTCTTTTGCGTTGTCGTCAGTCTGCCCCGTCCGATTTTCACCCTTCCCCGAACCATGAAATACACGCTGAACGTTAACGGCCAGTCCCGCACCGTGGACGTGGCGCCGGAGACCCCGATGTTGTGGGTGCTCCGTGATGCCCTCGAACTTGTCGGCACCAAATACGGCTGCGGCGTCGGACAGTGCGGCGCGTGCACCATCCATCTCAACGGCGTGCCGACGCGCGCGTGCATGACGCCCGTCTCCACCGTTGGCCGCATGAAGGTCACGACCATCGAGGGCCTCGCGCCCTCGCCCACCAAGCTGCACCCGGTGCAGCAGGCGTGGTGCGATCTCGATGTCGCGCAATGCGGCTACTGCCAAGCCGGCCAGATCATGACGGCGGCGGCGCTGTTGAAGGACAACCCCAAGCCGACCGATGATGACATCGACGGCGCCATGGCGGGCAACATCTGCCGTTGCGCGACCTACACCCGCATCCGCCAAGGCATCAAGCACGCCGCCGGCCTCACCGCCGGCGGGAAGGAGGTGGCACAATGAACACGCCCGTCCTTTCGGCTCCGACCTCGCGCCGCAATTTCCTCAAGCTCACCGGCCTCGCCGGCGGCGGCTTCGCGCTCGCCTTCTACATCCGCTCCGGCGGACAGGCCTCCGCCGCCACCGCGGCCGGCGGTGATTTTTCGCCCAACGCCTTCATCCGCATCGCGCCTTCGGGCGTCGTGACGATCGTGTCCAAGCAGCCCGAGATGGGCCAGGGCGTGATGACCTCGCTGCCCATGATCATCGCCGAGCAGCTCGAGGTGCCGTGGAAGAGCGTGAGCATCGAGCAGGGCGATTTCGACACCGCCAAATACGGCGCGCAGAGCGCCGGCGGCAGCAACTCGACGCCGAACAATTACGACAACTTCCACCTGCTCGGCGCCACCGCGCGCACGATGCTCGTCGAGGCCGCCGCGCAGACGTGGGGCGTGCCCGCCGCGGAATGCCGCGCGGAAAACGCGACCGTCATCCACTCCTCCGGCAAGAAACTCACCTACGGCCAGCTCGCGGCGAAGGCCGCCACCCTCCCCGTCCCCGCCAAGGACGCCGTGAAGCTGAAGGAGCCGAAGGATTTCAAGCTCGTCGGGACCCGCGTCCCGCAGGTGGACAGCGTGAAGATCGCCACCGGCCAAGCGCTCTTCGGCTCCGACATCAAGCTGCCTGGGATGAGCTATGCCGTTTACGAGAAATGCCCCGTCTTCGGCGGCAAAGTCGTCAGCGCCAACGTCGACCAAATCAAGACGCTGCCCGGCGTGAAAGACGCCTTCGTGCTCGAAGGCACCACCGACGTGAAGGGCCTCATGCCCGGCGTCGCGATCATCGCCGATTCGACGTGGTCCGCGTTCAGCGCGCGCCGTCAGCTCAAGATCACCTGGGACGAGGGCAAGGTCGCCGAACAAAGCTGGGACGGCTACGTTGCCAAGGCCCGCGCCGACGCCGCCAAACCCGGTGCCCGCACGCTGCGCAAAGACGGCGATGTCGAAAGCGCGCTCAAGGGCGCCGCCAAGGTCGTAGAGGCCGAATACCTCTACCCCTTCATCTCGCACGCCAACCTCGAGCCGCAAACCACCACCGCGCACTGGAAAGACGGCAAGCTCGAGCTGTGGTCGCCGACCCAGATTCCCACCATCGCGGCCACGATGCTCAAGAACGTGCTCAAACTTGAAACCAAGGATTTCACGCTCCACATCATCCGCGCCGGCGGCGGCTTCGGCCGCCGCATCAGCGTGGACTACCTCATCGAGGCCGCGGCCATCGCGCAGAAAGTCAGCGGTCCGGTGAAACTCACCTGGAGCCGCGAGGATGACCTCCGCCACGACCATTACCGGCCGGGCGGGCTGCATTTCCTCAAGGGCGGCGTCGATGCGCAGGGCAAAGTCGTCGCGTGGAAGAACCATTTCTTCACCTTCGGCCAGGGCGGCAACCCCGGCAGCGGTGGCAACCTCAGCGGCGACGAATTCCCCGGCCGCTGGATCGCCAACTACCACGCGGAGCAGACGATGTTCGACACCGGCTGGCCGATGGGCCCGTGGCGCTCCCCGGGCAGCTGTGTCTTCGCGTGGGTCTTCCATTCGTTCATCGACGAGCTCGCCCACGCCGGCGGCCGCGATCCGCTCGAGCTGCGGCTCGAAATCCTCGGCGACAAGAACGAGATGCCCGCGGGTGGCGGCGGCGCGCAGGGCAAAAGCGGCGGTGCGCCCTACAACACGGCGCGCATGCGCAACGTGCTCAAGTTCGCCGCCGAAAAAGCCGGCTGGGGAAAGAAGAAATTCGCCAAAGGCTCCGGCGCCGGCCTCTCGTTTCACTTCAGCCACCGCGGCTACTTTGCGCAGGTGGCCGAGGTCACGGTGTCGAAGGACGGCCGGCTCAAGGTGGACCGCGTCGTCTGCGGCGTCGATGTCGGCGCCCAGATCGTGAATCCCAGCGGCGCGGAGCAGCAGGTCGAGGGCTCCATCGTGGACGGCCTCGGCGTGCTGATGACGCAGGAGCTGAACATCGATCGGGGCCGCGTCGTGCAGAGCAATTTCCACGACTACCCGCTGATCCGCATCACGGATTCGCCGACCAAGATCGAGACGCATTTCCTCAAGACCAACTATCCCACCACCGGCATGGGCGAGCCCGCCCTGCCCCCGGCCGCACCGGCCATCTGCAACGCGATCTTCGCCGCCACCGGCAAACGCGTCCGCCAGATGCCGCTCACGCGGACTGATCTCCGCTGGAGCTGAGCGCGAGACGGGGACCCTGTTCCCAAAGCAAAAAGGCGGCTCAACGAGCCGCCTTTTTTGTTTCGCCGCTGTGGCCTGCGACCGCGGAATGCGGCTCGCGCGGCCGGCGTTTATTTGCGTCGCTGCGCACCGCCGATGTCCGCTCCTGCTGGCCACGATCCCTACGCGGCGCTCCGCGTGCCGAATTTCCGCGCCTACCTCGCCGGCAGCTTCTTCGCGCTGGTGGGCCGGCAGGCGGTGGTCACGGCGGCGACCTGGCAGGTCTATCGGTGGACGAACTCGGCGACTGCACTGGGGCTGGTGGGGCTGGTCAACGTGCTGCCGCTGCTCGCGCTCTCGCTGCCGGCCGGCGAAATCGCCGACCGCCGCGATCGCCGCCGCCTGATCATGCACGGCACCGCGGTGATTGCGGGGCTGAACTTCGCGCTCGCCGCGCTCACACTGGGCCGCGGCCTCGTGCCCGACTTCGCTCTGCTGCGCTGGGCCAACAGTGCGCTGCAGCACGTCGCGGAGTTTTTTGAGCGCCACGGCGACGCCGGCGCGATGCGGTTCGACGAGCCGGCGTTGCCACTCATCTTTGCGCTGCTGCTCGTGCAGGCCTGCGTGCGCATCCTCATCTGGCCCGCCCGCTCGAGTATCGCGCCGCTGCTCGTGCCGACGCCGACCCTCGGCAATGCGGTAACATGGAGCGCCAGCGCCTTTGAGATTGCGACCGTCGCAGGACCGGCGCTCGGCGGCTTCCTGATCTGGCTCGCGGAGGTGCCTTCGGTTTACGCACTAGGCTGCGTGCTTGATGTCGTGTTCGTGCTGGCACTGCGCCGCGTGCGCTATGTCCACCCGCCGCAACCCGCGGCGGGCAAGCGCTCCTGGAGCGATCTGCTGGCCGGTGGGCGTTTCATCTGGCGCCGGAAAGTCATCCTCGGCGCGAGCACCTTGGACCTTTTCGCGGTCCTGCTGGGTGGCGCGACGGCCCTCCTGCCGGTTTATGCGGATCGTATCTTGCACGTTGGCCCCGTCGGCTTCGGCTGGCTGCGCGCGGCGCCGTCCATCGGCGCGTTTATCATGGCGATGTGGCTCGCGCACCGTGCGCCGCTGGAGCGGCCCGGACGCGCCCTGCTATGGTCGGTCGCGGGTTTTGGCGCGGCCATCATCGTCTTTGGATTCTCCACCTGGTTCTGGCTTTCGCTCGTGGCGCTATTTTTCACGGGCGTATTCGACAATGTGAGCGTGGTGGTGCGCCAGTCGCTCGTGCAACTGCTCACGCCCGACAACCTGCGCGGACGTGTGACCGCGGTGAATCAGATCTTCATCGGCTCCTCCAACGAGATCGGCGCCTTGCGCGCCGGGCTGATGGGCGCGCTCGTGGGACCGGTCGGCGCGGTGGTGTGGGGCGGCATCGGCACAATCCTCGTGGTGGGCGCGGTGGCGCGCCTCGCGCCGCAGCTGCGGCACCTGCCGCCGCTGCACACGTTGAAGCCCGACGAGTGAGGTTGATTCCTGTGGGAGCGAGTAAGCTCGCTCCCACAGAAAAGCAAACCCGCCGCTCAGTAGCGGTAGTGCTCGGGCTTGTAGGGACCCTCGACCGGCACGCCGAGATACTCGGCCTGCTCCTTCGTCAGCTTCGTCAGCTTCGCACCGATCTTTTCCAAGTGCAGGCGCGCGACTTCCTCGTCGAGGTGCTTGGGCAGGCGATAGACGCCGACCGCGTAGGTGTCCTTGTTCTTCCAGAGATCGAGTTGAGCGAGCGTCTGGTTGGTGAAACTGTTCGACATCACGAAGGACGGGTGGCCCGTCGCGCAACCAAGGTTCACGAGGCGGCCCTCGGCGAGCATGTAGATGCTGTTTCCCTTCGGGAAAGTGTAGAGGTCGTATTGCGGCTTGATGTTGATCCGCTTCGCGTCGGACGTGTTGAGGCGGTCGATTTGGATTTCGTTATCGAAGTGCCCGATGTTGCAGACGATCGCCTGGTCCTTCATCGCGCGCATGTGCTCGAGCGTGATGATGTCCTTGTTGCCGGTCGTCGTGACGTAGATGTCGGCGACGCCGAGGGTGGACTCGAGGGTGTTGACCTCGAAGCCTTCCATCGCGGCCTGCAGCGCGTTGATCGGATCAATCTCGGTGACGATGACGCGGGCGCCAAAGCCTTTCAGCGAAAACGCGGAGCCCTTGCCCACGTCGCCATAGCCGCAGACGCACGCCGTCTTGCCAGCGATCATGACATCGGTGGCGCGCTTGAGACCATCGGCGAGCGACTCGCGGCAGCCGTAAAGGTTGTCGAATTTCGATTTCGTGACGGAATCGTTCACGTTGATCGCGGGGACGCGCAGTTTGCCCTTTTCCAGCATCTGGTATAGGCGGTGCACCCCGGTCGTGGTCTCTTCCGAGACGCCGCGCCATTCCTTGGCGATCGTCGTCCAGCGGAGCGGATCCTCTTTGTGGACGCGCTTGAGGAGATTCTTGATCACCTGCTCCTCGTGGGAGCCGGAGGCCGTGTTGACCCAGTCGCTGCCCTCTTCGAGTTCGCAGCCCTTGTGAATGAGGAGCGTGACGTCGCCGCCGTCATCGACAACGAGCTGCGGGCCCTTGCCGCCGGGGAAGGTGACGGCCTTGAGCGTGAGGTCCCAGTATTCCTCGAGCGTCTCGCCCTTCCACGCGAACACGGGCGTGCCGGCCTTGGCAATCGCGGCGGCGGCGTGGTCCTGCGTGGAGAAGATGTTGCACGAGGCCCAGCGCACATCGGCGCCGAGTTCCTTGAGCGTCTCGATCAAGACGGCGGTCTGGATCGTCATGTGCAACGAGCCGGTGATGCGGACGCCGGCGAGCGGCTTCTGCGGACCGAACTTTTTGCGCACGGACATCAGGCCCGGCATCTCATGCTCGGCGACGGAGATCTCCTTGCGGCCCCAATCGGCGAGGCCGATGTCTTTGACGTGATAGTCGGGAGTCTTGCTGGCGGCAGTGGCGGTGGACATGTCGAAAATATATTGTGGATTACTTGAGCTTGAGGACGGACTTGAGCGCGGCGGCCTTGGCCGTGGATTCCCACGGGAGGCCGGTTTTGCCGAAGTGCCCGTAGTTGGTCGTCTCGCGGTAAATCGGCCGGAGGAGATTGAGCGCAGAGACGATGTCGGCGGGTTTGAAGCTGAAGACCTGCGTCACAGCATCCGTGATCTGCTCATCGGAGATGCCGAGGAGCGCAGTGCCGAACGTCTCGACCCGCACCGACACCGGCTGTGGATGACCGATGGCGTAGGCGAACTGGATCTCGGCGTGGGTGGCGAGGCCCGCGGCGACGATGTTCTTCGCGACCCAACGGCCCATGTAGGCCGCCGAACGGTCGACCTTGGACGGATCTTTGCCGGAGAAGGCGCCGCCACCGTGGCGGCCCCAACCGCCGTAAGTGTCGACAATGATCTTGCGGCCGGTGAGGCCGGAATCGCCCTGCGGACCGCCAATGACAAAGCGGCCGGTGGGGTTGATGAGATACTCGGTGTTCTTCGTGAGCATCTTCGCCGGGATCACCTTTTTGATCACGTGCTCAATGAGATGCTTCTCGATGGTCGCATGTGAGGCGTCGGCGGTGTGCTGCGTCGAGATGACGACGTTCACCACCTCGACGGGCTTGTCGTTCTCGTAGCGGACCGAGACCTGCGATTTGGCGTCGGGCCGGAGCCAAGCGACTTTGCCGGACTTGCGGATCTTGGTCAGCTCGCGGCCGAGGCGGTGAGCAAACATGATTGGGGTCGGCATCAGCTCCGGCGTCTCGGTGCACGCATAGCCGAACATGATGCCCTGATCGCCCGCGCCCTGCTCCGCGGTCTTCTTACCCTTGGCCGCCTTGGCATCGACGCCTTGGGCGATATCGGCCGACTGCGCCGTGAGATAGTTGTTGATGAACACCGAGTCGGCGTGAAACACGTCGTCATCATTGGTGTAGCCGATTTCGCGGATGGCATCACGGATGACCTTGCCGAGATTGATGGCCTCCTCGATGGGCTTGGTGCGTCCGGTCTTCTTGTCCTGGAGCTTCGGGATGGTGATTTCACCGCCCACCACGACGATGTTGGACTTCACAAAGGTCTCGCAGGCCACGCGGCTGGTCTTGTCGACCGCCAGACACGCATCGAGGACGCTGTCGGAAATGAGATCGGCGACTTTGTCGGGGTGACCTTCGCCAACAGACTCGGAGGAGAAAACAAATGATTTTGCCATGGTGAGATAAGGTGGGGAACAGAACCCATGCACGGCCATCGCCGCAAGTGTAATATCAACATATCCCTATTCAGTGATGCGTGCGGCAGCTACCTAGGATTTACCACGGATTTTACAGATACGTAGACAAGTTCATGGTCGGGCGAGCCGTTACCTCTGCGGGATTCTAAGCAATGACCGCAACGCACATCACGCCCACACCCGTCAGTCTTGCCGGCCGCAAGATCCTAATCGTGGACGACGATCGGCTTAGCATCCGCATCCTCGGAGGCATTTTGAAGACCGACGGTTACGTATGGGCGGAAGCACACACCGGGGAAGGAGCGATTCAGCGCTACAAGGACTTCGCGCCTGACCTCATCCTGATGGATGTGCTGATGCCCGGAATCGATGGGTTCGAGACCTGCCGCCGACTCAAACAGGCCTATGGCGAGACGAGCGCCCCGGTGATTTTCATCACCGCCAAGACCGACTCGGACGACGTCGTGAAAGGACTCACCGCAGGCGGAGTCGACTACCTGCCAAAACCCTTCAAACCGAAGGAAGTGCTCGCGCGTATCCGCTCGCACCTGCACAGCCAGGCGCTGCTTGAGCAGCTTTCCAAGGCCAACGCCGCCAAGAACCGTTTCCTCGGCATGGCCGCCCACGATCTGCGCAACCCGCTCGCGTCCATTCGAGGCTTCGCTGAGTTTCTCGCCGAGGGCGCCGGCGGGCCGCTGAACGCCGATCAGCTCGAAATGGTCCAGAGCATTCACAGCGCCAGCCAATCCATGCTCGATATGGTTAACGAGCTGCTCGACGTCGCGACGATCGAGGCGGGCGAACTCAAACTGAACATCGATCAGCACAATCTTCGCGATGTGGTCGCAAAGTCCGTCGCCCTCACGAACATGGAGGCGGCGAAGAAAAAAACGCATATCACTTTCGTGCCGCCCGCCGCGCCGATCGCTCCGTATATCGACGCGGCCAAGATGAAGCAGGTCATCGACAATTTGCTGAGCAACGCCGTCAAATACTCCCCGCCCGGGTCGTCGATCGCCGTCCTCGCTTCAATCGACGAAGCCGCCGGCACCTGCAGCGTGGCC
Source organism: Opitutaceae bacterium (assembly GCA_030693515.1). Classification (GTDB taxonomy): domain Bacteria; phylum Verrucomicrobiota; class Verrucomicrobiia; order Opitutales; family Opitutaceae; genus ER46. The sequence goes on from JAUYAK010000005.1 coordinate 67,102, forward strand.
GTGCGCGATCAAGGGCCCGGCATACCCGAGAGCGAGCGCGACAAGCTCTTCAAGGACTTCGGACGCCTCTCCTCCAAGCCCACGGGCGGCGAAAAGAGCACCGGGCTCGGCCTCGCGATTGTCCGCAAAATCGTCGAGGCGCACGGCGGCACCATCACCGCCGAAAATCTGCCCGCGCAGGGCTGCGAATTTCGTTTTATAATCCCCCTGACCCAATGACCTTCACCGGCACCATCCTCGTCGTCGATGACGAGCCTCATATCCGGAAATTCGTAAGCCTCATCCTGAAGCAGCTGGGCCACCGCTCGATTCTGGAAGCCGGCAACGGCGAAGAGGCCCTCGTCATCTACGAACGGGAGAAACCCGCCCTCGTCCTGATGGATGTCAACATGCCCATCCTCGACGGCATCCAGACTCTCGAACGACTGAAGCAGTTCGATCCCGAAGCCGTGGTGATCATGCTCACCTCGCTTGTGAATCGCGAGACCATCGAGCGCGCCCTGCACCTTGGCGCGGTGAATTACATCCGCAAGGACACCCCGAAAGAAGAGATCGGCGAGGCCCTGCGCGAGACGATTGCCGACTGTTTCGGCGAGGAAACCAAACCTACCAGCCCATGAGCAAATCAGCCGCCGGCCCCGCCGCCCCCTTGGTCCTCACCGAGGTGCGCTATCACCTCCCCACACTGCTCGCCGAGATTCAGGCCGAACGCGCCACCAGCGCCTTCGCCATGGAGAAGCTCGATCAGTCCGACATCAAGAAACTGTTCAAAGCCAAAGCCACCCGTGCAAAGTCCAAAAAATAGCACCTTCCTGGATCGCGTGCGCGCGTTGCCGCGCTTCGACTACATCAAGGAAGTCACCGCCCTGGCGGCTCGCCTCGGCGAAAATACACAGCTCCTCCAAGCGATCATCGAGGAGAATTACCTGACCAAGGACGACGCCTGCCGTCACTGGGCCGACTCCCTCAACGTCGCCTACGTGGATCCGTTTGCCTCCCTCATCACCGAGGAGGCCGTGGAAAAAATCCCGCTGGAAGTCGCCAAAAAGGCCCGGGCCATCGCGCTCTACATCGTTGATGGCGTGCTCACGGTCGCGATGGCCGACCCGCGCGACCAAGAACTCGTGCGCCGCCTCGGCCAAATCACGCAGCACCCAATCAGTCCGGTCTTTGCGCTGCCGCGCGAAATCGAAGATGCCATCGCCATCCACTACTGCACGGAAAAGGGCATCGAGGACGGTCTGGCCGACCTCGAAGGCTCCAGCCTGTTCAACCAGCCCGACATGGCGGGCGAAAAGGTCGCGGCCCTCGCCGAGAACAACGCCCTCGTCCAGATCCTCGACGAGATTATCTACTTCGCCATCCGCGAGCGCGCGACCGACATCCATATCGAGGCCCAGGAGATGCAATGCCGCATCCGCTTCCGCATCGACGGCAATCTCCGCGAAATCCTCACCTACTCGCGCAAACTGCACCGTGCCCTGCTCTCGCGCATCAAGATTCTCTGCAACCTGAACATCGCCGAGACCCGTTTCCCGCAGGACGGCCGCTTCTCCGTTCAAGTCGGCAGCCAGTCCTCGAACTTCCGCGTGTCGACCATTCCCACCGCCTATGGTGAGAAAGCCGTCGTCCGCGTCCTCGCCTCCACCGGTAAAAAGACGATGGTCACGCTGGAGAAGATGATGATGTCGCAGACCATGCTTCTGCCGTTCCGGCGCCTGATCCAGAATCCCAACGGCATCATCTTTGTCACCGGCCCCACCGGCTCCGGCAAGACCACCACGCTCTATGCCGCGCTACACGAGGTCAACAGCCCCGGCGTCAACATCAGCACCATCGAGGATCCCATCGAAATCCAGATGCCCGGGGTCACGCAAAGCCAGGTCAACGCCAACATCGATCTCAAGTTCTCCACGGTGCTCCGCGCGCTGATGCGCCAGGACCCCGACGTCATCCTCATCGGTGAAATCCGCGATCTCGAGACCGCCAAAATCGCCACCGAAGCCGCGCTCACCGGCCATATCGTCTTCGCGACACTGCACACCAACACCGCCCCGCAGGCCATCGCCCGTCTGATGGAGATTGGTGTGGAGCCCTACATGGTCGGGCCGTCCGTCATCGGCGTGCTCTCGCAGCGCCTCGCGGCTAAAATCTGCGAAGCGTGCAAGGAGCCCTACCAGCCCTCGCGGGAGGTGCTGGCACGCTACTTCCTCGAGGACGGCCTCACCGATGTGCCGTTCTACCGGGGCCGCGGCTGCGCCGCGTGCCGCCATACTGGCTACAAGGGCCGCATCGCGTTCCACGAACTGGTGCTCATCACGGAGGAAATACGCACCCTCATCGCCGAACGACGCAGCGCGCAGGAAATCGCCCGCGCCGCCGCCAAGGTGGGCTACAAACCCCTCCGTTACGACGGCCTCAAGAAAGTCCTGCTCGGCCTCACGACCATCGAGGAAATCGAGCAGACCACATCGTTCGAATGGGCCGCCTGATTGCCTTTACCATGCCTGCCGTCCAAAACAGCCTCGTGATCGACCCCAGCGCCATCGCCGAACTTCGCGCGCTCAACCCCGACGACGGCGATGAGTTTCTCCGCGATATTGTCGGCATTTACCTCGAGGACACTCCGGTGCGCATCGCCGAGCTGGAGGATTGCCTAGCGCTCGGCGACATCACGAGCTTCACCCGCGCGGCTCACAGCATCAAGGGCAGCTCGGCCAATGTCGGGGCCGTGGCGCTCCGCGCAGTAGCAGAGCAGCTCGAGCATCATTCGCACATGCACGGCCTGACCGATGTCGCCGGACTGATCGCAAAGATCAAGGTCGAGTTCGCTCGCGCCCAAGCCGAGCTGAACTCGATCGTAGGCCGCTGAGGTGGCGCGAGTCGCGGCGCCCGGTCGGATCATTTTTCCTGCAACCACGCGTGCTGGCGGGTCCACGATCGGTTCGGCCATCCGGCCTTGGTTGCCGCTGTCCGTCAGGTGAGCCGTGACGGCGGTGTCTGGCCGGGCTTTTGAGTCGGCAATCAATCGCCTGTGCACGGATGCCGCGCACAGGCGAAGGCTGGCGAGTCCTCCGGCACGCCGGGCTCGCGAGATGTCCCCAAGCCGTCCCGCGGGGATGATATTCCTGTCGTCTATTTTGCGCCTAGCCATGTCGCGCGCGCAGGTTTGAGATCTGAGTCCACAGATGATGGCGCCACGCCTGCCCAACTCCAACCGCGCCCAAAGCGATCGACCGCGAGAATCCTGGCCCAGGGTGTTCATGCCGATCGCGATTATAGGGAGTGTTCTCGTCGCCTATGGCGGCGCTCTCCATGTGCCATTTCTCCTGGATGGTGAACCCACCATCATTGAAAATCCCTCCATCCGAGACATCTGGGCGCTCGGTGACGTGCTGTCACCTCCCGCGACGGCCGGAACCGGCGGTCGGCCGCTGGCCAATCTCAGTTTTGCCCTTAGCTACGCCATCAGCGGTTTGGAGCCTTGGAGTTACCACGCCTTGGATTTGATATTCCATGCGCTCGCGGGGCTCACGCTCTATGGCCTGCTCCGTCGCACCCTCCTGCTGCCCGCATTCAGTCCGCATTTCGACCACAAGACCTCGACTGTAGCAGCTGGCATGATCGCACTGCTCTGGACGGTCCACCCACTGCAGACACAAACCGTGACCTATGCGTCCCAGCGGACGGAGGGCCTCATGGCATTGTTCTATATGCTGGCGCTCTACTGCTTCATACGGGGCACCGAAGGCCGGGCAAAACCCTGGCATCGGCTCGCGGTGCTAGCCTGCCTTTTGGGGATCATGTGCAAGGAAGTCACGGCGACCGCGCCATTGGCCATTCTGCTCTACGATCGCACCTTCTTCGCGGGGACGTTTAGCGAGGCTTTGCGCCTGCGCTGGCGTCTTTACGCAGGCCTCACGGCCACCTGGATCCCTCTCGTGTTCTTGCTGGTCGGGGTCAGCGAACGCGGCGTCGGATTCAATCTTGATGTGCCTTGGCTCAACTACGTGCTCACGCAATGCGAGGCCGTCATTCGCTACTTGGGGCTTTGTGTCTGGCCCCATCCGCTAGTCTTCGACTACGGACCTGCCGTGGCGGAGTCGCTCGAAGCGGTGTTTCCTGAAGCGCTGATGCTCGCCACAGTTTTGGGAATCGCGACCTGGGCTGTGATCCGCCGGCCGGTCTGGGGATTCGCGGGTGCCTTCTGCCTGCTTGTCCTCGCGCCCACTTCACTGGTCCCGGTCACCGGAGCTCCGATGGCCGAAAATCGGCCGTATCTGCCGCTCGCCGCCATCATCGCTTTTTTCGTAATCACGCTGCACCTCATTCATGGCCGCAGGCCGGTGCGAATCCTCTGCGCCGTGCTCGTCGCCTTCGGCATCACGGCCACCGCTCGCCGCAACCTCGACTATCAGGATGCCACCCGGCTTTGGACCGACACCGTGAGGAAAGCGCCGGGCAATCACCGCGCTCACAGCCATCTGGCCAAGCAGCTCGCCGACACTCCCGGGCGCGAAGCCGATGCGCTCACGCACTATCGCGTCGCCCTTAATTTAAAACCAGACGACGCCGCCGTGCACTGCAACCTGGCCATTCTGCTGGCGCGCCGCCCGGAGACACAGGCCGCCGCGCTGGATAGCTACGCGACGGCACTGCGGCTCAAGCCGAATTTTGCGCCGGCCCACTATAACTTGGCCAACCTGCTCTTTGCGCTGCCTGGTCGCCAAGCGGACGCTCGCGTCCACTATGAGGCGGCCCTGCGTTTCAATCCGCACTTTGGTGAAGCGCACCATAATCTGGCCAATCTGATCGTCGCTCAGGCGGGACAGGCGGAGGAGGCCCTCGCCCATTACGAAGCCGCACTGCGACTCAAGCCAGGCTATGCCGAAATGCACTATAACTTGGCCAGCCTCCTAGCCCGCCTGCCGGGCCGCCAGCAGGCGGCCGTCGCGCACTATGCGACCGCGGTGAACCGTAAGCGGTAACTCGAGCACAGGCTAGCCGCGGGAATCGCGGCCGCTATATTGGAGAGATGAAAGAGCCGGCGAGTGGCGGAGGTGAGCAATCAGCGGGGGAGTTGAGCGAAGCGCTGGGGCGTGAACTCGTGGGCGG
>JAUYAK010000016.1 GCA_030693515.1 Opitutaceae bacterium
TAGCGGGTTCGCCGCTAGCCCGATAGAGGGTAGGTCGCCACTACACGCGCTCTCGCGCACTCCGCTCTCGGCGCTCCAACGAGTTGCAGCGCGCTGATCCGCGAAAAAAGTCGGAATTCGGCGCCAGTAGCGGAAGTCGGGCTAGTTTGCCGTCGATGCCCGATCGCCTCGACGAACTCCGCCGCCAACGCGCCCTCGTGCAGGAGCATCTCGCTTGGCTGGAACGCGAAATCGCGGCGACGGAAAAACCTTCAAGCCCATCGGAGCCTACACGCAGGCCCCTCCCTCTTAGCTCACCGCGATCCCCTGCGCCTGTGTCGCCGTCGAGCGCGAAGCCTGCGCCGAGCGAAGTCCAGGTGGATCAAATCCTGGCCCAATATCGCAGCGCGCCCAACACGGTGCGCCAAGATGTGCGCAAGGGCTGCCTGCTCTACTTCATGCTGGCCTTGGCCATCGTCGCTGCGTGCGTGACGATTTTCTATTTCACGATCGGAACGCGATAAACGCCGAGGCCCGGAGATTTTTATGAACCGCGGCGCGCCGCTTCGGTCTAGTTCGTTTTGTCGCATTGCACCATCCCGCTCCCGTCGGCTTCCGCCGTCCCCGCCCGCCCGCCCGCTTCGCCCGATTGGATCGGGGTCGCACGGCTCTGCCGGCGCATTTGCCTGCTCGCCGAACGCGGTGATCTCGCCGAGGCGGACCGCCTGCGCACGGGCGAGTTTGCCACCGCTGTGGCGGCGCTGCAGGCCGACGAGGCGAGCCACGCGCTGTTCGCCCGTGAGGCCGATCGCGTTGCGCACGCCACGCTCGTCGCCGAACAGCTCGCGCCCCTGCTCGCCGCGCGCCTGCCAGCCACCACTCCCGCCTCGTTCCGCGTGGAGAATAAAGCCGCCCCCGCGGCGCCGCCACGCAGCCGCCCTAGCCCGCCCACCGACCTCGCCGATTTCATCGACGAGATGATCGCGCTCGATCGGCGCACCCCCTGACTCTCCAGCCCGGCTCGCCTCCTCCAACGAACAACACAAACACCGCACCTCCCATGACGACAGCCGCACCGGAAAAATCCACCGTCCCTTCCATCAGCGCCGCCAGCGGCGCCGCCGCCTTCGCCCCTACCCGCCTCACTGCACCTAAGATCATGCTCCTCGGCTTCGATCTCGGCACCAACAAGTCCTGCGTCCTCGCCGGCTCGCCCGGCGGCACCGACATCGCCGTGAGCAAGGTCCTGCCCTCCGTCGTCGGCTACGTGAAGGACGGCATCGTCGACGGCATCGTCGCCGGCAACGCCACCACGCTCTTCGGCGAAGACGCGCTGCGCCACATGCTGCACGTGCGCCTCGTCGCGCCGGTGGCCGAGGGTGTGATCGCCGATCCGGCGGTGGCGCGGGATTTTATGCGCCACATCCGCACTCTCGTCGATCCCAGCGGGCAGGCGGAAATCCGCGCCGTCCTCGGCGTGCCCGCCAATGCCGGGGCAGCCGCGCGCGACGACATCCGCCGCTGCGCCCAGGGCATCTTCGATCGCGTGCTGCTCATCCCCGAGCCGTTTCTCGCGGCACTCGGCTTCCGTGACGACTCCCGCGTCAACCAGCCCAACTACCTCGATCCCGTGGTGAACTCGCTCTTCATCGACATCGGCGGCGGCACCAGCGACCTCTGCCTCGTGCAAGGCTACTTCCCGACCGCCGAGGATCAGATCAGCGTCCCGTATGCCGGCGACGCCATCGATGCCGCGCTCCATGCCGAACTCGATCGGGTCTATCCCAACAACGGCCTCTCCCGCCACGGCGTCCGCGAACTCAAGGAGACGCACGGCTACGTCGGCCCCTCGCGCAAGCCGATCGAGGTCAAGGTCGTCATGGGCGGCAAGGCGCACACCCTCGAACTCGGCGACGCGCTCGCCCGTGCCGGCAATGCCCTCATCGAAAAAATCTATCCGCCGCTCACGCGCCTGATCGAGCGCGCTTCCTCCGACTCGGTGCTCGCCCTGCTCCAGAACATCGTCATCACCGGCGGCGGCTCGCAGATCAAGGGCATCGACGTGGTGCTGCAAAAAAAACTGGCCGACGACGGCTACGAATCGCCAAAGGTGAAAATCGCGGGCCAGGACTTCAAACGCTACGTTGCGATCGGCGCCCTCAAGGCCGCGCGTTCGGCGCGCGAGAACCAGTGGCAAGTGCTGCTCGGGTGAGCGGCTCAAGTTCTCTCGCGTTGAACCGGCGCCGCGCCTTTCGGCGCGGTGCCGGTCACCGGCAAGTCAGCACGTAGGCCGTGCTCGCGAGCGCGAGCGTGCAGACGCCCGCGGCTTGTGAGGCGGCTTGCGCTGGGCGCAAGAGACGGCAACACATCCGGTGTTCCCCATGAAATTCTTCCCCACCCTCCTCTCTGCCGCGGCGGTGCTCGCCGCCCCGCTCGCCGCCGCCGAAACCCACATCGATCAGGCCGCGGAGTTCGCGCGCCTCGTGCCAGCCGACGCCAAGGTTACGAAGCTCGCCGGCGATCTCGGCTTCATCGAAGGCCCCGTCTGGATCAAGGCCGGCGGCTACCTCGTGTTCAGCGACATTCCCAACGATGAACTCAAGCGCTGGAGCCCCAAGGACGGCCTCGCGTCCTTTCGCAAGCCGAGCCAGAATGCCAACGGCAACACGCTCGATCTCGCGGGGCAACTGCTCACCTGCGAACACAGCGGCCGGCGCGTGGCGATAGTCCAGCAGGACGGCAAACTACTCACGCTCGTCAACTCCTTCGAGGGTAAGAAACTCAATTCGCCGAACGATGTCGTCGTGCGCTCCGACGGCACCGTGTGGTTCACCGATCCGGAATACGGCCTGAAGACCGATCCCGCCACGAAGCAGCGCGTCGGCAAGGAGCAGCCCGGCAATTACGTGTATCGCCACGATCCCAAGACCGGCAAGACCACCGCCGTGGTGAAGGATTTTGTTCAGCCCAACGGCCTCGCGTTCTCACCCGATGAGAAAAAACTCTATGTCGCCGACTCCGGCACACCGAAGCACATCCGTGTCTTCAATGTCGCGGCCGATGGCACGGTGAGCGGCGGCGCCGTTTTCTCCACGATCGACAAGGGCGGCCCCGACGGCATCCGCGTGGACCGCGACGGCCGGGTGTGGTCGAGCGCCGGCGACGGCGTGCAGATCTTCGCGGCCGACGGACGGCGCATCGGAAAAATCCTCACGCCGGAGTCACCCGCCAATCTCTGCTTCGGTGGCAGCGACGGAAAGACGCTGTTCATCACCGCCCGCAAATCGCTCTACTCTGTGCCCGTGCTGGTGACAGGCGCGGCCCGCTGATCAACCAAGCCGCTTCAAAGGCGATACGAAGGGAGCAGGGAGCCACGCCGCGGCGGCGCGATGCGCTGCACCGGCACGCGAGGTGCCGCGGCCCCAAGGCGCAATTGCTGCTCGAACTTCAACAGGTCGATCGGCGAAGGCACGGCCGGCTGGTCCGCCGGGCTCGTCCACGCGACGAGCTGGCCGCGCAGGAAAACCACCTCGGCCTTGCGGTCGTAGATGCCGATCTCAAAGTCACGGCCCCGGCTCGCGAAGAGGTGATCGCCGAGCGCCGCGCTCGCCTGTTCCGGCGTCATCCCAGGCTTCAACTTGTCCCACGACTGCGCCGCCGCACCCATCGCCGAAGCGGCCAGGATCGCGAGCGCAAGTAGGTGGCGACGGGAGAGGAACATTGCTCCCTAAATCGACCCTTGCCGCCGGAACCTAAGTAGGAATACGCGCAATCGGGGTGCCCGGATCAGCTCTCAGCGCGGGCCTTGGCGTCGGCCTCGATGAGCTTGTTGAGCTTATCGAGGGTCGCCCGCACACGGGCTTTGACCGCGGGCAATTCGGCCGCGTTGGCCACCTTCTCGTTGGCGAAGAGGTAGAACTTCATCTTCGGCTCCGTGCCGCTGCCGCGCGCGGCGAACGAGTAGCCGTTGGCCAGCGTGACCACGTAGAGATCCTGCTTCGGGATCAGTTCGCCGTCGGCGTCGCGGATGTCCTCGCGGCCGAAGTCCTGAAACTTTGCCACCGCCACGTCGCCGAAGGTCTGGGGCGGATTCGCGCGGTAGGTCTCGAGGATGCGCTTGATCTTCGCGTTGCCGCTCGCGCCCTCGTAATAGATGTTGATCACGCCTTCGAGGTAGAAGCCGTAGCGAAGGAAAATCTCGTCGAGATACTCGGGCACGGTCAGCCCGCGGGACTTCACCCACGCGCACACCTCGGCGAACATGAGGCAGGCGGAGTTGCCGTCCTTGTCGCGCAGGTAATCGTTGGGCAGGTAGCCGTAGCTCTCCTCGGTGCCAAAGACGTAGAACGTGCTGTGCTGCTGGAGCAGCTTCGCGCGCTGATCGAACGGCGTCGCCTCGTAGTCGAAGCCCGGCCCCATCGCGGCGCAGAGCTGCGCCTCGTAGCCGCCCATCTTGGCGGCGATCCATTTGAAGCCGGTGAGGGTGTTGATGACCTTCACGCCGTGGCCGCGGCCGATAGCGTCCTGAAGGCGGGTCGTGACAAACGTGTTGATGATCGCGGCGCGGGGAGAGCCCTCGCGCGGGATCCAGCCGAGCTCCTTGTATTTGGCGAGGCGGTAGTCAGTGAGCAGCGCGCCGATTTGATTGCCAGAGAGCAGCTCAAGTTTGCCGGCGCGGTTGCGCACGGCGCAGCCCATGCGGTCGGCATCGGGATCGGTGGCAAGCACAACATCGCCGCCCTCGCGCTCCGCGAGCGCGACGGCGCGAGAGAGCGCCTCGGCGTTCTCGGGGTTGGGCGATTTCACGGTCGGGAACCGGGCGTCGCCGGCGAGTTGCTCGGGCACGGGCACGACTTCGCATCCGGCGTTCTTGAGCAGCGGCAACGAATGCACCGCGCCGGTGCCGTGGATGTTGGTGAAGACGACCTTCAGGTTCGTCTTCTTGAACACCGCAGGATCAAGCGCCGCCTTGGCGGCGACGGTGAGGTAGGCCTCGTCCGCGTCGCGACCCAGCGTGGTAACGCCAGCGAGATCGGCGGCGAGGAAACGGCCGAGGTCCGCGAGGGGCACGGCGTTGACCTCGGCGACGATGCCCTTGTCGTGCGGCGGCACGACCTGTGCGCCGTCGTCGAAGTAGGCCTTGAAGCCATTGTCGTGAGGCGGATTGTGGCTCGCGGTGATCACGATGCCGGCATGGGCCTTGAGCCAGCGCACCGAGTAGCTGAGCTGCGGCGTGGGCCGCGGACCATCAAAGACAAACGCCTCGCCCCCCAGCTGCGTCCAAGTCGAGGCCGCGAGATTGGAGAAGTGCCGCGAGAAGTGCCGCACATCGTGCGCAATCACGAGCCGCGGGCGGCCGGCATTTTTTTTCTCGGCGAGATATTTCGCCGTGTAGCGATGCAGCCCGACCACGGCGCGGATGAGCGTGAAGTCGTTCAGCATGTTGCTGCCGATCGCCGCGTGCTCGGGTGAACCAGTCGGGGAGAGCGTGCCGGTCTCCGCGCTCGCGGGCACGACACCGACGGTGCGGCCGCGCATGCCACCGGTGCCAAACTCGAGGAAACGGTAGAACCGGTCGTTCAGTTCGCCCCAGGCTCCCTTCGAGACGAGTTCGGCGATGCTTTGCTCGGCCCATACGGGCAGCTTCGCAGCGATAAACGCGGCAATATTCTCGGCGGTGGCGGGAAGCACGTGGCCGGCTTGGGTGGCGGCGGTGATGGCAGCAGTAAGCGTCATGATGATGGGCGAAGAGCGAAGGAAGTTTTCTACGCCAAGACGAGGCCGCTTTCCACGGCCGGTTTGGGCACGAGGCGCCGCCACGCGTCGGCAAACGAGTCCTCGTCGTAGCCGAACAGGGGCGAGACCTCGATCGGGAATCGCGGCAGCCCCGTGGCGTCGGTCTCGATCGGCGCGCCGTTGGCGGCGAGCCAGCGCCCATACTGGCGCAGTTGATCGTCGCGGCAGGTCTGCGGGGAATCGACGCCCTCGGCGTTTTTCACCGGCGAAAAATCATCCGCACGCCGCGTCTCGATCACGATGGGTTGACGCGCAAACGGGATCGCATCGAAGACGAACATCTCGAACTTCACGCCGTTGGCCTTCTCGGGCTTCACGAGCTGCCCCGCGGCATCGAGGCAGGGAATTTTCTTGTCCGCGCGGTGGAAGGGCAGCGCGACGCCCTCGCCGCCCGAGGCCATGCGGCGCACGAATTCGCGGTCGAGCAGGTGAATCGCGATGTTGCCCGCCGGGTAGCGCAGCCCGCCGGTCGGCTCCGTCTCACGCTGCATTGCCATCGGCAGATCGGAATACTCCACGACGACGAGCTGGCCGTGCTGCGTGCAGAAATGCCCGACCTTCTCCTCGGCGTAGGCCTTCGTGACCATCTTGCTGGACATCTCGGACCCGCGCGCGAGGTGCCAGCCGATGAAGGCCGGGTCGATGCAGCGCACGAGGGGATTATCGACCTGGAAATAGCTTAGCGCATCGACGCCCTCGCGCTGCATCAGATCGAGCGCACCGCTGCGTTCGAGCGCGCGGAGCGAACCGCCATGGCCGTCCGGCGAGAGCGCGATCGTGTGCGGCGCCTCAAGCAGTATCTTGCCCGAAAAATCCACCGCCGGCATCCGCCCTTGCCGGAAGAAATGCACGCGGCCGCGATCGAGGCCGAACCATTTGTGCTCCGCGAAGAACGCCTTCGTCGCTTCGTGGTTCGCGTGGCTCGTCATGATGAACCAGTGCAGCGGTTTTCCATAGCGACGGCCGGCGGCGAGAATCTTCTCCGCGAAGACTTGAAACAGCGGCTTCCGCAGAATCGGAGTGACGGGGAACGTCCCCTTCGGGCCATCGTAGCCGAGGCGCGTGCCCTGCCCGCCCGCCACGGTGAACGCGGCGACGCGTCCGGCGCCGAGCGCGGTCTCGCCCGCAGCCTGGGCGCGGGCCCACGCCGCGGCGTCGCCGCCGTTCGACGGATGCCGCTCGTAGGGCGCGGGCGCGAGGCCGTCGAGGTTGGCGGCCGCGCCGGAGCTTTTCCCCAGCAAGGTGCGCGTGAGCCGCGTGATTTCCGCCAGGTCGATCTCGGCGGCCTCGGCGAGCAGGGCTTCCCGCTCGGCCGCACCGCACCGATCGAAATGGGCGAAGACCTGCCCTTGCCCGGCCTGCGTAAACTGCTCGATCAATGGATGACTTCCCATGGAAAGCAGCGGAGAGAATCAGCGCGCCGGATCGAAGCGAATGATTATTTCGTCCGGTCTGCCGTAGCCGAGTTGCTGGCGAATAACGCGCGCCACGAAATCGGGATCACTTTTGAGTCGGCGCAGGGTCTCCTCCTGATCGCGGAAACGCGCCTGCGCGGCCGCCAGCCGGGCCTCGCCCGCCGCTTGCAGCTGCTTGAGCTGCCGATACTCGGCCCGTGCCTCGAGGAACATCGCCCCGGCCCACACGCCGAAACCCGCCAGCAACCCGGCGTAGAGAAGGACGATGAAGCGGCGCGACGTCACGATGGGCTCAGGATCAACGGCGCGGGCCCGCGGCGAGTAAAGGACATTTAAAAACCGGACTGGAGACGGGGTTAAAGCCTGCCCCCTCCGGTGACGATAGCAGGGTTACTACCTACGATGTATCAGAGTTTCTACGGATTTGCGGAGATGCCTTTCAACATCACCCCGGATCCACGCTTCCTCTACCTGAGCCCGACTCACCAAGAGGCGCTCCAACACCTCAAATATGGGGTGATGGAGCGCAAGGGGTTCATCGTGCTCGTGGGCGAGGTGGGCTGCGGCAAGACCACCCTCTGCCGCCGGTTCCTCAACGAGCTCGATCCGGCGCGTTTTGACACGGCGCTCATCCTCAACCCGCGCCTCACCGAGACGCAGATGCTCAAGGCCATCCTCACCGAGCTCGGCGAGACGGACCACGGCAGCAATCCGCACGATCTCGTGTCGCAGGTAAACCGCGTGCTGCTCGATCGCATCGAGCGCAACCGCGACATCGTGCTGATCATCGACGAGGCGCAGAATCTGACCTTCGAGGTGCTCGAGCAGATCCGACTCCTTTCCAATCTCGAGACCGACAAGCAGAAGCTCCTCCAGATCGTGCTCATGGGACAGCCCGAGCTGAAGCAGATGCTCGCCCGCGACGAGCTGCGCCAGCTCCGCCAGCGCATCCTCGTCCACTACGAACTCCGCCAGCTCACGCCGACCGATCTCGCCCACTACATCCAGCACCGCCTCACGCTGGCGGGCGGCAACGGCCGGCCGACCTTCACGCGCTGGGCCCTACGCGCCCTCCACCGCCGCAGCGCCGGAATCCCCCGGATCCTAAACAACCTTTGCGACAAGGCCATGCTCTCCGCCTTCATCCGCGACTCGGACGAGGTCAATTTCTGGGATGTGCGCCGCGCCGCCCGCGAAGCCGACACTCTCACCCGCTGATCGCCGCCGCCCATGAGCCTCATCAATGAAGCCCTGAAAAAAGCGCAACGCGCGCGCCACGACGGCGCGGACGACACGCTCGCCGCCATCGGCGTCGACGCGCCCGCGACTGCCCTCCGACGGCCGGCGGAAAAATCCAATACGGCCCTGCTGATCGGCGCCGGGGCGCTGCTCATCGTTGTGCTATCCGTAGTGGCGACCGTTTACCTCGTCAACCGGCCCGGAACGCCGACCGCCACGCCCACCGTGGCCGCTGGGCCAAAGCCTGCTTCTGCGCCCGCTCCCGCGTCGGTTGCGACCGCGGCAAAACCCGCAGCCATGCCCGATCCGGCACCCGAGATCATCACGCCCGCACCGAAGCCTGCCACCGTCTCCGTCCCGCCGACAGTGCTCGTGGAATCGAAACCGTCCGTCGCACCCAGCCCGGAAAAGTCCGCGAAACCCACCGCGACTCCATCCCCTCCTGCTCCGCCGGAAAAAGTCGCCGCAGCGGCGACGCCCGCCTTTGTCGCCCCGGTCATCACCGCAGCCCTACCTCCGCCGAAGCCGGACGAGCGCATCGCCGAATTTGTCGAATCCATCCGCCTCACGAGCATCCGCGGAGCGGGCACCGACGGCCGCGTGCTCATGAACAACCGCGTTTACCGCGTAAACGACATCGTGGATCGCGCCCTCAACGTGAAGCTCACCACGATCGCGACCGACACCCTCACGTTCACGGACGGCAACGGTTTTACTTACGTCAGGAATTTCTAATCCCCGCCGCGGCCCCGCTCACGGCGCGAGCGACTGGATCCACTCCGCCATCAGGCGCACTCCCTCGGGATCGGAGGCGCGGCTGGCGACCGGCGGCATCTGCCCGGGCCCACGCACCGCCATGCGCGGCAATATCACGCTGCGCCCCGCCGCCCCAGGCGCGACCACGCGTGCGTCTGAAATGCCGAGATCGCCGTGCTCGGGCGGCTGGCCGATCGTCTGCATGCGATCGGGCGGCACTCCCCACTCGAAGTTCATCGCGCTGTTGCCGCCGCCCGAGACGGTGTGGCAGTGCGCACAGTTGACCGCGAGATAGCTGCGCGCCCGCACGTCGAGCGACGCGGTCTGGTCCGCCGCCGCCGCGTAGCGCGCGAGCTGCGCGGGGGCGCGCGGAAGGAGCGTGGTCGCCGGTGCCACCCGCTGCTCGCCATAGTCATCCGCCCCGCGCTCGGCTCGACGCCGGCTGCCCGCGGGCCGCGGCGCTGCATCGTGCAACAATGCCATCGCTTCCCATCGTGCGAGCTGGTCGCCGGTGTTGAGTTGGGCCTCGCGCAGCGTGAGCGAGAACGTCGCCTCCCGTGTGTGGCACATCAGGCACTCCGCGCGGCTCGGCACGCGCCACGGTTGGCCGTCGCGGAGGTTGAGGTCTGCGCCACCCTTGTCGGCCAGCGCGGCATCACGCTGCGCGGCGTCCCATACATAGGTGTAGCCCGCCCAGTCGCCCTGCGCTCGCGCCAGCACGCGCGTCTCAATCCGGCGGCCTGCCACACTCAGTGTTTGCACCAGCACGGTGCCATCGGGGGCCTCCCAGGTCTTGCCGTTGATGTCGATGGTGCCACCCGCCGGCACGGCGAGATGGTGGGCTCCCGTTGCGCCGTCGTGCCATCCGGGAGCGTTGATGGTGTAGGCCAGCACACCGGCCGCGGGCGTCAGACGGGCGGTGTCAGAAAACAGTCCCGTCTCGCTCAGGCGGCGGGGAAACGGTGCGGCCGGCGCGACGACCGGCCCGGCGCGCACCAGCCGATGCACGCCGCCGGAAGTCGGCTTGTTGGCACGCGGTGATCCATAGTCGGCCAGCACGATCTCGCCGTCGGCGTCGGCGGTGATGTGCGTCAGCGCCAGCGGCGTGTCGATGAGTTCGCGCAGCCATTCGAGTTTCGTGCCATCGTGCTTCGCCGCCCAGATGCGGCCCGTGTTGAAATCGCCGAAGACATAGGCGCCGCTCAGTTCTGGAAACTGTTTGCCGCGGTAAACCACCCCGCCCGTCAGCGAACGGAACTCCGCGTGCGAAAATTCCAGCGTCGGCGGCGTGACAGGCGTCGGCCCCACGGGGCGCGTCGTGCTGAAGCGGCGGCTGCCCTCGTAGGCGCTCCAGCCGTAGTTGGCGCCGCGCCGCACGAGGTGCGCATACTCCCACGCGTCCTGCCCGTTCTCGCCGCACCAGAGCTGGCCGCTCTCCGCGTCAAAGGTGAGCCGCCACGGATTGCGCAGGCCGTAGGCCCAGGTCTCGGGGGCGAAGCGGTCGTCGCTCACGAAAGGATTGTCGGCCGGCACCGCGTAGGGTTTTCCCGGCGACGGATGATCAACGTCGATGCGGAGGATTTTCGAACGCAGCGTGCGCGGGTCCTGGCCGACGCGGTCCTTGTCGCTGTCGGAGGTGCCGTCGCCGCTGGTGACGAAGAGCATCCCGTCCGCACCAAACGCGATCCCGCCGCCGTTGTGGCCGTCGCTGGGCCATTCGATAATCACGAGTCGCGTCGCGGGATCGGGCCGGCCGTCGCTCACCTTGTAGCGCACCAGGCGGGAGAAACGCGGCTTCCCGGCCCGCGGACCGTTGGTGCCGAGAAAGACCAGACCGTTCTCCGCGAAGCGTGGGTGAAACGCCACGCTCGTGATCTGCTCGCCCGGCTCCAGCAGCACCTCTGCGTCGCCCCCGTCGCCGTCGTGGCGGAAACGGCCGAGCCGCATGCCGCCGCCCCAGCCGCCTTCCTGATCGAGGAACCACATCCACCGGCCGGCGGGCGTCGGCGCGAGCGCCACCATCGACCGCGCATCGAGCCGCGGCCAGGCGCGCGCGGTGGCAAATCCCGTCGGCGCATCCGGCGACATCAGCAGACTCGTGCCCGACCAGGCGGCGCGCGGCACCGCCGGCGGGCCGACAAACGTGAGCGGGGCAAACTCCGCCGTGCGGTGATAGCTGGGCCGCGTGAGCGCCACGGCAGTGGAAAGTTCCTGCGCGGCCCGGGCGCCGTTGACGCGCGCGAAATTCACGCGCCACGTCTCGCCCGGCGCGGGCCGCCCGCCCGTCAGCGCAAAATCGCTCCACGGAATCCGGCCCTCGACAGTCCAGCCCTAGTCGCGGTCGGACGGATCGTTGATCGTGCCGCGCACGGACACGCGCAGCTCGACGTGGAAACGGTCGCGTTTCACCACGTCGGCCAGGGTGCGCACGCTTTCGGCCGAAGGAAAGAACGCATCGAAGATCGCACCGTGCGGGTTGAACTCGAACTCGTAATAGCCCGCGTGCCGCTCGGAGGGTTTCAGGAAAATCTCGAACACGTCGTCATTCCACATCGGGCCGTCATGCGCCGTGACGGCGTTGGCGATGTCGGCGTCGTCCATCTCCGCGAGGAAATAGAGCCACTCGCGATCCCAGAGCACACGGGCCCGCGTGCCTTCGCGCGCGGCAGGCGCATCAGCCAGCCAGGGCAGGCGGAAGCCGTCGACGAGCTGCGCGTCGCGCCACACGGTGTCGTCGCCGCGCCCATCGATCACGGGGGCCGTGGCGGCCCAGCGGCATTCGTAACGCGGCGCTTCCGCGGCGAACGCCACCGCCGCGAGGAGTGAAAACAAGCATGTCGCCCGCAGGCTCGTGTTCATGGCTGGAGGAAATGTTCGAGAAACTGGAAAGCCTGCTCGTTCGATTCCGGAGTGGGCGAATGCCCCGGCCGGTTCGTCATCGCCACGCGCTGCTCAAAGCCGAGGAAGCGATTCACTGCCACGGCGTGGTTGAGCGCCCGCCAACGCGCCGGACCGTCCTCCGATCCGCCGGATACGAGGAAGGGCCGCGGCGCCATCAGCGCGTGCAGCTCATGCAGATCGTGGCCCTCTTCGACGATCGTCTTGTAGGCGCCCGTGCGAGGACTGGCGGGTGTGATCAGCCCGCGAGCACGGGTGCGCGCCGGATCGCGGCCGAGATACCACGGCTCCCAGTAGTTCACGCCGATGCGTGCTTCATCGAACACTATCCCGAGGTCCGACCATACGGCGCAGGCGAACTTCTCATACAGGCACGAGGCAAACATCGCCCACTTGCCGCCGTAGGAATGCCCCATCACGCCGATGCGCGCCGGATCGACCTCGGGCCGCTGCGCGAGCGCCGTGTGGCAGTTGGCCGCGAGATAGGCGTGGTAGCTGAGCGGCTGGCAGCGCGCACCGCGAAGATCCGGCTGGTAGGCGTCATCGCCCGGCGTGCCGATCGCGAGCGTCACGAAGCCGCGGCGTGCCAATTGCAGAGCAAAGTCCCGGCCTTCTCCGCGTTCGCCGGACGTCAGCATGCGCTTCGCCTGCCCTTCGAGCGGCCGTGGCCCGTCATACGCGACACTCACCTCCGGCGCGTAGAAGACCACGAGCACCGCCGGACGGCGCTGGCCCTCCGACCCCGGCGGCACAAGGAGGTAGCCGTGCTGCATCACGCCCGGCGCCACCTCGATTTCCACGCGGTGCTGCACGATGTCGCCGCGGAGCTGGCGTTCGGTGAGTTCGACCCGCGGCCGCGCCACGAGCGGCGGCCACTCGCCCATTCGTGCCTGCCAGTAGGCGCGGATCTCGGCGCGCCGGGCGGGCCACTCCGCGGGCGAAGCGACCGCGCGGCCATCGTTGAAGCGCAGCGGCGAAGCATAGCCGCCGAATTGACCGGCGTGCTCTGGCGGTGGCGAAAAAAACGGTCGCAGCGACGCCGGCACCTCCTGCGCGCAAAGCGGGACCGCACCCAGCGCAGCCCACGCGCGCAGCCCAAACCACGCGCCACGGATCATCGCTTGGCTTCGTTCACCAGCGGTTGCGTCCAGGCCGTCTCGAACTCGTTCGCGATGCTACCGTTCACCTTGGCCTTGGACGAAACGATCTTGGCGCGCACGTAGAGTTCGTCGCCCTGCAACGTATAGCTCGCGCGGGCGCCCTCGGCCTCGGCGAGCACGGCGCCAACATCCTTGCTGTAGCGGCGGTGCGGCAACGTGCGGGCCGGGCCCTTGCCGATGGGCGCAAGCAGCTCGGTGGTCCGGTCGTAGCCCCGGCGCGTGCCGATGAACTGCGTGCGGTAGGTCACGCCCGGCTCGGCCTTGATCGCGACACTGAGGGTGCGGCCCTCGCGCTTCACGTCGTCGAGCGTGACGCCGGACGACGCGTAGAAATCCCCCGCTTCCATCGCGAGCACGATGGATTCGGCCGTGAGATGGCGCGCGCGGACCATCACCCAGCCGCGGCCCGCGTTGCTCTTGCCCAGGCCGATGGCGTGGTAGTGGTGCGAATCATCCGTCCCGACGCCGAACATCGGCTCGAGGCCCAGCTCGGCGAGCCGCACGGTGAGGATCGCGTCCCACATCGCATCCATGCTGAGGCGGGCGGCGTCCCCCTCGTTGTCGACGCCCGGATGGCCGTTATAGACCTCGAAGAATTGCTCGCCCTTCACGCGCATGAGTTCCTCCGCGGTGATGCCGGAGCGGAAATTGGGGTGATTGAGGTGAAGGAGCATCGGCTGGCCGGTCCGCTTGCGCTGTTCATTCACGGCATCGACCGTCTGCTGCATGATGACCGTCGCATCCTCGCCGGCGACGACCGCGACGTTCTCCCGCGGGTTGGTGAGATTCATGTGCACGGGGCCCGTCCGCTCGGGCAGGGTATCCGTCTTCGGACGTTTCCAGTTCGAGGTGATCTCGAGGCCGGGAATCATCAGGAAACGGCCGGGCTCCTCCAGGAGCGAGCGATACTCGTCGAGCGGCTTAAGCCGCACACTGCGCTTGCCGTTGGCCTCGCGGACTTCGACCCAATCAGGCCCGAAGCGGCGCAGGTATTTTTCCAGCACCATGCCGCCGCCGCGGTCGTTGGGCACGCCGCCGATCGCGACGGGCGTCTTCAGTTCCAGCCAGCGCTGGCCCTGCTGGAGCAGGTTGTGATCGGAGAGGGCGAGGAAGTGGTAGCCCTCGCGCTTAAACCAGTCGGCGATCATCTCGGGGTAGTCGTCGCCGTCGCTCCAGAGCGAATGCGTGTGGAGGTTGCCCTTGAACCAACGGGGCTCGGCGGCACCGAGGCCACTGGCCAGCAAGCAGACAACGAGGACGGCGCAGCGCGCGCGCGCGAAGGGGAAGCGGGGCATGGGCAGAGCGTTGGAGCGGAGCGCGCGATGACAACCCCGTTTCCGTCCGCACACCGCGCTACGGCGGCAGAATGCCCAGCACCACCGTAATCGCCTCCTGGCGCACGGTGAGCACGGCCCGCAGCTCCTCTTGGGCGCGGGTCAGCTTGGCGGCATGCTGCCGTTGCACCTCGGCGAGCCGCGAAAGACGGGAACGCACCTCGGCCTCGGGCAGACGATCCGCCACGGCAGCGCGGAGCGCGTCGCGCTCGCCGCCACCGGCGTCCTTGCGGTCCGGCTTCTTGCCCCGATCCATGGCGGGGGAGGCAACCGGTCCACCGGCAGCCCGCCGCGCTTCTTCCACGCGCGCGAGGCGCTCCGCGACGATGGCCCATTCCTCGTCGTCGGTGATTTCCAGCCGCTCGCGCAGACGATCGAGTGTGCGGGCTTGCTGGTCGCTGACGGCGGGTTTGCCGTCCTTCTTGGATTCCTTTTTGGGTTCCACGAAGTCGCCGTCGGTGGCACGGCGCAGCTCACGCCGCTCAGTCTTCGGGATCTTGTCGCCATCGGCGGCGCGCAGGCACCACGGGCCAAAGACGACCAAGACGGCACAAGCACGGGACGCGGCGAGCAGGGTATTCTTCATGGGGGCGAACGGAGCCGAAGACGAATAAGAGGCCAAAGCGTTACACCAGCACGCTACTTCGCTAGGGGACGGTGACTCGTCTGGCGGTAGCGCGCGCCGGCTCCGTCCGTTCGAACAGATCGCGGAGCACCCGGCCCGCGGCTTCGATGATGAGCGGCCCGCACCCATCGGTGCCGGCCCCGGCGACACCGGCCTCGTAGCCGCCGCGGGCTTTCTCGCCGGGGAGGCCGACGTAGTGGACGCCGTTGCCGTTGGTATAGCCAAGCACCAGGGTCTGCGGAAACGGTGAACGCTCGCGGATGGTCAGGCCGATTTCCGTCATCGGCTCGCCGGGCAGGCCCACGATCGCAAGCGGGCCGCAGACGATGACCTGAATCTCGGCTGTGACGGTATCGGCTCCCAGACGCAGTTTGGCAGCGGGCGTAAGCGGAAGGTCCACCGTGGTGCGCCCGGTCTCAAGCGGCGCGCCGGTGAGCTTCACGGCATGGCGCGCGGCGATCGCGGCCTTGGCTGCAAAGCCTTCAGCCATCACGGCGACGGCCGCTTCGCCGCGGCGCCACGGGTTGATGTCGCCGCAGGCACCTTGGAGAAAAATACTCTCGCCACCCAGTGCCGCCGTAATCGCGGGCGCGGCTGCACCGGGCCAGTCGGCCGAGATGGCTGGATTCGAAGGATAGATCGAGACCGCGTGGCACGCGGCGTGAAAGAGCGTCGCCAAGGCGCGGTCACCGGCGCCACGGACAAGGAGGATCGTCAGGGTGCGGTCTACCGGGCCAAAGGTGGCGCCGCCTTGGAGGACTTCAGGATTCCAGTCGGCATGACCATGGGAGATCACCGGCGCGGGCCGGACCTCGGCCACGCCCCACGCCGGGGCTCGCGGGCGGCGGTGATGAAGGAACTCACTGATCGCGATCCGCCCGATGGCTAGGCCGGCCGGTTGGGCGGATTCCGCCGCGCGCCGTGCCGCCTCGACGCTCGCCGTGATCAGTCGTGCCATCCAGCGCACGTAGGGCGGAAATTTGTTTTGCGGCGGCATGTGGCGGATCGCCCACCAGGTGTCGCGCTCCAGACTCCGATGTCCGCCGCGGTAAACGGGCGCCCATGGCGCGGAGTGCGTGTGGCTCGCGTGGACGAGGATATTTTCCGCGGGCATCGCCAGAGCGGTGCCCACGGCGCGGCGCACCTCGTCGCGCGCCGACTCGGAGACATCAACGAGATCCCAGCGAAGGAGCGCGACCCGCTTCACGCCGTCCTCCAGCACGAGCGCATGCACAAAAAGCGGATCGAGGATCGCGCCATAGGGTTTGCCGGTCACCCAGTTCAACACCTCGGGCTCGGGCGTGATGTCGGCGCGGGCCGCCCCGGCGCGCAACGTCTCGGCTGCGCCCGCGGCGATCGCGGCAGAGACAAAAAGCGCGAGGGTGCGCAGCCGCGAGCGCCAGCCGGTCATGGTAAGGTCTTAAAAACGCCCGCTCACGCCCGCCACGACCTTGGCCACGACGATGCGGGTCTGGTTCGGGCGATCCTTCGAGCCGACCCACGTCTCGGTGATGGGCGATTTGTTGAGGTTCTCGATGTCGCAGAAAATCGCGGTGCGGCGGCTGAGGTTGTAGCGGGTCTTCAGGTTCACCTGCAGCTTCGGCTCCTGGTAGACGAGGAGCGCGGCGTTGGCGCTGTTGGTGACGAGATACTCGCTGCGCCAGACGGCGTTGAGCCGGATGTTTAAACCGTGCCCGAGGTAGGTGAGCGCGACGTTGCCGGTCTTGGGGACGAAGCCCGCCACCGTCGAGATCGTGGTCGCGCCGCCGTAGTCGCCCCGCGTGAGCAGCCGCGTGTAGTTGGCGTAGAAACCAAAGCCGCGCCAAAAGCCCGGCAGAAAGGTGAACTGCTGCTGGTAGGCGAGCTCAAGGCCGCGATACCTCGCGCTGCCGCCGTTGCGCGTGGTGGTGATGCGGTAGCCGGCATACTGGCCATCGAAACCGTTGCCCGCGCCGCTCCCGACGAACTGGCTGCTGTCGGTAAATTGAAAGTCTTCGACCTGCTTCATGAACACGCTCGCCGTGAGCTGACCCACGGGCTCGAAGTAATACTCCAGCGTCGCGTCGAAGTTATCGGAGTATTGCGGCCGGAGCGCGGAGTTGCGGATGGTGACGGTCTGCGCGACGTCATTGATCGTGTCGGCGGGCATGATATCGTTGAACGACGGGCGGCCGATGCCAGACGAGTAGCTGAGGCGCGACACGAGGTTGCGCGCCGGCGCATAACGCAGATGCAGGCCGGGAAACACATCGCGGTAGGAGCCCTTGCGGTTGAGGCGGCGGATGACGCCATTGACAGTCACCGGGCCTTCCGCATCGGTCTCAGTTTTCTCAATGCGCACCCCGCCAAGGATCGAGAGCCCGGCGAATCGCACGTTGCCCATCGCGTAGCCGGCGGTGACGGTCTCGGTGATGCCGCGGTCGCCGTTGAGGCGCTGCGTGGCGCCGTAGGCAGTGTCCTCACGCCACAGATTCGGGAAGAGCGCCTGATGGCGCGCGACGGCGAACGGGTTGGCCCACGGCGGCTGGCGGTAGCCCTCGTTGGAGTCGCTCCACTTCGGCGTCTGGTCGAGGAACTGGCCGAGCGTGCCGAGATCGTCGGCGTTATTCTGGACGCCGTCGGGGCCGGTGAAGTTGTAACGGCGGGAAAAGTTGTCGAGCTGGCGCTCCTGCCGGCGGATGACGCCGCCGAGCTTCACGAAAGCCGGGACGCCGAGGTTGAGCACCTTCTTCGCGTTAAGCTTGGCAGTGCGAATCTCGTCCTCGCCCATGCGGTCGAGCTGGGTGAGGAGGAGCGTGTTGTAGTTGGCGAGATTCATGAAGTCGGGGCCGGCGGTGTGGGCGTATTTGGGCCACTTCAGGCTCTCGCGCCGATCGATCGTGAAGCCGATGCCGGGCAGGCGGTAGGTGACCTGGCCCTTGGGCCGCGACTGAAAGTGCCGACCGTCGGGCGCGTAGTCGTAATACGTCTGCGAGTTGGACCAGCTCACGCCGTAGTCGATCTCCAGGCCGGGAAACCGGTGGCGGACCGTCGGCACAAACTGGAGCGTGCGGCCGGATTTATCGTCGGTGGTGAGCGTCATGACGCTCGACGAGTTGGCGTTGGGCAGGACCTCCTGGAAAAAGCTGGTGTAGCCCGGGCGGAAGTTGGCGACCGCTGCGGTGGTGCCGAGCACCATGGCGCGCGTGTCGTTGGTCTCGTGGAACCAGTTGTAGGCGGTGTTGAGCGAGAGGACGGTGGTCTCGCTGAGCTTGTATTCGATCTTGGCGCCGGTCGCGAGGCGCGTGCGCGGCGCGCCGGCCGGGCGCGGCACGGTGATGTTCTGGGTGTAGTAGGGCTCGACTAGCGAGTTTTGGAAATTCGCGAGTGCCGCGGTGTCGCCGCCCGGCTGCGAGTGGTAGGTAAAGTTGAGCGAGACGCCGATGCGTTTCTCCGCCCCGAGCCGATCCGCGTAGGAAAAGTTCAGCGAAGGGCCGACGTTGTTGACTGGCTCGCGGAGCCAGTTGTCGGAGCGCGTGTAGTATTTGGGCCGCCACACGCCGCCGACCGAGTAGAGGAAGACGCGCGGCTGGTTGCGATCGAAGGCGCTCTTCGAGACGATGTTCACGTTGCCGCCGATGGAGTCGGCGTCCATGTCCGGCGTCGGGGCCTTGGTGACCTCGATGGTCTCGATGTTGTTGAGCGAGGCCTGCTCAAACTCGAAGGTGCGGCCGGCGCCGGCGGACTGCGAGCTAGCCATGCGGTCGCCGTCCATCGTGACCGAGTTGAGCGCGCCATCGATGCCGCGGATCTGCACCGAACGCACGTCGGCGCCGACATAGACGGCGGTGATGCCGGGGAGCTGCTGGAGGAAATCGCCGATGTTGCCGTCGGCGACGTTGCCGAAGGAATCGGAGGCGACGACGTTCTTCACATTGGGCGCCTCCCGCTGCCGCGTGATCGCGGCGGCGCCGCCTTCGCGCGGGCCGGAGACGGTGACGGCGTCGAGCTTGTAGATGCCGGCATTGAGCGCGATATCCTGGGTCAGGCGCACGCCGGCGCGCACATCGACGGCCACCCGCTCGACCTCCAGGCCAGTGTAGCGCACGACGAGCGTCGCGAGTCCCGGCGCGAGGGACAGCTCGTAACGCCCTTCGCGATCGGTGACAGCGGATTTCCCGGA
This sequence comes from Opitutaceae bacterium, assembly GCA_030693515.1. Classification (GTDB taxonomy): domain Bacteria; phylum Verrucomicrobiota; class Verrucomicrobiia; order Opitutales; family Opitutaceae; genus ER46. Next base: position 19,365 of record JAUYAK010000016.1, read on the forward strand.
GCCCTCGACGGCCACCTCGGCCCCTTCAAGGAAAACCGATGTGGCGACATTGCGCACCTGGCCGACGACGAGGCCCGCCGACTGGGCAAAAGCGGAAGCCGCGGCGAAGAGCAGGCCGGCCAACCCCGCGAAACGAGCAACCCGAAACAAGGCGAGTGGAGTGATCATGGTTTAATCGTGTGCTAGCAAGGACAGTGCCTTTGTAACCGCAGCGTCACTTTAATGCGCCCGAGTGCCAACGGAAATCCTGCGGCTAAAAATTCCACGTGAGAGGTTGCGCGCCGCGCCAACAAACAACCAAAATCCGGACTCCCTCAACGCCCGGACCACACGCCACTCTGGCAAAACCACCTGGCGAGAAACCCCTCATGCCCTCATCCCCCATGCGCCCTGCCCGCCTTTCGCTCTTCCTGCTGCTCGCCCTGCCGTTGTTTTCCGCCACACCGCGTCCGCCCAACATCGTCGTGATCTTCACCGACGACCAAGGCTACGGCGATGTCGGCGTGTTCGGCGCGAAGGGCTATACCACCCCGCACCTCGACAGCCTTGCGCGGGACGGCGTGAAGTTCACCAACTTTCACGTGGCACAGGCAGTGTGCTCGGCCTCGCGCGCCGCGCTGCTCACCGGCTGCTACCCGAATCGCATCGGTATCCACGGCGCGCTCGGGCCCGGCGCCACGCACGGCCTGAATACCGCCGAAACCACCCTCGCGGAGATGCTCAAAGCGCGCGGCTACGCGACCGGCATGGCGGGCAAGTGGCACCTCGGCAGCCGCGAGCCTTTCCTGCCCAACCGCCACGGCTTCGACGAGTCGTTCGGCCTGCCCTACTCCAACGACATGTGGCCGCACCACCCCGAGGCCAAAGCCGGCACCTACCCCAAGCTGCCCCTGCTCGAAGACGGCAAAGTCATCGACGACGAGGTCACGCCCGAGGATCAGACGCAGCTCACGACACGCTTCACGGAACGCGCGGTGGCGTTCATCGAGCGCAACAAGGCACAGCCGTTCTTTTTCTATCTCGCGCACCCGATGCCCCACGTCCCGCTCTACGTCAGCGACAAATTCAAGGGCAAGTCGCAGCAGGGCCTCTACGGCGATGTAATCATGGAGATCGACTGGTCGGTCGGCGAAGTCCTGCGAACTTTGGAAAAACACGGCCTCGCACAAGACACCCTCGTCATCTTCACCAGCGACAACGGCCCGTGGCTGAGCTACGGCAACCACGCCGGCAGCGCCGGCCCGCTCCGCGAAGGCAAAGGCACCGCGTGGGAAGGAGGCACGCGCGTGCCCTGTCTCATGCGCTGGCCCGGCCGCCTGCCTGCTGGAATCGTGAGCGATGATTTCGTGATGACGATCGACCTCCTGCCGACGTTGGCCCGGCTCACTGGCGCCAAGCTGCCCGAGTTGCCCATCGATGGTTTGGATGTGTGGCCGCTCCTCTCCCGTCAGCCGGGAGCAAAGAACCCGCACGCGGGCTACGGGATGTGGTATGCGCAAAATGAGCTGCAAGCGGTCGTGAGCGGCGATGGCCGCTGGAAGCTCGTCCTCCCCCACCGTTACCGCTCTCTCGGCGGCAAGCCCGGCGGCCGGGACGGCCTCCCGGTAAAATACGAGAACCGCACGCTGGAGGCACCCCTCCTCTACGATCTGCAAGCCGACCTCGGCGAGCAGCGCGATGTTGCGGCTGCCCATCCGGCTGTCGTGCAGCGCCTGCAGGCCTTTGCGGAGGCGTGCCGCGACGATCTCGGCGACTCGCTGACCAAGCGCACCGGCCGCGGCGCCCGGGAACCGGGACGAGTCGGGGCCACTAAAAAATAGTCGGCTGCGCAATGCCGGTGCCCTACCCCAGCCTATACAAACTCGAAGTCCGCCACGACCGTGTGGTGATCGCTCGCGGGCGTGGGGACGACTTGGCGGGCCACAGAGCGCAGGGCGGCGTTGTGAAAGATATGGTCGAGCACGAACGGCCGGCGGCGCCACGTGGTCTCGCGGTCCTGCACGGTCTGAAAACCGCACGCCGCGAACTGCTCGACGAGCGAGCCGTGCCGGCTGACGTTGAAGTCGCCGCCGAGCACGCAGGGCCCCCGGACCGTCCCGAGCTGCTGCGCCACCCGCAGGCGCTGGCCGGGGTGCTCCTCGCTGCTCGCGCCCAGCATGAAGAAAGCGAGCAGATGGGTGTTCAGCAGCTGGAGCTCGCGGCCGTGCAGCGTCGTGCGCGCGCCGATCAGCAGGCGGTCGGTCGGCGTGGTTTTCTTGCCGTAGAAATCAAACTCGATCGGCGGCGACGGCAGTTCGACGCGCATCAGATCGCGCAGCGGCGTGCGGGAAAAGATCGCGAGCCCGATGCCGAACGGCAGCTCGCGCGGATCGGCCTGGGGGTAACTGAAGACGCCGTCGTAGCCGGCCAACTCGGCCCGGAGGCGGGTGTAGTTCGGCGGCGGCTCCACTTGTGCGCCGCCGGGTGCCGCCTGCTCGACTTCCTGCAGCAAAATGATGTCGGCCCCGTGGCGCTTAATCTCCGCCACCGTGTCCTCGATGCGGATCGGAGCGCGGTCCGGCGCCGCGTCGTCCCAGACCCGGCCGAATTGCATGTTGAACTGGAGGACCCGGAATCGGCTCATTGGCATCGCCCGGTCCCGCTCACTTGAGCACCGCGGGGGTGCCGCCCGCCGGCGTCACCCGGCCCGTCGCCGCGACGGACTCCGGCTCGGCGGGATTCTTGCGGAAGACGAAGCGGTTGATCTTCGTGGTGGTCGCCTTGTCGAGGGCGGGAAATCGCGCCATGTTGGAGACGCTCGCGGCGGTCAGGCTGTCTTGGTATTTTGCCACCGTCGGCGGCTTCTTGGTGTCTTCGCTGGTCGAGATCCCCGCCGGCTTGTGATTGTGCGCGCTGAGCGGCTGCTCGGACTTCTCCGGCCGGCGTGAATCTTTCTCGCGGATGTTCTTCTCGCGCGTCTCGGTCACGTCGATCGCGGCGCGGCGCTCGCCGACGATCGCGGGCTTCTTATCGACCACCGTCTTCTCGACGCGTTTGTCCTGCACCGTGGAAGTCTGGTCGGCCGGATTCCGCTTGTCGGGGGCCACGCTGCCCGCCGGAGCAAACGGCGCGTTGCGCTGCGTGTAGTCGATCGGCGTGGTCGCATCCGCCGCGCCCGCGATCGCGGCGCAGCCCAAGGCCGCGAGAAAAACAAAGAGTCCGGCCGGTTTCATGGCGTGATGCACGACACGACGCAGCTAGGCGGCGCAAGTCCCATGCCGCAACCCCTTATTCGGGCGGACGGGCACGACGGGCGTCTGGGGGAGCGAGCTGGCTCGCGACCCACCGCGACTCGGCCCGCGAATGTCGCGAGCCAGCTCGCTCCCACAGGAAAGCCAGCCACGGCGCCGCGCCTCACTCCGGCTCCGCTGTGCCCTCGACCACCCAGTCGCGCGCCTCGGGCACCTGCGCGAGAAAGCCCTTGAGCGCCGCGCTCAGGTGCTCGGCGTAGCGGAAATGCGCGCCCATGCCGGTGCGCAGTTCGGCCTCGTAGATGAACTTGTCCGCGTGCGTGCTGTGCTCAAACGGCGTCTGCGCACCAAGGAGCAGCGAGTAAACATAGGCCGGCGACCCGCGGGCCATCAGCTCGCGCGTCAGCTCAAGTTGATCCGCCAGCAGCGCGGCGTGCGCTGCGTGACTGATCTCGGGCGGCAAATAGAAGCCGGCCTGGATGAGGGGCGTGCAGCGGTGGCCGGTGCGGTGGCGGTTGAGGTCGCGCAGCTCGGCGATCGCCATGTTGTTCCAGGCAAAGGCCACGCGCATCCGGCGCGTCGCCAGGCCCTGCTGGCCGTAGCGGTTGGCGCGGTGCCGCAGCGCCTCGGGGATGGGCTGCGGCTCGGGCAAAAAGGGCGGTGTCGCACGGTCAACGTGCACCCAGACTTCGTCGGCGAGCGGTGCGGCGGAAAGGCGTTCGCGGCCGAGCGCGAGGGACCAGTCGAGCTCTTGCTGCGCCTGCTCCTGGAAGGATTTTTCCGCGAAGCTGTGCCGCATGAGCCGTGGCGACTGCTTGAGCAGCTCGTCGCGGATGAGCTTCGCCGCGGCGCGTGCCTCGGGCTGGGGCAGAGAGTCGAGGTGCTTCACGGTCGTCGCCCACATGCGCGAGGTCTGCACGAGGCCGACATTGGTGCGCGTGGCCAGCGGGATGAAGTAGCGCGCGCGATCGAGCGCGTAGTTTTTGCGCAGGCGCGTGACGACCGCGGGCTTGGCATCCGCCGGCAGGCGCACGCGTCCCGGCTCGGCCGTGGCGAGCGCATCGAGCCGCGCATACTCGGCGTGATAGGCGGCAAAGGAGCGCGCGAGAATATCCTGCCAGCGCGGCGCAAGATCGGCGGGGAGGCCCAGTTCCTCGGCCGAGGGGACGTTGGCCGCGTCCATCGTGATGTAGCGCGTGCTCGACTCCTGCCCGTCGGCCATGGTGGCGATCTCAAAAAATTTGTAGGCGAGCCACATCGACACGTCGTCGAGCGCCACCGCGAGGCCGCCGGTGAGCCCGCCGATGGAGGCGTGCCCGTAGTCCACAAAGTTGAGGATGCGGTCGATCGAGGCGTCGGGGTTGGCGAGATCGACCTTGGAGAGAATCGTGTGGATGCCTTGGTTGCTGCGCGAATAGCGCGCGAGCACGGAGGCGAGCAGCTCGGGCGTGACCTTGGGGCAATCGGCGGCGGTGGGCGGAGGGACGAGGGCGAGACCGGTGATTCTCATGCAGCGGGGACGATGGCCGCAAAGAGGGAGCCGGGGAGCAAGACGCGAAAGCGCCGCGCGCGCAGGAACCGGCCGCGCGGCGTCACTTTGCCGGCTCGGGCGCCGTCCCCCGACCCGGTCCGCCGCCGGGCTTCAGCTCGGCCGCGCGGCGGTAGTGGCGGCTGGCGGCGGCGTGATCGCCGAGCATGGAGCAGACATTGCCGAGGTTGTGGTGCGCGCTGGCGTTGTCGGGCGCGAGCCGGAGCGACTGCTCCAGGCGGGCCTTGGCCTCCGGCAATTTCCCCTGCATGGCGAGGACGACAGCGGAGCCGTTGAGGGCGTTGACGTGCTCCGGCTGGCGCGCGAGCACGAAGGCGTAGTGCTCCATCGCCTCCGGGAGCTGGCCGAGATCGGAGAGGGCGTTGGCGAGGTTGTTGCGCACCTCAAGGTGATCAGGTTTCTGCGTAAGCGCGGCGCGGTAGAGCGGAACCGCCTCCGCGGGCCGGCCGATCACGGCGAGGGCGTGGCCGAGGTTGTTGTTGGCGGTGAAATAGCCGGGGTTGATCGCGAGCGCGGCGCGGTAGTCGGCGAGCGCCTCGGCGACTTTACCTGATTGGAAAAGGAAGAGCCCGCGGTTGTCGTGCGCGACGTAGTTTTTCTCCGTCACGGCCAGCGCATGGCTGAAGAGCGTGAACGAATTTTTCCACACCCCGATCTGGTCCCACGTGCGCGCTGCGCCGCCGAGGAGCACGAGCGCCGCGAGCGCGAGGCCCCAACGACGCACCGCGGGCGACCCCGCCAGTTCGCAGGCCGTCCAGAGCACCGCGAGCTGCACGCCGAGCATCGGCAGATACGTGTAACGGTCGGCCATCGCCTGCACCCCCACCTGCACCAGGCCGATCACCGGCACGAGCGTGCCGAGAAACCACAGCCACCCGATCGCAAGCCACGGCCGACGGCGCCGCTGCCAGACGGCGAAGGCCGTCAGTCCCACGATGATCACCAGGCAGGCGACGATCGTGCGCGTCGGCCATTCGCCCGGATGCGGGTAAAGCACCGCGAGGTCGAAGGGCCACGCGAGCTTGCCGAGGTAACGCACGACCGAGACGACGGCGTTGCCCAGCCGATCGGAGAGACTCAGTGCCGCCGTGACGGAGCCGCCGCCGCTTTGCACGAGAAACGTCGCGACCGACGAAGCCGCGGCGAACGCGAACCACGGCAGCTTTTCCACGACCAAGCGCACGACCGACTCGGGTTGCCCGCCGCCGATCCGGCGCAGCGGCCAGACATCCAGCAGCAGCAGCACGCACGGCAGCGTGACGAGCATGGGCTTGGCCATCAGCCCGAGGGCAAACGCGCCGAGCGCCAGCGCATAGGGCCGCCACGCATCGGGCCTACGCTCCCGCCGCCGCTCCGCATAGACGGCATACGCCCACAGCGCCGCGAACCAAAAGAAACCGCTGAGCACATCCTTGCGCTCGGCGACCCACGCGACCGACTCCACCCGCAGGGGATGCCAGGCAAACCACGCCGCGCACAACGCGCTCGTCCACAGTGCCCCCGTGAGCCGCCGCAACGCCAGGAACGCGAGCGCGGCGTTGAGCGCGTGCAGCAGCACGCTTGTCGCATGGTGCCCTCGCGGGTTGAGACCGAAGAGCGACCCATCCGCCAGGTGTGAGACCCAGGTGAGCGGATGCCAGTTGGACGCTTCGCCAGAGCGCAGCGCCCACGCGATGCCATCGCCGGTGAGGCCGGCCTTCACGTGGACATTGGCCGTCACGTAGTCGGGGTCGTCGTAGTTGACGAAATCATGGCCGATCGCGCGCGCGAAGAGCAGCGCCGTCAGCAACAGGAGCGCCGCCGCGATCACTCCGGGAGGCGCAGCCGGGAGCGGGGAGACCCCGGGTGTGGGCGGCGCGTGTTTAACCTTCATGCGCCTTCCCCCGTCGCCACAGCGGCGCCTCCAACAGCCGGCGATACGGCGTCACCCAAGTATAGAGCCCCACCGCCAGCGCCGCGCCGAGCGTGTCGGCGATCCAATCGGCCAACTCGGAGTTGCGACCCGGCACGAAGCTCTGATGCCACTCGTCGCTCGCTCCGTAAGCCGAAGCGAGGAGGAGCGCGATGAGCGCCCCGCGTCCATGGGCCCCGAAGGCGCGGCAGAGCAGCGTCGCAAACAGCCCATAGGCCAAAAAATGCCCGATCTTGTCATCGACGCGGGTGAGCCCCGGGCCGGCGACATGCGAGCGGCCCGACGCGTAGAAAACCACAGCGGCGAGCAGCAACGGCCACAGCAGGCGGAGCGGCCGAAACGAACGGCCGGAAACCACATCCAGGGTCAACGACCTAGGCTGGTTGGACGCACGTTCGCTCGTTCGCATCGCGTTTTTCTGCGAACGATTGCACGGCATTCCAATCTTCAATTCGCGAGACCAATCGCTCACGGCAACGTTCCGGGATATTGAGTTCTTTGTCACCGCGAGGCGCGCGACCGAAGCGCGGGACAGCGGCCAATGCGAACCATGATCTGCCCCGCTTGTGATCGCGAGGGGCGAAGAGTCGAGGCCGATCCAACTGGCGTTTACTTTGCGAGGCGCAATTGACGCCTCACTTCTTTGCGGGATTCCACTCTGGTTGTGCGCCTTGCATGGTGTTGGTATGCATCGGGACCGAGTTAGTTCCCGGCGACCCGACTTCCGCGGTGAAAATCACTGCATGTTTAATTGGAATTCTACCAAGCGTTAAGTCCATCAACTGAAATATGGTGTGATTCGCATTGCAGAAACGGGCGACTGTTTGAACCACATCGCTTGATCCGGCAACCGTCACGATTCGAGAAACCGAGGTGATCCACTCGGGACGAAGATGGACCTTCATTTCCGATGCGATCGCGTTCAGGGCGGCAGTCTTGTCGCGGTCAGCCCATGTCGAGGAAATCACCAAGTCCCAGCTTCCAGGTGTGTCGAGGCGCATGAAGAGCGCGAACAGCCGAAAGACTCCTTTCTTTTCGGATAAGGATTTTTCAAGTTTCAGAAAAGCCTCAAACATTTCGTTCATAATGCTGCCAAAATAACCCTAGTCGCACGAATCATCTCTGACGAATCTATGGGGGCAACCGCGCCAGCCGGCTCGTAACGCGACTCCGGGTCCCATTCGACGACAATCGACCAATCGGCGATATGGTTCGTCCTAATGACCGTTTCTTGTCCGGAAAGTCGCAAAAGAATCGGCAGTTCGTGAGTTTTGAAGCTCTGGTATCCTTTGAATTCATTGGATGTCTCCGGAAACTCCTGCCAACAAAGCGAAGTGCAAACTCTGGCCTTCAAAGACAACTCGACCGCATACCCACAAAGATAAACCGCACCGTCGAAGCGACCAGCTGCGTGAAGCGCTTCGGCATCACTTATTCGCGCTTGAGCTACTGCGAGTAATGTCGCCTTGGGTATCAACCAATCGCACGGTAGGGACGGGCCCTTGTTCGTCAATACACGCGCTCACACCGATTGCGGTCGCGCGCCTGCTTTTCTGGTCGTCCGCGGTCCAGTCGGTCACGCGCTAATCCTTCCAATGCTCATGCGGTGATATGAGGAGACACACCGTCGCGCATTTAGTCCGCACTGGCGTAACGGGGAAAATGGTCGGGCTGGTGAGATTCGAACTCACGACCTCTTGCACCCCATGCAAGCGCGCTACCAGGCTACGCTACAGCCCGAACAAGGAGGGGTGAACAAGACGCGCGCACCCCGGCTAGGCAAGAGCTATTTCCAGCGGGCGGAAACAAGGTGGGCGGGCGCGCCCTGCGCCCGCATTCGCGCACTCATCTCGCTCATCAAGCAACACCCTGCAGGCACCGGGACGGGCCCGCCCGCCGCAATCCGCATTTTCTCCGTGCCCTGCCGCCCTGCCACCGTTGAGATGGCGCTCTCATGCAAATTGGCTTCTGCACCGACCCCGCCACCCTCGCCGCCCTGCCCGCCCGCCCCGACTGCGATTTCATCGAGGGGCATGTCGTCAACTTCCTGAAACCCGAGGCCCCCGACGCCGAATTCGCCCCGCACGCAGCGGCGCTGAGCACATGCGGCTATCCGATGCCGGCGGCCAATGTCCTGCTCCCTGCCGCGCTCAAATGCAGCGGCCCCGACATCGACTACGCCCGCCTCGACCGCTACGCGCAGGTCGTCTTCCGCCGCGCCAAGGAAACCGGCATGAAGTTCATCGTCTTTGGCAGCGCCGGCGCGCGCATGGTGCCGCCCGGTTTCCCGATCACCAAGGCCTTCGAGCAATACGTCGATATCCTCCGCCAGTTTGGCCCGCTCGCGGAGGAGCACGGTGTCACGATCGTGGTCGAGCCGCTCAATCGCGGTGAATGCAACCTCGTCAACACCGTGCTCGAGGGCGCCGAAGCCGTGCGCCGCGCCAACCACACTGCGGTGAAGCTGCTCGTGGACATCTTCCACATGCTGCGCAACGACGAGTCGCCCGACGACATCGTGAAGGTCGCCCCGCTCATCCGCCACGCGCACATCGCCGAGAACAAGGACCGCGCCGCCCCGGGCGTGAACGGCGAAAACCTGCGCCCCTACCTCCGCGCCCTGCACCAAGCCGGCTACAACGATCGGCTCGCGCTCGAGCCGATCTGGACCGACCTGCCGAACCAGATCGGCCCCGCGCTCGCGGAGCTGAAAAAGCAGCTCACGGATTCGGGGTATTGAGCGCCCGCCGCCCTTCCCGCGCCCGCCTATGAAGCACCTCCAGCCGTGCGCGGCGGCAAATGCGGTCCGCACGCTGGCTCTCTTCCTGGCCACGGCCGTTCATTCGCTCGCCCTCACCGCGACCTCGCTCGCCCCGGCAAACAACGCCACCGGCCTCTGCCCCGACACGCTGCTCGCGCTCACCTTCGACACCGCGCCTCGCCTCGGCACCGCGGGGCTCGTGCGCATCATCCACTCCGCCACCGGCGCGGTCGCGGAGACCATCGACCTCGCCAACGCCACGCCCACGCGCCTCATCGGCACCAACCCCACGCCCTACAACTACCGTCCGATCCTCATCGACGGCACCACGGCGACCGTCTTCCCGCGCGCCGGCGTGCTCGCCTACGGACAGACCTACCACGTGCTGATCGACGCGGGGGTGTTCGTCGATTTCCCGGGGATTGCCGATCCGACCGCTTTCCGCTTCAGCACGCGCGCCGCCGGCCCGGCCGCGGGCGCAACCGCGCTCACCGTCGCCGCCGATGGCACCGGCGATTTCTGCACCGTGCAGGGCGCGATCGACTTTGTGCCGCGCAACAACCCCGCCCGCGTCACCATCACCGTGCGGCGCGGCACCTACCGCGAGATCGTCTACATCGGCTCGGCCAAGCCGCTCATCACCCTGCGCGGCGAGGATCGCGCCGGCACGATCATCAGCTACGCCAACAACGCCAATTTCAACAGCGGCAACAACCGCACCATGGTGGCGTGCGATGCCGCCGACTTCGTGCTCGAGACAATCACGCTCCGCAACGCCACCCCCCGCGGCGGCTCGCAGGCCGAGGCCATCCGCGGCAACGGCCAGCGCTGCGTCTTCGACCGCGTCACGCTTTCCAGTTTCCAGGACACGCTGCTCTGGAACGGCTCGCTCTTCGTCACCGACAGCCTGATCGAGGGCGACGTCGATTTCATGTGGGGCGGCGGCGCCTGTTTCTTCCAGCGCTGCGAGCTCCGCGCGCTCAACCCCGGCTACTACGCGCAGGTGCGCAACGGCCAGACCCAGAAGGGCAACGTCTATGTGGACTGCCGCCTCACGGCCGCCCCCGGCGTGACCAACTCCGTCCTCGCCCGCATCGATCCGCGCGCCGGCGTCGCGAACACCTGGCCGTTTTCCCAAGTCGTATGGCTCAACTGCGCCATGGGCCCGCACATCACTGCCGCCGGCTGGCAGCTCGATGGCGGCGCGACCACCGCGCCCGACCTGCAGTTCTGGGAATACCAATCCACCGATCTCAACGGCGCGCCCCTCGATGTCTCGCGCCGGCACGCCGCCTCGCGCCAGCTCGACGACGCCACGGCCGCCCAATACCGCAGCCCGCAGTTCGTGCTCGGCTTCACCCCTCAACTCACGGCCGCGCCGGCCCCGCCCCGCGCGGAGCGGCTCACGGGGCTCTCGACGCGGGCGCGGGTCGCCGGCGGCGATGGCGTGGTGATTGTCGGCTTCGTCGTCGCGGGCAGCGGGGAAAAGCCCGTGCTGGCGCGCGCGGTCGGGCCGGGCCTCGCCCAGTTTGGCGTCGGCGATGTGCTGCCCCGGCCGCGCCTCCAGGTCTTTCGCGCCGGCGCCGAAACGGCGATGGCCGCAAACACCGGCTGGAACACCGCGCCGAATTCCCCCGCCATCGCCACCGCCGCCACGCAGGTCGGGCTGTTCGCGCTCTCACCCACCAGCGCCGACTCCGCCCTGACGATCACTCTGGCGCCCGGCGGCTACACCGCCGTCATCACCGATGCCGCCGGCAGCGTGGGCAACGGCCTCGTGGAAATCTACGATCTCGCGCCCGCCGATCCCGGGGCGCGACTCGCGAACATGTCGTCGCGCGCCCTTGTCGGTGCGGGCGACGCGACCCTGATCGCGGGCATGACGATCACCGGCAGCGCCTCCAAACCGATCCTCGCGCGCGCCATCGGTCCGACGCTGTCGGCGTTTGGGCTGGCGGGCGCGCTCAGCCGCCCGCGTCTCACGCTCTTCAATGGCTCTGGGGCGGTCGTCGCCCAGAACACAAATTGGACCGCGGCCGCCAACGCCCTGGAGATTGCGCGCGTGTCCGCGCAGGTCGGCGCCTTTCCGCTTCGAACTGGCAGTGGCGACAGCGTCCTTCTCCTCGATCTCGCGCCCGGCAACTATTCCGCCCAGGTGACGGGTGAAGGCGGTGCACCCGGCATCGCGTTGATCGAGGTCTACGAACTGCCTTGAGGCACAATGCATGAAGAAACTCAGGTTTGCTTTCCTCACGCTTTTTGCCGTCGCGCTGGCCGGCTGTGTGCTGGGTAGTCTACAGTCTTTCAGCGAGCTGAAGATCAACTGCACGGTTCTCGCTTCGGACACTGGTCTTCCAGTCCAAGGCGCTCAAATTTGGATCATATGCGATCCAGCCAACCCAGGGACAAAACCCATCAGCCACGGTCCGTTCCTAACGGATGAGCGTGGCGTCTGTCAGGTCAAACTCCCTGGGCAGACGGTGTGGATTTCCGGCGGCGACGCATTTGTCGGAGGCTATCTGCGACGCCTTGTCGTCATCGCTGACGGATTCTCGGATGCGGGCATCAACGAGGGATTCAAGAAAGGCTCATTGGGCGAAATTCGTGAACACACCTTCCAGATGAGTCGCAAAGGCTCGTTTCCGCTGTCCGAATCGGCCTCCGGTTCGCCACCTCGAGGCGGTTCGTCGTTTTCGATCCGTGTCCCGTTTACAATGCTTCCAGGGCAGAATGCATCGCCCGCCGCTGAAGCCGAAAAGGAGATCCCGATCCCGCCGATCGCGGCGCCCATGGGCCGGCTCCCCGGCCCCGCCGAATTGCCCGCGCGCACCGCCCTGCCCGACGTGCTCGTGATGGACAACGGCACGCGCGTCACGACCGCCGCGCAGTGGCCGGCGCGTCGCACCGAGATCCTCCGCACGCTCGAATACTACGCCGTCGGCCAGGCCCCGCCCGCACCGGGCAACGTGAAGGGCCGCGTCGTGCGGACCCAGCTGCTCGCCGGCGGCAAGTTCACCTACCGGCTCGTGCATCTCACCTTCGGTCCCGATGAAAAGCTCGCGCTCGACATCGGCATCTACACCCCGGCGGGCAATGGCCCGTTTCCCGCCGTCATCGCGCCCGCCGGCACACCGCCCGGGGCCACGCCGCTCCCGCGCTTGCCCAACGGCCCCACGCAGGGCCGCGGCGTAAACGTCCTGCTCGTCGTCGGAGGCGGCGCGCAGACACCCGTCGCTGAGGTTCCCGGCGCCGGCCGCGGCGGCCCGCCTGATCCCGAGCGCATCGCCGCGACCCATGCCGCCCTCGCGCACGGCTACGCCTACGTCACGTTCAACCACAACGACTGCGGCGAAGACACCACGTTGCGCGAGGCCGATGGGAGCTGGTCGTTTCGCACCACGCGCTTCTTCCCTGCCTACCCCGGCTACGACTGGGCGCTGCTCCGGAGCTGGGCCTGGGGCGTCTCGCGCATCGTCGATTACCTCGTCACCGATCCAATGATCGACGGGAAAAAACTTATCGTCACCGGCGCGTCGCGCACGGGCAAATCCGCGATGGTCGCGGCCGCGTTCGACGAGCGTATCGCCATGGCCGCGCCGGTCGTCACCGGTGGCGGCGGCATCGGCGCCCACCGCTTCGCCGGCCCGCGCCGCAGCGAGACCCTCGATCTCATGGTGACGAAATACCCCAACTGGTTTTCGCCCCACCTCCACGCTTTCCGCGGCCACAACGAAAAGCTGCCCTTCGACCAGCATTGGTTCCTCGCCACGTGCGCGCCGCGCGCCTTCCTCGCGCTCGAGGGCGATGCCGATGCCATCTCCTACCCCGAGGCCGTGCGTCAATCGGTGCTCGGCGCCAAGCCCGCCTACGCGCTCTTCGGCGCCGAGGCCAAACTCGGCGTCAACTACGCGCCCCACGGCCACACCTTCAATGCCGACGACTGGAGCGCCCTGCTCGCCTTTGCCGACCAGCATCTGCTCGGCAAAAAATCCGCCCGCGCCTTCGATCGTTTCCCCACCGAAGCCGAGCTCGACGCCGCGCTCGCGCGCCCGGCACCAACCAAGAAGTAGCAACATCCTCATCGCTGGCGCTGCGATCGCTTGGTAGCCCTGCTCGTGAGAGCAGGGACCGGTGGGAGTTCGACGCCACGACCGTCCCGCCTCTCACGAGGCGGGCTACCGCAAACAGACGCGGCGCTGTGACGGGAGAAGATTCTACTTCTCCGCCGCAAACTCCGCGTAGCGCTCGGCGACCTTGCCGGCCTTTTCGTCACCCATGTGGAAATAGAAACGATACTTCAGCGTCAACGTGCCGCCCGCGGGGATCGTGTAGTCGCCCTTGCCCGGCGGGTGCTTGGCCGCGACCTCGAAATCTTTTTGCCCAAAGGGATTCGCCGTGAAGAGCCCGTAGTCGCGCGCCATCCACCAGGTCGGGTGCCGCGCATTCTGCGGGTGATCGAAAATCGCGATGCCGTAGGTCTTGCCGTTGCGCTCCGCAAAGGTGTCGCACCACGCGGCGCGTGTGCCCCAGGCCGCGGCGTCGCGCTTGCCCTCGGAGGTGACGTAGTGGCCGGCGCCGGGCACGTCCTTCTTCTGGTATTTGTGGGGCAGCGTCATCCACTGCGCCACGCGGATGGACATCGTGCCGTCCTTGTTGTCGCCCATCACCAGCGGCTCGCCGGGCTGCGCTTTGATCGTGATCGCGTAGTCGATGAAGCGCGTGTCGCCACGCCCGTGGAAACGCATCGTCGTCTCGTCGCTGGCGATCTGCTTGCCGTCCGGAGCGACCCAGCGGTTGCGCACGCGGATGACGCCGACTGCGCCGCTCTGCACCTCGGCAAAGCCATCATGCACTGTGCTGCCCTTCGGATATTTGGTGCCCGACGTGCCCTCGTTCCAGAAGTCGATTTTGTTCACGTCGGCGTGGGCGAACATCAGCGCGCGATGGTGCGGGTGGTCGATCTCCTCGCCCTCGGTCTGCTTCATCGGGAAGTCGCGCACGAGCGAGGTGCCGTCGGCCGCGAGGACCGGATAGAGGTAGGGCCGCGTGGCGCCCTTGAAAAAATACTCGGTGAAAAGCTGCCCGCCGATCTCGACGCGCACGCGGTCGTCGAGCTGGGTGAGCTTCACGGCATTGGTCGAATCGGGGGCGACGGAGCAACCAGAGAGGAGGAGCGCGAACAAGGCGCAGGGGAGGGTTTTCATTTTGGGAGGGAGGCAGGAAATAGGGACGGATATTTTCAAATGCCGTTATAGGTAGGCCAGCGCGCTTGCGCGCGCCCCATCCGCGCTCGCAAGCGAGCTGACCTACGCCAGACCATTTCAGCCCTTCGGCGTGAGCGGCGTGTAGTAATAGAGGACGACGTAGGTGCAGGGCGTGTCGCCCGCGTTGCGCAGGCGCGTGACAGCGTTGGCGGCGAAAAAGAATATCGAGCCCGGCCCGACGGTCTGCGTCTTTCCGTCGATGTGCGCCTCGACGAGGCCCTCCTTCACGATGAGCACTTCCTCTTGAAGGTGCTTGCGCGGCTCGCCGGAGTTCTGACCGGGGTTGAGCGTCGTGATGTGGCAGTGAATTTTGTCGAGCGTCGTGGTCGGACCGTCGAACACGTCGCGCCGCGCGCCGCTGGGCGTGGTCTTGGCTTCGAGCTTCTGCCAGTCATAGACGGCGGAAAGCAGTTTGGCGGCAGGCGCCGCGGCTTGGGCGGAATCGGCGGCGGGCATCACGACAGTGGAGAGCAGCAGAAGGACAACAAGGGGCTTCATGGGAGAGCTGTGCCAGCGACTCGAGCTTCAGGCCACCCCCGAAGACGCCGGACGGTCGGGCGGCGAAACCCGCGGCGGACTAACGGAAAGCACCCCGGACTCGGCTTCGGCCCAGCGGCACGGCCGCACTCCACGTCAGGCGCGTGCCATCGTGGCTTCGCGCGCCGGGCGCGCGGCAAGCGCTACAGCAGATCCGCCGCGAGTTCGGCGAGCCGGGAGCGTTCGCCCTTCATGAGCTTCACGTGGGCGGCGATGGACTGGCCCTTCATGCGGTTGTGGCAATAGACGAGTCCGTTGCTCCGCGAATCCACATACGGGTTGTCGATCTGCGCCGGATCGCCGATGAGCACGATCTTCGAGCCCTCGCTGATGCGGGTGATCACGGTCTTCACCTCGTGCGGCGTGAGCTGCTGCGCTTCGTCGAGGATGAAGAAGCGCCGCGCAATCGAGCGCCCGCGGATGAAGGCCAGCGCCTCGATCTCCACGAGGCCGCTCTTGAGCAGCCGCTCGTAGGGTTTCACAAGGGGACCGAGGCCGTGGCCGCCGTGGTGGCCGCCCGGCGCCGGCGGCGACGCGGTCATCGTGGTGAAGAACTGCTCGTCACGTTTCTTGAACTTCTTCTTGGAAACTTTTTTCGCGGCGAACTGTGGTTCCTTCGGCGGCTTCGAGGGGATGAGCACCTCAAGCGCGTCGTGGTAGGGCTGGAGCCACGGCTTCATCTTCTCCTCGAGCGAGCCGGGGAGAAACCCGATGTCCTTGCCGAGCGCGATCACGGGGCGCGAGATGGAGACTCCGTCGTAGTGCGAGTGGTCGTCGTGGGTCTGGTGCAGCGCGCACGCGGTGGAGAGGAGCGTCTTGCCGGTGCCGGCCTTGCCGTAGCACGTGATCATCGAGAGGCTGTCGTCGAGCAGCGCATCCATGAAGAACTGCTGCTCCAGGTTGCGCGCCCGAATCGGGATGCCGCCGGGCGCCTTGACGAAATCCGGCAGCTTCAGGCGGCGCACACAGCCGTCGCCGTAAAAGCGCGCGGGCATCGTCTTCCCCTCGTCCGACCGCAGCAGGACATACTCGTTGAGATAGAGCAGCGCGGCCGCCTCGTCCCCGACGTCAAACCGGCCTTCCGAGCAGAACCGCTGCAGCTCATAGACACTGAGCGGAATCTCCCGGTAGCTCGCCTCGTCGTCGTGCTCGGGCACCTTGTCGTTGAGGTAGTCCTGCGACTCAAGGCCCACGGCGCGGGCCTTGAGCTGCACGTTGACATCCTTGGTGACGAGGATCGTCGGCGGCGGGTATTGCTCCTGAACGTAGAGGGCCGCGGCGATGATGCGATTATCCTTCTTGGACAGGTCCGGGAGGATCGCGCGGAGGCGCTCCATCGCCGGCGAGCGGCGCGCGGGATCCACGAGGTAGGGGTTGATGATGATCGAGAGGGTGCCGCCGGTCTCGAGCTTCACGCCCTCGTGCATCGCGCGGCTGTCGGGCAGCAGGTCCTGGAGGATGCGGTGGACGCGGCGGGCATTGCGGCCGCGCTCGGTGGACTGCTCGCCCTTGATCGCATCAAGCTCCTCAAGGACCTCGACGGGGATGGCGAGGTTGTTGTCCTCGAACTTGAAAATCGACTGCGGGTCGTGAAGGAGGACGTTCGTATCGAGCACGAACGTCTTCGTCTTGACCGCACCCTTGAGCCGCGAATTGGGGGCTGTCGCCCCGCGCAGTTTTTCCATCGGTGGTGGATTTTAGCTGGCTGTGAATTGGCGCGACGTTCCGCGTTTGTCGATGACAGAACATCGCCCCCACCCCAAGTAATCGGAACGTCACCCGGCCGGATTGAGGAGAATCAGACGGCGTGATGCCGCCGGGCCGCCCGGGCCGATGCCGCGATTCGGGCTCGCGTGGGCGGGCGCGTTGCGATTCATCGCTCGCCGGTCCGGCACCATGCACCTCGAAGCCATCAAGCAGGCCCTCCTCGCCTCCTATCGCAGCCACGGCGGCATCAACCATTTGGACGGTGTTCACCTGCCCTCGCAGGAATCCGTCAACCAGCTCGCCGCCGACTGCATGCACCTGCTGTTCCCGGGCTATTTTGAGGAAACCACGCTCTGCGAGGGCGACCTGCCCGCCTTCGTCGATCGGCTGCTCGCGCGCATCGACCAGCGGCTCGCCGCCGAAATCGAGAAATGCCTGCGCTTCGCTCAGGTGGCGGACTCCGCGCGGAAAGCGCGCGAGATCACCACCGCCTTTCTCTCCCAGCTCCCCGAGCTGCGGAAAATCGTAAAGACCGATGTCGATGCCGCCTACGCCGGCGATCCTGCCGCGCGCAGTGTCGAGGAGATCATCCTGGCCTACCCGTGCGTCCTCGTGATCTCGCTGCAACGCCTCGCGCACGTGCTCTACCACCTGCGCGTGCCGCTGCTGCCGCGCATGCTGACGGAGTTTGGCCACGAGCGCACGGGCTGCGACATCCACCCGGGCGCGCGGCTCGGCACGCACTTCTTCATCGACCACGGCACCGGCGTCGTCATCGGCGAGACGGCGACCGTCGGCGCGCACGTGAAGCTCTACCAGGGCGTCACGCTCGGCGCGAAATCCTTCGAGACCGATCCCGACGGCAACCCCGTCAAGGGCGTGAAGCGCCACCCCGACATCGGCGACCACGTGACCATCTACGCGCACGCGACGATCCTCGGCGGCGACACGACCGTGGGCGCGCAATCGATCATCGGGTCGAACGTGTGGCTGATGAAATCGATCCCGCCCGAGTCGGTGGCCTACTTCAAAGGCGACAGCGTGGTCGTGCGCTCGCGCCGCAAAAACGACGCCCTCACCGGCCAAGGCAAAGCCAACGGCGACGGGAGCAATGCACCAGGAGAGTGGGAGATTTGAGTAGGGCGGGAGCCTTCTCCGAGCCCCACTATTTCTGATGCCCGCTACGCCAGGATGTCGCGCACCACGTGGCCGAACACATCCGTGAGCCGGTAGTCGCGGCCGCCGTGGCGAAAGGTCAGGCGCTCGTGGTCGAGGCCGAGCAGGTGCAGGATCGTCGCGTGGAAATCGTGCACGTGCACTTTCTTCTCCACCACCGTTGACGCGATTTCGTCAGTCGCGCCGTAGGCGAGGCCCGGCTTCACGCCCGCGCCGGCGAGCCATGACGAGAAGCACGCGCTGTGGTGGCCCCGGCCTTTGACGCCATCGACGCCGGGCGTGCGCCCAAACTCCGTCGTCCACACCACGAGCGTGTCGGCCAGCAGCCCGCGCTGCTTCAAATCGCGCAGCAGGCCGGCGATGGGCTGGTCGATGTTCTTCGCGTGGATGGCGTGCTCCGCCATGTCGCCGTGCTGATCCCAGTTCTTGCTGCTGCTGCCGTCCACGAGCTCGATGAAGCGCACGCCGCGCTCGGCCAGCCGCCGCGCCACGAGGCATTGCCAGCCGAAGCCCTGCGTCTGGCCGCGCTTGAGGCCGTAGAGCGCGAGCGTGGCGTCGTTTTCCTTTTCGAGATCAAAAACCTCGCGCGCCTCGGTCTGGAGGTGGAAGGCCGTCTCAAAGGTCCGGATGCGCGCCGCCAGATCGGTGTCGCCCGCGCGGGCGGCGAGGTGGCGGTTGTTGAGCACATCGGCGAGTCCGAGCTCGAGCTCCTGCAGGCCGCCTTGCTTCGTGCGGCGGTCGAGGTTGGCGATGGGTTCCTGGCCGCCGATGACGCGCACTCCCTGGTGGTAGGCCGGCAGGAAATCGTTGTTGAAGATCTGCGTGCCCGCGTAGGGCATCTGCGGCGCGAGCGCGACAAACGAGGGCAGGTTGCGGTTCTCCGTGCCTAGGCCGTAGCTCACCCAGGAGCCGAGGCTCGGCCGCGAAAAGAAAAACGAGCCGGTGTGCATGCCGAGCGTCGCGTTATAGTGCTCGTTGTCGTCGCCCTTCATCGAGCGGATGAGGCAGATGTCGTCCATGCACTCGCGCAGGTGCGGGAAGAGATCACTCACCATCGTGCCGCACTGGCCGCCGGGGCGGAATTCCCAGCCGGGCTTGAGCAGCATGCGCTGCTGGTTGGAGAGGCCGCCGCCCACGCCCGTCATCTTGCCGTCGGCGGCGAAGAGCGCCGGCTTCGGATCAAACGTGTCCATCTGCGACACGCCGCCGTTCGAGAAGATGAAGATCACACGCTTCGCCTTCGGCGGGAAATGCGTGGGCTTGGGCGCGAGCGGATCCGCCGCCGAGGCGCCCGCCGAGTCCGCGAGCAAGCTCGAGAGGATGCCCGGCATGAGCAGCGAACCGCCCACGAGCGAGCGGAGGACTTCGCGGCGGGTGGAGAGAACAGGGGCCTTCATGTGCGGGGTTCAGTCGAGGTAAACGAACTCATTCAGCCGAAACAACACGCGGATGAGCGCCCGCCAGGCTTCCGCCTCGTCCGGGGCCGCCGTCGATTCGCGGGCGCGGGCCAGAAACGCCTCCGCGGCCGCCCGCTCCTCCGCCACCGGGGGACGCGCCAGGAGCAGCTCGTAGGCGCGCTCGATCCGGCCACGATCCGTCGGCGCCCCGGCGATGATCCGGGCGGCGACGCGGCTGGCCTGATCATGGACAAACGAATCGTTGAGCAGATAGAGCGCCTGCAGCGGCGTCGTGCTGATCGCCCGCGCGGGCGTGCTCGCCGAGGGATCCGCGCCATCGAAGATCGCGAGGTAGGGGTGCCGCTGAATCCGCTGCGTCATGAGATACACGCTGCGGCGATTGCTCGCATAGACCGCCTTGAAGGGATTATGCTGGGTGAACTTCCACTCGTGCGGCGGCGGAAAGGGATGCGCGCCCGCCGGCGAGAGATCGAGGTTGCCGCCGGCGGCGAGCAGCGCGTCGCGAATCGCCTCGGCCTCGAGCCGGCGGCGCGGAAACCCCGCGAGCAATTCGTTGCCCGGATCGCGCGCGACCGCCTCGGCGCTGCGCGCGGTGGCCAGCCGATACGTGCGGGAGAGCATGATCAGGCGGTGCATCGCCTTGACGGACCAGCCGCCCTCGCGGAATCGCAGCGCCAGATAATCGAGCAGCTCGGGATGTGTGGGGGGCTTGCCCTGTTTCCCAAAATCGTTGGGCGTCGGCACGAGGCCGCGGCCGAAATGGTGCTGCCAGATGCGGTTCGCCATCACGCGCGCGGCGAGCGGATTCTCCGGCGCGAGGATCCACTCGGCGAGTTGCGCGCGGCCGCTGGTCGTCGCGCCCTCCGGCAAACCCGCGCCGCCGAGCACGGTGAGGAACCGGCGGGGCGCCTTCTCACCCGGCCGCGCGGGATCGCCGCGCTGCTGCACCGGCACATCGGCGATGTGCGCGGCGTCCGCGACAGCATAGGCGGTCTCGAAAGGCAGCGGCGTGTTGATGAGTTCCTTCTCGGCCTGCTCCGCCGCCTTGAGCTGCGCCTGCACGGCGGTTTTCTCCTCCGCCCCGAGGTCCTTGAGCTTCGCCTTGAGTTGGTTCACCTCCTTATTGAGCAGCACGAGTCCCGCCTCGCGGGTGCGCATCGCCGCCGCGGCGTCCGCCTGCGCGGCGGCCGGCACGAGCGGCACAAAATCACGCTGGCGTTTGTCGAGCTCGATGCCGGGCCACGGGTAGCGCGTGCTGTGGAAGATGCCGTAGAGCGCGTAGTAGTCCTGCGTCGGGATCGGATCGAATTTATGATCGTGGCAGCGCGCGCAGCTCACGGTGAGACCCAGAAAACTGCGCCCGAGGTTGTCGATCGTGTCCTCGATGGTGAGGTGCTGCGGGTAGTCGTCCACGCGGGAGCCGAAGCGGCGCGCGTTCGCGAGATACCCCGTCGCAACGAGCCGCTCGTGCCGCTCCGCGAGGGTGGCGCCGCCGCGCAGATCGCCGGCGAGCTGATCGCGCACAAATTCATCGTAGGGCAAATCGCGGTTGAAGGCCGCGATCACCCAGTCGCGGTAGCGGTGGATCTGGGGGACGGGATAGTCGGAATTGTCGCCGGCCGTGTCGGCATAGCGCACGACATCGAGCCAGTGCCGGCCCCAGCGCTCGCCGTAGCGCGGCGACGCGAGCAGGCGATCGACGACGCGCGCAAAAGCCTCCGGCGCCGCGTCCGCGAGAAACGCCGCCGTCTCTTCCGGTGTCGGCGGCAGCCCCGTGAGATCAAAGGTCGCGCGGCGCATCATCGCGCGCTGCTCGGCGTCGGGCGCGGGCGAGAGCGGCGCGGCGTCGTGCTGCGCGAGCACGAAGCGTTCGTTGGCGTTCGCGGGCCTGAGCTCATCGCGCACCGG
>JAUYAK010000019.1 GCA_030693515.1 Opitutaceae bacterium
GTAGCGGCGGGCGTCCCTGCCCGCCGAGGCTTGGGTTTTTCCAGCGTCCTGGGCCGGCGGGCAGGGACGCCCGCCGCTACGCAAAGCAGCCTGAGGCTTTTCCTCGCGTTGCTTGCCTGCACCGCCTGCGCCCAAATCCCCGAGGCGGAGTCGCTCGTTCCGCCCGCGCCCGCCCGCATCGCTTCCGTCCATGCCGCCGCGCAGCGCGAGGGCTGGGCACCGCAGGCGGCCCTGCTTCGCGCTGCCGCCCTGCGGGCCTACGAACACGACAAGCTCGACGCCGCGCAGGCTTGGCTGCACCTGCACCGCTGGGCCGCGTTGCTGGGGCAGACGGAGGCCGAGTTTGTGCCGCGCTGGATTCAGGCCGTGCAGACCGCGCGCGTCGGCCATCCCAACATGCCGCGCCACTACGAGGCGCGCGCCCGCCCGCTGGCGACCGCGGTTTCGCCGGGCTTGCAGGCGTGGCTGATCGGGCAGGCGGTGTTTTCCGCCGAGTTTTTCGCGGTCCTTTCGCCCCTCGATTACGCGCCGGGGGTGCTGGAAATCCTCGAGGCTCTCCACCGCGCCGATCCGGCCCGCTTCCGGGCCTACCCGGCGCTGGCGCTCGCCATCGCGGTGGTTTACGACGTGCCGCCGCCGCCGCAGTGGCCGCATGGGCAGGTGACCGCCCAGGCGCTGCCGCGGCGTTTCGCGGAGCCACTCGACGCCTTTGCGTGGTGGGTGAAACAGGACCGCGCCGGCCGCACACTGCACAAGCTCGCGCGGCTCGGGGCCGACGAACTCAAGTTCGTCGTCGATTCTCCCGCCCCCGCGACCGAACTCGAATGGGCGCAAGGCGCGTGGGCGCACCCGCTCAGCCAGCTCCCCGGCGCCTACCAAGCCATCCGCTACCGCAACGACCGCGTCGCCTCGGGTGCGATGATGTGGCCGGGCGGCAGCTACCGCCTCGCCGAGATCCTTGCGATGGGTGGCATTTGCTCCGACCAGGCCTATTTCGCCACGCAGATCGGCAAGGCGCGGGGCGTGCCGACCATTCTGATCTACGGCGCGGGCAACGACGGCCGCCACGCCTGGTTCGGCTATCTCGATGCGAACAAAAAGTGGCAGCTCGACGCCGGTCGTTACGCGGAGCAGCGCTACGTGACCGGCCACGCCCTCGATCCGCAGACGTGGCGCGAGTTTACCGATCACGAGCTGCAGTTTCTCACCGAGCGTTTCCGCGAGCTGCCCGCCTACCGGCAGTCGCGCACGCACGGGCTCATCGCGGCGGAGTATCTCGCGCTGGGGCAGGGGAGAGCGGCCGGCAGCGCGGCCCGCAAGGCCGTGAACTACGAGCGCCGCAACCAGGAGGCTTGGGAAACGCTCATCGCCGCCGCGCGTGCCGAAGGCCGCGATGCCAAGACCGTCGAAGCCCTGCTGCGCGAGGCCGCGCTGGCCTTTCAGCGCTATCCGGACCTCGAGGCCGGCTACGTCAACCGCACCGCCGACAGCCTCCGCGCCCGCGGCCAGACCAGCGAGGCCGAGGCCGAGGTGCGCCGCATCGCCAACAAGAACAAGCACGCTCGCGGCGACCTGAGCATCCAGCAGGCCCGCGAGATCGTGCGCCGCGCCATCGCCACCCAGCCGTTGCCCGAGCAGGTGCGCGCCTACAATTCCGCCGTGGACAACTACGGCCGCGGCGCCGGCATCGGTTTCTTCGACGAGGTCGTCGCCGGGTTTGTCGAGCACCTGCTCGGCCTGAAGCAGAAGGCCGAGGCCCGCCGTGCCCTCGACCGCGCGCGGACGGCGCTGAAGGTCGAGCCGGGCAGCCAGCTCGCGGGCGAGTTTGAGCGGCTGGGGCGCGAGGTGCGGGCTGCAAAGTAGGGCGGGGTAGGGCGGGTCTTTGACCCGCCCTCGGTTCGAATACTCAGCGCGTGAAAGGGCAGGTCAAAGACCTGCCCGACCTCAAGCCCTTTTTCCCGTTGCTGCGCCTGTAACGTTCACGCATCTCTCGCGTCCCACACCCACATGCCGACCGCGAGCCCCCACCGCCGCCGCGCCGCGTTCACGCTCATCGAGCTGCTCACGGTCGCCGCCGTGATCGCCATCCTGGCCACGATCGCCATCGGGGCGATTAGCGGCGCGAAATCCCGGGCCCTGATCGCGCAAACTCGCTCCGAACTCGCGGCGCTCGCCACGGCCCTGGAGGAGTTCAAGCGCCTCTACGGCGACTATCCGCAGCTCGGCGAATTTGGCCAGGCCGCGGCCACGCCGACCACCGTCACTACCGGTCCGGGCGTGAACACCGCGCAGGCCAAGCTGTTCAACTGCCTGACCGGTGCCTTCGGCCATCGCGCGTCCAGCACGGCCTACCGGCTCAGCGGCCCGAATTTCATTGGCGAGGTCGCGAAGTTCAAAATCAACGGCACGCTCACCAACCAGTTCCTGACCCCGGTGAGCAACGCGCCCAATCCTCCCTACAAGCCCGAGCAGAACGTCTGCCTCCTCGACCCGTGGGGGCGCCGCTACCTTTACTATTACAAAAACGCCAACTCGCCGGCCTTGTGGCAGGCCACGGGATATGTGCTTTATTCCGCCGGCCCGACGGTCGCGGTGAATGGCACCCAGACTCCCTCCCTCAATCCCACGACCGGACTCCTGCTCGCCTCCCAGACCGCGGAGATGGCCGACAACATCTACGCCAACACCACCCCCTGAATTTCCGCCATGCCCCTTTTCTTTTCCCCCTCCGCTCGCCGACCGCGCCGCGCTGCGTTCACCCTCATTGAGCTGCTCACGGTCGTCGGCATCATCGGCATCCTCGCGGCGATTTTGATCCCGACCACCAGCTCGGCCCGCAACGCCGCGAAGAAAGCCAAGACCCGCGGCCAGTTCGCCCAGTGGGGTTCGGCCATCGAGGCGTTTCGCCAGGAATACGGCACCTACCCGGTCTTCGAGACCGCGGGCGCCGGGCAGAACAAGGTCAATGGCAACACCGCCGGCAGCGCCGTGCTCACCGGGCAGCATCGTTTCTATGAGACACTCGTCGGCACCCGCCGCGACGGCACCGCGCTGCCCACGACGACCACCGGCACGCCAGCGCCGCCGCAGGCACAAAACATCCGCCGCATCCAGTTCATCACCTTCACCGAGGCCGACATCGTGCCCGTGAGCACGACCGATGCCTCGCTCCTCACCAAGCGCGGCCTCATCCGCGATGCGTTCGACGGCACCGACATCGCCGTGCTCGTGGACCGCAACCTCGACGGCTCGGTGAAGTTTGGCGGCGTCGGCGGCGATGGCATCACCGCGCTACCCACGGTGCGGCCGCCCGACAACACTACGGGTCAGCCCTTTGCGCCGACTACGGCGGATTTCCCCGCGGCCGCGCAGGGCGGCGTGCGCGCCGGCGTGGTGTTCTATACTCTGCCCCCCAAGGCCACCTCGAACACCGAGTTCATCCTGAGCTGGAAATGATGATGCCGGCGTCTCCAGTCCGTTCGCGGCGCGTGCGTCGCACGCCAGGCTTCACTCTCATTGAGCTGATGGTGGTGGTCGGCATCATCATTGTGCTCGTGGGCGGGGTCGGCCTCGCCATCGCGGGTCGGGGCGGGGAGGGCGTGGCCCTTTCGAATTCGCAATCCACCGTCGCCAGCCTCGTCGGCGCGGCGCGGGCGCAGGCGGCGCTGCACCAAACCAGGTCGCGACTCCTCGTCTACGCGACGCAGCCCGGCACCGGGGATTGGACGAAATATCTTCGCACCCTCCAAGTCGTGCGGGAGGACACCCTGCCCAATGGCATGACCACGTGGGTCGCCGCGGGCGAGCCGGTCACGCTGCCTGCCCCCATCTGTGTGGTGCCGCGCTCACCCGTGCCCGCCAACCACCTCAACCCCGGCGTGACTTGGAACAACAACGCCGCCACCGGCCCGGTCTCGACGTTCACGCAGCTCGCGGGCTTCGCCTACCGCGGCCAGAGCGATCCGCGTGCGCCCACGCAATTTTTTGGCGAGCAGGGCCGCAGCGGCACCGTGCTCTATATCGAATTTTCCGCCGAAGGCACCGTCACCCCCAATCCCGCCAAGATCGCCCTCGCCACCGCGGTGGTCGCCACGGGTGCGGTCCCGCGCTTCAACAACGCCAGCGGCGTCCGCGGCCTCCATGTGCGTCGCTCCGGCGCCATCTCGCTCGTCAACGACGCGACCGGCTTCTGAGCCATGCTTGTCCACCCGCCAGCTGCCCTTCGCCCCGTGCGCCGCGCACCTTCCGCCTTCAGCCTGATCGAAGTCGTCGCCGCCTTGGGCATCTTTGCCATCGGCATGGTGGCCGTGGTCGGCCTGCTCGCGCCCGTGACCAAATCCGTGAGCACGGTCGGCGACGCCGAGGCCGCCGCCCGCGCCGCCGCCGCCGTGCGCTCGCGGCTGCAGGCCATCGCGGCCGTCGATTTCAATCGCGCCCTGGCCCTCGTGCAGGCCCCCGCCGCTGTCCGCACCAAGGACGCCGATGGCGCCTACAATCCCAACGACGGCGCCAAGTATCCCGCCGTGCTCTTCGGCAAACCGAGTGGCGACGTCGGCCTCTACGATGCCACTGCCCGGGCCTGGCTCGATTCCACCGTGCCCACGCCCCGCGCTGTGACCAACGCCGAGAAATATTTCGAGATCGACCTCATCCGCAACGAGACGCTCTCGCCCGTCGCCGCCGATGCCACCGCGCCCACGGTGGCGTTTACGATCCGCGTCCGCTGGCCGGCTTTTCTCGCGGCGCCGGGCGGCACGCCCGTGCCGTTCGGCGCCAACCCCGCCGGCGGCGGCCCCGTGCCCTACGACCACGGCAAGAAACAGGTGCTGCTCTTCTCCGGCTCGATCGTGCGATGAGAACTATCCCCACGTGTCAGTGCGAGGAACGTAGCGACGAAGCAATCCAGCTGGATTGCCACGCCCGACTGCGGCGGGCTCGCAATGACAGAGAAGGCCGCTCCACCTCGCCCGCTTCCGCTCGTCCGTCGCCCATCGTCCATCGCCCGCGCGCCGAGCGCGGCTTCACGATCGTCGAACTGGTCGTCGCCGCCAGCCTCACGGTGGTGATGGCCGCCTTCATCGTCGTCATCGTCCGCAACGTCACGGCTTCCTGGTCCCGCGCCGGTGCCCGCCTCGGCGCCGATGCCCAGGCCCGGATCGTCCTCGACCAGCTCCAGCTCGACCTCGAAGGCGCGCTCTACCGCGACGATGGCAACGTGTGGTTCGCCGCGGACATCCTGAATGGCTCCACCGGCGGCGCCACAACTCTTTGGGATCCGGCGGCGCGCAATCCGAAACCAACCGGCGGGCTGTCTTTGCAACTCACCACGACCGATATCGCCAACGCCCGTTTTGGCACTGCTGGCGTCTGGCTGCGCTTCTTCACCACCAAGCGCGGCTCCAACAACTCCGCGCAACCTGAGACTGTTTCCGCGCCGGTGGCCGTCGGTTACCAGATCATCCGTCGCCCGGTAGCCGTGAATCAGCCCGCTAGCACGGTGACTCGTGCATATCTCCTGCACCGCACCGAGGCCCGGCCCGCCAGCGTCAACGGCCGCATCGGTGTGCTTGAGGCCGGCTTCAACATCACCTCCGGCAACTACACCACCGGCTCCGGCACCAACACCGGAACCAACACCGGCGATCCCCGCAGCATTCAGGTGCCGGGCACCAACACCATTCCTCGCAACCTCGACTCCGTGATCGCCGAAAACGTGATCGACTTCGGCGTGCGCTGCTACGTGCGTGATGCGACTGTGCCAGGTGGCCTAAGGCTGATCTTTCCTGCATTAGCAGTTGTTGGCGCGGGCAACCTCGTGACGCTCAACCCAGGTTATACCACGACAGGTTTTTCTGCACCCACTCGACTACGCGCGTCCCTTCCACCACCAACTCCGATAACCGCGCAAAACTTTCAAATAATGATGCCCGACGTGGTCGACATCATGGTCCGCATCCTTACCGACGACGGCGCCGAGCAAATCGCCAACATCGAGAAAGTGCAGAACCCGGCGCTCACCGTCCCGCAGAAATACAACGGCAACGCCCAGCAGTGGTGGTGGGGCATCGCCGAGGAAAACTCCCGCATTTACACCCGCCGCATCGTCCTCAACGCGAAACCCCTCTGACCGCCTTGGGCTCTCAATCCTCAGCTCTCAACTCCCGGCTCCGCCGCGCTCCACGCCGCGGCCGCGTCCTGCGTAGCGCACCGCGCGAAGCAGGATTCGCCCTGCTCATCGTCGTCACGCTGCTCGCGTTCATCGTGCTCCTGCTCGTCGGCCTCGCGGCCTACACGCGCGTCGAGACGTCCATCGCCGGCAACACCCAACGCCAGGCCCAGGCGCGCGAGAACGCGCTCCTCGCGCTCAACGTCGCCCTCGGACAGCTCCAGAAGCACGCCGGACCCGACAAACGCGTGACCGCCACGGCCGAGGCTTTGCCCAATCGCCCCGGCACCACGCGCTATACCGGCGTCTGGGCCAGCGACCCCGCCGACGATCCCGATGGCGATCCGCTGACCCCGCTCACCTGGCTCGTCAGCGGCAACGAACTCCGGGATGCCCAGGGCTTGCCGCTCCCGTTGGCCATAGCGCCCGACTCGGCGGTCACTCCCATCAACAGCGTGGCCCTGGTGAGCACCAACACCTCGCGCACCGCCAACGACGTCCTCGCCCGCCTGCTGCCGATCACGGCCACGGGTGTGCCGGGGGCGGCGACCGGCACGACTTCCACGATCGGCCGCTACGCCTGGTGGGTCGGCGACCAAGGCGTGAAGGCACCGGTCGCGATCCCCGACACCACGGCCGCGATCACCTATCCGCCTTACGACACCGCGGACGCGCGCGCCCGCATCCGTCAGCAGATCAGCCTCGGCGCCGGTGCCGCGGACGCCACCACTGGCGCGCCTGTCTTTGAGCCGCAGGACTCGAACAACGCGAGCCTGGTGGCCGACTCTAACCGCAATCCCAAAATCACCACGGTCAACCAGCTCGCCTTTCTGCGCAGTCCCGCCAACGCCCAACTCGGCCTCACCCGCACGCAGCAGAATTTCCACGCTTGGTCGCCCAATAATTTCTCCGTGCTTGCCGACACCAGGAACGGCGGGCTGCGGCAGGACTTGTCGCTCAAACCCGAGTTGCTTGGTGCTGCCTTCGCCGCGTGGGCGAACTATTCCACCTACACAGAGTCTACTTCCACACCCGCCGCCGGGCCGGCGATCTTACCCAGTTACGACGCCGACCCGCTCCGTCGTCGACTCGTGATGACGCCGCACCAGATAGACGGCAATGCCTCCCATCAAATCGCACCGATCCTTAGTTATTTGCTGCTTACCTTCAACGTCCGCACGCAGAGCCCAAGCGGCACGGCCAGTCCGCTTGAAGCCCGAGCCCGTTGGATGCTCTCGCTCTGGAATCCCTACACTGCCGCGCTTGTGCCCGAGAATCTTCGGGTTGAGATCAGCGGCTTGCCGACATCGGTGCAGGTCGTGAACGAGGAGACGGCTCGCGCAGGCAACGTCGGCGCGCCCTTCTCGTTGCGGACGGCCTTCGGCAATCCGCTTAATGTGAGCCTGCCGTGGGACGCCGGCACCATTCCCAGCGATGCCCCCGCCGAAGACCGCCAGTCGTGGCTTCCGGGCCGGGTCTACACTTGGCGATCGGAGGAGAACACGGACAAGACTGCTTCTCTGCCTGCGGCGGGCTTCACCTCCGCATTCTACTCGCGCACCCTTTCGCAGGCGGGCGCCGGCGTGCAACGCGCCATCCCCACCGTGAGCGTGATTCCCAACGACACATGTCATCTTAAGGTCGGCGGCGCATCGCAGCTCACTGTCCGCGTCTACGCCGTGCGCGAGTCTGGCGATGTGCTGATCGGTCGTTTCACCTCGCCGGAGTTCGAGGACAATTTCATCACGGCTCCCCAACGCATTGGCGACAACGGCTACCAGTTCAGCTACGTTTTTCGCCTGGCGGAGAGCATCGATACACCGGCCACGCCCGCAGCGTGGCTGACGACCGATGGCCGCGATTTTCGTCGCCGCTCGCCACCCGCCGAAATCTTTGTCGTCGAGTCCGCCGGCAACAATCCCGCGGCCTACGAAAACTACTCCACCATCTCCCGTCCCGCGCGACTGCTCGACCGCGCCAACAACAGCTACACATTCAATGAGGATGTGCCCTTATTTGAGCTGCCGCGCGCGCCTCTGCTCTCGCTCGGCACACTCCAGCACCTACGCATCTTGGGCCGTCGTCCATTTATGATAGGCAACTCGTGGGGAGTGTCTGAGACGCTCAACAACCTGCGCCTCGGCGAGCTGTTCGATCGGTTTTACTTTTCAGGACTTGTCGCCGGTGTGACGCCCACGACCAACGCCCTCGGCGACCTCGTGCTGCCCAGTTTGCTCCAGCGTCCGCTGCGCAACGCCGATGGCACCAAGCCCGGCGTAGATGACCTGCGGGGTGCGACCGACGCTCGGTCGGCAAAGCATTTTTTGCAGGGTGGTGGCTTCAATCTCAACTCGCAGAATGTCGCGGCTTGGGCCGCTGTGCTGCGCGGCGTGCGTTTCGCGGCTCCCAAGTCATTTTCCTACTTGGCTGCAAACGAAGGCACCGGAACCGCCGCCGACTCCGCTTTATCCAGCGTGCAGTCGACCGACGCGCGGTTCTTCCGCTTCTCGCAAAGCGCCCAGGAGACTTACAAGGCTGAGCCGGGCAATTCGGCCGTGGGCGATGACACGGGCGTGACCCCGCCCAACACTCACCTTTTCCGCCAAGGCATGCGGACGCTTACCGCCGCGCAAGTGGCCGCCCTTGCCGGCAAAATTGCCGAGCTCGTCCGTGTGAAACAGGCCGCAGCCGATGGCGCTGGCGGTCCGTTTCGCTCGCTGGAGGAGTTTCTGTCACCAAGCGTGCTCTACGCCGGCACCGATGGCGCGGGCAACCTCTCTCCTCGGAGCCTGCTCGAGGCTGCGATCGCGGATGCCGGTGTAAATACCGAGGTGACCGAGTTCAGCTCCCAGTTTCTCACGCAAGCCGACATCATGACCGCGCTCGCGCCGGTGCTTTTCCCGCGCTCGGACACATTTGTGATCCGCACCTATGGCGAGGCGGTGAATCCCGCGACCAACGCTACCGAAGGCCGCGCATGGTGCGAGGCGCTCGTGCAGCGCATCCCCGATTACATGGACGCGAGCGCAGCTACCGGCGATCCGGCCGAGACACTGCCGGCGAATCTCAACCCGCTCAACCAGCAACTCGGCCGCCGTTTCAAGGTCGTCTCCTTCCGATGGCTCACGCGATCCGATATTTGAAGGCTGCGTGCTGTCGTGCTCTTGCCGTAGGGCCGGACCTTGGTCCGCGCCTGCTGAACTCGGAGCCCAATCGGGCAGCGACCAAGGTCGAGCCCTACGACTTGCAACCGCTTTTGGCGATGGGCCTGAAAATCTGCGCCATGCTGCTCGCAAGTGTGCTGGCGGCGACGGCCTTCGCCCAGCCCGTGCCGCAACCGGTGCGGTTTTCCGTCTTCGGCCCCAAGCCGATCGAAAATCTGACGTTTGTCCCGCGGGCCAACGCCTCGCCGCAGCCCCTCCAATTTTACCCGACCGTCCGTTCAGCGCGCGCCGAGTATCGCGGCCCGATGCCGCTGCGCTTCACCGATTCCACTTCTGGCGCCGTGGTCGGCGAGGCGAGCATTCCCGCGGGCATGACGGAAGCCCTGCTGCTTTTCCTGCCCAACCCCGGCTCGGCCACGGCCGGCGGCTTGCGCTACCAAGTCGCCGTGCTGGACGACAGCGCGGCGCGCCACAGCTCCGGCGGTCTCGCGATCATCAACCTCAGCGGTCTCGCGCTCAGCGGCACGGTGAATAAAGAAAACGTCACCCTGCAGCCCGGCTTGAATCCCGCGCTCAATGTCGGCCGCAGCGCGGCGATCACGCTCAAGACCCAGGCCAAGGGCCGCACCTATCAGTCGTATGCGGCGACCGCCGCGCTCAAGCCCGGCGAACGCGCGCTGCTGATCCTGTTTCCGCCGTTTTACCAAGGTTCCTTGGAGGTGCAGTCGCGCCTGCTGCTCGACGTGCCGCCGGGTGCGGCGGCGGCCAAGAAGGCCGAGGCTCCGGTGAAGCGAGAGTAGGCGAACTGTGGCGGCGGAGTGACGACCGCCGGCGAGGCTCGGACCGGGGTGAGAAATTTTAGTTGGATTTTCTGAATGGAACCTGCACGGTTCGCGCCGGTTTTCGCGAGAGTAGCTCAGTGGTAGAGCAGCCCCGACTATGTCGGGGTTGGTCGCGGTTCAATTCACATCCAATTTCGCCAGAGTAGCTCAGTGGTAGAGCAGAGGACTCATAAGCCTTTGGTCGCCGGTTCAACCCCGGCCTCTGGCACCAAATTGGCCCGATCGATGCCTTGTTCAGTTTACATGCTTCGCGGCACGACGGGCCGACACTACCTCGGCTGCACCGAGGACTTGCCCGCACGATTGGCCCAACACCAGCGCGGCCACACGCACACGACGGCGCGGCTAGGCTTTCCGCTCGAAGTCGTTGCGATGCGGACTTTCGCGACGCGTGCGGAGGCTTTGCAGATCGAACGGCAACTCAAGGGATGGCGCAATCCCGCCAAAGCGCGGGCATTTCTTGAGACTCGCGAGTAGAGCAGCCCCGACAAAGTCGGGGTTGCTCGCCGGTTCAACCCCGGCCTCTGGCACCAATTCCACCGCGCCGAGCGGGTAGTTTAAGGCCGGCGGGTGGTTTCCATCGGCGGCATTGCAACGACCCGCCTTGTCGTGCGTCATCCCCGGCTCCGCCCGACCTCTCCAACTCGTTGCACTGCCCCTCTTCATGCTCCCCTTTGCCCTGACCATCTTCACGGGTGCGTTCCTCCTGTTTCAGGTCCAGCCGCTCATCGGTAAATACATCCTGCCGTGGTTTGGCGGCGGACCGGGCGTGTGGACGACGTGCCTGCTCTTTTTCCAGACGCTCCTGCTCGGCGGCTACGCCTACGCGCACTTCTCCTCGACCTGCCTCACGCGCCGGCAGCAGGTGGTCGTGCATCTCACGCTGCTGGCCCTCTCGCTCGCGCTACTGCCCATCACACCGTCGGCGAGCTGGCGGATCCACGTCGATGGCGATCCCAATGTGCGCATCCTGCTGCTCCTCGCGGCGACGATCGGGCTGCCGTATTTTGTGCTCTCCTCCACGGGACCGCTGATGCAGCAGTGGTTCAGCGTCACCAATCCCGGCATCTCGCCGTATCGGCTCTATGCGCTGTCCAACGTGGGCTCGCTGCTCGCGCTGCTCAGCTACCCGGTCTTCTTCGAGGTGAATTTTACCCGGCAGACGCAAGCCACGATGTGGTCCTTTGGGCTGGGGCTCTTCGTAATTTTCTGCGGCTACTGCGCGTGGAAGCTATGGAGCAGCGCCGTCCCCTCCGCCGGTGCGCCGGCGATGGAAAACCCGGCCGCGCCCGCCGCCAGCGACTCCGCGCCGCCTTCCGGGTGGGACAAGGTGCTCTGGGTCGCGCTGCCGATGATTGCCTCGGTGCTGCTCCTCGCGACGACCAACAAGCTCTGCCAGGAGGTCGCGGTCATCCCGTTTCTGTGGGTGCTGCCGCTGAGCCTCTACCTCGTCACCTTCATCATCTGCTTCGATCACGCGCGATGGTATCACCGCGGCGTCTTCACGGTGCTGGCGGTGCTCGGCATCGCGGTCGTGTGCGAGCTGCTCCATGTGGCCAACGACGCGCCGATGAAGCTCCAGATCGTGGCCTATAACGCGGTGCTGTTCGTCGCCTGCATGGTCTGCCACGGCGAACTCTACCGGCTGAAGCCGCCGCCGCGGCAGCTCACCTCGTATTTTCTGATGATCTCGTTTGGCGGCGCGCTCGGCGGCTTCTTTGTCGCGATTGTGGCGCCCGCGATCTTCAAGGATTATCGCGAACTCCAGCTCGGGCTCTGGCTGCTTTCGTATGCACTCGGCGTGCTCTGCTTCCGCCATCGCAGCCGCGAAATGGCGCTCGCCGCGGGCGTCGGCGCGCTGGCGATTACGGCCGCGCTGCCCGCGTTGCGGACGCTCTTCGACGATAGCCCGGGCCTGGGGGAGAGCTACGTGGGCTTCTTCAAGAGCTACTGGAAATACATCCTCGCCGGCGTCGCGGTGCTCGCGCTCGCCAGTCTCGACTGGCGCCGCCGGGGCGTGAGTGCGGAGTGGTCGCCGCGACTCGGTGGCTTCGTCATGGCGCTGTCCGTGGGGCTCGGCGCCCTGTTCATCCACACGTGGGAGGAGCGGAGCAGCACGCCCATCCTGAGTGCGACGCGCAATTTCTACGGCACGCTGAAGGTTTACAACTACGACCCCGGCGATCCCGAGAGCAATTACCGCTCGCTCCTGCACGGCGCGACCACGCACGGGCTCCAGTTCACCAAACCCGAGAAAAGCCTGATCGCCACCAGCTACTACGCCGAATCCAGCGGCGTGGGCCTCGCCATCAATTCCCTCCCCGACACGCCGCGCCGCCTCGGGCTCGTGGGCCTCGGCACTGGCACGCTCTCCGTCTATGGCCGCAAGGGTGACTACCTCCGCATCTACGAGATCAACCCTGAGGTCGAGAGGCTCGCCCGCACCTATTTCAAGTTTCTCGAGTATTGTCAGGCCCAGCTCGACATCGCGATGGGCGATGCGCGCCTCGTGATGGAGCACGAAGTCGAGGGCGGAAAGTCGCAGCAGTTCGACCTGCTCGCGCTTGACGCCTTCAGCAGCGACGCGATTCCGGTGCACTTGCTGACCAAGGAGGCCTTTGCCCTCTACCTGAAACAAATCCGCCCCGGCGGCGTGATCGCAGTCCACATCTCGAACCGCTACCTCGACCTCAAGCCCGTCGTCGAGAAACTCGCGGCGCACTACAACCTCGGCGTTGTGAGCATCGCCGACGACAATGCGCCCGATTGGTGGGTCTATGCCACGACTTGGATGTTGCTCTCGGCCGACCGCGACTTCCTCGCCAAGGAGAAAATCCGCGATGCCGCCGAGGCCCCCGAGGAGAAGCCCAAGCGCGATTTCCCGCTCTGGACCGACGACTTTGCGAGCCTCTACTCGATCATGAAGCAGTAGGGTAGGGGCGCTCTGGGTAGCGGGTTGTCTCAGTTAAGAATCCTCATTGCGCTCCGCCGCCGCGGGCGTTCACTCGTGACCCTTTCATGGCTTACGACTGGCTCAAAGGTGTCGCCGACGAGTATGATGTGATCGTCATCGGTAGCGGCTTGGGTGGCATGACGGGCGCCAACGTGCTCGCCAAGGCCGGCCACCGCGTGCTCCTGCTTGAGCACCACTACCAGTTCGGCGGCCTCGCCACCTGGTTCACGCGCAAAGGCGGCCATATCTTCGACATCTCCCTGCACGGTTTCCCCGTCGGCATGATCAAGTCGTGCCGCAAATACTGGACCAAGGAGATCGCCGACGCGATCGTGCCGCTGAAGGACATCCGGTTCGTGAACCCGCAGATGGACGTGTGGACGACCTTCACGCGCGAGGACTACACCCGCGTGCTCGTGGAAAACTTCCGCCTCGATCGCGCGCATGTGGAGAAGTTCTACGATCACCTCCGGTCGATGAATTTCTACGACAACAACCCCGAGACGACCGGCGAGATGCTCGAGCGCTTCTTCCCCGGCCGGGACGATGTGAAGCGCCTCCTCATGGAGCCCATCGCCTATGCCAACGGCTCCACGCTCGACGACCCCGCGATCACCTACGGAATCGTGTTTTCCAATTTCATGGGCTCGGGGGTCTACACCTTCCGCGGCGGTTCCGACGACCTCATCGAAAAGATGGCCGCCGAACTGCGCCGCAACGGCGTCGAACTGCGGAAGAAAGTGCTCGTCGAAAAAATCCTCGTCGAGGAGCGCGACGGCCAGAAGGTCGCCTGCGGGATCGTGGCCGCGAGCGGCCGCGTCATCCGCGCCAAGGCCGTGCTGTCCAACGCCAACATCAAGAACACGATTTTCCGGCTGGCCGGGGAGGGGAGTTTCCCCGCCGATTACCTCGCCGCCGCCCGCGCCGTGCGCATCAACTCCAGCTCGTGCCAGGTTTACCTCGGCATCCGCAAGGGCGAGAGCATCCCGCACATCGGCGACCTCGTGTTCACCTCGGAGAATCCGCGCTTCAGCAGCGGGGAGCTCACGGACTTCCGCACGACGAGCCGGACGTTCTCCGTTTACTATCCCGACACGCGCCCCGGCTCCGATCGCTACACGGTCGTCGTCTCGCTCAACGGCCAATACGGCGACTGGAAAAAACTCAACGACGCCGACTACGAGTGCGAGAAGCAGCGCCTGATCGACGAGTCGGTCACGGCGCTTGAGAAATACATCCCCGGCGTCCGCGCCAAGATCGACTGGATGGAGGCCGCCACGCCGCGCACGATCGAGCGCTACACGCAGCATTTCGACGGCACGTCGTTTGGCACCAAGTTCGAGGGCCTCAAGGTTTCAATGGACCTGCCGGAAAAATTGCCCGGTCTCTATCACGCCGGTTCCGTCGGCATCATCATGTCCGGCTGGCTCGGCACGATTAATTACGGCGTGATCGTTGCCAACCGGATCGACAAAGCCCTCTTTGCCCAGAAACGCGCCGCCACGGCCGCCTGATTTTTCTTCATGTCTGCACCCACCGTCACCGACCTCATCCCGCATCGTCCGCCCTTCCTGTTCGTCGATGAAATCGTGAGCCACGACGCCGAGGGCCTCGTCGCGCGCCGCACGTGGCGGCCCGAGGAGGATTTTTATCGCGGCCACTATCCCGGCGCCCCGATCACGCCCGGCGTGCTGCTGTGCGAGGCGGTGTTTCAGACGGCCGCATGCTACATGGCGCTCAAGGCCCGCGCCGCCGGCGCCGCTCCCGGTGAAGGCGTGCCTCTCATCGCCAAAATCAGCGAGGTGCGTTTCCGCAATCCGGTCTATCCGGGTGACATCACGATCCTCGAGGTGAAGCAGAAGGACGCCCTCGGTGGCTTCACCATGCTCAGCGGCCACGTCAAGAAAGCCGACGGCACGCGCGTGATGACCGTGGACTTCGCCGTCGCATGGAAGACGCCTGCGGCGGCCGGAACGGCCTGATTTCGCATGCCCGATTTCCTCCAGCTTACGGGCAAGACCTTCCTCGTCTTCGGGGTCGCCAACCGGAAGAGCGTGGCGTGGTTTGTCGCCAAAACCCTGGAAGAGCAGGGGGCCAGCGTCCTCTACAGCGTGCGCTCCGAGACGCGCCGCAAATCGCTCGAGACGCTGCTCGCCGGCAAACCGATCTTTCTTTGCGACGTGGAAAAACCCGGCGAAATCGAGCGCCTCGCCGCCGAAGTTGCCGCGGCGGGCCACGCTCCGCTGCACGGCATCGTCCACTCGATCGCCTTCGCCAACTACAGCGAGGGCTTCAAGCCGTTCCACGAGACACAGCGCGCGGATTTTTTGCAGGCGACGGCGGTGTCGGCCTTTTCGCTGGTGGAGATCGCGC
Source organism: Opitutaceae bacterium (assembly GCA_030693515.1). GTDB lineage: Bacteria > Verrucomicrobiota > Verrucomicrobiia > Opitutales > Opitutaceae > ER46. The sequence goes on from JAUYAK010000019.1 coordinate 15,499, forward strand.
GCGCGTTCAAACCGCACCTCGCGCGCGACGCCTCGGTCGTGACCATCGGCATCTCGTCGCTGATTGTGACCCCCGACAACTACGGCTACATGGGCCCGATCAAGGCGGCGCTCGAATCGAGCGTGCGGTTCCTCGCCAAGTCGTTCAGTGCCGACACGGCCGTGCGATTCAACGGCGTCGGCGCCGGCCCGTTGAAGACGAGCGCCTCCGCGGGCATCCCGGGCTACATCGAAAGCTACCTCTATGCGGAGAAGCTCACGTTCCGGAAAAAAAACCTGGGGACACAGGAAGTCGCCGATGCGGTCGCGTTTCTTTTGAGCCCGCGCAGCAGCGGCATCAATGGCACGACGCTCGTCGTCGATGCCGGCCTCGGCTCAAACTACTTTGATCAGGAAATCATCCGGCTCACGATGCGGCCGGAGAAATAGGCCCGGATGAAATTCGAGCACGTGTGCATTGAAGCGCTCGCGGTGGCGCTGCCCGACGAGGTCTGGACCTCGGCCGACATCGAGACGCGCCTTGCGCCGCTCTACGAACGGCTGAAGTTGCCCGCCGGCCGGCTTGAGCTGATGACCGGCATTCGCGAGCGCCGCATGTGGCCCGCGGGCGCGCGGCCCTCCGATGCCAGCGCCGCCGCCGGACGCGCGGTGCTCGCGCGGTCGGCGCTACGCGCGGATCAGGTCGAACTGTTTATCCATGCCGCCGTCAGCCGCGACATGCTGGAGCCCGCCACCGCTTCCTTTGCGCATCGCAAGATCGGCCTGCCCGCCACAGCGCAGATCTTCGACGTGTCGAACGCCTGCCTCGGTTTCCTCAACGCCCTCACGGTAGCCGCGGGCCTGATCGAATCGGGCCAGATCAAATGCGCGATGGTCGTGGCCGGGGAAAACGGCCGGCCGCTCGTCGAGCAGACGCTGCGCACGCTGCTGGAGCAGCCGCTCTCACGCAACGCGATCAAACCCTTCTTCGCCAACCTCACGATCGGCTCCGGTGCCGTCGGTGCGATCGTCTGCCACCGCTCCCTCGTGCAAGGCCGCGCGCACCGGCTCCTCGGCGGCGTCGCGCGGGCGGCGACGCAGCACAGCGACCTTTGCCAGGGCGACACCCACGGCACCGAGGCGCTCGCGATGCAGACCGACTCCGAGCAACTGCTCATCGCCGGTGTCGCGCTGGCGCGCGAGACGTGGGGTGAGTTCACGGCGGAGCAGGGCGCGACCTTCGACCGCTTTGTCTGCCACCAGGTAGGCCGCGTCCATCGGCGCAAACTCTACGAAACCCTCGGCCTCGACCTCGCGCAGGACTTCTCGACGTTCGAAACGCTCGGCAACACCGGCTCGGTCGCGCTGCCCGCCACGCTCGCCGCCGCCGTGCAGGCCGGCGCGGTGCGCGACGGCGACCGCGTGGGCCTGCTCGGCATCGGGAGCGGCTTGAATTGCCTGATGCTCGCCCTCGAATGGTGATTATGCGAGCGCCCACGAGGTCCTTTGCAGGAGCCTGCTTGCAGGCGGTCTCATTCGTAGCGGCGGGCGTCCCTGCCGCTACCCAAACCATCGCCTCGGCATGATCACGCCGCCGGACATCCCTGCGTGGCTGGCGCGGCTCTATCCGTTTTCACCGCGGAAAGTGCTCACGCCCGGCGGCGCGAGCATGAGCTACCTCGACGAAGGCCCGCGCTCGGACGAGGCCGTGCTCATGCTTCTCGGCAACCCGAAGTGGTCGTTCTATTACCGCGACCTGGTGCATGCGCTCGCGCCCACGATGCGCTGCATCGCGCCCGATCACATCGGCATGGGGCTCTCGGCCAAGCCGCAGGACTACCGCTACACCCTGGGGCAGCGCATCGCCGACATCGAGGCGCTCGTCGCGACGCTGAAACTGAAACGCGTGCATCTCGTCGTGCATGACTGGGGCGGGGCGATTGGTTTTGGTTTCGCGGCCCGGTATCCGGAGTTGATCGGGCGAATCGTAATTCTCAACACGGCGGCCTTTGCCTCACCGCACATCCCGGCGCGCATCGCGTTGTGCAAACTGCCGCTCCTCGGGCCGCTGCTCGTGCGCGGTGCCAACGGCTTTGCGTGGCCCGCGACGTGGATGGCGATGCACGCGCGGAAATTGTCGGCCGATGAAAAACGCGCCTACTTGTTTCCCTATGACTCCTGGGCGCATCGCGCCGCGGTAAGCGCATTCGTGCAGGACATCCCTTTGGGCGAGTCGCACCCGAGCTGGCGGACGCTGCAAGAAGTCGAGCAAGGGCTCGCCGAGTTCCAAGATCGGCCCGTGCTCGTGCGCTGGGGCGGACGGGACTTTTGCTTCAACGACCGCTTCCTCGCGCGCTGGCGGGAAATTTTTCCTCAGGCCGACGTGCAACGGCTGCCCGAGGCCGGGCACTACGTGCTGGAGGACGCGCGCGCCACCATCGTGCCGGACATCACGCGGTTTTTTTTTGTCAGCGGCGAAGTAGGGCCTTCGCGCCCGTAGAGCGCGGCGAGTTCGCGGAGGTAGGGGCCGGAACGCTCGACGAGGGTTTGCAGTTCCTCCTCGTGATAGCGCCACGTCCAGTTGCCCTGCGGCTTGCCGGGGGTGTTGAAGCGACCTTGCGAACCAAGGCTCATGAGGTCCTGCAACGCAACGATCGCGAGACTGGCCGGCGAGGCGTAGGCGGAGCGCACGAAATCCCAGCCGATCTCCTGGCCGCTCACGCTGAGGTAGCGGCGCAGGTGGTCGCGGGTTTTTTCATCGGCCGTGGCATACCAGCCGCGTGTGGTGTCGTTGTCGTGCGTGCCGGGATAGACCACGGTGTTGGCGCGATGGTTGTGGGGCAGGTAGAGATTGTCGGCGCCGCCGCCATAGGCGAACTGCAGGACCGCCATGCCCGGCAAGCCGGTCGCGTCGCGGAGCGCGACCGTCGCCGGCGTCAGCAGCCCGAGGTCTTCGGCGATGAGCTTGGCCTCGGGCATCGCGGCCTTCACCGCACGGAAAAAATCCAGCCCGGGCCCGTCGACCCACTGGCCGGTGCGCGCCGTCGGTGCACCGGCGGGCACCGACCAATAGGCCTCGAATCCGCGAAAATGATCGATGCGCACAATGTCGCAGAGGGCGAAATTGGCGCGCAGGCGCGCCAGCCACCAGGCGTAGTTCTCCGCGGCGTGCGCGGGCCAGTCATAGAGTGGGTTGCCCCAGAGCTGGCCATCGGCCGAGAAATAATCCGGCGGCACGCCGGCGACCGCCGTCGGCCGCAGCGTGCGGCGGTCGAGCTGGAAGAGGTGCGGGCTCGTCCAGACATCCGCGCTGTCCAGCGCCGCAAAAATCGGGGTGTCGCCGACGATGCTGATCCCGAGCTGCGTGGCTTTGGATCGAAGTTCGCTCCATTGGCCGAAGAACAGATACTGGATGAACGCGTAGGCCTCGGCGCGCGTGGCGACCGCCGCGCTGAGCGGCGAACGTTGGGCCGCCTCAAACGACCGTGCCTCGTCGGGCCATTCCCACCAGGGTTTCCCGCCGAAATGATCCTTCAGCGCGGAAAACAGCGCGTAGCCGGGCAACCATCCCGCCTGGGCGGCCCGAAACGCCGCAAAGTCGCCGTAGGGCAGCGCACGCTTCGGGTCGCGTCGCCAAGCGGCGTGCGCGGCGAACAGCAGCGGAAGCTTGCGCTCATAAATCGCCCCGTAGTCCACGCGATCACGATTCAGGTAGCGCAGAGGCTGCACCGCCGCCTCAGTCAGCAAGCCGGCGCGAATCAGCGCGGCGGGATCGATGAAGTAGGGGTTGCCGGCGAACGAGGAAAAGCACTGGTAGGGCGAATCACCGTAGCCGGTCGGCCCCAGCGGGCAGGTTTGCCAGTAGCGCAGCCCTGATCCGGCGAGGAATTTGAGAAATGAAAATGCCGACTCGTCGAAGGCCCCGATGCCAAACGGACTCGGCAGGGAAGTCGGATGGAGCAATACCCCCGCACCTCGATCGCGGAGCCAATCGAAGAGGGGAAGCGCGTTCCCAAGTCCTTGGGCCGCGACTCGCTGCGATTGAGAATCAGGCATGGTAGGTAGAATCTCTCAACTTAACATAATCGGTATTGTGCCTTGCGGGTGGCGAAACTTGCAAGGACGCCGCGTAAAGTCGGCCAAGCGCTCATCGCGCCGGGCCCCAATGTCGGTTGAATGGGAAATAAACGAAGATCGGACGGCCGACGACATCGGGGCCCGGCACGAAGCCCCAGTAGCGACTGTCGGCGCTGTTGCCCGAATTATCGCCCATCGCGAAATAGCGGTTGGCGGGCACGGTCACGCTTTCGCCGGCTTTTAGATAACCATCGGCGACCGGTGGATATACATACCCAAGGTAGCCGCCGGTTTGCTTGGCGTTCTCACCAAACGCCACCGAACCCTCGATGGGCTTGCCATTGCGCATCAGCATGGGTGCACGCACCTCCAGGACGTCACCGGGAGTTCCTACGAGACGCTTGATGTAATACTGATCGCCCATGTCACGCGCGATGCCCGGGATGTTGCCGGTGCGGAAAACAAACCCGCTGCCGACCTCGGGTCGCACAAAATGGTAGCTCACACGGTCCACCAGCAGCTGATCACCGGTAAGTTGGTCGAATGAGAGAATACGCTCTCCTGCCCGCACGGTTTTTCCGACCCGCACACACCGCTGCTGATAACCGCCGATGGTGCGGACCTCAAACTGGCGTTCGCGCACGAGCCGATCCACTTCGGTCCGCATCGCCTCCGGCGAATACTGGGTGCCACGGTTGAGGAAGGCGTCGTAAATGACCCAATCAAAATCAAAATCGAAAGGCAGTTTGACCGTCACACTGCGCTCGCCGACGAATAAGGTGTATTCTCGCACGTCGGTCGGAATGACCAGCCAGGTATGACCCGGCACAGTGCGGGAAGATACGACGCCGCGTGATTGCGGGCCGTAGACTGGCACCAGCACGTCACCCTCGCCCGGTGCATCAAGCCGGTGCGCCCATGCGCCCAAGGCCACGCCGCGGACGGCGACGGCGGCGATGTTGGGCTCCTCGGCGGGCGTCTTGTAAACCTCGGCGGTCATGCCGTTGTAGGTCGGCCACATCGAGTTCGTCGGGATCTTGAAGGGCTGCACGAAATACGTGCGGATGCCGAGAATCACGATCGCGGCGACGAGGAAGAACTCCACGTTTTCGACGAGCGATGATTTCGGATAAACCGATCCGCCGGTGCGGCGGAGCACGTCCTCCAGACGCTCGATCCCGAGCTTCAGTTTTTCGGCCCCGGCTTTTTCCTTCACGAGCAAGCGCAGTTCATCGCGGCGGGCGTTGAGTTCAGCCAGCACCGCGACCGCGAGCTGATCGCGGCGGAAATGGAACACGCGGTCGGCGACCTCGAGCCAGTTGCGGGCGTTGCCGCGCATCTTTTTTTCAGGGGAGGCAAATGGTCCGAACATGGGGCGTGGGGTGGATTTTCGGCGTCAGTTGTTCTGGAGAACCTTGATGAAGGCGTCGGGCGGGATCGAGACCTTGCCGATCAGCTTCATCTTCTTTTTGCCCTCTTTCTGCTTGTCGAGGAGTTTGCGTTTGCGGCTGATATCGCCGCCGTAGCACTTGGCCGTCACGTCCTTTCGCATCTCGCGGACGTTGTCACGGGCGATTACCTTGCCACCGATGGCGGCCTGAATCGCGACCTTGAACATCTGGGGCGGGATGATCTCGGCGAGCTTCTCGCAGAGCTGGCGACCTTTCCCTTCGGCCTTGTCGCGATGCACGATGCTGGAAAACGCGTCCACCGGATCGCCGTTGATCAGGATATCCATCTTCACGAGGTCCGAAGTCTGATAGTCGCCGAGTTCGTAGTCCATCGAACCGTAGCCATGGGTGACGCTCTTCAGGCGATCGTTGAAATCGACGAGGATTTCGTTGAGCGGCAGCACGGCGCGGAGCATCACGCGGTTCATGTCGAGCGTGTCGGTATGTTCGCACACGCCGCGTTTTTCCATGATGAGGGCGAGGATGTCGCCCATGCTGTCGTTGGGCGTGATGATGGAGGCGCGGATCGTGGGTTCGCGAATCTCGATCAGCTCGCCGGGGTCGGGCATGTTGACGGGGTTGTCGATCTCGAGCAATTCGCCGCCGTGCCGCACCATGTGATAGATGACGCTCGGATAGGTGGAAATGATTTCGACGTCATGCTCGCGGCGGATGCGCTCCTGGATGATTTCCATGTGGAGCAGGCCGAGGAAGCCGCAGCGAAAACCGAAGCCGAGCGCGAGTGAACTCTCGGACGAATAGACGAAGGCCGCATCGTTCAGCCGCAAGCGGCCGAGCGCGGCCTTGAGTTTTTCGTAGTCGTCGCTCTCAAGCGGATAGAGGCCGCAAAACACCAGCGGGCGGACCTCCTTGTAACCGGGCAACATCTCGGTCGCGGGCTTGTTCGCGATGGTGATGGTGTCGCCCGTCTTCACATCGGCGGTGTTCTTGATCGTCGAGACGATGTAGCCGACGTCACCAGCCCGAAGGATGTCGGTCTTCACCATTTTCGGCATGAAGATGCCGACTTCCTTGACCTCGGATTTCTCGCCGTTGCTCATCAGGAGCATCATGTCGCGGGCCTTGATGGCGCCGGAAAAGACACGCACGTAGGCAATGCACCCGCGGTAGGAATCGTAGAGCGAGTCGAAGACGAGGATGCGCGTCTGGGGGTATTCAGTCCAGCGCGGCGAAGGCACGCGGGAGACCACGGCCTCAAGAATGTCGATGATACCGATGCCCGACTTGCCGCTGGCGAGGATCGCCTCCTCGGCGGGGATCGTCAGGATGTCCTCCAGCTGGCGCATGCAGAGCTCGAGGTTGGCGCTGGGCAGGTCGATTTTGTTGATGACCGGGATGACCTTGAGTTTTTGGCCGAACGCGAGGTGCGCGTTGGCGACCGTCTGCGCCTCGACGCCTTGGGCGGCGTCGATGAGCAGCACGGCGCCTTCGCAGGCCGCGAGGCTGCGCGAGACCTCGTAGGAGAAGTCCACGTGGCCCGGCGTGTCCATCAGGTTGAGCTTGTAGACATGCCCGTCTTTGGCGCGATAGCTCATCGTGACGGGGTGCGACTTGATCGTGATGCCGCGCTCCTTCTCGAGGTCCATCGCGTCGAGATGCTGGTCGGTCATCACCCGCTGTTCGACGGTGTTAGTGTGCTCCAGCAACCGATCGGAGAGCGTGGTCTTCCCGTGGTCGACGTGCGCGATGATGCAGAAATTGCGGGTGTATTTGGCGGACATCGTTTCAGGCGCTGAGATCGGAGAACTCGGAAAAACTTTTCACGGCCCAGGCTTTTTCGGTGCGGCGCGCAAGGCCGGCCAGCACCCCACCTGGCCCGAGTTCCCAAAACTCCGTCGCGCCGGCCGCGGCGGCGCTCCGCATGCAGTCTTCCCACAGGACCGACGACACGACCTGCCTGACCAGCGCGGCCTTGAGTGCGGCGGGCTCGGAGATGGCGGCGCCCGTCGTGTTGGTGAACACCGCGAACCGCGGCGCGGCAAACGGCACGCCGTCCAGATACGCCGCGAAGGCCGCGCGCGCCGGCTCCATGAGCCGCGAGTGGTAGGCGCCGGCCACATTGAGCGGGATCACTTTTTTCATGCCGCGATCCTTGGCGGCGGCGACGGCGGCGACGACCTTGGTCTTCTCACCCGATACGATAATCTGACCCGGAGCGTTGAAGTTGGCAGCCTCGATGTCGAAATCGCGGCAGAGTTCCTGGACCTTGGTCCGCTCCTCGCCGATCACCGCGGCCATGCCGCCCGTGGTCTGCTCGCAGGCCTGCTGCATCAGCCGGCCCCGCTCCGCCACAATTCTCAGGCCGGTGGCAAAATCGAAAACCCCCGCGGCGCAATACGCCGTCACTTCGCCGAGGCTCAGCCCGAGCGCCAGCTTGGGTTCGCCGGCGGGAATCTTGCCCGCTTCGCGGAGCGCCGCGAACAGCGCGAGACCATGCACAAACAGCGCCGGCTGGCAGACTTTGGTCTGCGTCAGCTCGGCTTCCGGACCCTCGAAGCTCAGCGCCTGCAGGTTCCAGCCCAGCACGGTGTTGGCCTCGGCATAGAGCGCGCGGGCCGCCGCCGACTGCTCGCAGAGCGATCGGCCCATGCCGACCTTTTGGGATCCCTGTCCTGCAAATAAAAGTGCCAGTGCCATGCTTGAAACCGGCAAGACAAGCGCCCGGCCCGGTTTAATCCAACCCTAATCTTCGCCACGCCGCCGCAGGGCACGCCCTGCTTGGCTTTCAGAGCATCGCCGCCGGCTCAGGATTTGATGAAGATGCCCTTGAGGTTCATCTCCAGTTGCTGGGGATTCGGGGAAAATTTGAGGGCGTCGGCTTTGCTGATCTTGCCCGCCTTCACGAGGCGGTGGAGGTCTTTATTGAAATGGAATGTCGCGGAGTCGGCGTTGCTCTCGAGCAGCGACTGAATCTTCTCGTTCTGGCCCTCCAGGATCAGGTTCCGCACCGTGGCGTCGGCATAGAGGATTTCGTTGGCAGGCACGCGAGCGTTACCCTCCATGGTCGGAATCAGTTTTTGGCAAACGAAGCCACGCAGCGATCCGGCGATGGCGCGGCGCGCGGTCACGACTTCCTCGGCCGGAAAGAACTCGAACAAACGCGTGAGCGACTGCGCCACCGTCGCCGCGTGCATGGTGGAAAAAACCAAGTGACCGGTCTCCGCCGCGCTGATCGCGGTCTCGAAGGTCTCGCGATCGCGCATTTCGCCGATGAGGATGATATCGGGGTTCTGGCGCAGGACGGACTTGATGCCGAGCTGGAAGCTCGGCACGTCGAGCCCGATCTCACGCTGCTGGAAAAGGGATTTGTCGTCCTGGAAGGTGTATTCGATCGGGTCCTCGATTGTGATGATGTGCTTGTCGCTCGTCTGGTTGATCCAGTTGAGCATGGCGGCCATCGTCGAGCTCTTGCCGGAGCCGGTGGCGCCGCAGACCAGGAGGATGCCGTCCTTGGCCTGGGCGAGCTTCATGAGCGAGGGCGCGGTCTCGCCGAGGTTCAACTGGTCGAAGTTCGGCACCGTGCTCTTCACGTGACGCATCACGATGCTGACCAGTCCGCGCTGGTGGAACGCATTCACGCGAAAACGCCCGATGCCGGAGACCGCATAGGCAAAATCGATCTGGCCTTCCTCGTCCCACCTTGCGCGGAAAATGGAGGGCACGTGCTCGCATACCCACGCCTCCGCCTCCGGGCACGAGATCGGGTCCATGTCCACCGGCTTGAGCTTGCCGGAGATGCGCACGTAGCCGGGCTTGTTGGACTTGATGATGACGTCGCTCACGCCGCTTTCCACCGCGAGCTTGAGCAGTTCGTTGATGATTTCGGTGTGCGGTGTGACGGCGTCGGCGGTGGTCATGATAGAAAAGCGTTGCGATGGAGTATTTCGCCGTCGTCGTCTGTGCCACAAGGCTACTTTGCCATTTTCATGAAACTTAGACCGTTTACCGGGACAATTACCGCCTTGGCCACGCCGTTTCGCAACGGCACTGTCTCCTATGACGACCTGCGCAAACTGGTCGCCTTCCAGATCAAGGGTGGCATCGACGGCTTGGTGCCAGTCGGCACCACGGGTGAATCCCCTACCCTCGACTACGACGAGCACATCGACGTCATCCGGTGTGTCGTCGCCGAGTCCCGCGGCCGGGTGCCGGTCATCGCCGGCACCGGCTCAAACTCAACCCATGAGGCCCTGCACCTGACCAAGCTGGCCGACGAGGCCGGCGCCGACGCCATGCTCGTCGTGGCGCCTTATTACAACAAGCCGAGCCAGGAGGGTCTTTTCCGACACTTCAGTGCGATCGCCGAGGCGACCGACAAGCCGATCATCCTCTACTCCATCCCGGGCCGCTGCGGCATCGAAATTAGCGTGGGCGTGGTCGCGCGGCTGCGGGCGAAATACAAGCACGTCGCCTGGATCAAGGAAGCCGGCGGCAGCGTTGATCGCGTCGATCAGCTCAAGCAGGAACTCGGTGGCGATATCACCGTGCTGAGCGGGGACGATTCGCTGACGCTTCCGTTCATGGCCGTCGGCGCCGAAGGCGTGATCAGCGTGGCTTCGAATCTCTACGTGCGCGAAATCGGCAAGATGGTGCGCCTCGCCCTCGCCAACGATTTCGCCAAGGCGACCAAGATTCACCGCCGGCTCTATCCGGCGTTCAAGACGCTGTTCATCGAGCCCAATCCCGTCCCGATCAAGGCCGCGCTCAAGCGGGCCGGCATCATCGCCTCCGACGAGGTGCGCTCGCCACTCTGCGAGATGACGCCCGCCAACGCGCAGGCACTCGCCAAGGTTCTCGCACAGCTCGACTGACCGCCGCCATGTCACTGCGTATCCTGATTAACGGTGCCAAGGGCCGCATGGGCCAGGCGGTCGCCAGCGCTGCGCCCGAGCTCGGCCTCGCCATCGCGGCGGCCGTCGATGTCGGCGACGATCTCTCGGCGGGCTTGGCGCGGGCCGATGTCGCGATCGATTTCAGCGCCCACTCGGCGACTCGCCGTCTGCTCGAGGCCGCCGTAGCGCAACAGAAGCCGGTGGTGCTCGGCACAACAGGCCACAGTGCCACGGAAAAAATGCAGCTGCTCACGCTGGCTGCGAAGGTGCCGTGCGTGTGGGCGGGCAATTTTTCCGTCGGCGTCAACCTGCTCTTCGCCCTCACCCGCCGCGCTTCCGCCATTCTCGGCAGCGACTACGACGCCGAGGTGATCGAGATGCACCATCGCTTCAAAAAAGACGCCCCCAGCGGCACCGCCGCGCGCCTGCTCGAGATCATCCTGGAGGAGCGGAAGCTCACGGCCAACGCGCTGCGCCACGGCCGCGAGGGCATCACCGGTGAGCGCACTCCGACTGAGGTCGGCATCCACGCCCTGCGTGGCGGCGATGTCGTCGGCGATCACACGGTGATGTTTGCGGCACTCGGCGAGCGTCTCGAGTTGACGCACAAGGCGAGCGATCGCGGCATCTTTGCCCGCGGTGCGCTGCGGGCCGCCCAGTGGGTGGTGGGTCAGCCGGCTGGCGTCTATGACATGCAGGACGTCCTCGGCCTGAAGTGAGGCCATGATCACCTCCATCCAAGGCACGCTCACCGCCACGACGCCGCTGCACGCGATCATCGAACTTGGCGGTTTCGGCTACGAGGTGCATGTGCCGGTGACGACCGCCGAGAAACTCCCCTCACCCGGCGCGACGGTGAAGCTCCATACCCTGGTCATCTACCGCGAGGATGCGCAGACGCTCTACGGTTTCGCCTCGGCCGCGGAACGCGATTTCTTCCGCCTCATGATCGAGCATGTCTCCGGCGTAGGCCCGAAGGGCGCCCTCGGCATCATGAGCCGGCTCTCGGTTTCGTCACTGGAAAATGCGATTCGCGCCGGCGACATTGCGTTGCTCGCGAAGACTCCGGGCATCGGCAAAAAAACCGCCGAGCGCCTGGTCGTCGAGCTGAAGGCCAAGGTGGGCGGCGACACGAGCACCACGACTTTGGGCGGCGGCGAAAATCCTTCCACCGAGGCGACTCCGTCCGCTCATCGTGACGCCGTCTCTGCCTTGATTGCGCTCGGCTACAAGGCCGCCGACGCTGACACGGCCGTGCGGCGCTCGGCGCTGGCGCTCGGCGCCAAAGCCACGGCCGAGACCCTGATCAAGAAGTCACTCGCGGGCTGAAGGGTGTCTGAACGAAAAAAAGACGGCGCTTCGCGCCGCCTTTCGGTTTTTAAAATATTTTTTCGCTTCGGTCAGGGCCGGAACTCGAAGGCTGCGCGCTCCGCCGTGATCTCACCCGGTTTGCGCACCGTCAATAACGGCCGCGATTCGGGCGCGCCTTTGAACAGATTGGTATCGAAACGCAGATCGTCGGCTGAGACGGTCACGTTCATGGGGGCGATTTGCACACCCTGCATCCACGCAAACTGCGGGGCCAGCGCCGCGGGGCCCGGCGACGCTTGACGGGTCAGTGCGATCGAATCGCCTGTCAGGGCGGGGCGTTGCACAATACCGCCGGCGCGCGGCACCGGGGCAGTGGCGAGGGTCTCGCTGGCGACGGGCGTGAGATGGGCGGCGACGTGGTCTCCGCGGCCGCTCGGCCCGACCCGGCTGACCAGCACGAAGGCCACGCAGGCGGCGGCCGCAGCCAAGGAACCGCGTGCGACAAAGCCCAGGGGGCGGCGCTGTGCGACCACGGCCTCGAACGTGAGGATATTACCCGGTTTGGCCGTGGGAGCGTCGGCGGCGAAGTCGGCTGCGAGCACCTTGCAGGCTTTCTGCATGCGGCAGTATTGCTCGTAGGTGCGACGGCGGCCGGCGTTGGCCTTGATTTCGGTCTCAAGCCGGACGGCAGCGGATGCCGACAGCTCGTGGTCGACGTAGAGGTTGAGCAGTTCGATGAACTCGTGATCTTTCATTTGAAGTCCTCGCCGAGTTTGGCGCGCAGGCTTTCGCGAGCGCGGGCAATCCGGCTTTTTACGGTTCCCACGGAGATTGCCAGGATGGCGGCAATCTCTTCATAGGACAGGTTCTTGATGTTGCGCAACACGAGGATTTCGCGGTGCTTGGTGGAGAGCCGCTCCATCCCTTTGCCGATGCGAGCGACGAATTCCTGGGTCACAGTAATATCGTCGGGGGATTCGACTTCGGCGGGGATGATGTCGGCCAGGGTCATGTCGTTTTCAGCGCTGACGGGCGCATCGAAGGAGACGGATTTGTCCCGCTTGCGCCGCCACCAATACCAGTAGCGGTTGCGGGCGAGATTGGTGGCGATCTGATAGAGCCAGGTGGAGAAGGCGGAGTCGCCGCGGAAATTGACGAGGCCGCGGTGGGCCCTGATGAAAGCGTCCTGCGTCACCTCCTCGGCGTCCTGCTGGTTGCGGAGCAACTGGTGCACCATGGCATAGATGCGATCCCAGTAGCGTGAGACCATTTCGTCGAAAGCCGACTGATCGCCGCCCTTGAATCGGTCGACGAGCACCCGGTCGAGGGCTACTTCTTGAGCTTTGGCGGACATACGTTCCGCTTCGCTCAGATTGGAGTAATCTTTAAAAGTTCCCACGGATTTTGATGGAGGCCGCGTGGATAGGTGTGGCGAGTGCGGCGGTCAATGGCCGCCAAGGTCGCTGGGGAGAAAATTCTTGCAACCCCCGACCGCTGAAACCCATTTTCCGCCTTTGCTCGGGGCGGGGGTCGATAGCTCAATGGTAGAGCAGCGTCCTTTTAAGTCGTTGGTTCTGGGTTCGAATCCCAGTCGACCCACCATCCCGCGCACCACACCCCATTGATGAAACGCCTCGTCCTGATCGAAGACCAAACCGCCGTGCGCGAGATGCTCGTCGCCATCTTGGGCTCCGACACCCTCTACCAGATTGTGGGTCAGGCGGGCGACGGCCAGGCCGGCGTCCAGCTCTGTCTCGATACCTCGCCCGATGTGATTATTCTCGACGCCAAGTTGCCTGGCCTGAACGGCGTCGATGTCCTGCGCCGTGTGCGCAAAAAGCTCCCGGCGGTGCGCACGCTCGTCTTTTCCGGCTACGAAAACCCCGTGCTCCTGCGCGAGATGCTCGCCGCTGGTGCCAACGGCTTCGTGGAAAAGACCGCCGGCCTCGCCGAGCTGAAGCAGGGCCTCGACACCGTCGCGGGCGGCGGGGACTACTTTGGCCCTGGGATTACCAAGCTCCTCCTCTCCGTCGCCGCCAATCCCGCTCGCTCGTCGGCCCCCGCTGATCCGCTTACCGCCCGCGAGCGCGAGATTCTCCAGCTCGTCGCCGAGAGCCACAGCACGCGCGAGATTGCCGAGAAGCTCGGCCTTAGCAGCAAGACGGTGGACAACCATCGCACCAACCTCATGCGCAAGCTCAACCTGCACGACGTGGCCAGCCTCACCCGCCACGCGCTTGACGTCGGTTTGATCCAGACCGGCAAACCGGTGTGAAGAAGTTCAACGCTAAATTTCTTGCGACCCCGCGCGCGATTGCGCCATAGCACTGCCCTCTCGTCGCACCACACCGCTCCCTCGCACATGAAACTTGTCTCGAAATATCTTCCGCTCGTCCTCGCCGGCGCCGCGCTCCTCTTCGCGGGCTGCACCAAGAAGCCCACTCGGCCCACGCCAAGCGACACGAGCCCGATGGGCACCGGCGGCCGCATCACCGACGCAGGCAATCTCGGCGGCGAGCTGCCCCCGGGCTTTGAGAACCGCACGGAGGGAGACTGGGTCGGCAACCAAAACCGCGTGGCCCTGCAGTCGCAGACGATCTACTTCGACTTCGATCAATCAGCCATCAAGCCCGCCGAGCGCGAGAAGCTGAAAGCCGCCAAGGACTACCTCGACAAGAATCCCACGCACCGGCTCCTGCTCGAGGGCCGCTGCGACTGGCGCGGCACGGCGGAATACAATCTCAGCCTCGGCGACCGCCGCGCGATTTCTGTCAAAAAATATCTCGTCTCGATCGGCGTCGCTGCGACGCGCATTGAGAGCATCTCCAAGGGCAGCCTCGAGGCCGCCAAGAATGCCGACGACGCTACGATGGCCACGGATCGCCGCGTCGACCTGGTCGTCATCAATTCGGCCGGCGCCACCCCGCAGCCGCTCTGAGGCAGAAATATCTCCGTTCCCAAAGCCGGGCCTCCGAGGCCCGGCTTTTTTCGTGTCGGAAACAAGGTCGATGCGTTTACGGTAGCGGAAAAGCTCCGGTCGTTCGTTATTAGCCGTGTTGTCCCATGCCCCAGCCTGAGCCCGAAGAAGCCCGTTGGTTTGCCGCCGAAGTGCAGCCGCACGACGCGGCGCTGCGCGCGTGGCTGCGTGGGCGATTTCCCTCGCTCGTCGACATCGACGACATCGTGCAGGAAACCTTTGCGCGCGTGCTCCAACTCCGCGCCCGCGACCCGCTCCGCGCTCACGCGGTCAAGCCCCTGCTCTTCACCACCGCGCGCAACCTCGCGCTCGACCTGCTCCGCCGCCGCCAGATCGTGCCGATGGAATCATTTTCCGAAATCGACGGCGAATGCTTCGCCGATGAGACGCCCGGCATAGGCGAGGCCGTGAGCCGCCGGCAGGAACTCGCCTTGCTCGCCGAAGCGATCCAAGCGCTGCCCGATCGCTGTCGGCAGGTGCTCACGCTCCGCAAAATCTACGGCCTGCCGCAGAAGGAAATCGCGCGCCAGCTCGGCATCTCGGAGCACACCGTCGAGGTGCAGGTGGGAGCGGGCGTGCGGCGCTGCGCCGATTATCTCGCCCGCCTCGGCCTGCCTTGAATGAAGGCCACCCCATGAGCATCCCGGATAATTCCCGCTCGGAAGAGACCATCGCCATCGAGGCCGCCGACTGGGTCGCGCGCCGCGACCGCGGGCTCACGGCCGCGGAGCAGGATGCATTTCTCCAGTGGCTGCACTCCCACCCGCACCATCGCCAGGCCCTCACCCGCCTCGATCGCGCCTGGTCCGCGCTCGATTCTCTGGCCGCTTGGCAGCCAGCGGATGGCGCGCAGCCCAATCCCGATCTCCTCGCGCCGCCACGGACCAGCGGCCGTGGTTTCGCGTGGTGGACGTCATTCGTCGGCGTGGGCGTCGCCGCCTCGATTGCGCTGGTCGTTTGGCACGGTTCGTCATCCGGGCCCGAGGGCATCACCGTCGCGCCCGGCGTGCGCGTGATTGCCCGGCCGGAGCGGCAGGCGCTCGCCGACGGTTCCATCGCCGAGCTCAACCATGGCGGGCGCTTCGAGGTCGCTTTCGACGGGACCGAGCGGCGCGTGCGCCTGCGCGAAGGCGAGCTGCATGTGACGGTGGTGAAGGATGCGGCCCGGCCGTTTCTCGTCGAAGCCGGCGGCGTGACCGTGCGCGCCGTGGGCACCGCCTTTAACGTCCGCCGCGAACGCGACAGCGTCGAGGTCATCGTCACCGAGGGCCGGGTCCAGGTGGAATCGTCCGTCGGTGCTCCCGTGCCTGTGGCCAGCGGCGAGCGCGCGCGCATCGCCGCAGGCGCGCGGCCGCTGGTGACCCCGACGGATGCCATGGCAATCACGCGCGAATTGGCGTGGCGCGGCGTGCGATTGGAGTTCGAGGCGCTCCCGCTCGAGGCCGTCGTCACCGAATTCAACCTGCGCAACGCCCGCCAGCTCGCCATCGGCGACGCCGCCGCCGGTCGCGTGAAGGTGGCGGGCACGTTCCGCGCCGACGAGCCGGAGGCGTTTGTCCGCCTGTTGGAGGCCAGCTTCGGCATCGCCGTCGATCGCACCGCCACCGGCCCGTGGGTGCTGCGCAGCGTCGCGGCGCGATGATCTACCACATCGGAAATCAGGTCACAGAGGGCACGGAGCGCTGACCCTGAAGTTCACAGAGGCAAACCGGTCGTCTTCTCCGTGACCTCTGTGTCCGCACTCTGTGTTCTCTGTGGAAAAAATCTTTCGCCCACCGCTAACGGAAACTGCGCCGCCATTCGTTTCAGCCTCCGGACGCGCGCTCCGTTTTCATACCCCACCCTGCGCTCCGCCCACCGCATGAAATCCCCATGACCCCCCTTCGCCGCCTCGCGCGGCTCGGACGCTTCGCCTTTGCGTGTGTCTGCGTGGTGCTCGGCGCCGCGTGGGCCGCCGGGGCGGATCCACCAAAGACTTCCTTCCGCCTGCCCGAAGGCGACGCCGCCGTCACTCTCCGGCAGTTTTCCCAGCAAGCCCGCACGCCGATCATTTACCCGATCGATCTCGTGCGCGGCGTGCGCACCCATCCTGTGCAGGGCACGTTCACCGCCCGCGAGGCACTGGACCGCATGGTGGCCGGCACCGAGCTGATCGTGTCGCAGGACGCAAGCACCGGCGCCCTCACCGTGGGACGTTCCGCGCACCCGCACCCGGCCGCGCCTTCTCCGCGCAACACCACGCAAACCCATTCCCCTCCCGAAATCATCACCTCCGCCATGAAACCCCGCCCCCTCCTTGCCGCCGTCCTTGGCTTTTTCGCCGGCCATTCCGCCGGCGCCCAGACCGTCGCCCCCGGCACCACACCGCGCGACGCCGACGTCATCACCCTCAACGCTTTCACCGTATCCGCTACACCTGCCAACGGCTATCGCGCCGAGCAGACCGTCTCCGGCACGCTCATCGCCACCGACGTGAAGCGCATGCCGGCCAGCATCCAGGTCGTGACCGAGGCGCTCATCTCGGACATGGACACGCGCCGCGTCGAGGACTCGATCCGCTTTGTGAGTGGCGTCGGTCTCGGCGCGCGCAACGAGGGCTCCGGCGGCGGCTCCCGCAGCGAGCAGTTCGTCGTGCGTGGGTTCCATACCTCGCAGATTCTGCGCAACGGCATCCGGATGCAGGGCATCACCAACTCCGCCAACCTCGAACGCATCGAAGTGCTCAAGGGCCCCAGCTCGATCTTCTTCGGCGCCTCCGATCCCGGCGGCGTCATCAACGTCATCACCAAGAAGCCGCTCCCCGAGCGCTACGCCTCCGTGCGCCTCGGCTTTGGCGACGACAGTTACAAATACGCCGAGTTCGACTTCAACCAGCCCGTCGTCGAAAAGAAGCTGCTCCTTCGGATCATGGGCTCGCGACTCGACACGGAGGGCTGGCGCAAGTTCTGGCGCGACGAGCAGGACTTCCTCAGCGGCGTTGTCGAGTGGAACCCCAACGCGACCACGCGCGTGACCCTCGACGCGCAGCACCGCAAGCAAGGCGGCATTCAGGAGCGCCTCGGCGACGTGTTTCTCACCTCCGACCGGCCGGCACCCTTCAGCCAGCAGCTTCTCACAGGCGCCGCCCATGCCCGCGCCGTCGAGCTCGGCGCGCTCACGCCCAGCGACACCTACGACGACGAGGCGAACTTCTACTCCGTCACCGTCACTCAAAAGCTCGGCGACCGCCTTCTCTTCAGCGCCGTGCACGGCGCGAGCGACAGCAACCGCCTCCAGCGCACGACCGTCACCCGCAACCGGATCGCGGTGAACGACAATCATTCCTACTTCGACCGTCCCGGCATCTCCTCGATCGGCGCGATCAACCGCACGTTCAACCTCAACGTGCTCGCCACCTTCGACGTGGTCGGAACGAAGAACAAACTCGTCGCCGGCTGGGACCGCTCCGAGATCGGCACCAGCGAGCGGCTCTTTGCGTGGGCCAACAACAGCCCGTTCACCACGAAACGCTTCCTTTTCGACGCGGGCACCGAGGCCGACATCTTCGGTGTGCGCCGCTACCCCACGCTCGCGGAGATCGGCACGCCCGGCGGCCCGGGGGCGGTGGTCAACAACCCGTGGAACAAGCCCGTCTGGCAGCAGGGCGCCTACGTGACCAACCAGATGAGCCTCCTCGGCGACCGCCTCACCGTGCTCGCCGGCACGCGCTGGAGCGACCTCCGCGGGCAGGGCCGCACGGCGTGGACGCCGCAATACGGCGCCACCTTCGCGCTCACCCCCGAGGTCTCGCTCTACGCGCTCCACTCGGAGTCGTTCCGCCCCAACGGCCGCGCGAGCACCATCGACCCCAACTCGCCTTTTTTCCCGCCGGAAGCCGGCGTGGGCGACGAGGCCGGCGTCAAGTTCACGCTCCTCCGCAACACACTCACCGGCACGGCCGCCGTCTTCCGCGTGGACAAGACCAACGTCCGCCGCGTCAACAGCGGCGCCGCCGTGCTCGGCATCAACGGCGCCTCCCTCACCGACGGCGAACGCTCCGACGGCTTCGAGTTCGACCTCGTCTGGACACCCGTGCGCAACGTCAGCATCATCGCCGCCTACGCGCACATCGACGCGCGCATCGTCGCCGACGTGATCAACACCGCCAGCTCGCCTGACCTCAACGGCGACGGCCGGCCCGACACGATCGGCCTCCCGCTCCGCGGCAACTCGCCCGACTCGTGGAGCCTCTGGGTCAAATACGATTTCACGGCGAAGCCGCTCGCGGGCCTCACGCTTAGCGCCGGCTACCAACGCCGCGACGGCCCGATTCCGCTCGATGCCTCGTTCGCGCGCAAGTTCGTGGTCGAGGATGGCTACAGCCGCCTCGATCTCATGGCCGGCTACGCCACGCGGGTTTTCCAGCGGCGCGTGAAATTCCAAGTCAACGTGGACAACGTCACCGACGAGTTCTACGCCGACAAATCACTCGGTTACGCCAACCCCCGCACTTGGCGTGTCTCGGCGACGACGACGTTCTGATTTTTCCGCGTGCCCCGCTGCACAGCGCCCCCTCCGAATGAAATGTCGCACCTTCCTCTCCATTCTCGGCACCACGGCCGCAGCCGCCGCGTTTCGCGCTGTCCGTGGCATCTTGGCGGCGGTAGCGATTCTGCTCGGCTTTGCCGTCAGTCCGTCCCGCGCGCAGCCAGCGTCGGAAACCGGCGTGATCACGGGCCGAATTCTCAATCCCGCTGCCGGCGAGTTTCTCCGTAATGCGGAGGTGCGCGTGGTCGGCGGCCCCTCCACGTCTTCCGGGGACGGCGGCGGGTTCCGTATGTCAGGCCTTGCGCCCGGCGAGGTCACGGTCGAAGTCACCTACACCGGCTTCGGGCGCGCGACCGCGCTGATGCGGGTGGTAGCAGGGGTGGTGACCACGCGGGACTTCGAGCTCACCAGTTCGCTGCCAGCGGTGGGCACCGACGGCACGGTCAAACTGAGCGCGTTCGTCGTCGCGAGCCAGCGCGAGGGCAACGCGAAGGCGATCATGGAGCAGCGCAATTCGATGAACATTACGAACAGCGTTTCCTCGGATGTGTTCGGCGAGGTGGCGGAGGGCAACGTCGGCGAGTTCCTCAAGCACCTGCCCGGCGTCGACTACGATGCGACCGACGGCACGGTAAGATATATTTCGCTGCGCGGCCTGGCTTCGGAATACGCGGGGGTGACGGTCGACGGCATGAACTTTCCCAGCGCGGACGCCAACGCGGGCCCGGGTGGACGCTCGTTCAGTTTCGAGCAGGTCTCGCTCAGCGCGATGGACTCGATCGAGGTGTCCAAGACCATCAGCGCCGATGTCGATGCGAGCGCTCCGGCCGGCACCATCAACCTGAAGACCAAGCGGGCGTTCGACCGCGAGGGACGCCGGGTATCGGCGTCGTTCAGTCTCACGGGGCACTCGGAGCACCTCATGTCGGGGCGCAGCTTCGGACCGGGCGACGACCGGCAGCGGAAAATTCTACCGAGCGCGCAGTTCGAGTATTCGGACATCTTTCTGAACCGGCGGCTGGGCATCGTGCTCGGAGTGATCGAATCGAACTCCTACATCCAGCGCGCGCCGACGACGGTAACCTACAATTTCACGCCGACGGCCGCTTCGCCGACGCCCATGGCGCTGACGGCGATCAACGCGCAGGCCATCATCCAGACGGTGGAAAGGTTCGCGGCGTCGCTGACGGCCGATTTCAAGGCCACGCCACACCTGGTCCTGTCGCTCGGCGTGATGTATAACCATTCAGACGTGTGGTCGGGGCAGCGGAGCGTAAACTTCAATACCGGCAGCCGCGCGTCGGCGGCAGTGGTCGACGGCGGCGACCCGCTTACCCGATTCGTGACGACCGCAAACGGCACCGTGACGGTTACGCCCCTGGCCGTCGCCAAAGTCGGCAACGGCAAGTCGTATAGCCCGCGGTTCATCTATAGCCGCAACAACCTGACGGTGGAAGGCCGTGTGGGAATTTCGGATTCGGTCAGCGGCTACAATCCGATGCGATACCGCGATTCCGTATATACCTCGGGCGGCGTGGCGCTGGCCGGGGTTCGGTTCAGCGCGGAGCGTTCGGCGCTGCATGCCGGCGACTGGCAGATCGCGCAGACCGCGGGCGGAGACTGGAGCAACGGCGCCCTTTATTCGTCGCCGTTGATCACGCTGGAAGACGGCCGGTTTGCGGACAACCGGATCAAGACCGGCGAGCTGATCGCGACGCTGCGCACGCACCGGTTGCTGCCGGTGGAGTGGAAAGCCGGGGCAAAGTGGAAGCGTGAGGCGCGGAAGTTCGCCAACACCCGGGCGGCCTCCAATTACGCCTATATCGGGCCGGGGGCGGGCGTGGGGCAGTGGCGCGACTACCGTTCGCCGCTGACGTTGGATTTCAGCGCCCAGGACATGCACACGGCGTCGAGCTCGGGCGGCCCGGTATTTTTGCCCGACCTCATGCGGATCGCGCAAACCTTCCGCGCGCGCCCCGGCGACTTCGAGCACCGGCTGACGGCGACGGATTACTACAACGCGACGATCGCCAACGCCAAGGACTTCGAGGAAAACATCTCATCGTTGTATCTCATGGGCACGACCAAGCTCGGCCCGGTCAACGTCCGCGCGGGCCTGCGGCGCGAGGAGACGGAGACGGACTCGCTGGAGTTCGACGCCCGGTCGTCAGGCGAAACACGGGCCGCCGGTTATCCGGTCGCAGGAGGGCGCGCGACCACGATTCCCGGCCTGGAATACCAATACCTCTCCCGGCCGCAGATCCACCGCACCGGCGGCTACGACAATCTGTTTCCGAGCGCCGCCGCGAAATACAATATCACGCGCCAACTCGATCTGCAGGTCGGCTTCAGCCGGACGATCAAGCGGCCGCAGGTGGCTTCGCTGGCGGGGGTGTGGCTGATCGACGACGACACGCTGACCGTGAATGCACCTAATGTGAATCTTCTGCCCGAATACTCCGACAATTTTTCCGTGCGGCTCGCACGCTACTTCGAGCCCGTCGGAGTGGCGGCGGTGAACTTTTTCCAGAACGACATCGCGGGCCTGCACCAGACCGGCACGCGCATCGGAAGCGATGAATTCGCGCCCGGCGATTCGACCTACGACGGCTACACTTTCATCACCACCACGCAGAGTGACAATGACGTGCGCGTGCGCGGGATGGAGTTGGAATACAGCCAGAGCCTCTCTTTTTTTCCGCGACCTTGGTCAGGGTTCAGTGTGCGCGCCAGCTACACGCGAAACTACGCGCAAGTGATCGTGGCCAACATGTCGCCGCACCTGGTGTCGGCCGGCCTGACCTACGCCCACCGACGCGGCCAGTTTTATGCGAACATGAACTGGGCGTCGTCCCGGCCGATCAACGCGGCCAACACGCAATACCAGCGGCATCGGATCAACGTCGACGTGGGTGGATCGCACCGGATCACCCCCAAGCTCGGCGCCTTTTTTGCCGTGCGGAATATCCTGAACGAACCGTTTATCCGGATGCAGAAAGTGGGCGACAATCCCGCCGCGGCGCAGTTTTTTCAGAAGTTCGGCGTGACGCCGACGGTCGGAGTGCGCGCCACTTTCTGACCGGCCTGCACCGCCCCCTATTGTCCCGGCCCGAGCCATAGCCCGAAACCCCTGATCACTCCCATGAAACGCCGCCACTTCCTCGCCACGCTCGGAACCCTCCCCGCCGGCACGGTGCTCGTCGCCGCGCAGCCGCCGCCGCAACTGCGCCGGCTCTCGACCGACGTGCTGGTGATCGGCGGCGGCACGGCCGGCACCATTGCCGCGATCCAGGCGGGTCGCCTCGGCGCGAAGACCATGCTCGTCGAGGCGGGCAGCCAACTCGGCGGGACGACGACGACGGGCGGAGTGGATTTTCCGGGCCTGTTCCACGCGTGGGGAAAACAGGTCATCGCGGGCATCGGCTGGGAGCTGGTGAAAGCCGCGGTGGACCTCGGCAGCGCCGAACTCCCCGATTTCACGAAGCCCACCGGTCGCCAGCACTGGCGGCATCAGGTTCGCATCACCGGAAATCTCTACGCTGCGCTCGCCGAGGAAGCGTGTGTGAAGGCCGGTGTTCAGCTCCGTTACTACGAATCGCCGCTCACGGTCGAGGCAGCCGGCGACAGTTGGCGCGTGCGTCTCACCGGCAAGGGCACGAGCATCGAGGTAGTGACGAAACAACTCATCGATTGCACCGGCAACGCGTCGGTCGTCGGCCTGGCCGGCATTGAGCGCCTGCGCGAAAAAATCCGCCAACCTGGCACACTCATCTACCGCCTCGGCGGCTACGATTTGGCCACGATAGACATGAACGCGATGCAGGCGAAACTCGTCGCCGCTCGCAAATCCGGCGTGCTCAAGCCGACCGATATCAACGGGACCATCGCCGGCTTCCTCGGCAAAGGCGGCGAGAGCGGCAACCACATCCCCGGCGCTGATTCCTCGACCTCCGAGGCGCACACCGCCACGAACATCCTCGGCCGCGAGGCGCTCCTGCGCGTGCTGCGTTTTCTCAAGCAGGAGCTGCCCTTTGCGCTGATGACCATCGAGCGCTTGCAGCCCGAGGCCGGCATCCGCGAGACATTCCGCATCATCGGTGAAACCCAGATCACGCACGAGGACTACACCTCCGGTCGCGTTTTCGAGGACGCGGTGGCGCATTCGTTTTATCCGATCGATTTGCACTACGAGGGCGGCGTGACGCCCAAGCATCTTAACGAAGGCATTGTGCCGACGATCCCGCTGCGCGCGCTCATTCCGAAGGCCAGCAAGAACCTCCTCGTCGCGGGCCGCTGCCTCAGCAGCGACCAACTAGCCAATTCCGCCCTGCGCGTGCAGGCCTCTTGCATGGCGATGGGCCAGGCTGCGGGCGTGACGGCGGCGCTGGCCGCTCGCACGGGCACGACGCCGCTCCGCGTGCCGCTCGCCGACATCCGCCGCGAGCTCACCCGCCACGGCGCGATAGTGCCGAAGAAGGCGTAGCACCGGGCCGGCCCGTATAGCCCGCGGAGGAAGCGCCATCATTTCACGCTTCCGCAGCACCTAGCCTTCGGCATTGTTCCGACGGCTCTTGGTCACCTGTCCCCACGCTGAGCACACCTGAATGTCTCCCGTATTGCCCCGCTTTATCACCCCGCTGTGTCTTGCCGCCGCCGCGCTATCGGCCCAGCCGCTCGCGCTTCCGCGCGCCCCGTGGACCACCTCCGCCATCATGGGCACGCCCGAGGCGCCGCCGCCGTATCGCGTCGAGCGGGCGTTTCCACAGCTCACCTTCGCACAACCCCTCGAAGTCGCGGTGCTCCCCGGCACGGACCGCCTCGTCGTCGTCGAACTCGGCGGCAAGCTCCGCTCTTTCCGCGCCAGCGATGAAAACGCGTCCGAGACCGATCTGTTCGGCGACGTCGCCAGGTTCGATCGCGAGCTCACCGATGCCTACGCCGTCACGTTTCATCCCAAGTTCGCGGAGAACCGCTTCGCTTACGTGCTCGCACTGGCGAAGAAACCCGGCGTAAAAAACCACGAGAACGGGACGCGCATCATCCGCTTCAAGGTCACCGCCGATCCGATTCCGCGCCTCGACCACACCACAGGCCAGGTGCTCCTCACGTGGCTCCAAGGCGGCCACAACGGCGGCAATCTCCGCTTCGGTCCCGACGGCATGCTCTACTTCGGCGCCGGCGACGCCGGTCCGGCGGAGCCGCCCGACCCCTTCGTCACCGGCCAGGATTTGAGCGACCTGCTCGCGAGCATCATGCGCATCGACGTGGATCGCACCGACCCCGGCCTCGCGTATGCGATCCCGCGCGACAATCCCTTCGTCGGCGTGGCGAAGGCCCGCGGCGAGGTCTGGGCTTACGGCCTGCGCAACCCGTGGCGCATCGCCTTCGATCCCAAGTCGGGCGAACTCTACACCGGCGATGTCGGGTGGCAGCTGTGGGAAATGATCTACCGCGTGCAACGCGGTGGAAACTACGGGTGGAGCCTGACCGAGGGCGGACGCCAGGATGTGCGGCCCGACCGGCTCATCGGCCCTTCGCCGGTCCTGCCGGCACTCGCGGTTCACTCGCACGAGGAGGCCGCGAGCATCACCGGCGGCGAGTTTTATCACGGCCAGGCTCTGCCCGAGCTGAGCGGCGCCTATCTCTACGGCGACTGGCAGACGGGCGTCTTCTGGTCGCTTCGCGCCGACGGCGATCGCGTGACGGAATTGCGCGAACTGTGCCGCGCGCCGCTCTCGCCCGTCGGCTTCGGCGTGCAGCCCGACGGCGAGATCCTCATCTGCGACTACGCCGGAGGCGGACTCTGGCGCTTCACCCGCAACCCCGCCGCCGGCTCGCCTTCGAAGTTTCCGCGCCGGCTGAGCGAGACGGGGCTTTTTGCGGACACGCCGCGCCAGCAGCCCGCGCCCGGCGTGGTGCCCTACGAGATCAACGCCCCGCGCTGGGCCGACCACGCGACCTCTGAGCGCTGGGTCGCGTTTCCCGGCGACGGCCGGATTACACTCGCGACGAAACAGCTCGGCGTGATGCCGGTCGGCCGTTGGGTGTTTCCGGACAACGCCGTTCTTACGAAAACCTATTCGCTCGAACTCGAACGCGGGAACCCTGCGACCCGCCGCCGCGTCGAAACGCAACTCCTCCACTACGACGGGCAGCTCCAGCAATGGGGCGCCTACAGCTACCGCTGGAACGAAGCGCAGACCGACGCCGAGCTCGTGCCCGCGCGCGGCGACGAGACCGTGCTCGACATCAAGGACTCCGGCGCCCCCGGCGGCGCGCAACGACAAACCTGGCGCTTCCACAGCCGCGCCGAGTGCCTGCGCTGCCACAACCAGACCATAAATTTCGCCGCCGGCTTCAACGCCCTCCAACTCGACCGCCCCACTCCCTCGTCGCCAGGCCGGCAGATCGATGTCCTGCAAGCGGCCGGGCTCGCCCGCGCCGAGCCGCGCATGGCTGATCCGCACGGCGACGCCGCCACGCTCGAACTGCGCGCGCGCTCCTATCTCCACGCCAACTGCGGCACTTGCCACCGCTTCAACGGCGGCGGCTCCGCCAACCTCCTCCTCAACATCGACCTTCCGTTGAAAGAGGCGAAACTCATCGACGAAAAACCTGTGCAGGGCGACCTCGGCCTGCCGGATGCCCGCGTGATCGCTCCCGGCGATCCGGCGCGCAGCGTCCTGCTCTACCGGCTCGCCACGGAAGGCCGCGGCCACATGCCCTACGTCGGCAGCCGGTTGGTTGATGCCCGCGGTCTGCTCCTCGTGCGCGATTGGATCGCGGGCCTGAATGCCAACAACAGCGAGGTCGCGCCGGCCGCCAAAGTCCAGCGCGACGCCGAACTCGCCGCGCTCCGTTCCCTCCGCCGCGGCGAGATTGCCGCGCTCGCGCCGCTGCTCGCCACTGGCAGCGGCGCACTCTCCGTCGTGCTCGACCTCATGGACAGTCGTCTGCCGGCGGCCGTCCGGGCCGAGGCCATCACCCAAGGCGCCACGCTCACTGACCCGGTGCGCCGCGATCTGTTTGAGCGGTTCCTCCCCGATGCGCAGCGCCGGCAGGTGCTTGGAGTGAACTTCAAGCCCGAGCAGATCCTGGCGCGTCAAGGTGACGCGGGACGCGGGCGGGCGGTCTTTGCGACCGCGTGCGTCGCGTGCCATCGTGCCGATGGCATCGGCATCGACTTTGGCCCCGACCTCTCGCGCATCGGCGCGAAATACGCGCCGGCCGCGCTCCTTGAGCACATCGTCGCCCCGAATGCCCTCGTGGATCCCGTGTGGCAGCTTGCGAGCGTCGAGCTGAAGGGCGGCGGTGTGAAGGCCGGCTTCGTCATCGCGCGCGACGGCACCGCCCTCACCCTCAAGGTCGCGGGCGGCGCCACCGAGCGCATCCCGGCCAGCCAAGTCGCCCAGGTCAGTGCCTCGCGCACCTCGCTCATGCCCGAGGGGCTCTTGCACAACCTCACCGCCCTCGAGGCCGCCGATCTCATCGCGTTTCTCGCGGCGTTGAAGTGAGGCGCAGCGCGCGGGTAAATGCGGGCGTGACGCCGCGGCATCCCGCACTAAGTTGCGTGGCATGATTTACCCCGCCCACCGCGCCGCGTGGCTGCCGCACGCCTGCACCGGCCCGGTCGTGCGCGTCGGGTTGATCGTTTTGCTGGTGGCCGGTGCGTCTGCGCTCCGCGGAGCCGAAACACGGGTCGATTTCGGCCGCGACATTCAGCCCATCCTCGCCGGGCGCTGTTATGATTGCCACGGTCTTGATCACCCCAAGGCCGGCTTGCACCTCACGACGGCGGTGCAGGCGCGCGCAGGCGGGCGATCGGGTTTGCCGGCGCTCGTGCCGGGCGCGCCGGAACAGAGCGAGATTTTCCAGCGCATCATCTCCCCGCACGAGGATGAGGTGATGCCGCAGAAAGGCGACCGCCTCAAACCCGCCGAGATCGCGCTGCTCAAGCGCTGGATCGAGGAGGGTGCGCTCTGGCCGGATAATCTCCGGCACTGGGCTTACGTGAAACCGTCGCGCCCCGCCCTGCCGGTATCGGCCGCGGCGAGTTCGGCCGGAGGAAATCCGATCGACGCCTTCGTGTTCGCGCGGCTCGCGCAGGAAGGTCTCGCGCCCTCGCCGCCCGCGGATCGCGCGCGCTGGCTGCGCCGCGTCTCCCTCGACCTCATCGGGCTGCCGCCCACGACCGGTGAGATCGCGGCCTTCCTCGCGGACGATGCGCCCGGCGACCAGCCCTTCGAGCGCGTCGTCGATCGGCTGCTGGCTTCGCCCCACTACGGCGAGCGCTGGGCCCGGCCGTGGCTCGACCTCGCGCGTTACGCCGATTCCCACGGGTTCCAGCGCGACGACCTCCGCGATCTCTGGCCCTACCGGGATTGGGTGGTGCGCGCGATGAACGCCGATCTGCCGTTCGATCGTTTCACGATTATGCAGCTCGCGGGCGATCTGTTGCCCGAGGCCGACGCGGAGAAAAACCCCGATCCGCTGATCGCGACCGGCTTTCACCGCGCCGCACCCACCAACGTCGAGGCCGGGACCGATCAGGAGGAGGGTCGCGTCAACCAGGTCTTCGATCGCGTGAACACCACCGCCACCGTCTGGCTGGGCTCCACGCTGGAGTGCGCGCAGTGCCACAATCACAAATACGATCCCTTCACGCAGCGGGACTACTACCGCCTCTTCGCCTATTTCAATTCCACTGAGCGCGAGACCGAGTTCGCGAGCGCGAAGGCGCTGGCCACGCTCAAGTTCACCGGCCCTTACCTCGCCTTGCCCGTCCCGGCCGACGACGCGAAACGCGCCGCGCTCGCAGCCCGCCTGCGCGACATCGATCGCGAGATTGCCGTGGTCGCGGAGCGGTTGCGCGGTGCGGCGGCCACGCTTGAGGCGGAGGCGCGGGCCAAGCTCGAGACGAGCGCCCAGCTGCATCCGCTCGACATCACCGCCTTCGAGTCCACCGGCGGCTCGGCCCACCGCCTGCTGCCCGACAAATCGGTGCTGCTCGACGACGAGGAGGCGCCCGAGCGCGACACCTACACTCTCACCGTGCGCACCCCGCTCACCGGCATCACCGGCTTCAAGCTTGAGGCGCTCGCCGATTCGGCGCTGCCCGGTGGCGGTCCCGGTCGCGCCGCGGCCCCCCGGCCCAATTTCGTCCTAAACAACCTGCGCATCGCCCTCGTCCGCGCGGACGGCACCACCGAGCCCGTGCCGCTCGTGCGCGCCGAGGCCTCGTTTTCCCAGGCCCGCTTCGCGGTCGCCAGCCTGCTGAAATCCAACACCAAGCCTGCCGAAGGCTGGGCCATCTCGCCGCAGTTCGGCCGCGATCATTGGGCGACGTTTGCGACGGAGCGGCCCCTCGGATCGGCCGACGGCGCGACCTTTGTTTTCACCTTGGAGCAGAACAACGGCGGCAGCCGCACGATCGGCCGGTTGCGTCTTTCCGCTCTCACCGGTGTCGCACAAGGCCCCGCGCTCCCCGCGACGGTCGCCGCGGTGCTGCGCACGCCGGCACCGGCGCGCACTCTGGACCAACGGCGCGTCTTGGAAAACCATTGGCTCGCGCAAGATCCCGCCGGCGCGAAACTGCGCGAGACGCGGCAGACTCTCGCGCGCGAACTCGATGCGATCGCCGGTCCGCGCACGCTCGTGATGCGCGAGCTGCGCGAACCGCGCGCGACGCACGTGCTCAATCGCGGCAATTTCCTCGATCCGGGCGAGCGCGTCACACCCGGCACACCGGAGAGTCTGCCCATCATTCTCGAGGGCGGCACGCGCCTCGACCTCGCGCGCTGGCTGGCAAGCGCAGACAATCCGCTCGTCGCGCGCGTGACGGTCAACCGCTGGTGGCAGGAATTTTTCGGCCACGGCCTGGTGCGCACGCCCGAAGACTTCGGCATCAAGGGCGAGGCGCCCACGCATCCCGCGCTGCTCGACTGGCTGGCGGTCGAGTTCGCCGAGGGCGGCTGGAGCATGAAACGTCTCCACCGTTTGATCACGCTCTCGGCGACCTATCGGCAGTCGTCGCGCGTCACGCCCGAGCTCTTGGCCCTCGACGATCAGAATCGCCTACTCGCGCGCGGGCCGCGCTTCCGCCTCGAAGCCGAGGCCGTGCGCGACAACGCCCTCGCCATCGCCGGCCTGCTCAGCGCCGGGCTCGGCGGACCGCCCGTGCGTCCGCCGCAGCCCGCCGGCCTGTGGGACAGCAAGATCGGCGGGGAGCGCGTGACCTACGAGGTCAGCACCGGCGCCGATGCCCACCGGCGCGGGCTTTACACCGTCTGGAAGCGTGCCTCGCCCTACCCGAGCTTCATGAATTTCGACGCCACCGCGCGCACGGCCTGCACCGTGCGCCGCTCGCGCTCCAACACCCCGCTGCAAGCCCTCACCCTCCTCAACGATCCGGTTTACGTCGAGGCCGCAGCCGCGCTCGCGCACCGCGTGCTCCGCGAGCAACCCGACGCATCGGAAGCCGGCCGGCTGCGCCATGCCTTCATGCTCTGCGTCGCGCGTGAGCCGGCCGAGATTGAGCAGGCCGCCTTGCACCGGCTGCTCGCGCAGCAGCGCCGCGTCCACGACGACGCGACGGCCTGGCAGGCGGTGGCCGCCGCCCTGCTTAACCTCGACGAGACTATCACCAAGAACTGACGCGCCATGAATCCTCTCGAAGCCCAGCTGCACGCCGTCACGCGCCGCACGTTTCTCCAGAAATCCGGCGTCGGCCTCGGCGCGATGGCGCTCGGCTCGCTGCTGCGCGGCACGGCCGGCGCCAATCCGCTCGCGGCCCGCGCCGCGCACTTTGCCCCCCGGGCCAAGCGCATTATCTATCTGCACATGGTCGGCGCGCCCTCGCAGCTCGATCTCTTCGACCATAAGCCGGCGCTGGAAAAATTCGACGGCCAGCCCTGCCCCGAAGATTTCATCAAGGGCAAGCGCTTCGCTTTCCTCCGTGGCCACCCCAAGATCGCGGCGTCGCGCTATGCCTTCGCGCGTCATGGGCAGAGCGGCGCGGTGATTTCGGAACTCCTCCCGCACCTCGCGGGCGTGGCCGACGAGCTGGCGTTTGTGAAGTCGATGCACACGGACGAATTCAACCACGCGCCGGCGCAACTCATGTTTCACACCGGCTTCGGCCGGCCGGGCCGCCCAAGCGCGGGTTCGTGGGTCACCTACGGCCTTGGCTCGGAAAATGCCGACCTGCCCGCCTATGTCGTGCTCCAGTCCGGGCCGCTCGCGGGCGCGGGCACGAGCCTGTGGTCGTCGGGCTTCTTGCCCAGCGTGCATCAGGGCGTGCCGTTCCGCAGCGGCGGCGACGCGGTGTTTTACCTCGGCAATCCGCCGGGCCACACACCGGCCGACCGCCGGCAAGTGCTCGACGCCGTGCGCGACCTCAACCGCGCGCAGCTCGCCGATGTCGGCGATCCCGAGATCGCCACGCGCATCGAGCAATACGAGCTGGCGTTTCGCATGCAGACCGCCGTGCCGGAGCTGATGGACATTTCCCGCGAATCCGCCGCCACGCTGGAGCTCTATGGCGCGGCGCCGGGCAAACCCTCCTTTGCCAACAACTGCCTGCTGGCCCGGCGCCTCATCGAGCGCGGCGTGCGCCTAGTGCAGCTCTACGACGCCGACTGGGACCACCACGCCAATCTCGACGGCCGCCTGCGCACCAAGTGTCGCGATGTGGACCGCGGCATGGCCGCGCTCATCCGCGATCTGCGCCAGCGCGGACTGCTCGACGACACGCTCGTGGTCTGGGGCGGGGAGTTTGGCCGCACCCCGATGGCGCAGACCGACTCCGGCAACGGCACCAGCACCCAACCCGGCCGCGACCATCACAAGGACGCCTACACGATCTGGCTCGCTGGCGGCGGCGTGAAGCCCGGAATCACTTACGGCGCGACCGACGACATGGGCTACCATCTCGCGGAGAAACCCGTGCATGTGCATGACCTGAACGCCACGATCCTGCACCTCCTCGGGCTCGACCACGAGCGGCTCACCTTCCGCTACCAAGGCCGCGATTATCGCCTCACGGACGTGCACGGCCACGTGGTCAAGGCGCTGCTCGCCTGACAAAACACCCCCGCCGCCGACCTCGAGTTCATCAACGCCACGAGCAACGCCGGGCGCTTCGCCGGCCTCGTCGCCTCGCGCGACAACGGCGCCGCCTCGCGCCAGTTCGTCTACGGCTACGAGACCAATTCCGCCCTCGTGAAAAGCCTCTCCGTCGTCTCCCACGCCTTCTTCATCACCCGCGACTTCGAGGCCAACCGCGACCTCCTGACCAAGGTCGAGACCAAGTGGAGCAGCACCACCCGCACCCGCTACGACTACGCTTACGACGACCGCCGCCTCCGCCAGAGCGTCGTGCAGAGCGGCGATGTGTTCAGCGACTACGGCGGCACCGATGGCGGCGCCATCCACCAGATTTTCGCCTACAACGCCCGCGGCGAGGTCACCACCGCCGCCACCTACCTCGGCGCCACCGCGACCGACCAGACCACGCCCCTCTCCGCCCGCAAGCACGAGTGGGACTACGACGGCCTCGGCAACCGCAAATGGTCCAACACCAGCGGTAACTCCGCGCTGAAGGACAACTACACCGTCAACGAGCTCAACCAATACACCGGTCGCGAGAACAACACCCTCGCCATCGGCGGCGTGGCCGATGCCGATGCGCTCGTCGCCGCCCGCTCCACCGCCCTCGCCGGCCGCGCCGGCAAGCATTGGGGCGACAACATCACGGTCGAAAACTGGCTCGCCCCCTTCAGCGGCAACCTCAAGGTCTATGCCGTGAAACCCGGCAGTGGTGGCGCGGCCTACGCGCGCCAGACCATCGAGCGCACGGCCTTCCTGCCGCCCGCCGCGCAGAGCTTTGCCTACGATGCCGACGGCAACCTGACCAACGACGGCGTCTGGTCCTACGAGTGGGACGCCGAGAACCGCCTCACCGCCATGGAGGCCACCGCCGGCGCCGTCATGGGCGGCATGACCGCGCAGAAATTGGAGTTCAAATACGACTACATGAACCGCCGCGCCGAGAAACTCGTCCGTGGCGGCTGGAACGGCACGAGCTACACCACCGTCACCAGCCAGCGCCGCTACCTCTGGGATGGCTGGAGCCTTTTGGCTGAATTCAACTTCAACTCCTCAACTTCAACTTTAACTAAGGTTAGAACTTACGCGTGGGGCCTCGACATCGCGCGCTCCATGAAGGATGCCGGCGGCGTCGGCGCCCTCCTGCAAATCCGCGACCACGCGAGCGGGAAAGACTATTTCCCGAGCTACGACGGCAACGGCAACATCGCCGCCCTCTTCGACGCCAGCGACGGTTCCGTCGGCGCCGCCTACGAATACTCCCCCTACGGCGAGTTCCTCCGCTGCGAGGGCGCCTACGCGAAGGAGAATCCGTTCAGGTTCTCGACGAAGTTCACGGACGACGAGACCGGCTTGGTCTACTACGGCCGCAGATACTACCAGCCGAGTCAGGGGCGCTTCGTGGGCAGAGATACGATTCAGGAGCGCGGCGGGCTCAACCTCTACGGCTTCTGCGGCAACAACGGCGTGAATCGCTGGGATGTCTTGGGCATGGAGCCTGAGCACGCCGGCGAACTTGGCGAACGCTGGACATGTTCGTCCGAGGGCAAGGAATGGCTCAAAACGTGGCTCGGTTGGGTGATGGTCAATGATGGCACGGGCGAAGGGGAGTATAGCGGGGTCGGCGGGCCGCCAGAGCCAACTTGGCAGATTAATGGAATGAGTCTGCCTGGGCAGGACGGCGCACTGCTCGCGTCCCTCTACATGCGCTTGGATGAGGCAGCCTCATCGAATAGCGCTCCGGCCACGTCCGGCTCGTCTCGGTCTTCCAGCGGTCCGCGTCCGGGCCACTACGACGAAAAAACCGATCAATGGGTTTATCCGGACGGCCGTAGAGTTGGCTTTTCGACCGGCAACGGCGACGCCGTGGTCGTCAGCTATCAACAAACCGGAACCGGCGATTGGGTCTCTTGGGACACCGCGAATGTCCTCGGGCAGAACACCGGATCACTGGCGGCTGCGGTCGATCGCCTGAGTCCTGCTGACAGCGCCGCTTCGGTGGCCGCCATTCCACGCGGTGGAGTGAACAGTGATTGGGCGGCGGTCCATGGGGCGCTGGTAAATGTAGCTCCCGTCATGGGGACGGGCGCGAATGCCTTTAAGGTTGCGACTGTAATTGGGGTGGCAGGGCCCGCATTGCTCGTAGCTAGCTCTCCCGCACTGATCGCTGGAGCAGCAACTGTCGTCCGAGTCGGAACAACGATGGTAACAGCTGGCCGAATCGCTGGAACTGCCGCAGTCGGCGAGGCGGCTGTAGTCCTCGGTCATCCCCGCTCCCAACAAGCAATGCATGCGACTGTTAACTTTCTCGAACAAGCATTGGACGGCCCTACGACTCGCTTTGATAGTAGAGCTGGAGCGGCAGGTTGGTTTGTAAACCAACTTCCCAACGCTTGGTCACAAGCAAACCGTGGATTTGATCACTATTCAGGAGGCAATCGTGGCGGCAGAAGGTAAATTTTCCCCGAGAAAACCAGCGGTCATTGGAATGACGGCAGGGACTTTTCTCGGAATTTTGTATGGTTGTGGTTATCGAGGAAGGCATCTGCCGAGTGCAAAGCCACTGAATGCCGATGAAATGACCCTCTTGATAATGATGTTTGTTATCGGTGTTTTTGCGCTAGCTTATGTTCTGCAAATTTCTGGATTCAAATTTCGGTTTTTTGAGGAGCAGGACACTCCTGTTCATAAAAAGAGCAGCCGAAACACGTCGAGCAGCCGAAACACGTCAGGTCTTGACTCTTGACAGAACGGCCCAGACCAAGCCAAACACGTCAGGTCTTGACTCTTGACTGATAGCTTGAGGCGGCGCTCCTCTCTGGGTCATGCCACGACCGTTGCGCATCGAGTTTGCGGGGGCGTGTTACCACGTCATCAACCGCGGGAACTACCGGCGCTACCTGTTCGAGGGGAAGGGCGCGGCGGAGGCGTTCGAGCGCACGCTGGACCAAGCCAAACACGTCAGACCAAGCCAAACACGTCAGGTCTTGACTCTTGACTGATGACCAAGCCAAACACGTCAGGTCTTGACTCTTGACTGATAGCTTTAGGCGGCCCTCCTCTCTGCGCCATGCCACGACCGTTGCGCATCGAGTTTGCGGGGGCATGTTACCACGTCATCAACCGCGGGAACTACCGGCGCTACCTGTTCGAGGGGAGGGGCGCGGCGGAGGCGTTCGAGCGCACGCTGGGCGAGGCGGCGGAGCGCTTCCGTTAGCAGGTCCACGCCTACGCCGTCATGGGCAACCATTTTCACCTGGCGGTGGAAATCGCCGAGCCGAACCTGAGCGCGGGCATGAAATGGCTGCAAGGCACGTGGATTCGCCGCTCGAATGCCTTTCGCCGGCCACGGGCCGTCCGTTTCAGGGGCGTTACAAGGCCCTGCTCGTCGAGCCCGGCCATGGGCTGGCGCAGGTCTGCCACTACATCCACTTGAATCCCGTGCGCGCCCGGCTCGTCGCGCCGACGAAGGCGGCGGCTTACCCGTGGAGCAGTCTATCTAAATTCGTGGCCCGGAAGCGCCCGGGCTGGCTGCAACCGGCCACGGTGCTGGAGGCCGCCGGCGGCCTGCGCGACACGCCGGCCGGCTGGAGAAAATATCTCGCCTACCTCGAGTTCCTCGCGACCGACGACACGGCGCAACGCGAACTCGTCGCCGTGCGGATGAGCCGCGGCTGGTGCGTGGGCGGGGATGAGTTTCGGCAGGAGATGCGCGAGCAGGCCGTGCAGCGCGGCGCCGACCTCGAACGCTTCGCGGGCCTCGAACCCGAGGAAGTCCAAACCGAGCGCAGCGCCGTGTGGGAGGAGAAACTCACAGCCCTCGCGCGCCGCGCAAACATCGACCTGCAAAAACTCCCGGCGCCGAAATCGCACCCGACCAAGGCGCTCCTCGCCGCCGCGATGAAGCGCAGCACCTCGGTCTCGAACGCCTGGCTCGCCGAGCGGCTCGCGATGGGCCAGCCCGCGTCCGCCAGCCAGTTCGCGCGCCGGTGGCTGCTGCGCGAGGAAGGACGCGGGGCGGTGGAGCGGCTGCTGCAAACGGCATCCTCCGCGCCTCCCGGCTGAGATTTCCCCGCAGGATGGCCCGACACCCCGCCGCGGTTCTCAGGCCAAGGCGATGAGGCCGGGGCCGGACCAAAGACGGCGGGAAAAGACCCGTTTGCCTGACAAATCGCGCTGGCGGTTTGTCAGCGCGCTGGCATGCACGGGGCCATGCCCATCCGCTTATTCACCCTTTGCCTCGTGCTGGTCGCGCTTCTCGCTCCTTCGCTTCGCGCGCAGGACGCCGCCGCCGATCTCAAGACGCTGGTCGAAACCATCCAAGGCAAGCTCCGCGCCGGCCAGAGCTCGGCCGAGCAGCTCGCCCCCGAACTCGCGCGGTTTGAGACGCTCCTGGAGAAATACCGCGGCCAGAAAACCGAGGAGGTCGCGCGCATCGCGTTCATGCGCGCGACGCTGTTTTTCCAAGTCCTGGACGACGCCGAGAAGGGCACGTCCTACCTGAAGCAATTGCAGGCAGACTTCCCCGGCACCGCCGCCGCCCTCAACGCCGACCGTGCGATCGCCGCCATCGCCGATCAGAAGAAAGCCGAACAGGCGCGCGCCGGGCTCGTCGGCCAGCCTGCGCCCGAGCTGAATTTCAACTGGTCCACGCGCGAGGGCCTCAAGACCCTCTCCTCGCTCCGCGGCAAGGTCGTCGTGCTCGATTTCTGGGCGACGTGGTGCGGGCCGTGCCTTTCGTCGTTTCCCCAGGTGCGCGACCTCGTGGCGCACTACGCCGCCGCGGACGTGGTCGTCCTCGGCGTCACCAGCATCCAAGGACGCGTCGCCAACCTCGAGTCGGCGGTCATCAGCACGCAGGGCGACCCGGATCGCGAGCGCGGGCTCATGCCGGCGTTCATCAAGGCGCGCGACATGACGTGGCCCGTGGTCTTCAGCGACGAGCCGGTCTTCAACCCGGCCTACGGCGTGCAAGGCATCCCGCACATGACGATCATCGCGCCCGACGGCACGGTGCGGCACAACGGCCTGCACCCCGGGTCCCCGCTCCCGGACAAAACCGCGAAGATCGACGCCATCCTGCGGGAGTTTAAGCTCACAGTGCCGGGTGAAAAGAAGGGATAGCAGGACACGGTCGCTGCAGCGGCGGACTCCCGGCCCGCCGGTTCAGGGCGTTAGACCAAACCACGGCGGGCAGGGACGCCCACCGCTACGCCGCACTACGGCTTCGCGTGCTGCTTGAAGAAGGTCACGATGAGTGCCGGCGCCGCCGCGGGAAAGCCGTGGCCGCCGGGGTGGATGTAGGTCACCAGCGGCGCGCCGATGGGCGAGGCGTAGCGCGTTGCGATCTTCTCCCACGGCTCGCCGGCCCCGCATTGGTTGATCCCTTTCACGCTCGCGATCATCTGCTGCTGCCAGGCGAATTTCACGAGTTCGTCCTTTTCGCCGGCCACGTGCAGCGCGGGTTTCGGTTTTAGCGGCGGCGCACGGCGCGACACCAGCGCCCCGGACGGGGCCATCGCGGCGAACACCTCGCCCCGCATCGCCCAAAGTAAATAGGTGAAGCCGCCGCCGTTGGAATGGCCCGTGGAGTAGATGCGACGGTCATCGACGCGATAATCGGCGCGCAGGCTGGCGAGCACGGTATCGAAGAATTTCAGGTCGCGGTCGCCTTGGTCGCCGGGCGCGGGCTGCCAGCCGGGGCGTTTGCCCTCCGGGTCGGTGAGCTGGCCGGGGGTGTTAAGCCCCTGCATGTATACCACGATCGCCTCGGGCCAGACCTGATGGTAGCGGAACGAACGCGCCGCCTGCTGCATCGTGCCCCCGTGGCCGTGAAAGGCGAACACGACGGGCGTGGGCTGCGTCTTCGCGGCCGCTGGCACATGCACCAACGCCTCGCGGGCCGTGCCCTCAACGGTCCAGGTGCGGCGCGGCGCAGCCTCCGCGGCTGCTACCGGCGCGACAGCGCCTGCACCAAGAAGCGCGAGTGCGACAATGAGCGGGAGGGAGACGGCGTTCTTCATTGGGGATGGGCGTTGGCGACGGAGACGCTTTTGGCGATGCGATAGTGACATGGGGAAACACCAGCACCGGCTGAGTGCCACCCTTGGCCAGCGCAGCGAATCCACCGGCAACTCTCCGCCTATCTCGTGGAAAATTTTGCCTCGCCGACGCATTTGTGGCACTCATGCTTAATTCAAGCAATCTGCGCCTCCCCGCCCCCCCCTAGTGCCCGCCCGATGTCCGCCACCGCCCCATTTTTCACCTTTGCTCTGGTCTCGCTGATCGTCGCGAGTCCGCTCTGCGCCGCCGATGCCGCCATTGATCCCGTGCGATCGCTCGTCGGGAAATACTGCCTCGATTGCCACGACGCCGGCACGAAGAAAGGCGGTCTCTCGCTGGAGAATCTGGACACCTCCGCGATCCCTGCCGCCGCGCCTATTTGGGAGGAAGTCGCGCGCAAGCTGGCCCACCGCCAGATGCCGCCGCTCGGCGAGGCCCGGCCTGATAATGCCGACTATAATCGCGTGGTGGCTGCGCTGACCTCGTCGCTGGACCGCGCTGCCGCCGCGCAGCCGAACCCCGGCCGCACTGACACTTTCCGCCGCCTCAATCGCACCGAATATCAAAACGCCATCCGTGATCTGCTCGGCGTGGCGATCGATGCCACGGCCTTGCTGCCCAACGAGGAGCCGAGCCACGGGTTCGACAACGTCGCCGTCGGCAACCTCTCGCCCACGCTGCTCGACCGCTACGTTTCCGCCGCGCAGAAGATCGCGCGCCTCGCCGTCGGCACGCCGCGCAAGGCCCCGGGCGGCGACACGTTTCGTGTGCGCCCCGATGTCACGCAGGAAGAGCACGTCGAGGGCCTGCCGCTCGGCACCCGCGGCGGCATCCTGATTCCCTATCTCTTCCCGCAAGACGGCGACTACGAGGTGGCCGTCCGCCTCCAGCGCGACCGCAATGAACAGGTCGAGGGCCTCCGCCGGCCGCACGAGGTCGAGGTGCTCCTGAATCGCGAGCGCGTGGCCGTCGCGACCGTGAAGCCGCCCGGCGCCGACAAAAACGCGGAGGCGGTGGACCGCCATCTCACGTTTCGCCTCGCGGTGAAGGCCGGCCCGCACGACCTGGGCGTGACTTTCCCCAAGGATCCTTCCGTGGTGCTGGAAAACGAGCGCGCGCCGTTCGCCGCGCGCTTCAACATGCACCGCCATCCGCGCACCGCGCCGGCGGTGTTTCAGGTCACGATTACCGGTCCGTTTGACGCCAAGGGCTCGGGCGACACGCCGAGCCGGCGCCTCATTTTCGGCGATCTTGCCGGGGCGCCATCGGTCGAAAAGGCCCGCACCATCCTGGCGAAGCTTGCCCGGCGCGCCTATCGTCGGCCCGTGACCGATGAGGACCTGCGCCGGCCCATGCAGTTCTTCCACGAAGGCAGCGCCGAGGGCGCGGGTTTCGAAGCGGGCATCGAGCACGCCATCACGGCGATTTTGGTCAGCCCCCAGTTCCTCTTCCGCATCGAGGCTGACCCCGCGGGAATTGCGCCGGGCTCGGCCTATCACGTGAGCGACTTGGAGCTGGCCTCGCGCCTTTCCTTTTTTCTTTGGGGCAGCATCCCCGACGATGCGCTGCTCGACGCCGCCGAGGGCCACGAACTCCGCCAGCCCGCGCAACTCGCCGCCCACGTCCGCCGCATGCTGGCCGACGAACGCGCCGACAATCTCGTCAACAACTTCGCCGCGCAATGGCTTCATCTGCGCGGCCTCGCCGCCATCACGCCCGACGCGCGCCGCTTCATCGACTTCGATGAAAACCTCCGCCAATCGATGCGGCGCGAGACGGAGCTGTTCTTCGCCCACATCATGCGGCAGGACCGCCCGATCACCGAGCTGATCGGCGCCGACTACACGTTCCTCGATGAGCGGCTCGCCCGGCACTACAAGATTCCGCACGTCTTCGGCAGTCATTTCCGGCCCGTTTCTTTTGCCGGCGATCCGCAGCGGCAGCGCGGCGGGCTGCTGCGGCACGGCAGCATTCTCACGGTCACGTCCTACGCCACGCGCACCTCGCCCGTGATTCGCGGCCACTGGATTCTCGCGAACCTCATCGGCGAGCCCCCGCCCCCGCCGCCGCCCAACGTGCCCTCGCTCGACGAGGGCGTCGTCTCCGCGACGCTCCCCATCCGCCAGCGCCTCGCCAAGCACCGCGAGAATCCCGCGTGCGCGAGCTGCCACAACGTCATGGACCCCGTCGGCTTCTCCCTCGAAAATTTCGACGCCGTCGGCCGCTGGCGCAGCGAAGAGGACCACCGGCCCGTGGATGTGAGCGGCGGCCTGTCCGACGGCAGCACCTTCGAGGGCGTGGCCGGGCTCGAGCGCGCGCTCCTCGCGCGGCCGGAGCTGTTTGTTGAGACCTTCGCCGAGAAGCTCCTCATCTTTGCCCTCGGTCGCGGCGTGGAGCCCTTCGACGGGCCCGCGCTCCGCGACATCGTGCGCCGTGCGCACGCGGACGATTTTCGGTTTTCAACCGTCATTCTAGGCATCGTGAACAGTGTCCCGTTTCAAATGAGAAAATCCCCATGAGCACCTTCCTCACCCGCCAAGCCCTGCCCCGCCGCACCTTTCTCCGCGGCATGGGCGCCGCCCTCTCCCTCCCGCTGCTCGACGCCATGGTCCCGGCCGCCACCGCCGCGACCAAGACCGTCGCCAAGCCCGCGCGCCGCCTCGGCTACGTCTTCATGCCCATGGGCTGCGACCAGTCGCGATGGACGCCCACCGCCACCGACGGCACGCTCTCTTCGCTCTCGCCCATCCTCGAGTCCCTCGCGCCGCACCGCGACCAGCTCACGGTCCTGACGAACATGGAGCTGCGCAACGCCTACCCCGGCTCGCACGCCACCTCCAACTCCTCCTTCCTCAGCGCCGCCAAGGCCAAGCACACCGAGAGCAACGACTACTACCTCGCCACCACCGCCGACCAGCTCGCCGCCCAGCAGATCGGCCAGGCCACGCAGCTCCCCTCGCTTGAGCTCGCGATGGACATGCTCCAGACCACCGGCCAGTGCGACAACGGCTACGCCTGCGTTTACCAAAACAACCTCTCGTGGTCCTCACCCACCACGCCGCTCCCCTACGAAGCGCACCCGCGCGTCGTCTTCGAGCGGCTCTTCGGCGAGGGCGGCAGCGTGGCCGAGCGCCGCGCCGCGCTCCGCAAACGCGCCAGCCTGCTCGATTGGGTCACCGAGGATATCGCCAGCCTCAAGCGCCGCCTCGGCCCCGCCGATCAGGCCAAGATCTCCGAATACCTCGACACTGTCCGCGAGGTCGAGCGCCGCATCCAGAAAGCCGAGTCCGACGTCGCGAAAAACAATCTCCCCGCCGATCTTGATCGCCCGCTCGGCGTCCCCGCCGCCT
This sequence comes from Opitutaceae bacterium, assembly GCA_030693515.1. GTDB lineage: Bacteria > Verrucomicrobiota > Verrucomicrobiia > Opitutales > Opitutaceae > ER46. Next base: position 56,191 of record JAUYAK010000019.1, read on the forward strand.
ACACCGATCACGCCAAGCTGATGCTGGACCTCCAGGTGCTCGCCTTCCAAGGCGACATCACGCGCGTCATCACCTTCCAGCTCGCCCGCGAGACCAGCAACCGCACCTACGCCGCCGAGACCGGCGTCGCCGATCCCCACCACCCCCTCTCCCACCACGGCAACGACCCCGAGAAGATCGCCCGCATGGCCAAGATCAACGCCTTCCACGTCTCGCTCTTCGCCTACTACCTCGAGCGCCTCAAGGCCACGCCCGACGGCGAAGGCACGCTGCTCGACCACACGATGCTCCTCTTCGGCTCCGGCATCGGCAACCCCAACATCCACGACCACACGAATCTCCCGACCATCGTCGCCGGCGGCCGCGCCTTCGGCATCAAGGGCAACCGCCACTTGAGCTACAAAGCCCCCGTCCCACTCGCCAACCTGCATCTCACCCTCCTCGACAAAGCCGGCGTGCGAATCGACTCCTTCGCCGACAGCACGGGCAAGGTGAACGACCTGTTCATGCCGCTGACGGTGTGAGAGCCCGCAGCAGCGCACGATCAGAAAATGCCCGCTGCTTTACTCTACGCTTCGACTAGAGCATTCGACTCCGACCAAGAACTTCACGCCTACCTTTATCCTTCATACTCCGAGGACGGCGTATTGGTTGCGTCGGAGTTCATGCGAGAAGTTGGCTTGGAGTGTTTCGAACCTATGTGTATCGAGGCCGTGAAAGAACCACATCCCCTCTCACTCAACGACCTTGTTCGGGGATTTTCATATTCCGAACAATGGTCACATTTGATTTCCAAAGATACCACCGCAGACGTGGCAGTATTGGTTTGTGAGCCAAACATCATCAGGCATCCAACACGCGCACGTAAGCTCTGCCTCCACACGACGTTTTCCTATTCTCCATCAATCTGAGAAAACCTTCGGGCTTCGCCATAAACCACAGAGATACAGATCAGACCCATCCCACACGGCCTTTCTCCGTGCCTCTGTGCCACTGTAGTTCACTTCTGCTCGACGCTGTCGTTTGACCGCCACAGGGGTCCTCACCAACCTTCCGCCATGTCCACCCAGCAACTTGCCACCGCCGCGATGGCGCTCCCGCTCGCCGAACGCGTGTCGCTCGCGCAGTCCCTCTGGCAGAGCATCGACGCGGGCTTGGCCGACACCACCGAGGTTGAAGCCCTGCGCACCGCGATTCGCCGCGATCAAGAACTCTCCTCCGGAGCCTCCGCAGGCCGCACCCCTTTCCTGAATAGCCCCGGCCCATAAATTTCGCCATGAACCACAAAGGCACAGAGACACAGAGAGCAAACCCCACCCGGCCTTTCTCCGTGCCTCTGTGCCTCTGTGGTTCACTCCTGCTCGTGTTCGTTGCCGCTTTCACGGCCCATGCCGCAGCGCCGCTCGCCGACGCCGTTGAGCGCAAGGACACCGCCGCCATCCGCACGCTCCTCGCCGACTCCGCCATCGACGCCCCGCAGACCGACGGCATGACCGCCCTCCACTGGGCCGTGCGCCACGACGATCTCGCCACCGCCCAGGCCCTCCTCGCCGCCAAGGCCAATCCCAACGCCCAAAACCGCTACGGCGTCACCCCGCTCTCCCTCGCCTGCACCAACGGTAATGCCGCGCTCGTCACCGCGCTCCTCGACGCCGGCGCTGATGCCAATGCCCCGCTCCGCGGCGGCGAGACTCCCCTCATGACCGCCGCGCGCACCGGCCGCCTCGCCGCCGTGCAGGCCCTCCTGGCCCGCGGCGTGCGCGCCGACGCGAAGCTCCCCACCGGCGGCCAGACCGCGCTCATGTGGGCTGCGCACGAAGGCCATGCCGCCGTCGTCGCCGCGCTGATCAAGGCCGGCGCAGATTTCCGCACCCCCGTCGATACGGGCTTCACCCCGCTCCTCTTCGCCGCGCGCACCGGCCGTGCCGAGGTCGTGCGCCTCCTCCTCCAGGCGGGGGTCGATATCAACGAAGCCACCAAGCCCGCGAAGAACGTCACCAAAAAGCAGCCGCGGGCCGGCACCAGCGCGCTCATCATCGCGGTCGAGAACGGCCACTTCGGGCTCGCCGCCGAGCTGCTCGACCTGGGCGCCAATCCGAACGACCTGCGCTCCGGCTACGCCCCGCTGCACGTCCTCACGTGGGTGCGCAAGCCCGACAGCGGCGAGGACGACGGCCAGCCGGTGCCCGACACCGCCGGCCTTTTCACCAGCGAGGATCTCATCCGCAAGCTCGTGGCCAAGGGCGCCGATGTGAACCTCCGCCTCACCGGCGGCCCCAGCGGCGGCGGCCGCATCGCACGCAAAGGCTGCACGCCCTTCATGCTCGCCGCCGATAACGCCGATACGCCTTACCTTAAGCTGCTCCTCGCCCTCGGCGCCGATCCTACCCTCACCAACGCCGATGGCATCACGCCCCTCATGGCCGCGGCGGGCCTCGGCACGCGCGCCGTCGAGGAGGAAGCCGGCACGGAGGACGAGGCGGTCGAGTCCGTTACCTACCTCCTTTCCCTCGGCGCCGACATCAATGCCGTCTCCAATATGGGCGAAACCGCCATGCACGGCGCCGCCTTCGCCAACTTTCCCAAGGTGATCAAGCTGCTCGACGAAAAGGGCGCGAAACTCGAAGTCTGGAACACGAAAAATAAGCGCGGCTGGACTCCGCTCCTCATCGCCGAGGGCCATCGCTTCGGCAACTTCAAGCCCGGTTTCTCGACCATTGAGGCCTTCCACGATCTTTACCGCAAACACGGCCTCCCCATCCCGCCTCCCACCCCACGCGTCGAGGTCAAGGGCTACGAGGCGCCCGCCCACCCCGCTGATTCCCTTTCCTAGCTCCCGTCGCTTCCTCGACCCCATGCGCGCGCCCTTCAAAGACCGCCTGCATCATCGTGTGCCAAACTGGGTCCCGGACGGAGAGACCTTTCATATCCGCATTCGCTGCACACCCGCGCAAACCCCTCGCGCCACCCTCATCACGCCCCAGCTCGCTCAACCGCTCCTCGCCTCTGCTCGCTTCTATCACACCCGGCGCCGCTGATGCTGCTTTCTATTTCTGCTGATGCCCGACCACCTGCACGCGCTCATCGCGTTTCCCCGCCACGAAGCGATGTCCACCGTCATGCGCGACTGGAAAGCATGGCACAAACGCATGCACGGCATCGCTTGGCAGGACGGATATTTCGATCACCGCCTCCGCGAGGCTCACGAATTCGAACTCAAGGCCAGCTACATCCGGAAAAATCCCGTGGCGCAAGGCCTGTGCCCGCGCGCTGAAGCCTGGCCTTGGATGTGCGAGCCTCAAGCCGAGGAAGTGGGCGGGCGCGTCTGGGCGCCCGCATTTGAGGCGCAGCGTCCGCCCCGCACCTGAAGACTCACCTGCGCCAGGCGGACACAAGGACGTGCCCGCCCACCGCGATCACTCCACCCGGGCAAACGCCACGATTTCGTTTTGCTCGCGATGATTCGTCCAGAATTGCTCGCCGTCCCACGCGAGGGCCCGGGCTTGGAACGGAATGCGCGCCACGTCTTCGATCACCGGGGTGGCGGGCCGGGGATCGACCCGCGTCAGCCAGTAGTCGTTGGTGTCCTCGGCATCGGTCGTGACGAGCCAGAGAAAGCCCGCGGCAAAGACCTGGCCGCAGATGCCATGCGGCACGTTGATGATGCGCTCTACCGTGCCGTCGCTGGCGAGTGCGAGCACCTTCTTGGGATACCACTGGCTCACATGCAGGCGGCGGCCGTCGTGGCCGAGTTGGGAGCCGCTGTCATCGGGGCACGGCAGGGCAAAATTCAGGTCGAACCCCTGCCCAGGCAGGCAGCGGCGGATGATGCGGTGATCATCGGCGCCTTCGCTGCACAGCACGCGCAGTTCATCGCCCACGGCCGTCATGCCATAGGGAGTGCCCGGCGCGGCGATCTGCCAGCGCACGAGCCAGGCGATGGGATCGATGGAGTAAATAATCTTGGTCTCGCGCGAGCCCATCCAGAGAAGCGGCCCGGCAAACGCGAGCGACTGCGGCTTGGGGGCCGGCGACGGCAGGCGGTGGACTTCGCGGATGTCGTTCATTCCCTTTAGCCATTAAGCGAGCGCACTCTGCGATGAAAGCTCAACTTCGCGGTATGGGGCAAAGGGCCCGTTGCCCGGTGTCGGTTAGCGGACGGTGGCTGGCCCGGCGTCCCGCGGAAGAGCATCCAATTCCGCATCGGTCCAAGCCTTCTCGCGGGTGGCGGTCGCGGCGCGGACCGTGCCGATCGTTTCCGGGGCGACGGCGGTCGTTTGCCCGGCGAACTCGCGCCGCACATAGGTGAGGATGGCGGCGATCTGGGCGTCGTCGAATTGCCGCCACGGCGGCATGATGAAGCCGCGCGCAGGGCTTTCCTTGCCGTGCAAGACGATGCGGGCGAGCACTTCGTCGCCGGCCTGCAGCCAGCGCGAACCAACGAGCGCCGGAGCGAGCGCCGTGCGGCCGAGGCCGTCCTCCTGGTGACACGTGGCGCACGCGACGTTGTAGGCGTTGCGGCCGGTTTCGAATGCCTGCTGGGCCGCGCGCAACGCCGGGTCCTCGGAATTGCGCTGCTGATAGGTCGTAAGCAGCGACGTCAGGCGCGGATCGCGGTGTGCGCGGATGGCGGCGAGGCTCGTGCTGCTGAGCACGCCGGCTTGGAAGGTGCCGGCGTTGAGCCGGGTGAGCATCGCGTGCGCCCAGGCCGGCTTCTCGCTCAACAGGCGCTGCGCTGCGGCTTGGAGCCGGGGTGTCAGCGTGGGGAATACCTCCATGGCCACCTCTGCGGCGGTGACGCTGTCGTAGCCGCCGAGCGCGGCGAGGCGTTTGGCGCGGCGGGTCTCGTTTTTCTCGGTGCGCACCAAGTCCGCGATGATGGGCAGGCCTTCGGGCGCGGCGGTGGTGGCAAACAAATCAAGGTAGGTCTGCTGATCGGCCTCGGCGAGGCCGCCGCGTCGCATGGCCGCGACCGCCTCGCCCATCGCCTCCGGTCGGCCGAGGCGCGCACCGAGCGCGACGAGCGCCGCGCTGGGGCGGCCACCCTGCCACGCGCGAGCGAGGGCGGCGCGCATGGCCGCCGGCACGGGTTCGACGACCCCGCCCGTGAGGCCCCGGGCCATGCCCGCCAGCAACCGGCCGGCGGCGGCGGCATCCGGTGCCGCCTCGAGCAGCCGGCCGCAGTAATCGAGGTTGCGCGCGAGGTGCTCCGGCGTGCGCTCGACGAGCCATTCCGAATACACGCCTTGTTTCAGCGTGCGGTATTTGTGCGGACCTTGATCGGCGGTGAAGCGTTGGCCGATGCGTTCCGCCGTATGGTTCACAAACATCCGCGACTGCCAGACCGACGGATCGCGCACGAGGGCGAGCAGTTCCTCGCGTCCGCGCTCCGCCTGCGCCTCGATCGCCCACCATACGAGCAGCGGCAGATGTTTGTCCGCCGCGTCTTCATCCCGGCCGAGGAGAGCGCGGATGATGGGAAAAGCCTGCCCGGCCGGCAGCCGCCGCGCGCTGCTCGCTAGCTGGCTGCGCACCTCCACGTCGGGCTCGGTCTGCGCGAGGGCAGCGAGCGCCTCGCGCGTGGTCGCCCAGACGCTATTGCGATCGCCAAGGAGGCGCACGGCCCAGCGGCGGATGTGGGCATCGGCGTGCGTAAGCGCGGCGCGGAGCTGAGCCTCGTCGAGTTCTCCGCGCAGGTTCAATACCCAGAAAGCCTCGAGCGCGGAGGCTTCATTTTTCTCCAGCATGGCCCGCAGCTCCGCGGCGATCGGTTCGGAACGCGTGGCCAAAAGCCGCCTCGCCTGCTCCCGCCGCTCGCGGTTGGGATGCGCGAGCACCGTCAGCAGCTCATCCGTCTTCAGCGAGCGCAAATCGACCGGACGCGGTCGGGCGAAGTTTTCCGGCACGATGCGGAAGATGCGGCCGTTGGTCTTGTCCCAGGTGTCGGTGGGCTGCACGTGCGTCATGCGTGCGTCGGTCCAGTCGGCGATGTAGATTGCGCCATCGGGGCCGAGTTCGAGATCGACCGGGCGGAAGGTGCGGTCCGCGGAATCGGCCAGCAGCGTGCTGTCGATGGTGCGAAAGGTCGAGGTGTCGCGCAGCACGCGGCTGGCCTGCACCCGGTTCGTCATCGCCATGCCTGCGACCACTCCGCCCTCAAGCGCCGGCATCGCGCCGCCTTCGTAGATGATGAACGCCTGCGCGAACCGCGGACTGTAGCCCTCGTGCGCCATGTGCTCAAAAAAACCAAAGATGAATGGATTCAACGCTGGCCCGTGCTTCGGCCAGTTTTTCACGTAGGTCGCGCCTTGCGCATAGTGGAGGCCGCGTGTGGCGCCGAAGTTGGTGCCGGAGAAGGCCCGCCCGAAACGGTCAAACTCCAGGCTGTGCGTGTTGCCGCCGCCCTCGGCGAAAACCTCAAAGACTCGTGTGCCCGGATGGTAGCGCCAGATGCCCTGCCCGAGCAGCTTGATGCCCTGCACGTCGAGCGTCGTCGTGCTGCCGGTCGCGCCGTAGAGCCAGCCGTCGGGGCCCCAGTGCAGGCTGGTGGCGAGCGAGTGGGTGTCCTCGAGGCCGAAGCCCGCGAGGTGCACCTCGGGATCGCCGTCGGGCACGTCGTCGCCGTCCCGATCGGGATAGAACAAGAGGTAGGGCGACATCATCACCCACACGCCGCCGTCGCCGGGCAGGACGCTCGTCGCCATGTTCAGGCCGTCGAGAAACGTCTTCACCGTCTCAAATTTCCCGTCGCCGTCGCGGTCCTCAAGGATCGTGATCTTGTCCGCGCCGCGGAAATGCCGCGGCGGCGGCGGCGACACGCGGTCGAACTCCGCGCGGATGTATTGATCGTAGCCGGTGATCGTGACGCCCGCGGGAAACGGATACTGGAGATACTGCACGACCCAGAGCCGGCCACGCTCGTCGAACCTAAGGTCGATCGGCTGTCGCACGGCGGGTTCGCTGGCGACGAGTTCGAGACGGTAGCCCGGGGCCATGGTGATTTTCTTCAGGCTCTCGGCCGCAGGAAGCGGCGCCGCCTCCCCGCGCAGGTCCTGGCCGGCCGTCTTGAAGCTCTTCACAAACTCCGCGATCTCGGGCGTGAACGGTCCCGGCGCAGCGGCCGGCGAAGTCTGGCCCAGTGCAGAAAAGGCAGACACGAGGAGACTGACCAAGGAAAGAAAGTGGCGCATGAGGAGGAGGCGTGGGGTGCGATGACAACAACACGCGGCAGAGCGGCTGCAAGCCAGACGCCCAGCTCAAGCGCACAGCTAATCTCCGACCGTCAATAATCCCGGAAAGGCCCGCGCGGCTCGGCGGCTTCCATCTCGGCCTGCCAGCGGGCAAAGGCCGCTTTGAGCTCGGCAAGCTTCCCGGGGTGCGAGGCGACGAGATTTTTCGTTTCACCGGGATCGGCGTCGAGGTCGAAGAGTTCCTCCTTGGCGGGCACTTCGCCCCGCTTGCCGCGCGGCGTGGTGGCCAGCCATTTCCAGTTTCCGACCCGCGCGGCTTGGTAGCCGTCGGGCCAGTCCCAGAACATCTCGCGCCGCGGCGATCCCGTCGTTCCCCGCAGGACCGGCAGCATATCGAAGCCGTCGCAGGTCACGCCCGCAGGCAACGTCGCGCCCGCGGCGCCGGCCAGAGTGGGAAGGATTTCCAGCGCGGTGAGGAACTCGTGCGTCGTTTTCCCGGCGGGGATATTGCCCGGCCACCACGCGAGCAGGGGCACGCGGAGGCCGCCCTCGTAGCCGGTGGCCTTGCCCCCGCGCAGCCGGACCTCGTCGATGCGCGCGCCGGTGCGGCCGTTGTCGGAAAAGAAGATCACGAGCGTGTCGCTTTCGAGCGCCAGCTCGCGCAGGGTGGCGAAAATCTCCCCGATCGCCTCGTCCATCGCGGTCACCATCCCGGCGTATTTCGTCGCGGGCCGTGCGGGATCGAGCCCGGGGTAGTATTTTTTCAGGTAATGGGCGGGGACCTGGTTGCTGTCCTTCTCCAGGTTGGAAGCGCTGTGCGGGGCGTTGAACGGCGGGTAGAGGAAGAAGGGCCGCGCGCGATGCGCCCGGATGAAGCCCACGGCTTCGCGCCGGAAAAGATCGGTGGCATAGGTGCCCTGGTCGGCGAGCGAGAGGGAGTTGCCGCGGAACATCGACGGCGCGCCGTAGCGCTCGTGCGTGTAGTAATCGATGCCGTTGTTGCCGTGGCCGACGAAGTCATCGAAGCCACGCTGCAGCGGGAGAAAGCGGCGCGCCTGCCCCAGGTCCCACTTGCCAAAGACGGCGTTGCGGTAGCCCGCGGGGCGGAGCACGTCGCCGAAAGTGAGTTCGCGCACGTCGAGGCCGAGCGTCATCTCCGGCGAGATCGCATACTCGGCCTTGGTGTAGCGGTGGCCGTAGTTGACCATGTTGTTCCGGATCATCTCGTAGGTGCCGTTGCGCTGCGGGTAACGGCCGGTGATGAGTCCGCTGCGCGAGGGCGTGCAGACGGAGGCGGTGACGTAAAAGTTCGTCGCGCGCACGCCCTCGGCGGCCATCCGATCGAGGTGCGGTGTGACGAACTGCTTCGAGCCAAACGCGCCGAGATCAAACCCCTGATCGTCGCTCACGATGAGGATGAGGTTGGGCGGACGGGCCGCGGCAAGAGAAGCGAGGACGGCCAGAACTGCGGCGAAAACCAGTCTTCGAAAGGAGCGCATGGGGCGATGAGTTCCCGACTTTAAATAGGCCGGATTTGAGGAAGCGAACGCGGAGGGCGGGGATTGGAACCGAGGAAGAACTCCTCCCGTGCCCGGCGCAACAGATCCATTCACGGATGACGGCCAGGCCTTTGCCGACGTCGCGCACGCTGTCCTTGCCACCAAACGGCCATAATCGAATCCTGCGCGCATGCGCCCCGTTTTTCTTGCCTGCCTCGTCCTGCCCTTGGTCCTCACCGCCGCCGACACCGATACGCGGCTCCAGGAACTGCTGAAGCGCTACCCCGAGGCCGACACCAACAAGGACGGCACCCTCACCTTCGAGGAGGCGCAGGCCCACGCCAAAAAACTCCGCCGCCCCAAGTCGGGCGAGACAGGAGACGACGGTGGCGGCACGCCGCCCGACACCTCGAAAAAGCCCGCACCCACGCACACCGACGTGAGCTACGGCCCCCACGAACGCCACAAGCTCGACCTCTGGCTCGCGCGCCCGGGCGCGCCCGCGCCGTTGCTCGTTTACATCCACGGCGGCGGTTTTGTGAACGGAAGCAAAGCCGGGGCGAGCGCCACCATGATCCGGGAGTCCCTTGCGGCCGGCGTCTCGTTCATGGCGATCAACTACCGCTTCCGCGAGAGCGCGCCGATCCAGGACATCCTGCGTGACTGCGCCCGCGCGATCCAGTTCGTGCGCTCCCAGGCGCGCGCTTACGGCATCGACCCCACGCGCATCGCCTCCTACGGCGGCTCGGCCGGCGCGACCGCCTCGCTGTGGCTCGCATTTCACGACGACCTCGCAGATCCGGGCGCCGCCGATCCGGTGCTGCGCGAATCCTCCCGCATCGTGGGAGCCGGCGCGATCAACACCCAGGCCACGATGAATGTCCTGCGCTGGCCCGAATTCCTCGGCCCCGCGCAGCGTGAGTGGTCGCGCCCCGGCGAGACCACGGCCTTCTACGGCGCGGCGACCGAGGCCGAACTCTCGACGCCCAAATTCAAGGCGATCCTCGACGACGTGGACATGCTCGGCCTCGTCTCGCGCGACGATCCGCCGGTTTTCCTCTTCTCGGCGCAGCCCGACGGCCCGCTCGCCAATCGCGGCCACGCCCTGCACCACCCCAACCACGCGCGGGCCGTCAAGCAGGTCTGCGACGCCGCCGGCGTGTCCGCGACGGCCTGGTTTGGCATGGCGGAACCACGAATCGAGGGCGACTACCAGCGCGCGCTGCGGGAGTTTCTCTTCGCCCGACTCGGCGTGAAGCAGGCGGGGCGTTGAAGTCCCGGCCGATTGCGCTCCGGGCGCTCAGCTCGATTTCCTGCGTTCGCGATACTGCGACGGTGTCAGGCCCACGCACCGCACAAACGCCCGCGAAAACACCACCGCGCTGTGGTAGCCCACGCGCGGCGCGATCGCCTCGAGTTTCTCGTCGGTGTTCTCCAGCAGTTCCTGCGCGTGCTGGATGCGCATGTAGGTGACGTGCTCCATCGGCGTGCGGCCCAGCTCCCGGCGGCAGACGCGCCGCAAGTGCTCGGTGCTAAGCGAGCACCTGCTCGCCAGGGTCGAGAGTTTCCAGTCTGCGGTGAGATCGGCGGCGACCGTGCCCCATAGTTCGCCAATGCGGGAATCGCTGCGCCAGGGCCGCGCGGCCCGTGCCGCGAGACCGTGGGCCAGGCTCACCCAGTGGTGCACGAGCGCCGCGTCGCGCCCACCCTCCCACTCCGCCCGCAGGCCCTCCAAGACCCGGCCGAGTTCCTCGGCGCCCTGCGAAACCCGCAGCGGCGATCCGGCGCCGACGAGCGGCTTGGACCAGGCCGGCTCTTCGTAGCGAATCCACGCGAACGCCCAGCGTTTGCCCGGCTCCGCGTGGAAGGCGTTGAGCACGCGCGGTGGCGCGAGGAAAAGCGAACCCGCGGTGACCTTTTCCCAACTGCCCTCCAGCAGCACCCGCCCCTCTCCTTCCAAGGTCGCGTGCAGAAAACTCCCCGAGGGCGCGAGCCGCACCCGGCGATAGGGTGCATGGACGACATCCAGCCCGAGCCAGGCAATCCGGTGCGGCGCGAGATCGCCGCATTGAGTGCGATCCAGCGACCAGCGCCGGGTGCGCGGTCCGTCGATTGTCGTCTCTTTCCAGTCAGCCTTCATCGGATCAGGGGGTGCGAAAACATCGGTTGAATGTGTGCAGCCGGAGCTTTTCATCCGGCCCTGCGACGCGCAACGTGTGTTTTCTCCGCCACCCACACGCCCCGCCCCAGCCCACGCCTTTCGGTCTTCGGTCTTCAACTCAACCATCACGCCGCTCCCATGCCCAATCCCTGGACAGGAAAAGGAAACCCTTACACGCGCGAGGAAGTGCGCGAGCGCCTCAACGCCACCCTGAAGAAAAATCAGGCTATCATCGCCGCTGGCGCAGGCACCGGCATCAGCGCCAAATTCATCGAGAAAGGCGGCGCCGATCTCATCATCATCTACAACAGCGGCCGCTTCCGCATGATGGGCCACGGCTCCACCGCCGGCATGATGGCCTATGGCGATGCCAACGCCATCGCCATGGAGATCGGCGAATACGAAGTGCTCCCGGTCGTCGAGGAGGTCCCCGTCATCTGCGGCGTCCACGCCACCGATCCGCGCCGCCGCATGTGGCACTGGCTCGGGCAGGTGAAGGAAATGGGCTTCTCCGGCGTGAACAATTTCCCCACCCACACCATCGTGGACGGCCATTTTCGCGGCGTGCTCGAGGAGACCGGCATGAGCGTGCAGAAGGAATACGAGATGATCGCCCTCGCGCGCCGCATGGACCTCTTCTCGATTGTCTACGTCGGCTCGCCCGAGGAAGCCAAGGAGATGGCCAAGGCCGGCGCCGATGCGATCATCGCGCACGTCGGCACCACCGTCGGCGGCAGCATCGGCGTAAAGAGCGCCGTCGTTAGCTGGAAACACACGCTCAAGGTCACGCAGGACATCATCAAGGCCGCCCGCACCGTGCGAAACGACATTTTTTTCCTCTGCCACGGCGGCCCAATCAACACGCCCGAGGACGCGGCGCGCGTCATCGGCGGCACGGACTGTGTCGGCTTCGTCGGCGCCAGCAGCCTCGAGCGCATGGGCGTGGAAAAGTCCCTCACGGACCTCACGCGGAAATTCAAATCGCTGAAAGTGAAACGCTCCTAACTTCCGATCGTTTTAAGCCAAGTCACAGAGTCCACAGAGAACCCAAACCGAGATCACAGAGCCTTTCTCCGTGCCCTCTGTGTCTCTTCCGTGATCTCTGTGACCCAAAATAAATAGCCCCATGTCACCCGCCGATCGCTGCTTCGTCCAAATCGCCGACGCCCTGCGCGAACCCAACGCGTGGACCAACAACGAGTGGCTTTGCCGCCCTGATCTCGTCGCCGCCGAGAAGCTCCTCCTCGTCCGCGCCAACATGGATCCGATGCACTGCCATCCGTTCCACTGCCACCCGCACCGCGAGGAAATCATCTATGTCCTCTACGGCCGCGCGGAGCAATGGGTCGGCACCGAGCGTCGCATCCTGAGCGCGGGCGAGATGGCCCACATCCCCGCGGGCGTCGTCCATGCGACTTACAACCCTCACGCCGAGCCGCTCGTTTTCCTCGCGATCCTCTCCCCCGCCAAGCTCCCCGATCCACTCGCCGCGGTCCCCGACCCGCAGGATGTCTCGGCCCAGGAACCGTGGGCCAGCCTGCGCAAAAATCTCCCCGCCTGCAAAACCCGCTTCTGATCTCAATGTTTGTCATGCTGAGCGCAGCGAAGAATCCAGCAGGAGTGACGAAGCTCTCATGCGCTGCGAGTGTCCAAGTGGATTCTTCGCTGCACTCAGAATGACAAAAGGGTATCCGCCCCTGTCTCCCTATCTCTCCCTCTCTCCCCATCTTCCCCTCCTCCCCCTCCCCCATGAAACGCCTCCTCACCCTCGCCGCGCTTTCGCTCTCCGTCCTCCTCGGCGCGGCTCTCACTGCGTCCGCCGCCGAACCGCTCCGCGTCTTCATCCGCTCCGGCCCCAAGACCCACGGTCCGGGCCAGCACGACCATCCGCGTTTCCTGCGCGAGTGGTCGGCGTTGCTCAACGAGCGCGGCGCCCGCGCCACCGGCGGCGACGCCTTTCCCACCGGCGATCAGCTCGCGGCGACCGATGTCCTCGTCCTCCACGCCCCCGAGGCCGGCAACGTCGCCCCGGCGGACCGCGCCCACCTCGACACGTTTCTGAAGCGCGGCGGCGGCATTGTCGTCATCCACGCCGCCGCCGTCTCCCGCGATCCTGATTGGTATAAAACCATCATCGGCGGCTCGTGGCGGTTTGGCACCACGAAGTTCTTGGAAGCGCCCATGCATCTCTACTTCGCCGACCGCGATCATCCGATCACTCGCGGCGCCTCCAACTGGTCGATGGAGGATGAGATCTATTTCGACAAGGACCTGCTCCCCGAGGCGCGCGTCCTCGCCACTTCCTACACGCCCAAGGCCATCGACACCGGCGGCCGCGGCAACCGCGAGGCGCAGGCCCGCGCCGCCGAGGCCGTCGCAAAGAACAAGGCCGTGAACATCTACGACCACCAGCCGCAGATGTGGACCTACGAGCGCACCATCGCGGGCGGCACGCGCGGCTATCGCGCTTTCGTCTCCATCCCCGGTCACCGCTACGAGAATTTCGATCGGCCCAACTACCGCGCCATCCTCCTTCGCGGCATCGCTTGGGCCGGCCAGCGCGCCAACGCCGATGAACTCTGCCGCGCCGCCGAACTCGGCGATGCGCTGCGCTATCCCGAGGGCGGCCCCACGCACCCGGCCAAGGCCGCGGCCAAAATCGAGGTCCACCCCGAGTTCAGCCTCTCCCTCGTCGCCGCTGAGCCGCTCATCAACAAGGTCATGAATCTCGATTGGGACGAGCGCGGCCGCCTCTGGGTCTGCGAGACGCCCGAGTATCCGAACGGCCGCCGCAAGCCCAACACCCCGGCCAATTCCGCACTCCCGGCCTGGAGCGATTCCGGGTCCCTCCGCCCGGCTCAGTTCGATCGCGATCCCGAGGACCGCATCTCGATCCTGACCGACTCCAACGGCGATGGCATCATGGATCAAAAGCAGGTCTTCGCCGACAAACTCGAACTCGTCACCAGTTTCGTCCTCTACAAAAACGGCGTCATCGCCGCCACCTCGCCCGACATCTGGTATCTCGAAGACACCAACAACGACGGCGTCGCCGACAAACGCACCAAGCTCTACACCGGCCTCGGCATCAACGACACCCACGCGGTCATCAACAATCTCCGTTGGGGCCTCGACGGTTGGATCTACGCCTCGCACGGCTACTCGCGCGGCGATGTGAAGTCGGGCGACGGGAAAAAATCCTTCGGCCCCGATGGCAGCGGCGTCGTGCGCTTCAAGCCCGACGGCTCCGCCTTTGAGCAATACTCCAGCCGCAACGGCAACACCTGGGGCCTCGACGTGACGTGGGATGGCCAGGTCTTCTGGACGCAGCCCACGAGCGGCACCGTGTTTTTCCACACCGTCCTGCCCGAGAGCATCCTCGCCAAGGGCAAGATCCCCGGCACCACCTCCGCAAAGGGCATGATCACGAACCAGCGCACGTTCCCCGCGATGGAGTGGACCGAGCAGGCCTACGTGCAGATCGATCAAGTCGGCCGTTTCACTGCGGCCGCCGGCTGCGCCATCTACGAGGGCGGCGCGTGGCCTGCGAAATGGAACTACAGTTACTTCACCGGCGAGCCCACGCTCAACATCGTCCATCACCAGTTCGTGCGCCGCGACGGCGTGAGCTACACCGTCGAGAAGGAAAAAGGCCGCGAGGAAACCGAGTTCATGCGCAGCACCGATCTCTGGTTCCGCCCGATCGACACGCGCATCGGCCCCGACGGCGCCCTCTACGTGATCGATTTCTACAACCAGGCCGTGATTCACAACGACACGCGCGGTCCTGTCCACAGCCAGACCAACGCCGCTGTGCGCCCCGACCGCGACCACTACTTCTCCCGCATCTGGCGCGTGCAGCACAAGGAGGCGCAGAAACTCGCCGTGCCCGCGCTCGACCGCCGCAACCTCGCCGCGCTCATCAAGACCATCGAGACCAGCCCCAACGCGCATGTGAAGAAAACCGCGCTGCGCCTCGCGCAGGAGAGTCATGCCGGCGCCCCGCAGCTGGTGAATCTCCAGCGCCGCATGGGCGGCGATGCGCTCGCGCTGCACGACAAGGCTCGTGCCGCCACCACCCCGGCCTTGCGCGCCACAGTCCTCGCTGATTTTGCCGCCGCTGCCGACGATTGGACGCGGTCCGCTCTCATCGCCGGCGCGAGCGACCGCGCGGCGGACTTCATCACCGACGCCCTCGCGCGCAAGGAGGCCGCACTCGGCTCCTTTGTTGGCGCCCTCACCCCTTCCGTGCCGCTCACGCAGGCGTCTGTCCTTGTGCAGGCCGCTGCCGCCACGCCCGGCCCGCTCGCCGCTGCTTTGTTGCGGGGCCTCGGCCAGTCCACCACCACGCCTCCCGCCCTCGACGCCGCGACCACCGCTGCGTTGCAAAAGCTCCTCGCCGCGCCCGATACCGCCGCATCCGCCCTGGCCCTCGCGGCCAAGTGGAATTCGGCCGGTGCCCTCGCCGACGCCGTCGCGCAGACCGCCCGCCGCGTTCTCTCCGACCTCGGCGACGCAAAGATTGCCGACACCCGCCGCGCGGAAATCGCGACCGCGCTCGTCGCCCTGCCCCCCTACCGGGCCGAGGCCCTCGCCAAGATTGGCGCCCTGCTCGGCGACCCTGCTACGGACGAGGCCGTGCGCGTTCCGCTCCTCGCGACTCTCGGTGAGATGTCCGGACGCGAGCCCAACGACGTTCTGATCAACGCCTACGTCCAGTCGAAGTCCGCCGTCATCTTCGAGCAGATTTTGAAACGGCAGGAGTCCGCCCTCGCCCTCGTCGCCGCTATCAGCTCCAACCGCGTCACGCCCGCCGCGCTCGGGCCCGCCAACATCGCCCGACTGCGCACCCACCCCACCACGCGCGTCGCCCGCGAGGCCGCCGTCGCCCTCGGGGTGAGTGGCACCTCGTCGAAGGAGAAGGACGAACTGATCGCAAAGCTCCTCCCCGAAGTCCAAAAAACCGGCGACATTGCCAACGGCCGTGCGATCTTCACCGCCGCGTGCGCGATCTGTCACAAGTTCGGCGATGTCGGCACGCGCGACGTGGGCCCGCCGCTCGCCGGCATCGGCGCGCATTCCGCCGCCGATTTGCTCACCGCCATCGTCGACCCGAATCGCCAGGTGGAGCCGAATTTTTGGCAGTGGAACATCACCACGAAAAAAGGCGATGTCCTCGCCGGCATTATCGGCGCCGAGACGACCGCCGCCCTTGTGATTCGCAACCAAGGCGGAGACACCGAGGTGAAGGTCGCCGACATCTCCGCCCGTGAAAACACCCGCCGCTCCCTCATGCCCGAGGGCTTTGAGGGACTCGGCGCTACCGGACTGCGCGACATAATCGCCTACCTCCGCGCCAGCGCCGCTGCTCCTGCGGCCGCTGTGCCTGCGGTCACCGCCGACCCGACACCCAAGACCGGTGGTCGCAACGACCGTCCACTTCCGCCCACCGAGGCCGTGCAGTGGGAGGCCGGCAAAGTGCGCGTCCTCATCATCGCCGGCGGCAGCTCGCACAAGTTCACCGAATTCTTCGGTGTGACCGACAGCGCCACGCTCCGCGCCGCCGGCTACACCGTCCACTACACCGAAGATCGCGACCAGGCTCCTGCCGCGCTCGCCGAGGCCGACGTGGCGGTCATCAGCGTCAACCGAATGTTCTTCGACACACCTGCCTACCGGAAAGCCGTCATGGACTTCGCCGCCGCCGGCAAGGGCCTCGTGATGCTCCACCCCGGCACCTGGTATGGCTACGCCAACTGGCCCGACCTCAACGCCAAGATCGTCGGTGGGGGCGCGCGCGGCCACGACAAGCTCGGCAAGTATGCCGTCAACGCCCTGAAGCCCGACCACCCGATCATGCGCGGCGTCCCCGCGAGCTTCGAGGTCGAGGACGAGCTCTACTACATCAACGCCGAGCCCGAGAAAATCCCGCCCGGCACCTCGCCCATCGATGTCCTCGCGGAGACCTCACCGAGCATCCGCTTCAAAAAACCGCACCCCGTCGTTTGGACGACGAAGCACGAGAAAGCCCGCATCGTCGGCCTCACTCTCGGCCACGACGAACGCGTGCACGACCACCCCGCCTACAAGGCTCTGCTCACAAACTCCGTGAAGTGGGCCAGCGGCAAGTAGGGCGGGTCTCTGACCCGCCCTTTCCGAAGCGAACACCCCAACCGCCACCCAGGGCGGGTCACAGACCCGCCCTGCTTCCAGATGCCCACCATCGCCATCCTCGGCACGTTCGACTCCAAGGGTCCCGAGCACGCCTTTCTCGCCGAGGCCATCCGCGCGCAGGGCTTCGCGACGCTCCTCATCAACGCCGGCTGCCTCGACGCCCCGACGCTCACGCCCGACATTACCTCCGACACCCTCGCCGCCGCCGGCGATCCCGCGTGGCGCACGATCCTGGCGCGTCGCGACCGTGGCGAGTGCGTGGCACTCATGGCGCGCGGCGCCACCGCGGTGGTCGTGCGGCTCGCGAGCGAAAAGAAGATCGACGGCATCGTCTCCCTCGGCGGCGGCGGCGGCACCGCCATCGCCACCGCCGCGATGCGCGCGCTCCCCATCGGCTTCCCCAAGCTCATGGTCTCAACGCTCGCAAGCGGCCAGGTCGCGCCCTACGTCGGCACCACCGACATCGCGATGATGCCC
Source organism: Opitutaceae bacterium (assembly GCA_030693515.1). GTDB lineage: Bacteria > Verrucomicrobiota > Verrucomicrobiia > Opitutales > Opitutaceae > ER46. Next base: position 73,692 of record JAUYAK010000019.1, read on the forward strand.
GCCATCGTCGATGTCTCCGGCCTCAACCGCGTCTCGCGCGTCATCTTCACCAATGCCGCCGGCGCGATCTGCGGCATGGTCGCCGCTCGGTCTTCTCCGTCTTCTCCGTCTCCCACGTCTTCCGATTCTTCCGACAGGCCCCTCATCGTCGCCAGCATGTTCGGCAACACCACCGCGTGCGTGACTGAGGCGAAAAAAATCCTCGAAGCCGCCGGCTACGAGGTGCTTGTCTTCGCCGCCACCGGCAACGGCGGCCGCGCCATGGAAGCGCTCATCGCCAGCGGCCTCGTCGCCGGTGTGCTCGATATCACGACCACCGAGTGGGCCGATGAACTCGTCGGCGGCGTCCTCACCGCCGGGCCCGAGCGCCTCGACGCCACGGCCAAGGCCAAGATCCCCGCCGTCATCGCGCCCGGCTGCCTCGACATGGTGAACTTTGGCGAACGCGCCAGTGTGCCCGCGAAATTCGCCGATCGCACCTTCTACCAGCACAACGCGCAGGTCACCCTCATGCGGACGACCCCCGCCGAGTGCGAGCAACTCGGCCGCATCCTTGCCGAGAAAATAAACCGTTACCCGGCGCCCGTCACCGTGCTGCTGCCGCTCCGCGCCATCAGCGTGATCAGCGCACCGGGAAAACCGTTCCATTCACCCGCAGCCGATGCCGCGTTGTTTGAATCGCTGCGCACCCATCTCCGCCCCGGCATCCCCGTGGTCGAAAGTGAAACTGAGATCAACGATCCCGCCTTCGCCCGCGCCTGCGCCGAGGCTTTGCTCGGCCACTTGGCTTCCGCAGTGCGAGCCAGCTGAGAGGTCATGGAAAAGGGGGCTCGGCTCGGAAGGTAGGAGGCCGCTTGCGGGCGATTTCGCGCCGGTTCGCTCGGCGACGGCACATCCCATCGCGCGCAAGCGTGCTACAGCAGATTTTTTTCCGTCGTCTGAGGATGCCACGCTGCGCGTAGGCGCTTTGCCTGTCGCTACCGCGCCCACCGCGCCCGCAGTTGATCCGCCGTGGCGAGCGAGCGACCGTCGGCCATCAGCGCACGGGCGGTCGCGCGGACGAGGGCGGCATTGTCCGCGGCGAGCTTGCCGTCGGGCAGATGAAGGTTGTTTTCAAATCCCACGCGGACATCCCCACCCACCCGCGCAGCCGCGACGGCGCAGGCAGCCTCATTGCGACCGAACGCACACACCATCGCGTGGGCGAAGCGGCGCCGGCCGGCCGCGAAGAATGGCGCCAAGTCATCGGGCGAGGATGTCTGGCCCAGCGTATAGCGGCCGAGCACATAGAGCACCGGCGGCTCGGCCCACGGCACGAGCCCGCGCCGGCCAAGCTCGGCTAGTTGGTCCAACTCGGCCGAGCTGTAGAGAATAAATTGGGGCATGATCCGGGCTCGCTTTAACCAGCCGAGAAATTTTGCGAAAGCCGGCTCGGCGGCCGCGGTCGGCACCAATTCGCGCAGTGCGAGCGAAACCCCCTCGGGCCGCACCGCGCGCACCACCGCCATCTGCTCGGCCGGCCGGTAGCTGCCCAGCGCCTCGGTCGTGATCTGGAGAAACAGGCGGTTGCCGGTGGCCGCGCGCACCACGCTGAGAGCCTCCGTGTAGGCCTCGGCATCGAGCAGATGCCGGCCGTTGGAGTCGCGCACATGCAGGTGCAGCATCGCCGCACCCGCCTCGAGACACGCAGACGCCGTCCGGGCCAGCTCCATGGCGGTCAGCGGCACGGCGGGATGATCCTTTTTCAGGCGGCGGCCGCCGTTGGGGGCGACACCAATCGCCACGGGCGGAGTCGTGGCGGAGGACGGCAAAGGCATGGGAGAACAGTGCGTGAAACACTTGGGCCATACAATGGTATTATGAAACATTTGTTGCAGAGCGTGGGGCCGCGTTATCACTCTCCGCCACCGCTCCGATGAATCAGGAATCCATCTCCGGCCGGATTGTCCAGGCACTCGACGGGCTGCCTGAGCAGCTTCAGTCGGCGGCGCGCTACGTGCTCGAGAATCCGCGCGATGTGGCGCTGCTCTCGATGCGGGAGCAGGCACGGCGCGCGGGGCTGCAACCTGCCACGATGACGCGCTTCGCGAAGCGACTCGGCCTGGACGGCTACGACCGCGTCCGCGAACTCCACGCGGAAGCGATCCGGCAACACGGGCTGGGCTTTGCCGGCAAGGCGCGCGCCCAAGCTTCGACCCAAAAGTTAAAGGGCGACCGCGCCCTCGCGGCCGAGATGGTGGGTTCTCTCGCCGATCAGATTGCGGGCCTCGCCGATCCGGCGGTGCTAGATCAGCTCGCGGCGGCGGCCGGGCGGCTGCACACGGCCCGCCGGGTTTACGGCCTCGGCTTGCGCTCCTCCTTTCCCGTGGCGTGGCAGCTTGATTACATCCTCTCGCTGTTCGGCGATCGTTCGGTGCTGCTCAACTGCGCCTCCGGCGCGGGCCTTGATGCGATCCGGGGCGCGACCGAGCGGGACGTGCTCATCGTCATCAGTGTGAAGCCCTACACGCGCACCACGGTGGAGACCGCGCGCTACGCGGCGAAGAATGGCGTGCCCATCGTGGCGCTGACCGACAGCCAGGCCTCACCCCTCGCCCGCATCGCCACCCACGTGCTGCTCGTGCCCACGGGCAGCCCGTCGTTTTTCCACACGATGACGCCGGCCTTTGCCCTCGCCGAGATCATCGCATCGCTGGCGGCGGGCCGCGGCGGCGAGGCCGCGGCGGGCGAGCTCAAGCGCACGGAGGCGCAACTCACTGCGTTCAACACCCACTGGCAGCCTCGGCCGGCCGGCCCACGCGCCCGCGGCTGAATTTTCCATGACCCGATTGCTTCATCGCCAGATCGCCGGAGTCTTGCCGCTCGCAGTCGGCGGTCGCGGCGCCGCGTTGTTCGACGCCGAGGGGCGTTCGTATATCGATGCGTCGGGGGGCGCGGCCGTTTCCTGTCTCGGACATGGTCATCCCGACGTGAGCGCGGCGATGCACGAGCAGATCGACCGGCTCGCGTTTGCCCACACGGCGTTCTTCACGACCGAGATCGCGGAGCGCCTGGCCGATCGCCTGATCGCGGATGCGCCGCCCGGCCTCTCGCATGCATATCTCGTGAGCGGCGGCTCCGAAGCGATGGAGGCCGCCCTGAAGATGGCGCGGCAGTATTTTGTGGAGCGGGGGCAACCGCAGCGCCGCCACCTGATCGCGCGCCGCCAAAGCTACCACGGCAACACGCTCGGCGCCCTTGCCGTCGGCGGCAACGAGTGGCGGCGTGCGCAGTTTCGGCCGCTGCTGATCGAGACGCACCACATCGATCCGTGCTTCGCCTACCGCCACCAGGGCGGGGACGAAAGCGACGCGGACTACGCGCGCCGCGCCGCCCAGGCGCTGGAGGAAAAGATTCTGGCACTGGGTCCCGACACGGTGGCGGCCTTCGTCGCCGAGACGGTGGTGGGCGCCACCGCCGGCGCAGTGCCTCCCGTCGGCGATTATTTCAAACTCATTCGTGAGATCTGCGACCGGCACGGCGTGCTCCTCATTCTCGATGAAGTGATGTGCGGCATCGGTCGCACCGGCACGCTCCACGCCTGCGAGCAGGACGGTGTCTCCCCGGATCTGCTGGTGATCGCCAAGGGCCTGGCGGGCGGCTACCAGCCGATCGGCGCGGTGCTGGTCGGCGCCAAAATCTACGAGGCGTTCGCACGGGGCAGCGGGATGTTTCAGCACGGGCACACCTACATGGGGCACCCGGTCGCGTGCGCCGCGGCCTTGGCGGTGCAGAACGTCATCCGCCGTGACGGTCTGCTGGCCAACGTCCGAACCCAGGGCGCTCGTCTCGACCTTCGCCTCCGCGAGCGGTTCGGAGCGCATCCAAACGTCGGCGACATCCGCGGCCGAGGTTTGTTTCGCGGCGTGGAGCTAGTCGCGGACCGGACGACCAAGGCTCCTTTTCATCCAGCCCTGAAACTTCACGCGCGGATTAAACGCGAAGCGATGGCGCGCGGCCTGATGGTTTACCCGATGGGCGGCACGGTGAACGGCTCGGTCGGCGACCACGTGCTGCTCGCCCCGCCCTTCATCGTCGATGCCGCGCTCATCGACACCATCATTGATCGCCTCGGCGACGCCGTTGAAGCCGCGCTCGCTTCCCTCGCCACCTGAGGCGCGATTTTACCCCTCTCATCCTCATGGATTCCACTGTCATTCTCGCGGCCACGCGCACTCCGCTCGGGGCGTTTCAAGGCGCGCTCGCCCCCGTCCCGGCGCCTCGGCTCGGGGCCGCCGCGATTCGCGGCGCCCTGGAGCAAGCGGGCGTGGCGGCGGCCGATGTCTCCGATGTTTTCCTCGGCCAGGTGCTGCAGGCCGGCGTCGGCCAGGCTCCGGCGCGGCAGGCGGCGATTTACGCCGGCCTGCCGCCCGCCGCGCGCTGCACCACGATTCACAAGGTCTGCGGCAGCGGCATGGAGGCGATCGTGCAGGGCCACCGCGCGCTCGCGCTCGGTGATGCCACGCTCGTCGTGGCGGGCGGCATGGAAAACATGAGCGCCGCGCCTTATCTGCTACCCAAGGCGCGGACCGGCTATCGCCTCGGCCATCAGCAAATGGTGGACGCGTTGATCCACGACGGCCTGTGGGACCCCTACGCCGATCGGCACATGGGCAGCTGCGCGGAGCAGTGCGCGACGCGCTACGGCCTAACCCGGGAAGAGCAGGATGCGTATGCGGCGGCGAGTTTCCGCCGTGCGCAGGCCGCGCAAGCCGCGGGACATTTCGCCGCGGAGATCACGCCCGTGGACGTGCCGGGCCCGAAAGGGCAGACGACCCAAGTCGTGCATGACGAAGGGCCGGCCAAAGTTAACTTTGAGAAGATTCCCACGCTGCGTCCCGCCTTTGAACCAACCGGCACGATCACCGCAGCGAACGCTTCGACGCTGAACGACGGGGCGGCCGCTCTCGTGCTGACCACGGATCGGCAGGCGCGCGAACGCGGCTTAAAGCCGCTCGCCCGGCTCGTCAGCCACGGCAGCCACGCCCACGATCCTCTCTGGTTCACGACGGCACCGATCGAGGCGGCGCGGATGGCGCTCGCGCGGGCCGGCTGGCAGCCGACTGACGTCGATTTATGGGAAATCAACGAGGCGTTCGCGGTCGTGCCGCTCGCTTTCGCCCGCGAACTCGGCGTGCCGATGGCAAAGCTCAACGTGCGCGGCGGGGCCATCGCGCTCGGCCATCCCATCGGGGCCAGTGGCGCGCGCATCGTCGTGACGCTGCTCGCGGCGCTCCGCGAGCGCGGCCTGAAGCGCGGCCTCGCGGCCATCTGCATCGGCGGCGGCGAGGGCCTCGCAGTGTGCATCAAGGTGTGCTGAAAGACTCTTTTGCCATGAAGAAAGTTTTTCCCGACGCGGCCACCGCCCTTGCCGGGCTCTTGCGCGACCACATGACGATTGCGGCCGGAGGTTTCGGGCTCTGCGGCATTCCGGAAAACCTCATCCACGCGCTGGTCGCGAGCGGAGTGAAGGGCCTCACGATCATCGGCAATAACGCCGGTGTGGATGACTTCGGCATGGGGCTCTTGCTAAAGACCCGGCAGGTGAAAAAGGTCTTCGCCTCCTACGTGGGCGAAAACAAGGAATTCGAGCGCCAGGTGCTCGCCGGTGAACTCGATCTCCAGCTCGTGCCCCAGGGCACGCTCGCGGAAAAACTCCGCGCGGGCGGCGCCGGGATCCCGGCGTTCTACACGCGCACGGCGGTGGGGACGGCGCTCGCCGCCGGCAAGGAGACGAAGGTGTTTGGCGGCAAGGACCACGTGCTGGAGGAAGCGTTGACCGCGGACCTCGCCCTCGTGAAGGCGTGGAAGGGTGATCACGCCGGCAACCTCGTCTTCCGAAAGACCGCGCGAAACTTCAACCCGATGGTCGCGACCTGCGGCCAGATCACCGTCGCCGAGGTCGAGGAACTCGTCGCCGTCGGCGAACTGGATCCCGACCAGATCCACACGCCGGGCATCTACGTCGATCGGATCGTGCGTGGCGCGAGCTACGAAAAGCGCATCGAGTTCCGCACCGTGCAGGGCAGCGCGGCCTCGAAGAAGGAGACGCCCATCCGCGAGCTGATGGCGCGGCGCGCCGCGCGCGAGCTGCGCGATGGCTATCACGTTAACCTCGGGATCGGCATCCCGACGCTCGTGTCGAATTTCATCCCGGCGGGCATGAACGTCACGCTCCAGTCGGAAAACGGCCTGCTCGGCACCGGGCCGTTTCCGGTGGCGGACGCGATCGACGCGGACCTGATCAACGCCGGCAAACAGACCATCACGACGATCCCGGGCTCGGCGTTCTTCTCCAGCGCGGATTCCTTTGCGATGATCCGGGGCGGGCACATCGACCTCTCGATCCTCGGCGCGCTTGAAGTCGCGGAAAACGGCGACATCGCCAACTGGATGGTGCCGGGAAAAATGGTCAAGGGCCCAGGCGGCGCGATGGACCTCGTGGCGGGCGTGCGTCGCGTCGTCGCCGTGATGGAACACTGCGCGAAGGACGGCAGCCCGAAGATTCTCCGCCGCTGCGCCCTGCCGATCACCGGGCAAGGCGTCGTGAACCTGATCATCACGGACCTCTGCGTCTTCGCGATCGCGCGAGGCGGCGGGCTCGTGCTGCGGGAACTGCATCCCGGCGTGCAAGTCGACGAGGTTCGGGCCAAAACCGGCTGCGGGTTTGCCGTCGCGCTGCACTGAACTCCTTTTCCCATGAGAATGCTGTCCCCTTCACTTTCACGTGCGCTTCCCTGGGCGGCGTTGTTGCTTAGCTTTGCGGTGCGCGTGTCGGCGGCGGGCGGCGTGGTTTCGGCCGCGACGCCGGAGGCGGCGCAAGCGGGCCGCGAAATACTTGGGCAAGGGGGCAACGCCATCGACGCCGCGGTGGCGGTCTCATTTTCACTCGCAGTGACGGAGCCGGCGATGTCCGGCCTCGGCGGCGGGATGCAGATGCTGGTGCACGCGCCCGGGCGCGCACCGTTCGTGATCAACGGCACCTCGCGCAGTCCGCATGGCGTTCCCGCCGGCGCGACCAAGGCCGACCTCGTCGCGCACCGCGCGACAACGATCCCCAGCACGGTGCGCACGCTCGCCTACGCTTGGCGGCAGCACGGCAGCGGCCAGATCACTTGGGCCCAGCTCCTCGCGCCGGCCATCCGCGCGGCCGAGGAGGGCTTTGTGCTCGGGCCATTTCGGCAGCGCGTGCTCGCGCGCATGGCGCCGCAACTGGAGAAACACGCGACCGGCCGCGCGTTCACACTGAATCCCGATGGCACCGTGCCGCCCGAGGGCGCGCTTTGGAAACAGCCCGTGCTCGCCGCCACGTTGCGCCGCCTCGCGGCGCACGGCGCCGAGGATTTCTACCGCGGGGAAATCGCCGCGGAGATTGCGCGCGACATGGCCGCGCACGGCGGCTGGATCACGGCGGCCGATCTCGCGAACCTCCCCGAGCCGCGCGAGCAGCCGGCGTTGCAGGGGCGTTATCGAGACTGGGATGTTTACACCTTGCAGCCGCCGGCCTCGGGCTGGGTCGTCATGCAAATCTTGCAGGTGCTGGGTCTCTCCGAGGCGCGCGCACTCGCCCCCGGCACGGCGACCCGGCCCGATCTCGTGATTGAGGCGCTTGATGTCGGGCACACCAGCAGCAGGAAAAATCCGGTGCGCGACATGGCCAACCCCGCGGCCGAGAACGCCGAGCGGACCTCCCGGGCGACGGCGGAGCGACTGCGCGCCGCCGCACGCGAACGCCATCCCGGCGAGACGACGCACTACTCGCTGGTCGATGGCGCTGGGATGGCCGTGGCGGTCACGGCCAGCATCAACAATTATTACGGCGCCCTCGTCGCCAGCCCGAAGCTCGGTTTCTTCTACAACGACTACATGACCGACCTCGTCGTCGGCGATCCCACGCATCCGTTCGCGCTGCGCGGCGACGCGATGCCGTATTCCTCGATGGGCGCGACCATCCTCGCGCGCGACGGCCGACCGCACCTGGCGCTCGGCAGCCCCGGCAGCGCCCGGATCATCTCGGCCGTGTCGCAGGTGACCCAGCTCTGGGCCGACGGCCAGCGCGACATCGCGGCGGCCGTGGCCGAGCCGCGCTGGCACGTGATTCCACCCGACCGGCTCTACGTCGAGGACGCCGTTTCCATCGTGAAATCGAAACAAGCTTTCGAAGCCCGCGGCTGGCGCGTGCAAGGCTGGCCGGCGGACATGGACCGCCTGACGCTGCGCGCCCGCAACGCCTACTTCGGCGGCGTGCACGCGGTCGCATTTGAGCACGGCCGCTGGACCGGCGCCGCCGATCCGCGCCGCGACGGAGCGATGTTGGTCTTGCCTCATGGCGCGACGAACACCTTGCAATAAGCAATCCCGTCGCGGCGCATCCGGCTGAACGCGACGAATCCTGCGCCTGCGGTTCGATCGGTCCTTCACCGTGGATCGTGGGAGCGAAGGCTCGCCAACACGCTCGCAATTTTCATGCTGCTGCTATGCGCGCGGAACGGTGCGCCTCAAAACATGCTCCGCCCCTTCCCTTGGATCATTTTTATGCTGGCCCTCTCGCTGGCCGCAGACGGTGCCGATTCGCCAGTCTCGAAAGCTACTGTCACCGCCGCTCGCGACATCAGCTACAACACCGTCACCACCGGCCCGCGCACGCCCGAGGATCAGCGTCGTTCGTTCACTTTGCCCCCCGGCTTCGAAGCCGAACTCGTCGCCGCTGAATCCGACGGCTTCGGAAAATTCGTGGGCCTCGCGTGGGATGCGCACATGCGGCTCTGGTCGATGACCGCGCTCGAGTATCCCGTCGATGGCAACGAGCAGAAAGCGGCCTCCGATGCGCTCTTCGCCCGCGGTGGACGGGACAAGGTCGTCGTCTTCGATTCGCCCTACGCCACGCCTGCGCCCGGTCAGGCTGCCGTCACCACACCGCCGCGCGTGTTCGCCGACGGCCTCGTGATGCCGCTCGGCGTGCAGCCCTACCAGGACGGCGTCTTCGTTCAATACGGCGCCGACATCCGCCGCTACCGCGACACCAATGGCGACGGCCGCGCCGACCGCCACGAGGTGGTCCTCACCGGCTTCGGCACCCAGGACTCGCACTTGTTTCCCCACCAGTTTCTCCGCCAACCCGGCGGCCAGATCTTCGTCGCGCAGGGTCTCTTCAACTACTCTTCCGTTCGCCGCCCCGACGGCCAGCCCTTCGCCGACGGTTCCACCGCCATTGCCTTCAACCAATGTAAACTCGGCCGCTTCACCGCCGACGGCACGAGCTTTGAGTCGCTCACCGCCGGCCCCAACAACATCTGGGGCCTCACGACGAGCCGCGAAGGCGAAACCTTCATGCAGGAGGCCAACGACCAAGGCAATCCAGTCATCCCTTACGAACCCGGCATCTGGGTCAACACGGGTTCAAAGGATCGCCTCCGCCCCTACCAGCCGCTGATGCCGCCGGCACTTCTCCCCGCGCAGATCGGCGGCACCGGCCTCAGCGGCCTCGCCCTCGCCGAAGATCGCGACGGGCTTTTTCAACGTTTCGGTGCGCCGCCCGAGTCTCGCACCAAAGTCTTCTTCCTCGCGAACCCCATCACCAACACGATCAACGCCGTCCGCGCCACGCCGACCGCCGACGGCGCGCGCTACACCTACGAAAAGCTCCCCGATTTTCTCTCGACCGACGACAAATGGTTCCGCCCCGTCGCGCTGCACTTTGGCCCCGATGGCGCGCTCTATATCGTCGATTGGTATAACAAAATCATCTCGCACAACGAAGTCCCCCGCGCGCATCCCGACCGCGACAAAACCCGCGGCCGCATCTGGCGCATCCGCCATCGCGACCAGCCGCGCCTCACGCCGCCCGATCTCACCCAGCTCGACGACCGCGCGCTCCTCGCCCAGCTCGGCGGAGCCAACGCCCTCGTCTCCCGTCTCGCTTGGCTTGAAATCGGCGACCGCCGCGCCACCGCCCTCGCCCCCGATCTCGCGCAGATCGCCGCCGACCGCACCGCCGCCACCGACCGCCGTCTCGCCGCCCTCTGGGCGCTAGAGAGCCTCCAGACCGTCGCCACTTCACTGCTCGTAAATCTCGCCGCCGATCCCGCCGCCACCATCCGTCATGAAGCCGTCCGCCTCGCTGCTGCCCAGCCTCGCCCAGAGGCCGAGTTTCTCTCGGTCGCCGCACCGCTCGTCTCGGATCCCGCGCCTTCCGTCCGCGCCGCGCTCGGCGACGCCCTGCGGCGTGTCTCCCGCGCCAGCGCGAAGGTCATGGCGCTCGCCGCAAAACTCGGCGGCGAATCCCTGCCCGCCGACGCCGAAACCTGGCCCCGCTACGAACGCGAGTTCGAGCGTTACCTCGCGCGCTGGGCGATGGAGGTGAATCCCGCCGCGACCACCGCGCTCCTCGCCGCCTCTGAAGGTCGAGCGCTCCCGCTGGAGAACCGCGTCCTCGCCACGCTCGCCCTCGGCGGCAAAGACGCCGCGCTCGGTCTCACGCGCCTCGCTCCAGCGCTCAAGCGCCCACTGAGCGACGAGGAGGTGCGCGCCCTCGCCGCGCACTTCGCCGAACCCTCCGTCCGCGACACCCTCGCCACCGCGCTCGCCACCCCCACCGGTCGCGTCGCCGTGTTGCGCGCGCTGCTGGCGTTCCGCACCGGCCTGGATGCGACTCCGCTGTCCCCCGCGCTCACCTCCGCGACCCGCCTCCAACTCGCCAGCGCCACCCCTGCGGATCAACTCCTCGGCGCCGAGGTCGCGAGCGCGTTCAAACTCGCCGCACTCGCCCCCGACCTCACCAAGGCCGTGGAATCACACTGGCGGCAGCCCAAGTCCCAGCTCGCCCTCGCCGCCTTGCGTGCGCTCCGCGAAATCGGTGCAGGTCCGCTGCCTTTGTTCGCGACGATCACCCTGGAATCCACCGAGGCTCCCCTGCGCGACGAGGCCGTCGCCGCGCTCGTCGCCAGCACGGTGCCTGGAGCGCCCGCCTTCTTGGTCGGCCTGTTGCCCAAACTCACTGTCGCCGCGCGCGGCCGGGCCCTGAGCGGCCTCGCCGGTTCCCCCGACGGTGCGAGGGCCCTCGTCGCCGGCCTGCGCGCCGGCACCGTCGCGCAAGCCGATATCGGCCTCGCCACGCTCGACCGCCTGCACGCCGTGCTGCCGGACGACACCCACGTGGCTACGCTCTGGAAAAAACTCGGCGGCGACACCGCGAGCGACACGCCCGCGCCGCTCACTCCGGCCGAGGCTGCGGCGGAGTCCGCGAAATTCGCGCAGTTCCGCCGGCTCGCCAACGCTCGCGGCAATCCCGATCACGGCCGCGAGCTCTTTACCGCGCTGTGCCTCTCGTGCCACGCCTTTGCCGGCAAGGGCGGCCAGCTCGCGCCGCCGCTCGACGGCGTCGGCAACACCGGCGTCGAGGCCCTGCTCCGCAACATCCTCACGCCGAGCGCGGCGATGGAGAGCGCCTACCGCACCTACCGCGTGACCCTCACCGACGGCAGCGTCCTCGACGCCTTCCTTGTCAACGAGACCGCCGACGCGATCATCGTCCGCATTCCGGGCGCCGACGAGCGCCGCCTCGCTCGGAAGGATATCCGTTCCGCCGGCTACACCCGCCGCTCCCTCATGCCCGAGGGTCTGATCGAGGCCCTGCCCTCGGAGCACGTCAGCGATTTGTTTGCGCATTTGAAGTCGCTGAAGTAGCCCCTCGGGGGATGCCGCACTACGACGCGCTTTTTCTTGGCACCGGCCACAACGCCCTGGTCGCGCAGGCCTACCTCGCGCGCTGCGGCCTGCGCACCCTCGCGCTCGACCGCGCCGCCGCACCGGGCGGCGGCCTGCGCACGCTGGAGAATCCGCGGCTGCCCGGTTTCACGCACCACCCGCATTCATTTTTCCACCGCGCGATCACGCAGATGCCGTGGTTCCGCGATCTTGAGCTGGAGCGCCACGGCATCCGCTATCTCCAGCCGGAACTTAATGTCGCGATGCTCCTCCGCGATGGCCGCGCGCTCGAATGGTGGACCGACCTCGACCGCACCGCGGCGTCGTTCGCCGAGTTCTCGCAGCGCGACGCCGACGCGCTGCGGCGCTGGACAGAGGAGTTTCGCCCCATCGTCGAAAAAATCCTCATCCCAGAATCGCAGTGCCCGCCGCTGGAACCGGCCCGCCGCCGCGCGCTGCTGGAGCGCAGCGCGTTGGGCCGCCGGTTGCTCGAAATCTCGGCGCTCTCGCCGCTGGAATTCGTCATGCGCGAGTTTGAGCACGACGCCGTGCGCGCCGGCCTGCTCTTTTTTAACGGGCTCCGCGAAATCGATCTTCGGCTGCCGGGGTTTGGTCACGCGATTCCCGCGCTGCTCGCCTCGCCGTCCAAGGCCCAGATGTGCATCGGCGGCTCCGGCCAGCTCGCGCGCGGTCTCGTCGCCGCCGTTACCGCGCACGGCGGCGAAATCCGTTGCGGCGTCGAGCTGCGCCGCATCGTGCTGCGCCAGGGTCGCGCCGCCGGCGTCGAACTCGCCACCGGCGAAACGATCACGGCGGACACCGTCGTCTCCGGCCTCAACCCGCAGCAAACTTTCCTCGATCTGCTCCCGGAAGAGTTCGCTCCGCCCGAACTCCGGGCGAACGCCGCGCGGTTTGACTACAATCTCCTCGCCCCGCTCTTCGCGCTGAATGTCGCGCTGAGCGAGCCGCCGCAGTGGACGGCCGCCGCGCATCGGCCGGAGCTGGAGCGCGCGTTCATGTTCATCGTCGGTCTTGAACGCTTCGGCCAGTTTCACGACATCGTCGCCGCCCACAAACGCGGCGAGATTCCCGCCACCGTCGCGTGGGGCGCGTGCCCGACCCTCTTCGATCCCACGCAGGCACCACCGGGCCGGCACACCGCTTTCCTCTGGGAAAAACTGCCCTACGCCCTGCGCGGCGACGCGCGCCACTGGGACGCCGAGCGCGAGGCCCACGGTCGCCGCCTGCTCGCGAAATGGAATGAGTTCGCACCCAACCTCGACGGCGCGGTGCTCGATGCGTTCACGCGCTCGCCCCTTGATACCGAGCGCGAACTTCCCAAGATGCGCGGCGGCGATCTGCTCGTCGGTTCTTTCGCCCAGGGCCAGATCGGCTGGAACCGCCCTTTCGCCGGCGCCGGCAACTACCGCACCCCCGTCCCCGGCCTCTACCTCTGCGGTGGCTCAACGCATCCCGGCGGCAATGTCACCGGCCTCTGCGGCTACAACGCCGCGCGCGTCCTCGCCGCCGATGCCGGCAAGAATATCTGGTGGAATCCGCCGGACATCGAAACAGCACTGGCGGAGTTGCCGGGCTAAACGCACCGCCTGTTTCGCCTCACGCCAGAATATCCCTCACGACCCGCGCCGGCTCGACACCCGTGAGGCGCTGGTCGAGGCCCTGTGACTTGAAGCTAAACTTCGCGTGGTCCACGCCCATGCAGTGGAGCAGCGTGGCGTTGAGGTCGTGCAGGCTCACGGGGTCCTTCACGATGTTGTAGGAGTAGTCGTCGGTCTCGCCATGGACGAGTCCGCCCTTCACGCCCCCGCCGGCGAGCCACACGCTGAAACAGCGCGGGTGGTGATCGCGGCCGTAGTTGGTCTTGGTGAGCGTGCCCTGCGAATAGACCGTGCGGCCGAACTCGCCGGCCCAAACGACGAGCGTGTCGTCGAGCAGGCCGCGTTGCTTCAGATCGGCGATGAGGGCGTAGCAGCCTTGGTCCGTGTCGAGGCACTGGATCTTGAGATGCTCGGGGAGCGTGCCGTGCTGGTCCCAGCCGCGGTGGTTGATCTGGATCACGCGGACGTTGCGCTCGGCGAGGCGCCGCGCGAGCAGGCAGCTCGCGGCAAACGAGCCCGGCTCCTTCACCTTGGGACCGTAGAGGTCGAGCGTGGCCGGCGATTCGCCGCTGAAGTCCGTGAGCTCGGGCACGCTCGTCTGCATGCGAAACGCCATCTCGTATTGCGCGATGCGCGTGAGCGTCTCGGGATCGCCGTAGCGGGCGTGCGAGAGACGGTTGAACTCGCCGAGCGAGTCGAGCATCGAGCGGCGCGTGGCGGCATCGACGCCGGCGGGGTTTTCCAGAAAGAGCACCGGATCGCCCTGCGCGCGCAGCGCCACACCGGTGTGCGAGGTGGGTAGGAAACCGCTGCTCCACATGCGCGTGAAGAGCGCCTGTGCTGCGACCTTCGGGGAAAATTTCGGCGTGAGCACGACGAAGGCCGGCAGGTCGTTGTTCTCGCTGCCGAGCCCGTAGCTGAGCCACGAGCCGAGGCTCGCTTTCCCGGGAATCTCGCTGCCCGTCATCAAAAACGTGCACGCGGGATCGTGGTTGATCGCGTTGGTGTGCACGCTGCGCACAACCGCGATCTCATCGACGATCTTGGAGGTGTAGGGCAGCAGGTCGCTGACCCACGTGCCGCTGTGGCCGTGCTGGGCAAACTTGAAGATGGAGGGCGCGACGGGGAAACGCGTCTGCCCGCTCGTCATCGTGGTGATGCGCTGGCCCATCCGGATCGATTCGGGCAGGTCCTGGTCGAAGCGCTCCTGCAAGCCGGGCTTGTAGTCGAACGTGTCGAGCTGCGAGGGCCCGCCGTTCATGTGGAGGTAGATGATGCGTTTCGCCTTGGGCGCGAAGTGCGGGAAGCCCGCGAGCGGCGGATGCACGCGCGCCTCAAGGGGATTCTGCCGCCCGGCGGCCGCCCGCAGGCGCGGCGCGAGCATGTTCAGGGCGACACCACCCATCGCCAATCCGGCGCCGGAGAAAAACTGCCGGCGCGTCAGATGGTTCAGAAACTCGTGGGCGGGGTTCATCCGGGGTGCCTCTATCGATGCATGCGCGCTGCGCCACTGGCAAGCTCCCGGCCGAGGGGAACCGATCTCGAATCGGTAGGGCGCGAGCTCGCTCGCGCCGGGCGTTGGCACGGGAAAGGCCCGAGCAAGCTCGGGCCCTACCACGCAGAACGATTGTGGCCGGGGCTGGTCATGGAGGGACCGGGCCCTTGACTTTCGCTGCGTCACGCCGATACCTCAGCCACCCAGATGCGAATTTCGCTCCAGGCTCTGCTTCGACTTACGAACGCGCACGACCTTTGAGGACGCCGCCTAGCGGCGGGTCGTGCGTTGGCCTGAATGTTTCCGTTGCCCGCCCTGCCGCGGGATGACGTTTCGTCTGCTCGCATTTCCCCGTCAGTTTTGTTCAACCTTTCTCCCGTTCGTCATGCAATCCGCTCCCGTCACCAAATACCGGCCTTTTCCGCCGGTAAATCTGCCTCACCGCCAGTGGCCCGGCCGCACGCTCACGCACCCGCCGATCTGGTGCAGCGTCGATCTCCGCGATGGCAACCAGGCCCTCGCCCAGCCCATGAGCGTCGAGGAGAAGCTCGAGTATTTCGAGATGCTCGTCCGCATCGGCTTCAAGGAAATCGAGGTCGGCTTCCCCAGCGCCTCGCAGATCGAATTCGATTTCTGCCGCCGGCTCATCGAGGAAAACCGCATTCCGGATGATGTCGCGATCCAGATCCTCTGCCAGTGCCGCGAGGAGCTGATCACCCGCAGCATCGAGGCGCTCCGCGGCGCGAAGAACGCCATCTTCCACCTCTACAACTCCACCTCGCCCGCGCAGCGGAAGCACGTCTTCAACGCGACCCGCGCCGACATCGTGAAGATCGCGACCGACGGCACCGCGTGGGTAAAAAAGCACTCTGCGCCGCTCGTCGCCGCCGGCACGCGTATGCGCTTCGAGTATTCACCCGAGAGCTTCTGCAGCACCGAGCTCGATTTCGCCCTGGAGATTTGCGAAGCCGTCACCGACGTCTGGCAGCCCACGCGCCAGGACAAGATCATCCTCAACCTCCCCGCCACCGTCGAATACGCCACGCCCAACGTCCACGCCGACCAGATCGAGTGGATGTGCACGCACCTCACGCGTCGCGACTGCACGCTCATCTCGCTGCACACGCACAACGACCGCGGCACCGGCATCGCCGCGACGGAGCTGGCGATGCTCGCCGGCGCCGATCGCGTCGAGGGCACGCTCTTTGGCAACGGCGAGCGCACGGGCAACCTCGATGTCGTGACGGTCGCGCTGAACCTCTACACGCAGGGCATCAACCCCGGCCTCGACTTCTCCGACATCAACGCCATCCGCGAGATCTATGAGCGCACTACGCGCCTCGAAGTCCCCGCGCGCGCGCCCTACGCGGGCGAGCTGACGTTCACGGCGTTCAGCGGCTCGCACCAGGATGCGATCAAGAAATCATGGGCCGCGCAGAAGCCCGGCGAACCGTGGGACGTGCTCTACATCCCCGTCGATCCCGCCGACATCGGCCGCAGCTACAAGGCGATCATCCGCATCAACTCGCAGTCCGGCAAAGGCGGCGTCGCCTACGTGCTCGAAAACGATTTCGGCTACTCGCTCCCGAAGCCGATGCACAAGGAAATCGGCAAGATCATCAACGACGTCGCCGACCGGAAGGGCACCGAGCTCACCTCCGACGAAGTGCATGCCGTCTTCCTCAGCGAATATCTCGAGCGCACCGCGCCCATCGTGCTCCAGCACTTCAAGACCACGGAGCGCGACAGCGCGGTGAAATGCGAAGCCACGCTGACGCTTGATGACGAAGTCCACCAGCTGACCGGCACAGGCAACGGCCCGATCGACGCCTTCGTCCATGCGCTCGATGCAATCGAGATCCCAAGGTTCGAGGTCCTCTCCTACGCTGAGCACTCCCTCGGCAAAGGCTCCGAGGCCTGCGCCGTGAGCTACATCCAGATCAAGACGGAGCGAAACCTCACCCTCTACGGCGCCGGCATCGACACCAACATCGAGCTCGCCTCCATCAAAGCCATCGTGAGTGCGCTCAACCGCGTGCTCGCGAAGAAGTGAAAAGCAGGGCGGGTCACAGACCCGCCCTACCTCATGTCCGCTTGCAGTGTCAGCCCACACCAGCATCTATCGCCCCATGAACCGGCTTCCCCTTGCCGCCCTCACCCTCGCGCTCGCTTGCGCAGCGCACGCCGCCGACACCCGCGCCGCGTTCCTCAAGCTCCTTGAGCGCCCGCTCGTGCCGTTGGCCGCCGAAGTCGGCGCGCCCGTCGCGAAGAGCGGCTTGACGGAGATCACCTTCAGCTTTTCTGCGGAGGCGACGCAACGCGTGCCCGGCCTGCTGATCAAGTCCGCCACCGCCACCGGCCGCCGCCCCGCCGTCATCGTGCTGCACGGCACCGGCGCCAATAAGGAGAGCCAGCGCCCGCTCATGGCCGAGCTGGCGCGCGACGGTTTCGTCGCCGTCGCCATCGACGGCCGCCATCATGGGGCGCGCGCCCAAGCCGGAGCAGCGGCGAAATCCAAGGAATACGTCGAGGCGATCCTCCGCACCTTCCGCACCGGCAAGGGGCTCCCTTTCTTCTACGACACTGCCTGGGATGTGATGCGACTCATCGACTACCTCGAGACCCGCGACGACATCGATGCGCGCCGCATCGGTGCGATCGGGTTTTCCAAAGGCGGCATCGAGCTGTATCTCGCCGCGGCGGCCGACCCGCGCATCGCGGTCGCGGTCCCGTGCATTGGCGTGCAGAGCTTTCGCTGGGCGACGGAGAACAATGCCTGGCAGTCGCGCATCGGCACGGTGCAGGCCGCCTTCGACGGCGCCGCCCAGGATCGCGGCGTGGCCCAGCCCGACGGCGACTTCGTCCACCACTTCTACACCCTGGTCGCGCCAGGCTTGGATCGCGAGTTCGACGGCCCCGCGATGCTCCCGCTTGTCGCCCCGCGCCCGCTCCTCGCCATCAACGGCGAAATTGATCCGCGCACACCCATGCCCGGCCTGCAGCTCTGCGCCGACACCGCGCGCGCCGCGTATCGCGCCGCCGGAGCCGACGAGAAGTTTGTTCTCCACGTGCAGCCCAAGACCGCGCACAAGGTGAACCCCGAGTCGCTCGTCCTCGCCCGCGACTGGTTCAAGCGCTGGCTGAAACCTTGAGGTTGGACCGCGAGGCCCGCCTTCCCTTCCTGCGACCATGTCCAAACCCACCTGCCCCGCCTGCACGCTCGAGGACGTGCTCTCCCACCCCGCGCATTGGGAGTGCGCGACCTGCGGCCACGAATGGCCGGTGGAGGCCACACCCGAGACCGCGCGGGTGGTGAAGGATGCCCACGGCAACGTGCTCGCCGATGGCGACACCGTCACGCTGATCAAGGATCTCAAGCTCCGCGGCGGCTCCGGCGTGCTCAAGGGCGGCGCCACGGCCAAGAACATCCGCCTCGTCGCCGGTGACCACGAGATCGACTGCAAGATCGACGGTGTCGCCCTCGCGCTCAAGGCGTGCTTTGTGAAGAAGAGTTGAGGCGCAGGCGCGGGCCAGCGGCTTCACCCGTCCCCTTGGACAACCTCTTCCTCTCCCCCGCGTCCAGCCGGTCGCTTTTCGCTCCCCAATTTTCTCATGCCCTCCCCCAAGTATTCGTCGCTTCGCCTCGCCCTTGGCCTGCTGGTCGCAACGGGCACACCCCTCCTCCACTCCGCCGACGCTGTCACGCCCCCGCTGCCGAAACTCCCCGCGCCCCTCGGTATTCCCAAACCCGGCTCCGTGACGGATGCACCTTACGCGCCGCAGCCCATCCTCCCCGGCGGCGTGGTCGTCCCGCTCTTCCCGCCCGGCTCGCCCTACCTGAAGGCGGAGAAACTTAAGGAGGCCGAAGTCTATAACATGAACGGCGCCGCGCCGGGTCGCATCGCGAGCATCGTCAACATCCACAACCCCTCGATCGAGTTTCACGCCGGCAATCGCGCGCTCAACACCGGCACCGTCGTAATCGTCGTCGCCGGCGGCGGGCACAACACGCTCAACGTCGGCGGCGAGGGCGCGGACTTCGTGCCCTTCTTTTCCAACTACGGCATCAATACCGTCATCCTCCGCAACCGCCTCCGCCGCGATGGCTACAACGCCCGCACCGATGCCGTCTATGATGCGCAGCAAGCCGTCAAGGTCGTGCGCGCCTACGCCGAGCAGTGGAAAATCGATCCGAAGAAGATCGGCATCATGGGTTTCTCGGCCGGGGCGGAGCTGGCGACGCCCGCCGGGCTTTTCTGGGAGGAGTTCGATGCGAAGAATAACGTGCCCGGCAATCCCTTCGCCGCGATTTCGTCGCGGCCGGATTTTGTCGGCGTTGTTTATCCTGGCCCGACGCCTTTTACGGCACCGCGCGGACCCAACGCATCCGCGGCCGGCACCGAGTGGAAACCGCCCGCCATCCCGCGCGACGCACCGCCCAGCTTCACCGTCTGCGCCGGTTGGGGCGACCGTGGCCACGCGATTTGGGCCAACGACTGGTTCACCGCCATGCTCAACGCCGGCATCCCGAATGTGGAGATGCATATCTACGCCCGCGGCCGCCACCCCGGCGACACGCCCTTCGCCGGCGACCCGCCCTCGACTGGCGGCCTCACGAACCGTGGTGGCATCGCCTTCGGCACGTGGCACGAACGCTACATCGAATGGATGCGTGACCTCGGCTTCCTCGGCAAACCGGGCGTCGAGACACAGGCCGCAAAGGATGCCACCGCCAATCTAACACGCCCCGTTCCCGGCACCGGCGGACGCCGTGGCGGGCAGGGCGCGCCCAGCGCCACGCCGACGCCGAACCCGAAGCAGTGAGCGTGATCGCTCGGCACGGGAAACACTAACTCTAGCAATCATGAAACCATGGGCAGCATTCGCCTTGATGGCGGCCGCATTTATCAACCAGGCATTTTCCCAGAATTCATCACCGCAGGTGTTGGATTCGCCGCTCCGGTTTTCGTCAATCCACGAGTTGCGTCAGTTTGTTCAGCGACAGCGTGAGGAGTCGTTCGAGCTTTCCGAAGCGATGGGATACTTTCTCGTCGGAATTCCACCACGGGATGAGCGGTTTTCAGAAGATGAACGAAATCGCCTTATAGTCTCAGCCGCTGACGGCCTTACGCCTCGTCAGTTGATGATCATTGGTTACTCAGTGCGAATTGCAGAATTGGAGTGCGCTCTGGCTAACGAACCCAAAGAGCAGGATGGCTCGCTTTCAATCAGAGCCAAATTCGGCGGTGGGCAGCTTGCTCACTTGAAGGCTCTGCTCCGACGGTTGATTGTCGAAAAGCCGAATAAGTAGGAGTGTGAGGAACGAAGCCGTTCGCACCTTCGACTATTTTGCAAATCAAAGGTCCTCAATGAGCCGCTCCAAGCGAAAGCACTCCATCGCCAGCGTCACCGCCGCGGCCAGCGGCAAGCAGGACAAGCGCGACGCGAACCGCGCCCTGCGCAAGGCCACCCACCAAGCGCTCGGCACCCTGTCCGACGAGACCGTGCTCCCCGTGATGCGCGAGGTCAGCGACGTCTGGGACACGGCGAAGGAGGGCAAGCGCTTCTTCGATCCGGCAGGCGACCCGAAGCGGATGCGGAAGTGATTTCCGGGGCTTGAGAAGTAGGGCGGGGCTCGGACCACAGCCATCCCATAAGCGGCGGAGGCGGGCGCGGAAGCGCCGCCGCCCCGAGCGGGGCGCGCGGGAAAGGCGCGGGAGGCCAATGCAGGATTTTGGTGCTGGGTCCGTGAAGCGGCGAGAAAAGCCCCGGTGCTGTCCCATGACTCAGGCGGCGAAGCCGGGCAGCCAGCCCTGGCGCAGCGGTGCGAGCAGGGCGCAGTCCCCACCGGCTGTCCCATAGCGGCGCAGCAGCTGCGCGAGGTCGCGCCGCTGCCACAGCGCCGCGCGCAGCACGCAGCACAGCCGCGCAAAGCTGTGCGCCCACGCGCCGCACCACGCTTGGAAGCGCAGCAGCACGTAGGCCAGCAGCGCCGTCCACACCTGCCACTGCACCGCGTTGGCGCTGCGCCCGAGGAAGTCGGCCAGCTGCAGCGTCTGCTTGATCTGCTTGAAGAACGCCTCGATCTGCCAGCGGCACCGATACAGCCCGGCCACGCTCGCCGCGCCCCAGGTCAGGTTGTTGGTGAGAAACTCCATCACGCGCTCCTCGCCGTCGACCACCACGCGCGCGGTCACGCGCCGCAACCGCCCCGGATAGTCCCCGCGCACCCACCCGCCCGTCGTCACCACCAGGTCGTCGCGCAGGATGCGCGGGTCGGCGCCGCGCGGGAGCCTCTGCACGACCCTCAGCCCGAGCTTTTCCTTCGGACGGGTGACGAAGAAGACGCCGCGCTGGGTCAGCTCCCAGAAGTGCGCAAGCCAGTGGTAGCCGCGGTCGAAGAGCACGATCTCGCCCTCCCGCAATCCCGCGCACAGCGCGCGCACCCGCGCCAGTTCCGACTCGCGCGCGGAGCCGACGACCACGAAGCCCGGCAGCAGGCTGCGCAGACCGAGCCGCAGGTGGCACTTGGCCGCGGCCTTGCGGCGGTTGTGGCGCGCCCAGTCGAGGCAGCCGGCGACCAGCTGGATGACGGTCGCGTCGACCACGTGGATCGTGCGGCGGAACCGCCACGCCAGCCCCCGCGTGGCGCCCCGGCCGAAGCGCGGGAAGCTGCGCTGCAGGTGCCCGAGCACGCGCCAGAAAAGCTGCTCGGCGAGCGCGCTGGAGCGCAGGTGGTTGGCGTGGCTGAGGGCGTTGCGGGAGGGCGGCGTGGCGCCGCGCAGGGCGCGCAGCGGCGTGGCCCACAGCCGCAGGCCGTCGCACACATCGTTCAGGCTGAGCGCGTGGCTGAGCTGCGCGTAGAGCAGCGCGACGACATGGCTCCACGGGCTGAAGGTGCGCGCCTGCCGGTCGACGTCGTGGGTGCGCGCAAGCTGGGGCACGAGATGGGCGGGAATGAGTTCGACGAGCTGGCGCAGCACGGTCGCTTGCGGCCGGCTCGGGTGCGATGAGTTCGGTTTTTTCACACCCGGCCTTCTGGCAGGTTTGAACCGCGCCCCCGAGCCCCTTCTTCCTCTTCGCTATGGGACGGCTGTGGTCGCAGACCCGCCCTACTCTAGGCACCAGCGGGCAGGGACGCCCGCCGGCTACCTCACAGCCCCGTGAAGTGCGCCCCGAACGCCAAGCGATCGGCGGCCTCCTCGATCGCCTTCGAGGTGGGTTTTCCGGCGCCGTGGCCAGCCTTCGTCTCGATCCGGATCATCACGGGGCGTTGCTCCAGATCGGTTGCCGCGGCGGCCTGCATCGCAGCGGCGTATTTGAAGGAGTGCGCCGGATGGACGCGGTCGTCGTGGTCGGCGGTGAGCACGAGCACGGCGGGATACTTTGCCCCGGCCTTGATCGTGTGCAGCGGCGAGTAGGCCGAGAGATACTTGAAGCCGGCCGCTTCGTCGCTCGAGCCGTAGTCGCTCGTCCACGCGTAGCCGACCGTGAATTTGTGGAAGCGCAGCATGTCCATCACCCCGACCGCCGGCACTGCGACGCGGCAGAGGTCCGGCCGCTGGTTGATGACGGCGCCGACGAGCAAGCCACCATTGGACCCGCCAAAAAGGATGAGTTTTTCGCGCGAGGTGTAGCGGTTCGCAAAGAGCCACTCGGCCGCGGCGATGA
The DNA here is from genome assembly GCA_030693515.1 of Opitutaceae bacterium. Taxonomy (GTDB): domain Bacteria; phylum Verrucomicrobiota; class Verrucomicrobiia; order Opitutales; family Opitutaceae; genus ER46. Next base: position 96,222 of record JAUYAK010000019.1, read on the forward strand.
AGTCGTCGAAGACATTCTGCTTTTTCTCCTTCGTGCCGGCGTCGTGCCACGCCTTCCCGTATTCGCCGCCGCCGCGGAGGTTGGGCTGCGCAAAGACGCCGCCCGCCTCCATCCAGGCGAGGTTCGCCACCGAGAAGGACGGCGTGAGCGAGATGTCGAAACCGCCGTAGCCGTAGAGGATCGTCGGGGCGGCGCCGTCGAGCTTCAGGCCCTTGCGGTGCGTGATGAACATCGGGACGCGCGTGCCGTCCTTCGAGGCATAGAAGACCTGGCGCGTCTCGTAGTCGTCCGGGCTGAACGCGACCTTGGGCGCGTTGAAGACCGCCCCGGCATTGGTCGCGACATTGTGGCAAAAATTCGTGGTCGGGCGCGCGAACGAGGTGAAGTTGTAGAAAAATTCGTCCTCGTCCTCGCGGCCGCTGATGCTGCCGACCGAGCCGAGGCCGGGCAGCACGATCTCGCCCAGGGGTTTTCCGTCCTTGGCAAAGACCGCGAGCCGGCTGCTGGCGTCGCGCATCGTCTTCACGACGAATTTTCCGCCCACGATCTCGACCGAGTCGATCACGTCGGCGCTCTCGGGCACGAGGGTGCGCCACTGCGCCGGAGCCGCGAGATCGATCGCGACGATGCGTTTGCGCGGGGCCTGATGGTTGGTGACGGCGTAAAGCGTCGCACCGTCGTTGCCGATGACACGGTGTTCACCGATCCAATCTGTGGTGAGCGGCTGCACCGGCGCGTCCAGCCGCGGACGGCGCGGATCCCCGAGGTCGACATAGCGCAGGAGATTCTCCGACGACGAACCGCGGTTAATCGTGATGACAAGGTAGCGTCCATCCTCCGTGATGCCGCCGCGCACAAACCAGCGGGGCTCCTCCTTCACCTCGTGGATCAGACGGTCCTCGCTCTGCGGAGTGCCGAGCCGGTGGTAATAAAGCCGCTGGTGGGCGAGCCCGCTGAAGGTCTTGGCGGTGCCGGCCTCGGCCGAGGGCGCCGGATAGCGGGAGTAGAAGAAGCCCGCGTTGTCGCGCGTCCACGAGACGCCGGAGAACTTGACCCACTTGATCACGTCGGCCGTGTCCTGGCCGGAGTCCACGGAGCGGACCCGAAACTCATTCCAGTCCGAGCCCGCCGCCGCGATGCCGTAGGCGACCCACTGGCCATCGGGTGAGACGCGCGTCGCGGTGAGCGCCACCGTGCCATCGGCGGAGAGCGTGTTGGGATCGATGAGCACGCGCGGCGCGGCCGCGAGGCTCTCCTGCACGTGGAAGACGGCCTGGTTCTGGAGGCCCGTGTTCTTGGAAAAAAAATAGCGCCCGCCCTCCTTCAGCGGGAGCCCGATGCGTTCGTAGTTCCAAAGGGCGGTGAGCCGCGCCTGAAACGTGGCCCGCTGCGGCAGTTTTTCGAGCAGGCCGGAGGTGAGCCGGTTCTGCTCGGCGACCCACGCCGCCGTCGCCGGCGAATCGAGATCCTCCAGCCAGCGGTAGGGATCGGCGACCGGGGTGCCGTGATAGGTGTCGGTGTGCGAGCCGCGGACCGCGCTGGGATAAGGCGAAGCAGCCAAAGTGAAGTGGGAAGAGACGGCCATGAGGAGGAGCCCGGGGAGAAAAAGGCGCATGGTTCCGACGCTGGGCATGGCTGAGGCCTTGGCAAGGCGGTGGGGCCGGCTCTCCGCAGCCGGCCTGGGCTACAGGGCGATTCGCAGGCCGGAACCCAAGCCGCTTCGGAGAAGCGGCCCCACCCTCAGGCCATCACCGCGGTGCCTCGCGCCGGAGCCGGGCCGCTTCCTCCAGTTGCTCATACGCCTCGCGCGGCCGCCGCAGGGCGCCCAGCACCCGGCCGAAATTCTCCCGCACCTCCGCGTCGCGGGGATTGAGCCGCACCGCGGCCTCGAAATGCGGCACGGCTGCGTCGAGCTGGCCCGCCTGCGCCAGCGCGACGGCCAACGCCATTCGCACAGCCGCGGAGTCGGGCGCATGGTCTGACGCGCGGCGCAGCAGCGTGGCGGCATCGGGCCATTGCTGCGCGGCGATCAGGGCGACGGCTTGGCGATGGAGGGCGCGGACGAGGTTGTCGCGGATTTTTGCGTCGCCGGACGACGCGCGCAGGGCGGCCTCGAAATGCGTCGCGGCCTCGGCGAAACGACCGGCCTCGGCGAGTTGGATGCCGAGGTTGTTGTGCGCGCCGCCGTAGGCGGGTTCGAGTTCTAGCGCGCGGCGAAACTGACCGATCGCCTCATCGGTGCGCCCGAGGTCGCGGAGGGCGTTGCCAAGGTTGCAGTGGGCCTCCGCGTAGCCGGGCCGCGCCGCGAGCGCCCGCTCGAAATGCGGCACCGCATCGGCCGGCCGCCCCGTGAGGACGAGAAGATTGCCGAGATCGTTGAGCACTGGGGCGTCGTCGGGGCGGAGCGCCAAGCCCGAGCGATACGCGACCATCGCCTCGTCGTAGCGACCGGCTAGACGGAGGGTATCGCCCAGATTGGCCCAGGCCATGAAGGCGGCGGGATTGCGCGCGAGGGTGTGGCGCCAGAGGGCCTCGTTGGTGGCGTAGACGGGCGTCTGGCGCACGGTAAGGACGGCAAGGACGACTACGAGTGCGCCGCCCGCTCCCACCCTGAGGCGGCGCGGCAAACGAGCCACCGCCGCGGCGAGAAGCGCCAGCGGTCCCATGCTGGCCAAATATTGAAAGTGATCGCCGACGAAAGAATACCGGAAGAAGTAGACGTTGAAGAAGCCGAGGACCGGAAACAGGAGCGCACCGAAATAGAGCGCCGCCAGCATCGCCCCCTGCCACTTGCGCCAGGCAAAAAGGGCGAGCGTCGCCCCGATCCCCGCGGCGCCGAGAAACGCCGTGGCGCTCCCCGCATCGATCATCCAGCGCGGGTAGATAAAAATGAGCGGCTCGGGCCAGCCGAGTTTCCCAAGATAGAACCACACCGCTCGCCCCGCGATGGCGATCCGCTCAGGAAAGGTCTGCGACCACTCCGGCCCGATCGCGCCAGAGTTGAACTTCTGCTCCCAGATCGTCCAACCCGCCACGGCGACCGACAGCGCCAGGAACGGCGCGAGCGGCGGCAGATCGCGCGACGTGAAGCGGCCGCTCCGCCACCACGCGCAGAGCGCGAGCGCGACCGGAAGCATGACGGTCGAAGGCTTGCTCAGGAGGGCAAGGAGAGCGCAGAGGAGGGAAAGAAGATAAGGAGCGGAGGCCACGCGTATGGCAGGGCGGGTCTGTGACCCGCCCTCGGAATATCCTTCCGCTTTCAAAGGCGAGTCAGAGCCCCGCCTTACCTCAAGCCAGCGCAGCCAGAACAGAATCGCCGCGAGGAAGAAGACAGCGCTCTGCGTGTTCTTGAGCTCGCAGATCCAGGCGACGGACTCGACCTGCACCGGATGGAGCGCCCAGAGCGCAGCGCCGAGCCAAGCCCCCGGCACCCCCAGCCGGAACAGCACCCGCCACAACAGCAGCGCCGCAATCACATGGCAGGCGAGCGTGACGAGGCGGTAGCCGAGCGGGTCGAGGCCCCAAAGGGCGTGCTGCGCCCAAAAATTCGTCAGCACGAGCGGGAAATAATTCGCGCGCGCCGTCGTCCAGATTTCCTTCAGCCCGAGCGGCCCAATAATCGTGGGGTTGGCGGTGATGTGGAGGTCATCGTCCCAGAGGAAGGCACCGCGCAGCGATGCCGCGTAGGCCGCGACGATCGCGAGGGCCAGAATGAGGCCGGCAGCGAGCGTGCGACTGCGAGACATGCGGGTGATTGCTTCGCTGGATCGGGCGGCGTGCAACGAGAAAGAAAAAGCGCCGGCGGATGGCCGGCGCTTGAGCTTTGGAAACTGCGGCGGAATCAGAACGTGCCGCGGACGCCGAAGACCCAGTTGGCGCCGTATTCCTGGATCTGACGGAGCACGCGCTGCTGGCCTTCGACGACGCCCGGGGGGGTGTGATACCACCTAATCGGCTTGCCGGTGAAGTTACGCACCTGGGTGTAGAGCGTCGTGTTGCGCGTGAGGCGCCAGTTGAGGGCGCCGTCGAACTGCGTCTGCTTGCCGAAGTAATCGCCGTAGGTCGTGCTCGCCGGGGTGTCCGGGCGGTGGACCATGCCGATGAAGCCGTTGAACTTCCGGTAGGTGTAGCTGAAGCGCGACGTGACGCGGTAGGGCGCGAGATTGCCACGGCGGCGATCGGCGTAGGCCCGCGAGAACGCGACATTGAAGTTGATGCCGCGCAGATACTCGCTGGGGAGGAAGCCGAGGGTCTGGTTGTAGGCGAGGTCCATCGACTTGAAGGTCTGCTCCTCCGTGCTGTTGATCGTCGTGCGGAAGCGGTAGGGCGCGAAATCCGGATCGGTGACACCGAACTCATCGGCCGAGAACTCGAATTGCTGACGGAAGTTGGTCGCCTTGTTCTGCGTGAGGTCGAGCGTCAGCTGGCCGGGCGACTTGCCGCGGAAGTAGTAGGCGAAGCGCGACTGGATTTTTTTGTGATACTCAGGCAGGAGCGAGGCATTGGGGGCGGAGACGATTTGGTTGACCTCGTCGATACCCCAGAGGCCGGTGATGCTGTCGATGGGCGGGCGGGAGATCGACTTGTTGTAGCCAATCTGGAATTCGAAGTCGGGCGTGATGTAATATTTAAACATCACCGACGGGAAATAATTCCTGTAGGAGCCTACACGGGTGACGCGGGGATTGGCGGTGTATTGGTGGATGATGCCGGGGAGCGTCAGCGCACGGCCGCCGGCTGTGCCGGGGGCGTTGACCGCGTAGCCCGCCGCGATCATCTGGGCGCGCGTGAGAGGATCGAACTCCTTCACCGCATTCTCGGTCTCCTCCATGCGGACGCCGGTGAGCATCGTGAGCTTGGGACTGAAGCGCACCGTGGCTTGGGCATAGCCGGCACTGAGGGTCTGCTTGAAGTCGCGTGGGTTGGCGAAGAACGCCGTGTAGTAATTCTCGGGTGTGCCCGTGTGGACAAACTGCTGGGGATTGGAGCGGAAGAGACGCAGGACTTCCTGACGGTTCACGCGGGGCGGCATGCCTTGCTGGCCATTGATGTTGAAGACGGTGAGGCCATTGGTCGTGCCCATATCGAAAGGATGCGGCGAGATGAACTTGGGACCAAGGTTGCCCCAGTTGCCGTAAGTCACGTTCTGGAAAGCGCCGGTCGTGGGATTCTGCGTGACGGTATTGCCGCCGGGGCCGGTGTAGGACCAGATGTCCCAATCGGAGATGATGTTGTTGTTGCGGGATTCCTCCGCGACTTTGCCGCCGGCCTTGAGCGAAATCGGGAAGCGCTCCAAAAAGGGCACCGCCCAGCGGGCGTTCAGTTGCGCACTGCGAATCTCGGTGATCCAAGTGCGGTTGTCATTGTTCACCCGCGTGCCGCCGGAGCGGCTATTGGTGTCCGTGAAACTGTTGCGGTCATACCAGTCGGCCCCGGAGGTCTGGCGGATGGTCCATTCCCAGGACTCTTGGTGCGGCCGGGTGGCAGTCCAACCGCTGGCGACACCGCCACCTTCGCTGTTGGACCAACCGCGCTCCAGCGCATCGTAATTATTGACGGAGCGACTGTAGCCGAGGCCACCATCCACCACCCAACGGCCTTCTTTCCACTCAAAGCGGGGAGAAAAGGTGCGGGTGTAGGTGAGCTTCGCCGAGGTGCCGCCACCGTTGTTCAAGGTGGCGGAATTGGCGGTGCCTTCGCGACGGGCGATGATGGTGGTGATGCCGTCGCCACCGACGGAGTTGCGGCCGTTGTTGACGTTGGCGTTGTCGTTGGCGGCCACGAAGGTGAAGTTGCGGTTCCAGAACTCGCCCTCGGTGTAGGTGTAGATGCCCGTGAGCGAGAGGACGAGGCTGCGGGTGGCCTTCCAGTCGGCGGTGAAGGTCATCGCATCCTTGAGGATGGTCTTGTTGCCATCCTTGAAATCGATCTGGCGGGCGACCATCGGGCGCGAGTCGGTGGCGTTGGGCGACCGGTTGTAGCCGACGTTGACGATGTATTGCTCGGTGTAGGAGCTGGCCCGGCTGGCGCCGAACAAGACGCCGAGGCGCTGGTCGAAGAAGGACTCGGCGTAGTCGAACTGGTAGTTCGGCTTCCACTTGTAGGAGAAACCGTCGCGGGGACCGGCGGTCTTGTTGAGGGTGAACTCCTCGGCGTTGAAGTTGAGGCTCGTGTTGTAGGCGAGCGTGCGGCCCTTGCGGTCAAAGGCGCGCTTGGTGCGCATGTTGATCGTGCCGGCCGGATTGTCGGCATCGGAGTCGGGCGCGGTGGTGCGGTTGATCTCGATGGACTCGATGGCGGTGATGGAGAAGCCCTCGAACGAGGTGGCACGGGAATTGGTGCCGCCGCCACGGTTGGCGTCCGCCGAGGCCGAGCGCATACCGTCAAAGGAGACACCCACATATTGGGCGTCCATGCCACCGAGGCGGGGGCCGCGGGCCTCGGATTCGACGTAGTCGAGGTCCACGCCGGGGAGATACTTGAGGAATTCGCCCACGTTATTGTCCGCAACATCGCCAAAGATATCCGAGGCGACCGAGGTGGTGATGCTCATCGAGCGGCGCTGGGCCATGATGGCCTTGGCGTTGCCTTCGCGCTCCTGGGAGACGGTGAAAGCCTGGAGTTGCACCACGCCATCCTTGGACTGGGCGGTGGCCGCCGTGCTGGTGAGGTTAATCTCACGGACCGCAGTCTGGCCCGCAGAGACCGCGAAGGTCTCCTTCACCGGGGTGTAGCCGGTGTAGTTGACCGCAATCGTGGCGGAGCCGGCCGCGACGCCTATGAATTGGAACGATCCGTCGCCCTCGGTGTAGGTCACTTGGTTGGTGCCCTCAAGGCGCACCTCGGCATTGCGCACGTATTCTTGGGAGACGGGGTTGAAGACGCGGCCTCGGATGGTGCCGGAGTCGGCCGCCTGGGCTTGGCCAGCCAGCATCAGGAGCGAGCAGAACAGCGTCGTCGCGACGGCGCGCAGCCACAGTCGGGTAGTAGTATGCGGTGTAGGGTTTGTCATGGGTGAGACGGTTGGGTCGGGTCGGAGACCACGGCGGAGGGGTTGTGGGATCGGCTGGGAGGCCGGGGGGACGGTTTGGTCACTCCCAAAATGGGTCAAACTTGTCTTGCTCCGCAAGCAATTCAAATGAGCTGGCGCGAAAAAGTGATCCTTGCCGCGCACTGCAGGAATCCACGATCTCGAAACCGCATGAACCCAAGCCCCCGCCCTGACTCCCGGATCCGTCACGCCACGTTCACGCTTGCTCTCTGCCTCGCCGCCGCCGCGCCGCTCCTCGCCGCTCCCGCCAAATGGACCGCGGCCATCGACAAATTCACCCAAGCCGACGCCACGCGCGCGCCGGCGCCCGGCGGCATCGTCTTTGTCGGCAGCTCCTCGATTGTGAAATGGACGACACTCACCGAGGACTTCCCCGGTCTGCCTGTGATCAACCGCGGTTTCGGGGGCTCGGAGCTTGAAGACAGCCTCTTCTACGCCGACCGCATCGTGCTGCCCTATCGCCCGCGGACCGTAGTCCTCTACGCCGGTGACAACGATCTCAATGCCGGCAAGACCCCCGAGCGGGTGCACGCGGACTTCCGGGCCTTTGTCGCCAAAATCCACGCGGCCTTGCCGAAGACGAAAATCGTCTTCATCGCGATCAAACCGAGCCCATCGCGCTGGAAGAACATCGCCACCATCCGCGCCGCCAACGCCCTGATCGCCGCCGACTGCGCCAAGGATCCGCGCCTGGCCTACGCCGATATCTTCACCCCGATGCTGGGGGCCGACGGCCAGCCGCGCCCGGAGCTATTTGTGAAGGATATGCTCCACATCAATGCCGCTGGCTACGCGCTTTGGCAACCGGTGCTGGCACCGCTGCTCAAGCCGTAAAACCCCTCGCCCTTGAGTTCCAAACTCTCGGCTGGGTGGGCGGGCACGTCTCGGTGCCCGCATTATCCGCGCTGCTGACGTTCAACGATGCGGGCACCGGGACGTGCCCGCCCACCCTTCCGACTCAAACGCCCGTCACACGGCCGCTCGAATCGCCGATGCGTTCGACGCCCTTGACGCCCATGCGGTCGGTCATCGTGAGGAAGAGATTGCTCATGGGGACGCCGCCCATCTGCACGAAGCGACCGGATTGCAACGTGCCGCCGCCTCCACCGGCCAGCACGATCGGGAGATTGTGGTGGGTGTGGCGGTTGCCGTCGGAGTTGCCACACCCGTAGACGATCATCGAGTTGTCGAGGATAGTGCGGCCATCCAAATCTTTTTTCTCGGACAGCTTGGCGAGGAAACGGGCGAAGCGCTCCATATAATAGCGGTCGATTTTTCCCACCTTCGCCATCAGGTCGTCGTTGTTGCGGTGGTGCGAGCAGTAGTGGTGGCCCTCCGGGATGCCGATCTGCGGGTAGGCGCGGTTGCTGCCGTCGCCGGCGAGCAGGAGGGTCGAGACGCGCGTCGAGTCGGTCTCAAAGGCGAGCGCGAGCAGGTCGAACATCAGGTCCATGTGTTCGCCGTAGTTGGCGGGGATGCCCGCGGGCGTCTCCCGTCCGATTTCAGGCAGAGCGCCGTGTTTTTCCGAACGCTGGATGCGCTGTTCGATGTCACGGAGACCGGTCAGGTATTCGTCGAGTTTTTCCTGATCCCGGCGGCCGAGGCCGCGCTGCAGCGTGCGGGCGTCATCGAGCACAAAATCGAGCAGCGACTTCTGCGTCGCCTGGCGCGCGGCAAAATTGCCCGCCCGCTCACCCGGCGCACCGGCGCCGAAGAGGCGTTCGAACACGAGGCGGGGGTTCGACTCGGGGGCCATCGGCGTCGTGGCCGAGGCCCAGGAGAGGTTGTATTGGTAGGCGCAGGAGTAGCCGGAATCGCAGCGGCCGGACTTGCGCACCGCGTCGCAGGAAAGCTCCAGCGAAGGAAAGCGGGTGGTGTGGCCCATCCGCTGCGCCACGACTTGATCGACCGAGACACCGACGCGAATGTCCGCACTGTCGGTCTTGCGGGCGCGGGCACCGGTAAGGAAGGTGGCGTTGGCGCGCGCGTGGTCGCCCGCCCCGTCGTTGCCGGCCGTGGCGTTTTTGTGATCGAGGCCGCCCAGAACCTGGATGGACCCTTTCAGCGGGGCCAGCGGTTCCATGGTCTTGGCGAGCGTGAAGTCGCGGCCCTCGCCTGTCGGCCACCAGTTGTCGTGGAGCGCGCCATTTGGGAAATAGACAAACGCCATGCGCAAGGGGGCGCCCGTGGCGGTCACGCCGAGGCCTTCCCCAGCCAGCGGGGCCGCCGCGCGGGCCACCGGGCGCAGGCTTGAGCTGAAGACGGGCAGCGCCACGCACGCACCTAGCCCGCGCAGGAACTGGCGGCGATTGAAACTGGGGTCACGGAACGGAGCGGGATGTTTCATGGGCGGGTCTCCTGGGAAAGCGACGGGGCGGGTAGGTTGGAAGTGATAGTCTTGTCCGCGGGCAATTGCACGCGCAGTTTTTGAAAAGCCGCCGACTCAATCACGCCCATGAGGAGCACGGACATGCGGCCGTTTTCCCGGGCCAGCCGATCAGCGATCGCGTCGATTGTATGGGTGTCGAAATACTCCATGCCCCGGCCGAGGGCGTAGGTGAGGAGCTTTTCGGTGAGGCAGCGGTAGAAATCCATCGCCCGATCGCGCGCGAGCACGCGCTTGAGTTCGCGCACGTCGGAAAATTTCTCGCCCGTGATGAGCCGACCGGACGGATCGATCGTCTGGCGCGCCTCGGTGTCGCGCCACGTGCCGAGCGCGGTGAAATTCTCAAGGGCGAGACCCAGCGGGTCCATGCGCTCATGGCAGGAATTGCAGAGCGGATTGCTGCGATGCGCGGCCAGCATCTCGCTCAGGCGCGGCTCGCGGTCGCCGAATTTTTCCTTCGCGGCCTCGAGGTCCGGCACGTCAGGCGGCGCCGGAGGCGGCGGGGTGCCGAGGATGTTTTCGAGGATGAAGAGACCGCGCTTCACGGGCGAGGTGCGCGTGGGATTCGAGGTCACGGTGAGCACGGTGCCCTGCGTGAGCACGCCGCCGCGCGGGCTGTCGGGCGGCAGCTTCACGAGGCGCAGCTCGTCGCCCGCGACATCCGGGACACCGTAGAACTGGGCGAGCCGCTCGTTGAGAAACGCGTAGTCGCTGTCGATCAGCTCGAGCACACTCCGGTCCTCGCGGAGCACGTGCTCGAAATACATCTCCGTCTCGCTGCGCATCAGGCGGCGGAAAGCGCCGTCGAACTCGATACGGCCGTCACGGTTCTTCGGCGCGCTGGGCCCGAGCACGACGCGCATGTTGATGGGCACAGACTCGATGTCGCGGGCCTGGAGCCACTGGCCGGTGAAGTTGCGGACCAATGCGCGCGCCTTCGGGTCGGCGAGCATGCGCGCGAGCTGCGGCTTGAGCTGGCGGCGCAGCTCGCCGCGATCCGCGAGCTGGAAAAGCTCCGTGTCGGGCATCGTGGACCAGAGGAAATAGGAGAGCCGCGAAGCCAGCGCATGCTCATCGATGGCGGCGAAGGCGCCCACGGCCCCCGCCTCGGGCGCCTCGACGCGGAAGAGGAAACGCGGCGATCCCAGCACCGCCATCATCGCGCGGCCGATGCCTTCCTCGAACGTCCGCTGCGGCTGCTCATAAATCTGCCGCGCCAGGGCGGCGAGCCGCTCGACCGTGCGCGCATCGACCGGCCGGCGGTAGGCGCGGGTCGCAAAGTCTTTCAATAATTCGGCTGCATAACGATCACGGCCGGCCGCATCGGCCGGCGCCGGGCCTTTCGGGAAAAAGCGCTCGTAGTTCTCCGGCGTGATCCAGTGCTCCGGGCTCAGCGGGCCGCGCAGCTGCACACTGGCAATCCGCATGGTCACGCTGGTGGAGCTGGGCCGCGGGGCTTTCTGCCGGTCTTTGGTCGCAGCCTCAACGGCCGCTTCGTTGGTCGTCACCAGATCGAGCGGCACGACTTCAAAGGAGACACTATGGGCGCCCGGTTTCCAATCGACCGTGAACGCGTGCTTCAATGTCCGCGTCTCACCCCAGACGACCCGCTCGCGGAAACGCTCCTCCCCGTCGATCCGTCCAATGACCTCGCAGCGGCTCGCATCGAAATCGAAGGTCCCGCGGGTCTCCAACTCGATCGCGACCTCGTAGCGATCGGCGCGGTCCACCTGGAACGTGCGGGCCACCGTGTTGGCGCGGCGGGCATTGAGGCTATCCCCATTGCCACCATCGGTGGTGGAACGGAAATCGCGGCCGGTGGCCGAGCGTTCGCGCACGAGCTTCGGCACCTTGGGCACCGCGCGGTCGATGATGTGCTCGGCCGCAGCCAGATATTTTTCAAGATGCAGCGGCGAGAGCGTCAGCACGTCGCCGATGTTGTCGAAACCATGGCCGGTGTCGTCGGCGGGAAACTCCACCTCCGCGTTGAAATCAAAGCCGATCAAATCCCGGATGGTGTTGCGGTATTCGACGCGGTTGAGGCGGCGCGCCGTGACATGGCCGGGATCGGGATTGAGCGGGTCGATGCCAAACGCCTTGAACTTAATCCAGTGCTCAAGGGTCGCGATCTCCTGTGCCGTGGGGCGAGGGGCGTCATCCTCGAGCGGAGGCATGAGACCGCCGCGGACATTCTTCAGGGCGGCGAGCCAGAGATCTTTTTTCGCCAGCATGGCGGCATCCGTGGCGAATTCATCCAGCGTCACGCTGCCTTTGCCGATGCCGTTGCCGTGGCAGTCGTAGCAATATTTTTCCAGCAGCGGTTTCACGTTGGTGTGAAAAACTGCCGCCGCATCCGGCGTCGCCGCAAGGAGCGCAGAGCCACCCACGGCCAGAACCGAGCAGACGAGCACGGCAAGCCGACGCGATGAAGGTGAAAGCTCAGGGAGGGGAAGCACAGCCGATAGACGAATGAGCACGGGGATGGTAACGCCCCCACCCTGTCAAACCGCCTAGCCACAGCGAGAATAATGTCCGCCAGGAAGGGGCAGGGTTTGCCTTGTCATCGCGAGGCGCGCGCAGCGCGCCATGGCGTTCCATCTGTCCTGCTGCGCCGGACATCGTTCGCGTTGCCTTTGGCGTCGCGACCGTCACACCGTTGGAGCCAAAGCTCATGAAGAAAACCTTTCCGCTGACCAGCGAACGCCTCGCCCCCGCCCGGGTGCGCGACAAGATTCGCCAGGAACTCAACCGCTATTCCCGGCGCCAGCACCATCGGCGCCCGCCTGAGGGCTTCACGCTTTGGAACTTTGTCTGCAAGATCGGCCCGAACGCCACGGCGGTGGAAGTGCGTCCATTCAACGAACTTGGCGCGGTCGTCGATCGGCTGGCCGAGTCAGGTGCGACCGAAGTCTATATCGAGATCAGTGCCCAGCCGGGCACCCGGTAGCCGGAAGCGAGGGCGCTACGGCTTGGCCGCCAGCGCCGCTTCGATGGCGGCAACAAGCTCCTCCGCATCCGGTTCAACATCGGCGGCGAAACGTCGCAGCACCTTGCCATCCCGGCCGACGAGAAATTTTTCGAAATTCCACCGCACGTCGCCGGGAAAAACCGCGCCCTTCCCGGCCAGCACCCCGTAGAGCGGGTGGCGGCCCGGGCCCTTGACATCAATCTTGGCAAACATCGGAAACGTCACGCGGTAGTTCGCGGCGCAGAACTGCTTGATCTCGGCATTCGAGGCCGGCTCCTGCGCGCCAAACTGATTGCAGGGGAAACCAAGCACCGACAGGCCGCGGACGCGGTATTTCTCAAATAGAGCCTGCAGACCTGCGTATTGCCCGGTCAGTCCGCATTCGCTCGCCACATTGACGACGAGCAGCACCCGGCTCTTAAACGGCGCAAGGGTCGTTGACCGGCCATCGATGTCGGCCACGGCAATCGAGTCCAACGATTGGGCCCAAAGGAGTGGCCCACTGACGACAATCAGGGCCGCAAGACGGCCAATCGTGCCGAGAGGGCGTCTCAAAAGCACGGGACTCGTCTCCAATTTCAACAGGTGCCGGATCTCGGACCGCGCAGCCTCAGCTATCACGCGCCGTGTGCGCAACGAGACATCGGCAATCCAGCGTGTGGATTGCCAAACCCAGCTGCGGCGGGCTCGCGATGATTCTATAATATAACCCAAGAGCGCTGCCAAAGCCGTAATGCCGCCGCCCTGCGCAGAGCGCAGGACGGCGGCCGTCCGGCAGGCAACGCGCTATTACTTCTTCGCGCGCTTGGCGGGCTTCTTCGCCTTAGCGGACTTCGCGGAGGTTTTGCTTGCTGCTTTGCGGGCTGGTTTCTTTGTGGCCATGGCTTCTTTGTTGGTTGCGTGATCCGGGCGGGATGCCCGGGTGAAAGTGGATTAGGCTCAGCCGCGATGCGCGGCGACTTCTGCGGGCGTCGCCAGTTCGTAGCTGATCTTGCGCTCGATGATCTCGCGGAGCGCAGTGTCCTCCGGCGATAATTTTTCCAGCGACTCGACCAGTGCGCGGTTGCCGCGCTTGAGCTGCTTCACCCGGCGCGATACGACATTGATGAGCACATTGGGATCATCGATGACCTCAAGGGCACCGCGCACATATTCGTCTCGCATGATGGGTAGAATTAGCCGGGCGTCTCGGGCCGACTCGGCAGAATGCCTCGTCACCGCGCGAATGCTGGCTGGGTTGACGATCCTAAAACGACCGCTGCGGCTGGAGATGTCGAACACGAAAATTGATCGCGTGCGGTCACTTCGTTTTTTTCCACGGCGCATCGCCGCGAAAAATTCGCGCTGCGCGCAGACTATCCGCGCCCCGCGTAGGGCATCTGCGTCGCCATGACAGTGATCGCCGGCACGTTCGCGTCGAGCGGCAGGCCCGCCATGTAGAGCACCGCGGCCGCGACATGCTTCACGTCAAACGTCGGCTCCGGCGCGATCGTGCCGTCGGCCTGGAGCACGCCCTGCTTCATGCGCCCGGCCATCGGCGTCTCCGTATTTCCGATATCGATCTGGCCGCACGCGATGCCGAACGGGCGGCCGTCGAGCATGAGCGTCTTCGTCAGTCCCGTGACCCCGTGCTTCGCGGCGTTGTAGGCCGCCGCGCCCGGCCGCGGCACATGCGCGGAGATCGAGCCGTTGTTGATGATGCGCCCGCCGCGCGGCTGCTGCGCCTTCATCAGGCGAAACGCCTCCTGCGCGCAGAGGAAAACCCCGGTCAGGTTGGTGTCGATGACCTCGCGCCATTTCTCGATCGGCAGATCCTCGAAGGGCATGGCGGGGGCGTTCACGCCGGCATTGTTGAACAGCACATCGAGCCGGCCGAACCGCTCGCGCACCCGCGCAAAGACCGCGCGCACCGCCGCCGGATCCGTGATGTCCGCCGGAGCGACGAGCACGCGATCGGCAGCCGCGCCCGCCTCCTGCGCCGTCGTCTCGAGCGCCTCGGCCCGCCGCCCCACGAGCACGACGGCATAGCCCGCGCCCAGCAGCGCGCGCGCCACGGCGCGACCAATGCCTGATCCAGCTCCGGTGACGAGGGCAACTTTGGGCGAGGGGTGCATCATCCCGAGAGTGCGCGCCGGCGGGGCGGAGCCGAGAATTTTCCGCGGAGTTCGCGCGCCGGGGCTCCGCGTCATCGCCCGGAAATTTGTTTGCGCTCGCCCGGCGCGTCGCGTTTTCCCTTCGCCGCAACAGGGGCTCGGATGCGCCGGTTGCATTTCACGCACCATGTCCCTGCTCCCTTTCACCAGCCGGCTGATCGCCGACGTCGGAATCTCCCTCGGCGACGAGGGCAAGGGCCGCCTCATCCCCGAGGTCGCCGATGAGCTGCGCGGCACCGCGCATCCCGTCTCCGTCGTGCTTAAGGTCAACGGCGGCGCCAACTCCGGCCACACCGCCGGCGGCATCAAGCTCAACCTCCTCCCCGCCGGCGTCGTCGTGCGCGACGCCGCGCATCTCTGCATCGGCAGCGGCGTCGTCGCCGATCCGCGCAAAATCTGGTGGGAGACCAAGCCCCTCGAGCGCAAGGGCCACGCCATCCTCTCGCGCCTCCTGATCGACGAGCGCTCGCTCGTCTCCGATCTCACGCACCGGCTGCTCGACCTCGCGTGGGAGGACTACCGCGTCAACATCCTCGCCGAGGAGCCGCGCGGCTCCACCGGCCGCGGCATCACGCCCGCCTACCTCGACGAGGTCGGCCAGCAGCAGATCACGTTTGCCGATTTTCTCGGCGGCCCGAATTACTTCGCCCGCAAGCTCGCGCAGCGCGCCGACCGCGCGTGCCGCACCATCCAGCATGTGTGCCGCGTGAGCGAGGCGACGTGGCACGCGTTCTTCGACAAACTCACCGCCGCCGAGCAGCGCGCCAACGCCGAGGCGATCGAGCTCGGGATCTTCGCGAAGGACGAGTTCGACTTCACCCGTTTCCGCGGGCCGACGCCGTTCACCCTCAACCTCGACGCGCTCACGCAAACCTACTGGGAGGCCGGCACCGCGCTCGCAAAAAACATCGGCGAGGTCCGCGAACTCATCCTCCGCGAGCTGCACGCCGGCCGCACGATCATTGGCGAGTTTGGCCAGGCCTACTGGCTCGACAAGCGCCACGGCTTCTCGCCCAACGTCACCGCTTCGCACACCTACACGCCCGAATTTTTTGAGAGCGCCGGCATTCCCGTGCAGCGGATCCACACCTTCGGCGTCGCCAAGGCCTACGACACCAAGGTCGGCACCCACACTTTCCTCACGCAGATGGACGACGCGCACCCGCTCGCCGCGAAGCTGAAGCAGCTCGAGTTTGGCACGAGCACCGGCCGCCAGCGGATGGTCGGCTGGTTCGATGCCGTGGAAAAGGGCGACGCCCTCCGCTACGGCGGCTTCCAGGACGTGATGATCAACAAGTCCGACGCGCTCACCCACTCCGGCGAATGGCGCGGCGAGCTGCTCATCTGCACCGCCTATCAGGACGCGGCGGGAAAGATTTTTTGCCACGTCCCACGCAACGACGCCGTGCGCAAGACCCTGCGGCCCGTTTACACGCGGCACGCCGGCTGGGCCGAGGACATCTCGCAGATCCGGCACTTCGCCGCGCTGCCGAAGAACGCGCAGCGCTACGTCGCCGCGATGATGAAAGCCACGCTGGATGTCGCCTACGAAGGCCGCGCGTGGCCGGCGGCCGCCGAACTCCCCAATCTCCGCTACCTCGGCGTCGGCCCCGAGCCGTCCCAGATCATTAAAGACGTGCCACCGACGGGAGAACTCATCCATCTTTCGCCGAGTTAACCTATCTCCCCTGCGCATAACCCCGACGCCATGAGAACCCTCTTCGCCGCAGTCGCCCTCATCGTCTTCATCTCAGGCATCAGCCCCGCAGCCGCCCAAACTCCCTCGACCATCATTGTATATAAGGGATTCGGCTACGAGCAGGCCTCGGCCACCGAGTTGGTGGTGAAAGACCCCGGGTTCTTGATTAGCGTGGATTTCGCGACGCCAGTTTCAGCCAACACCGTCGTTCAGCTGCGCGGTCCGACAACCTACACCTTCACGCGCATTTCCGCCCTGAAGTATGAGGTGGGCCGGTCATTCACGGTCGAACAGGTGGCCGACCTCGCGTTGCCCGATGGCAGCTATACGGTGGCTGTGTCGGGCGGAGGCACCGCGTCCAACACCACGCTTGTCATCACCTCGCGTCCTCGAATTCAGCCCGTGCTGATTACGAATTTCGCAGAACTGCAGAGCCTGTCCTCCGGCACTTTCAGGGTGGCTTGGGAGGGCATCGCCGGCGCCTTCATCGACGATTTTTTCAGCCTCACTTTCACCCGCAGCGACCTCCAGATTTTTTCGAGCCCCAATCCCGGGGAGCCCGGCGCGCTGAACGGGCGCTCGACTTTCTTCAACGTAAACAACCTCGCCATCGCCCCGGGCGAGTCTCTCGAAGGCGGCATCGTTTTTGCCCGCTACACGTTTTCATCCGCCAACAACAACGCGACCACCATCGGAAGCGGCTACGGCTTCTATTCGACGTTCCCGATCAAGCGCGCCGCGCTCACGCCGCCGGTGATCGCCGCACAGCCGCAGCCGGTCACCGTCGCCGCCGGTTCGACCGCCGTCTTCAATGTCGAGGCCGCCGGCACCGGCCTCACCTATCAATGGCGCCGCAACGGAGCGCTGATCGCCGGCGCCACCTCCTCCACCTTGATCCTCGGCGAGGTGCAGGCGGCCAGCGCCGGCGACTACTCGGTGTTCATCAGTAATCCCGCGGGCTCCTTCACGAGCACCAGCGCCGCGCTCACCGTCGCCCCGCCCGGCCCTCCCTCGCGCATCGTCAACCTCGCCATCCGCACCGCCTCCGGCTCCGGCAGCCAGACGCTGATCGTCGGCTTCGTCGTCGGCGGCGAGGGCACGACCGGGTCCAAACCCCTGCTCGTCCGCGCCGTGGGTCCGACGCTGGGTGGGTTTGGCGTGCCCGGCGTGCTCGCGGATCCGCGGCTCGAGTTGTTTTCGAACAATGTGCGCATCGCCGAAAACGACAACTGGAGTGGCGACACCCAGGTGACTGCCATCGGCAGCGGCGTCGGCGCCTTTGCTTTGAGCTCAAGCACGTCGCGCGATGCCGCGCTCTACGCGCCGTCGCTGGCCAGCACCTCCTATTCCGCCCAAATCACGGGCGTCGGCGGCGCGACGGGAGTCGTCCTCGCGGAGGTCTACGACGCCACCTCGCCCGGCACATTCGACGCCACCACCCCGCGGCTCATCAACGTCTCCGCCCGCTCCAACGTCGGCACTGGCGCCGATGTGCTGATCGCTGGATTTGTCATCGCGGGGCCGACCGCGCGCACCGTGCTCATCCGCGGACTCGGCCCCAGTCTCACGTCGTTCGGCGTCGCTGGTGCGCTGGCCGATCCGCGCCTCACGCTCTTCGCCGGACCGGCCAAAATCTTGGAGAACGACGACTGGGGAGGGAACTCCGCGCTGGCCGCCGTCTTTATGAACGTCGGCGCGTTCGCCCTCCAGTCCGTCTCGCGCGATGCCGCGCTGCTTGTGACGCTCCCGCCCGGCAACTACTCGGCCCAGCTGAGCGGCGCGAACAGCACCACCGGCGTCGGCTTGGTCGAGGTCTACGAAGTCCGCTGACACTTCAAGTCATCGCGGCACCGAAAACCCGTCATTGCCACGCGACCTCGTGCCGTCTTTCTAGACGGCGATGATCCTCTTCCCCACCTCGTCCTGGCGCGTCGCGTGCGCGCTCGCTGTCGTCGTCCTCGCCCCGGCCACCGCGATGGCCCAGGGTAAGCAAAAGCAGTCCGAGGCGCCGCCCGCCGCCAAGCAGGCGCCGCAGCCGACCATCGATCCGCCCCAGGCCTTCATCCCGCCGGGCATGTTCGCGGTGCCCGATGACCTTGAGGTCAAGCTCTGGGCCCGCACGCCGCTCTTCCGCAATCCGTCCAACATGGACATCGACGCCCAGGGCCGCATCTGGGTCGCCGAGGCCTACAACTACCGCCGCCACGCCGGCAAGGATCCCGAGGGCGACCGCATCATGATCCTCGAGGACACCGATGGCGACGGCGTCGCGGACAAGAGCAGCGTCTTCGTGCAGGAAAAGGCCCTGCTCGCCCCGCTCGGCATCTCGGTCATCGACAACAAAATCATCGTCGCCTGCGCGCCCGACCTGATCGTTTACACCGATGTGAACCGCGACGGAAAATTCGACCCGGCCGTGGACAAGCGCGAAGTGCTCCTCACCGGCTTCGACGGCCGCAACCACGACCACTCGCTGCACTCCGTCACCTTCGGGCCCGACGGGAAATACTACTTCAACCACGGCAACGCCGGCGCCCTCTTCACCGACAAATCCGGCCGCACGTTCCGCAATGGCAGCTTCTACGATCCGGCGCGCAGCGGCGGCGGCATCCCCACAAACGAACGCCGTCCGCCGGACTACTCCGGCGAGAAGAGCGACGACGGCCACGTCTATGCCGGCGGCACCGCGTTCCGCATGAATCCCGACGGCACGCAGGTCGAGCCCATCGGCTACAACTTCCGCAACAGCTACGAGCAGACGATCACCTCCTTCGGCGACGTCTTCCACAACGACAACGACGACCCGCCCGCCGCCCGCACCTCTTTCCTCCAGGAATACGGCAACCTCGGCTTCACCTCCCGCGACGGCAAGCGCACGTGGAACGCCGACCGCCGCCCCGGCCAGACCACTGCGGTCGCCGAGTGGCGGCAGGACGATCCCGGCGTGATTCCCGCCGGCGATGTCTATGGCAACGGCGCGCCCACCGGCATCGTGTTCTACGAGGGCGACGCCCTCGGCGCCAAATGGCGCGGCGCCCTGCTCAGCTGCGAGACCTCGCGCAACATCGTCTTCGGCTATTTCCCCAAGGCCGAAGGCGCCGGCTACAAGCTCGACCGCTTCGCGTTTCTCACGACCAACAAGGAGCAGGATCTCGCCGGCATCGATGGCATGCGCGGCAAGCTCCGTGCCGACGATTTCAAGACGTGGTTCCGCCCCTCCGATGTCGCGGTCGGCCCCGATGGCGCCATCTACGTTGCCGATTGGTTTGATCCGCGCACGGGCGGCCACGCCGCGCTCGACAGCAGCTTCGCCGGCGCGATCTACCGCATTACGCCCAAGGGCAAAAAACTCACCACGCCCAAAATCGACCTGAACACCACCGCCGGCCAGATCGCCGCGCTCAAGAATCCCGCCGTCCACGTGCGCGCGCTCGGCTTCATGAAGCTCCGCGAGGCGGGCGCCGCCGCCATCCCCGCCGTCTCCGCGCTGCTGAAGGACGAGAATCCCTACGTGCGCGGCCGCGCCGTGTTTCTCCTCGCCCACCTCGGGCCCCAGGGCCTCGCCCAGACCGAGGCCCAGCTGAAGCATAGCGACGCGATGATGCGCATCGCCGCCTTCCGCGCCCTGCGCCGCGCCAACCACCGCGTGCTCACGCACGCCCAGGCACTCGTCAACGACTCTTCCGCCGCCGTCCGCCGTGAAGTCGCCATCGCGCTCCGCGATGTGGGCCTCGACGGTGCCCGCGAACTCCTCCTCACCCTCGCCAAGGGTTACGACGGCAAGGACCGCGCCTATCTCGAAGCCTGGGGCACGGGCTGCACCGGCAAGGAAAAGGAAATCTACGCCGCGCTCGCCAAACAGGCCCCCGGCGCTGACGCCGCCAAGTGGCCTGCCAGCTACGCCAACCTCATCTGGCGCCTCACGCCCGTGGGTGCGGAGTCTGCCTTTGCCGCCCGCGCCTCCGCCGCCCTCGCTGAGCCCGAACGCCTCGCGGCCGTGACGGCGCTCGGTTTCATCCCCACCAAGGCCTCCGCCTTCGCGCTCCTCGACCTCGCGCAGAAGACCACCGGCATGGTGAAAGCCCACTCCCTGTGGTGGCTCATGAATTACAAGGACCTCCGCTGGCCGGACGCCGGGATCGACGCGGAGCTCAAGACCCGCGGTCTCTACGATCCCGGCACCGTCTCGATTACGCCGAGCGTCGTCCCCGAGCCGCCCGCCACCCAACTCCCCGCCTCCGCCGAGATCGCCAAGCTCAAGGGCGACGCCGCCAAAGGCGCCACCACCGCGCAGGCCTGCCTCCTCTGCCACCGTATCGGCGACAAGGGCAACGACTACGGCCCCAGCCTCACCGGCTACGCCAAGGGCCAGACCACCGAGGTCGTGATCACCGCCATCACGAATCCCTCGGCCGACATCGCGCACGGCTTCGACGGCGTAAACGTCAAACTTAAGGAAGGCGGCGAGGTGCATGGCGTCGTGCTCAGCGCCGGAAATCCCCTCATCATCCAGTCGATGGGCGGTCTCACCCAGATGATTCCTCCCGCCAAAATCGCGAGCCGCCA
Organism: Opitutaceae bacterium; assembly: GCA_030693515.1. Taxonomy (GTDB): domain Bacteria; phylum Verrucomicrobiota; class Verrucomicrobiia; order Opitutales; family Opitutaceae; genus ER46. The sequence goes on from JAUYAK010000019.1 coordinate 117,045, forward strand.
GGCGCTCGGCCGCTCTCTCATGCTGAGCGCCGAACAGCTCGGCCTCACCGCGCAGGACGTCGCCGACATCACCGCCTACCTGAAGACGCAGTGAGCCGCCCGTCGCAGCAGCGTGCCCGATAGGCACGCTGCCAGCTCTGCGATGCAAACCGTGGTAGGGCGGCGACTCCGTTCGCCGCCTTTTTTCTGTGCGCGGACCAAGGCGCGGAGCGGAGTCCGCGCCCTACCTCGCCTGCGAACGCGAGCCTTGCGCACCGCCCTCATGCCGCGCGGCGCTGATGGATCACGAGCGAGTTGCCGTCCGGGTCGGCGATGATGGCCATGCGGCACACGCCGGTGTCCATCGGCTCGATCAGGAAATTAGCTCCGGCCGTCCGCAGCGCCTCAATCGCGGCCTCGAAGCTTTCGACCTCCAGCGCGACCGCCGGGCCGTCGGCGGAAGGTTTCCACTTGTCCGCCGACATGTTCGAGATCGCGAGCGTCGCCGGCCCGACATCGTATTCGATCCAGTGCCGGCCCTCATGCTCAAACTGGGTCGTGACCTTGAGGTTGAGCAGACCCTCGTAGAAGCGGCGCGCGCGCGCGATGTCGGTGACTGGATAGCCGGTGAAGGCGATTTCTTTGATGCTGATCATGGTGGTGCGGATGGGTTGAAACGTGGCACCATCCTACCACCGCGTGTGACAGCGTGCTGTCAGGAGCGTCGCTCCCCATGTCGCGCCGCGACCTCTGCGGCTTCCGCGCGCACGAGTTCGCGCAGCCCCGCCGGCTCGATCGCCTCCGCGTCGCGGCCAAACGACAGAATCCAGCGCGCCAACCACTCGAGCGAGAAGGTATAGAGTGAAAACTCCGCGCCCCCGTCCCGCTGCTTCTCCTCGGCGAGCGTCGCGTAGCTCTCGTTCCGTGCGCGCTCCTGCGCGCGATCCGCAAACCATACTCGGGCCGGCATCGTTTCCGCCCGCGTCTTCTGCTCCTCGAGATGCCGCGTGAGCGAGAAGTCCGGCCGCGGCGGCGGCGTCTCCGTGAGCACCTCAAGCCGCACCATGCGATCGACGCGGAAGTGCCGCACGCCCGTGCGCAGCCGGCACCATGCCACGAGATACCACGCGCCGCCGTAGAAAATCACGCCGAGCGGCTCCACGTCGCGCCCGGTCTCCTCCGTGCGGCCGGCACCGCGGTAGGTGAGGCGCAGCACGCGCCGCTGCGCCACGCCGCGCTGCACTGCGAGCAGCCACGGCTGCGCCGCCGGATTCGTCCGCACGTCACCCCGCCGGCCGAGCACCACGGTCTGCCGCGCCAGCCGCTCCACATGCTCCTGTCGGTCGCGCGGCAACACGGCGCGCAGCTTGTCGAGCGCCGCATCGACCGGCGGGCCCAGCGATGCATCCGTGAATCGCCGCACCATCTCCGCGCCCACGTAGAGCGCCGCCACCTCGTCGGCGGTGAGCATCACGGGCGGAAGATGGTAGCCTTTGACGAGGCTGTAGCCCACGCCCGCCTCGCCCGCGATCGGCACGCCCGCCTCGCCCAGCGCCGCGATGTCGCGGTAAATCGTGCGCACGCTCACGCTGAAATGCCCCGCCATGTCCTCCGCGCGCACGAGCCTGCGCCCTTGCAGGTGCATCACCATCGCGACGAGCCGGTCCGTGCGGTTCATGCGGCCGACGCTATGCCCCGCGCTGTGCCGCTCCAGAAATTTTTCGCGTTGCCTGCCTTCTGTGGGAGCGAGCTTGTTCGCGACGATGGTGCGCAGTCGCGAGCAAGCTCGCTCCCACAACTATCAGCCACAACTCTCGACGGCACCATGCCCACGCTCGCTCTCCCCCGCGGCACCTGCCCCTGGCCCACCAATCCCCTCGATCTCGCCTACCACGATCACGAGTGGGGCGTGCCTCAGCACGACGACCGCGCGCTCTTCGAGCTGCTCATTCTCGAAGGCGCGCAGGCCGGTTTGAGCTGGGCCACCATCCTCGCCAAACGCGAAAACTACCGCCGCGCCTTCGACCACTTCGACCCTGCCAAGGTCGCGCGCTACGACGCCAAAAAAGTCGCCGCCCTCCTCGCCGATGCCGGCATCGTGCGCAACCGCCTCAAGATCGCCGCCGCCATCGGCAACGCCAAGGCCTTCCTCGCCGTGCAAAAGGAATTCGGCTCCTTCGACCGCTACCTGTGGGGTTTCGTGCCGGATCGCCGCCCCATCGTTAACCGCCGCCGCACCCGCGCCAGCGTGCCGACGCGCACGCCCGAGAGCGATGCCCTCTCCCAAGACCTCCTCGCCCGCGGCTTCAAATTCGTCGGCACGACGATCATCTACGCCTTCATGCAGGCCACCGGCCTGGTCAACGACCACTTCGTCACCTGCCCGCGGCACCTTCTCTGCTCACGACTGAGATAATTTTCGAATCCGGCGAATTAGCCCGAAATCACTACTGATTTCGCCCTCGTTGGAAGGACTCAAGCCGCGCCACGTAGGGCCGCAAAATTGATTTCATCCAGACAAGATTTTTTTCAAGCGCGTGACGCATCGAGGGCGTCATCACCTTGTTTTTAGCCGTTGAACCGGAACGCCCACTGTCGCGGTTTTGGGATTCGTAGCGTCTAATATCGGCCTCCAAATCATTTCGGATCTTTCCAACGCCGACCGCCAGTGTGTCGACGGTCAGAGCGTCGACCGCTTTTCGGTATTTCGCGAAACACTCGATGATGAGTGGATCACTTTTTTCGTTAACTTCACCTGTCGTGTGGCGTGGGAACGCGGTTTTGAGGACTTCCAATCTAGCCGCTTGATCGGTTGCCGCAAAACATGGGATCGCCAGAAGCACGAAATAAAATAGCGCTTTCACGACGCAGTGAATGCCGGCCAAGGCCAGTCGGTCAAGTGGACCACAACTAGCGACTTTTCTCCTTCATTTCGCTTGAGCGCCTGTTGCGCGAATGTCGCACTCCGCCCGCCCTATGTCGTCGCCGCAGCCTGCCCCCGTGCGCGAGGCCACCCACCTCCGCGAGCTCACTCCGCACCAGTGGAAATCCGGCATCGCCGCGTGGCTCGGCTGGATGTTCGACGGCCTCGAGCTGCATCTCTACACGCTCGTCGCCGGGCCGCTCGTGATGCAGCTGCTGCACACGACTGACGCCGCGAATCCCGAGGTGAACGAGAAGAAGGCCTACATCCAGGCCGCGTTTCTCATCGGCTGGGCGCTCGGCGGCGCGTTCTTCGGCCGGCTCGGCGATCTGCTGGGGCGCAGCCGGGCGCTGATGCTCACCATCCTCACCTATGCGCTCTGCACGGGCCTGTGCAGCTTTGCGCAGACGTGGTGGCAGCTGATGATCTTTCGCTTCATCGCGGCGCTCGGGATCGGCGGCGAATGGGCCGTCGGAGCCTCGCTGCTCGCCGAGACGTGGCCCAAGGCCTGGCGGCCATGGATGGCCGCGGTGCTCCAGACGGGCGTAAATGTGGGCGTGCTTGCAGGGGCCGTCTTCGTGGGCCTGCTCATGGCCTACATGCCCGAGGGTTCGGAGCGCTGGGTCTTTCTCATCGGTGTCCTGCCCGCGTTGCTCGTCTTCTGGATTCGCAAACACGTGCCCGAGCCCGCGACCTGGCGGCAAGCCGGCGAGACGGTGGAGAAAAAGCCCGGCGCGATCGCCCTTTTCCAAGGCTCCGTGCGCTCGACGACGCTCCGCACCACCCTCGTCTGCGCGCTCGGACTCTCGGCCTGGTGGCTGTATCTTTTCTGGCAGACGCAGCATCTTCGCACCGTGCTCACCGCCGCGAAGATGCCCGCCGCTGAAGTGACGGGCTTCGTGTCCGCGGCTTTCTTCGCCTTCAACGCCGCCTCGGTCGTCGGCAACTTCGGCGCCGCGTGGCTCGCGCGGCGGCTCGGCAACCGCCGCGCCATTGTGCTGATGTTCGTGGGCCTCGGCGTTGCGATTTTCGGCGCGTATGTGGTGCCGCGGGATTTCGGCGCGCTCGCGTGGGCGTGGCTGCCCGTCGGCGGATTCTTCGGCGGGGTGTTCGGCTTGTTCACGATGTATCTGCCGCCGCTGTTTCCCACGCTGCTGCGCACGACGGGCGCGGGCTTCTGCTACAACATCGGGCGCATCGCGGCGGCCGTAGCCTCCATCGTTTTCGGCCTGGTCGCTCCGGTGGGCGATTTCCGCCAGGCCCTCCTGTGGGTCAGCACCCTCGCCGCGGCCGCCGCGCTCGCGTCGTGGTGGCTGCCCGAGCGCACGCACGAGAACGAGGCGACGTGATCCGCTCTGCTTTGCCCATAAGCGGTTCCCTGCCTTGTTACTCGCGCGTTAACTGACAATTTTGTCAGTTAACGCGCCGAGACGAAGCTCGACGCGTATTTTTGCGCCTCTTGTAGTATTTCCCACATGGAGCGCACCACGCCTCAGTCCCGCCCGCAACTTGCGCCTCCTCGGGGGCTGCCCCGCGCGCCCGCGCTTGCACTGCTGCTGCTCGCCCTGCTCGCGCCCGCGCCGGCCCTCCGGGCGGAACCGGTGATCAGCGAATTCATGGCGAGCAACACCGCGACGCTCGCCGATCAGGATCAGGCGTTTTCCGACTGGATTGAAGTGCATAACCCCGACCCGACGGCGATCAGCCTCGGGGGCTGGTATCTCACCGATACAGCCACGAACAAGACCCGGTGGCAGTTTCCCGCCGTGGTGCTGCCCGCCGGCGGCTACCTCGTCGTGTTTGCTTCCAACAAGAACCGGCGCGTGGCGGGTGCGGAACTGCACACCAATTTCGCTCTGGCGGCCGAGGGCGAATACCTCGGCCTGATCAAGCCCGACGGCGTGACCGTCGTGTCCGAATACGCCCCCACCTTTCCACCGCAGAGCAACGACATTTCCTACGGGCTTCTGCCGCTGCCTGGCGGCGGCACGACGCCCGCCTATTTCCCCAGCGCCAGCCCGGGTGCCGCCAACATCGCGGCCGGCGCCGTGTCGCTCGCCGCCACGGTGCGCTTCTCGCGCCCCGCCGGACCGTTTTCCACTCCGTTCCAGCTGACCCTTTCCGGAGCTGGTCCAAGCCAGCACATCCGTTTCGTGTCGGTGCCTCCGGGCCCGGCGGGCGCCATCGCAGTTGAGCCCACCGAAACCTCCCCCCGCTACGCCGGGCCGCTGACCATCTCCACCAACACGATTCTACGCGCCGCGGTTTTTTCCGACGATTTGAAAACCCGCGGTCTCTCGGCCCCGGCCCAGTATTTCGCCCTCCAAGGCACCGGAGCGCGCGCGGTGACCGGCTTCGCCTCCAAGCTCCCCGTGCTCGTCATCGAGCAGCACGGCTACGGCGGCCTGAACCGCGAGGACCTCTCCCAGCCCGCCTGGCTCCACGGTTTTCCGGGCGTGGCGCCCGGCGGCGCTTCATTCGGCCCGGAGGCCGAGTTTGTGGCGCCCGTCGCCGTGACGGTGCGGGGTTCCTCCTCGGTCAATTTCCCCAAGAAAAACTACAACGTCGAAATCCTGAATGATCTGCGCCGGAAGACCGCGCGGCCGCTCTTCGGCTCGCGGCCGTTCGACGAATGGGCGCTCATTGGACCGTGGCTTTACGACCCCTCTCTCCTCCGCAACAGCTACGTCTATGCCCTGAGCAACCGCATCGGGCGCTGGGCGCCCCGGACCCAACCCGTCGAAGTTTTTCTAAACACCGACGGCCTCCCGCTCGACACCTCCGCCTACGTGGGGGTTTACGCCCTGACCGACAAGATCGAGTTCCATCCCGATCGCGTGGCCGCCTCGCGCGTCTCGACCAGCGCCGCGACCGAGCCGGACATCACCGGCGGCTACCTGTTGAAGATCGATGAACCCGACGCCGACGAGTATGCGTGGACCCCCGAATACGGTCTGGACATCGACACCCTCTCATCGGTGGTCGTCGCCTCGCCCAAGGCGGATCGCCTCTCGAACGCGCAACGCGCCTACATCCGCGGCTACGTCCAGCAATTGGAGAATGCCCTGCACGAGGATCGCGCCAGCGGCTGGCGGACCCGCAAACACCTCAACTACCTCGACCGCCCCTCGTGGATCGACCACCACATCCTGAACACCTTCGCGGCCAATCCCGATGCGTTCGAGCGCAGCGCGTTCTTCTACAAGCCCCGCAACGGGAAACTAATCGCCGGCCCGGTCTGGGACTTCGATCGGGCGCTGGGATCGAGCGAGGACGAACGCTCGTTTCAGACCGACCTGTGGTCGGGCGAAGGCGCCGTGCAGCCGTGGCACTTCGGCTGGTGGGGCGTCATCGCGACCGATCCGGATTTCCGGCAGGAGTGGATCGACCGCTGGCAGTCACTGCGGCGCGACGCCTTTGCCGATGCGAATCTCACCGCCCTCGCCGATCAACTCGCCGCGGCCATCGGCCCCGAGGCCGCGGCCCGCGACGCCGTCCGTTGGGCGGATAACGTGAGTTCGTTTGGCGGCACGCATGCCGGCGAGATGGCCCACATCAGGAGCTGGCTCGTGCGCCGCGGCCGCTGGATCGACTCGCAGTTCGTGCCGCCGCCCGGCGTCACGGTGAGCGGCACTCAGCTCATCCTCTCCGCCCCGCCGGGCACGCAGATCGCCTACACTCTCGATGGTTCGGACCCCCGGGCGGAGCGCGGCGACATCGCGCCCAATGCCACGGTCGTCACGGGCTCCGCCACCATCGCAGCTTCGGCCAATCTTCACGCCCGCAGCTACCGGGCCGCGGACCGAGATGCGTTTCCCGGCAGCCCGTGGAGTTCCGTCGTCGGCGGCGTTAATTCCACGCCCCTCAGCCCCCCTTCACGGGTCATCAATCTCTCCAGCCGCGCCGTCGTCGGTCAGGGTGAGAACGCCTTGATCATGGGCGTCGTGGTCGCCGACTCGCCGCGGAAGACCTATCTCTCCCGCGCCATTGGGCCCACGCTCGCCGCCTTTGGCACCCCGGGGACGGTGCCCGATCCGCAGCTGGCGGTCTTCGGCTCGGATGGCCGCGAACTCGCCCGCAACCATGGTTGGAGCCTCGGGCCCGACGCCGCGCGCGTCGCGCAATTGGCCCGAACCGTCGGCGCCTTCCCCCTCCCCGACGGCAGCGCCGATTCCGCCCTCGTGCTTGAGGTGGGCGCCGGCGCCTACAGCCTCCTCGGCACCACGCCGAGCGGCCGGCCTGGCATCGGGCTCGCCGAACTCTATGAGACCGATGCCACCGGCCGCACGGTGAATATCTCAACGCGCGCGCAAGTCGGCACGAATGACGACGTGCTCATCGGCGGGTTCGTCGTGGCGGGCGCGGCCCACAAGCGGATGCTGATCCGCGCCATCGGCCCCACGCTGCGCGCCTTCGGGGTGAACAACGCGCTCACCGATCCGGTGCTCACGGTCTATTCCGGCGCGTCCGCCATCGCCTCCAACGATCGCTGGGCCGCAGGGCCGCAGGCGGCCGCCGTGACGGCGGCGAGCGAGCGGGTCAACGCCTTTGCCCTGGCCGCCGACACGGAGGATGCGGTCCTGCTGCTCACCGTCGCGCCGGGCGCCTACACCGCCGAAGTTCGCGGCAAGGGGGGCGCCACCGGTGTCGCGCTGCTGGAGATCTATGAAGTGCCGTAGGCCCGGCGCCTACCGTTCCACGCTTGAGAGCCTCGTTTCTTCCGGGGCAACCAGCAATGCCGGTGCAGCCGGTGCATTGACCAGCCGATAAGGTCCGGACCGGACCGCGACTGGCGGAGGAGGAAACTCGCTCGAGGTAAGCGAAACCGCTGACTCCTTGAGGCCGAATGATCGGAGTTGATTATGCGCCGCCGGATCCCGTTCTGCCGCTGCACGCGAGTGCAGGGTGAAACGGTTTATCCCCGGGGCGAGGGTCACACCCGGCAGCAGCACCCTGCGCGCCTCACGGTTTACCTCGATTTCTTGCATCGGCTCGTCCTCGTGCGTTAGCACGACCACCCGCCGATCCCGGGCCGTCAGCGTCAGCCGGATGTCAGCAGCGATGGGATACGAGAGGTGGTTGTAATAGGAGAGCGCCGCGTCGCCATGGGCCCAGCGCACGCCCGCCTCGCTCCTCGCGTGCCAGCCCTGCCCGAGGGTCAGCTCCTGGCCGAGTGGCCGCCGTGGCCGATCGACCGGCCGCAGGAACACGACGACTTGGTTGCCCAACGGGGCCTCGATCCGGCGCGAGTAGCCCATCTGATCAAGATCGCGCAACAGGCCCTCCGCCCGATCCGCGTAGCCCTTGCGGTTGATGTAGAGTGCGGCGAAGCCGTATTGCTCGAGGCGCGGCACCATCTCGGCCATCGGCCGGCCCTCGAGGTCGCGTTGCCAGCGGCTGCGGGCGCGCAGTTTCGCCGCCCCATAGCTGAACTGCAGCGTAGTCGAGACTAGGTAGGGCCGGAAGTGCTCGTAGTCGTCCAGTTTGTGGGGCGTCTGGACTTCGGGAAAGCCGAGCACGGGGAGCTGGAAAACCTTCGCGCCGGCCGGCAGGGCCGCCTCCAGCTCGCGGCCAAACGCACGGTCGCCCTGCACCGCGGCGGCGAGGGCCTTCATGTCCGTCGCGCCATCGCGCTTGGGGATCTGCTCCCACACACCTATCCCGGCGATCAGCGCCGCCAGTGCGTGGCTCCACCCCGGCCGCCAGCGCGCGGTCCAGCGCGACAGCCGCAGCACCACAAAACACAGGATGATCGCGGAGATGAAAACCACCACCCGGTTCGTCGCGCGGAAAACCTGAAAGTCCGCATAAAACGCGAGCAGATTGGTCACACCTCCGATCATCCCGTAGGCCATGACCCACCCGACCGCGAGCGCAGGCCCGGGCAGCGGCTCGCGCCGCACCACCCGGCGCAGCGCCACCAGCGCCAGCCAGGCGAACCCCGCCATCCCCACGATGCCCAGATACGGCAGGAACGCCTCCCCGCGCCAACCCGACCAGCGGGTGTAGCGGTGTCCGAAAAACGCGAGCCAGTCCCAGCGGTGATACGCCGGCGGGATAAACATCTCGACCGGCTTGAGCGCATACATCTCCGTGCCGGCGTAGTTGCGCGCAAGCAGCGGCAGCGCGCCCGTATCCTCGACGTGGAGCCAGCCCTCCGCATGCATCGCGGCAAACGCCAGCAGGCCGGCCGCGATGGCCGCCCCGCCGATCTGAAGATTGGGCCGGCGCCGCGCGCCGAACCACTGGATCACCAGCGCCCACCCCATCAGCTGCAGCCAGAACAGCAGATTGTAGGGGTTCGAGACGCCGAGCGCGATCGCCGCCACGCCACACACCGCGGCGCCCGCGCTGCGCCAGGCCAGACGCTTGCTGCCCGCCACGAGCCAGACGGCCAGCAGGCCCAGCGGCACCGTCCAGGTGAAGACCAATGAGAAGTGTGAGAGCCCGCGATGCACCGTGTGATACGTGAACGCAAAAAGCAGCGCGCCGGCGGCCGCCCACTCCCAGCGGCACCGCATCCACCGGGCGACAAAGTAAAACGCCAGCGCCGATGTAATCTGTGCGAGCATGAGCCCGAAATTGGCCGTCTCATGCAGCCCGATCAGATGGACGAGGGCGCCGAGCGCGAGCATCAGGGGTTTGTCCGGCGTCGGGTAGGCGTTCCAGCTCGCGCCATAGGGTGCGCCCAGCCGCTCGATGATTTGCGAACGCAGCGGCACGATGTCGCCCTCCGAGGCCGCCTTGAGGCGCGCGAGGGTCTCCATCGCGTCCACATAGTAGTCCGTCGGCACGGTCCAGCTCGCGAGGGTCCACCGTTGATAGTGGGTAATCCAGACCACCGCCGCCACGAGGCCGACCAATGCCGCGCGCCATGAGAGCAAGCGGCGCCAACCGCAGCGCTTCACTGCCTGAGGACGACCGGCTGCCATGGTCTGCGGCGCGGTGCTCATCGCAGCTCCCAGATGCCGAGGTTGCCCGCGGCGGTGATCTTGTGCCAGTTGCCCGGACAGTTCTTCCTCAGCGCATCCTCCTCCTCGATATCGAAGACGGCGGCGAAGATCGCCCGCCCCGCGGCGCGCGCCTTCACCACATAGTCCGCAAACTGCGGCGGCGTGATCGAGTCATAGACCAACGTCGGAAGCCCGGTGTAGTAGTAGAGGGTGCCGCTCGCCGCCGAGCACAGCACGATCGACTTGGCCGGGGCGTGCTCCAGGAGCTTGCCCGCCGCCTCCGCGTAGGCCCGCTCGTAGCCGGGCACATGCAGGATCGTGAGCCTTTGGGTCCAATACCAGGAATTGCCCAGCGCCCATCCGGCGAGCAGCACCGCCATCGCCGGTCGCATCCCGCGCCAGCCCAGCTGTTCCGTCCAGCGCGCGATGGCGTCCGCTCCCACGAGGCCGGCAAGAATGAGCGCCGACACTGCCGGAAGGATGAATCGCAGGCACCACCAGATATCCTGCGAGACGTTGTAGAACAAGTAGGCGCCGGCGTGCGCGGTGAACAAGGCCAGCATCGCCAGCCATTCCCGTGTGCGGGTCGCCCGGTGCGCGAGCGCTGCGAGCGGCCAGAGCAGCAGCGCCGCCGGCAGCAGCTTGAGCAACCACTCCGCAAAGTGCGCCGCCGTCGGCCAGCCAAACTCCCACGCAAAGCACGCCCAAATGTCACCGTAGCCCGACTTCAGTGCCCCGCCATACAGGGTGTGGTTGTAGTAGACGAACCACGCGGCCCCAGGCAGCCCGCCCAGACCGAAAGCGACGATCGTCCGCAGCTTCCACCCCATGATCATCACGAGCGCCGGGGCGATGAGCACGTTGGTCGGGCGCACCAAAACGCCGATGGCAAACGCCGCCCCCGTCGCCACCGCCCAGGCGGTCGAGCGTCGGGCATGCAACGCGCATAAGACCGCGGCCAGCGTCCACGTGGTCGCCATCGTGTCGCTCAACGTCTGGATCGAGGTGAAGATGAACACCGGAAACGTCGCGAGCATCGCCGCACCCGCCGCCGCCAGCGTGTAGTGCAGCTCCATCGCCCGCGCCGTGAGGTAGGTCAGCCACACCGCCACCACGGCCGCGAGCAGCTGCACGAGCAGCGGCCCCGCCTCCCAGCCGAGGAATTTCGCCGCGAGCGCGAAATGCAGCGGCAGCCCCGTGGGATAGGACGGTGACAGGCGGAGATTGACAGAAAAACTCGCGAAGCCCTGCGGCGAAAAATGCGCGCGGTCCACCGCCGCCACCGGGCCGAACTCCTCCGGCACGCGCAGATCAGTTTGCAACGCTCCCGCCGCGAAAAGCCGCGCGCTGTTCAGGTAACCCGAGGAGTCCGATCCACCCGCGACCACCGTCATGTGCCGCGCCAAGAAGAGCGCATACAGTGCCAGCCCGACCAAGCCCATGATCACGAACCACCGGGGTGGACGCGCACTCATTCGTTCGTCGCCACAGCTCCTTGCCTCCACGCAGGGAGACTCTAGCGGACGCGCGGGCCCGGCGACACGGAGTGGCGAACTGAGATAAGCCATGGAGGGGAAAGGGATCGGAATTCCGCACCGGAGACGCAGGGGAAGCGCGCTCAGCACAAAAGCCGTGACACGGGCGAAGGGGCACCGGGGTTTCCGCACTGGAATACGGAAGCAGCACAGGCCAAGCAATCTACGGGGATTTCATCCGCAATGCATCCCACCTGACAATTTTGTCAGGTTGATCAAAACGCGAGCCGCGCGACCGCAAGTCAGACAAAAAAACCGCTGCATCGCAGTGGCGGGTCTGGATTTTTCCATCCGCCAATCCACAGTGCGCGGCGCATGGCCAAGGTCTATTTCTACTACTCGGCAATGAACGCCGGCAAAAGCACGGTGCTCCTCCAGTCGAGCCACAACTATCGCGAGCGCGGCCTGCGCACCCTGCTCTTCACGCCCGCGATCGACACCCGCCACGGCACCGGCCGCATCGAATCGCGCATCGGCCTCGCCGCCGACGCCACGCCGCTCACCGCCGGCGACGATCTCCTCGCACGCGTGCGTGACGAGCACGCCGCGACGCCCGTCGCCTGCGTGCTCATCGACGAGGCGCAATTTCTCACCGAGCGGCAAGTCTGGCAGCTCGGCGACATCGCCGACACGCTGAAGATCCCGGTGCTCTGCTACGGCCTGCGCACCGATTTCCAAGGCCGGCTCTTCCCCGGCAGCGCCGCACTCCTCGCGATCGCCGACGACCTCACCGAGCTGAAAACGATCTGCCAGTGCGGGCGCAAGGCCACCATGAACCTCCGCATCGACGCCCACGGCCGCGGCGTGCGCGAGGGCGCCCAAGTCGAGATCGGCGGCAACGATCGCTACATCGCGATGTGCCGGCGACATTTCAAGGAAGCGCTCGCGGGCCAGCTGATCGTGTCGGCTCCGCCGCGGCCTTCCGCGTAAGCCGCCTCCCGCCCACGCGTCGCCTTCCGCGCCCGGCCTTGCTGCTTGGGGCGTTTCTGCTCCACGCTGCTGCCTTCGCCATGGCCTCCTCCCACCTGATTTTCTTCGGCACCTACACCAACCAAGGCACGAGCCAAGGCATCTACGCCGCCCGCCTCGACGGTGAGACCGGCGCGCTGAGCGCCCCCGTGCTGGCCGCCACCGCCCCCGATCCCGCATGGCTCACGCTTACGCCGGACCGGCGTTTTCTCTACGCGATCCATCCTTCGTCCGCGCAGGCCACCGGTTTTTCGGTCGATGCCGCCCGCGGTCTGCTCACACCGTTGCCCGCCGCGGCCGCGACCGCAGCGCAGCCGCCCTCGCATCTCGCCGTCGATGCCACGGGCCGCACGCTGCTCGCCGCCAACTACCGCGAGGGCTTTGTCGCGGCCATGCCGATCGCGGCCGACGGCACGCTCGGCGCGCCCAGCGTCATCCGCCACTCCGGCCGCGGCACCCACCCCACCCGGCAGGAGAAACCGCACGCCCACTCCGTCACCGTCTCCCCCGACAACCGCCACGTGATCGTAGCCGACCTCGGCGTGGACCGGCTTTTCAGCTACACGCTTAATGCCTCCGCCGCGCGGCTTGCGCCCGCCCGCGTGCCGTTTGTCGCGACCGCGCCCGGCGCCGGCCCACGGCACTTCAAGTTCGATGCCACCGGCCGCCATGCCTACGCGATCAACGAACTCACCAACACGATCACTGCCTACGACTACGTGGCCGACTCCGGCGCTCTCACCGCGCGGCGCACCGTCTCCACCCTGCCACCCGATTACACCGAGCCCAGTTCCACGGCCGAGGTCAGGGTGCATCCCAACGGCCGCTTCCTCTACGGCTCCAACCGCGGCCACGACTCGATCGCAGTCTTTCACATCGACGCCTCCACCGGCGCCCTCAGCCCCGCTCCGGTCGAGCTCGTGCCGACCGGCGGGAAGAATCCCCGCAATTTCGCCCTCTCACCCGATGGCCGCTGGCTCGTCTGCGGCCATCAGGACACGGAGCTCGTCACTGTCTTCCACGTCGATAGCGAGTCCGGTCGCCTCACGCGCACGCCGCATAGCGCGGCCGTGCCGTCAGCCGTGTGCGTGCTCTTCTATGATTAAGGAGTAGGGCGGGTCTGTGACCCGCTCTTTCGCGTTTTGAGTGTTCGGACCGAGGGCGGGTCACAGATCCGCCCTACTTCAGGCCAGCGCACGTTCGGAGGAACGCGCTGCCGGATTTGCGCTGGCTCATGTCGATCCGCACGCATAACCCGGGCTTCTGCCATGGCGCGGCGCGCGGATCGCAACTAATCACGCGGCTGCCCGCACGCGGCCCGTTGACTCAACCCGTTTCCCGACACAGGTTGCGGCCCCTTCTCATGGTCAGCCCCAACTCCCCCGAAACCCCGGGTGGCGCCGCGAGTCCCGCCGGCCCTGCCCGCTCCATTCAAGACGTCGTCATCCGGCTCGCCGGCAATTCCCAGGACGGCATCCAATCCATCGGCGGCTTCCTCGCCCGCCTCGCCGGTCGCAGCGACCAGGACATCATGACCTACATGACGATCCCGTCCACGATCTCGGGCGGGCCGTCGATTTTCCAGGTCCGCATGGGCACGGGCGATATTCTCTCCGCCGGCGACCGCGCGGACATGCTCGTGGCCTTCTACCAGCACAGCTACGACGCGCACATCAGCTCGCTGCGCCCGGGCGGCGTGCTCGTCTACGACAGCGACCACGTAAAGCCGGCCGAAGGCGACAACCGCTTCACTCACGTCCCGATTCCCATCACCACCGGGACCGTCGAGGCGGTCGGCGGCACCTCGAAGGACAAGGGGAAAAACATCTTCGTCCTCGGCCTCATCGCGCGCATCTTCGACCTCGATGTCGCGAAACTCGCCGCGCTCATCAAGGAGCGCTTCGGTGGCAAAGACGAAAGCATCGTCCGCAACTCCATGCTGGCCTTCGACGCCGGCTACGCGTGGCCGCAAAACAATCTCCGCGATCTCTTCTTCCGCTTCGAAGCCGTCGATCGCATCGCGGGCTCCACCGGCCGGCCGCAGGTCACGATGGATGGCAACCAAGCCCTCGCTTACGGCCTCATCGCCGCCGGAGTGCGCCATGGCGCCGGCTATCCCATCACGCCGTGGTCCTCCATCATGGAGACCCTCCGCGCAGAGTTCCCGAAATACGGCGGCCTCTTCGTCCAATGCGAAGACGAGATCGCCGCGGTCTCGACCGCCCTCGGGTTTTCCTACACCGGGCAGCTCGCCGTCACCGGCAGCGCCGGCCCCGGCCTCTCGCTGAAGATGGAAGCGCTCGGCTGGGCGACGATGTCCGAAATGCCACTCCTCGTCATCAACGTGCAGCGCGGCGGACCCTCCACCGGCATGCCGACCAATGTCGAGCAGTCCGACCTCATGCAGGCCATCTATGGCTCGCACGGCGACACCCCGCGCGTCGTCCTCGCGCCGAAGAACGTCGAGGACTGCTTCTACATCGCCTTCGAGGCCGCGCGCATCGCCCGCGAATATTCCACGCCCGTCCTCATCCTCACCGACATGGCGCTCGCCAGTCGCATCGAGGCCTTTGACGAGCCCGATTTGCCGACCCTCATGGTCGATCCCAAACCCGACCGCTCGGAGCGCGGCGCGGATTTCAAACCCTACCCGCTCGACAAGATCACGCGCCACGCGCCCCCCGGCGCCAAGATCGCCACCGGGAAATATCCCACCGTCACCGGCCTGGAGCACGACGAGATGGGCCATCCCACCGGCAGCCCCAAGCTGCACACGCAGATGACCGCCAAGCGGCGCGAGAAGATCAAAGCCCTTGCCGCTTCGCTTCCGGCGCCCGAACTCGCCGGCGACTCCGCTGGCGAGGTCCTCCTCGTCACTTGGGGCTCCACCTGGGGCCCCGGCCGCGAGGCACTCAACCGCATCAAGAGCGCCGGCGTGACGGCCGCTCACCTCCACCTCCGCCACATTCACCCCCTGCCCAACGGCCTTGAGAATATCTTCACGCTCTTCCATCGCATCGTCGTCATCGAGATCAACGACGAGGGCCTCTACGGTTTCGGCCAGCTCGCGATGATGCTCCGCGCCCGCTACGCCAATCCCGCCATCGTCAGCGTGACCAAGACCGACGGACTTACCTTTAAGGTTAGCGAAATCGTCACCGGCGTCGATAAACACATCGTCAGCGCCACGCTCAAAGCCTCCCTCGGCGCCGCGAGCCACAGTGCCCTCGCCAAGCTTTGACCGGCCGCCAGCTCCCGCACCTCCCAACCTCTTCGCCCCATGTCCGCCACCGCCCTCGCCACCCCGCCGCCTCCCGCCGGCGCGCCCCTCACCAAAAAGATTCTCACGGCCGATCACCCCACGTGGTGCCCGGGCTGCGGCGACTTCGCGGTGCTGCACGCGTTCTACCGCGTGCTCGAGAAGCTCCAATACCCGCACGAGAAGATCGTGACCTTCGCCGGCATCGGCTGCTCGTCGCGTTTCCCGTATTTCGTCAACACCCACGGTGGCCACTACATCCACGGCCGCGCGCTGCCCTTTGCCGCGGGCATCAGCCTCGGCGGCGACGACCTCCATGTGTTTGTCTTCGGCGGCGATGGCGACGGCTTCTCCATCGGTGGCAACCACCTCGTGCACACCGCGCGCAAGAACGTCCGCCTCACCTACGTCATCATGGACAACTCCGTCTATGGCCTGACGAAGAAGCAGACCTCGCCCACGTCCCCCATCGGATTCAAAACCAAAACCGATCCCACCGGCGCGATCGACCAGCCAATCAACCCGATGCGCACGCTGCTCAACACCGGCGCCACCTTCGTCGCCCGCAGCCACGCCACGCAGGTCAATCACATGATCGAGATGATACTCCGCGCCGCCAAGCACGACGGCTTCAGCGTCGTCGAGATTCTCTCGGAGTGCGTCGAGTTCTACGAAGGCGCCTTCGACTCCTCCATCCCGCGCAAAGGCGGCACGTGGACGCTGGTCGACGAAAAGAAAAACGACGGCACCCCCGAGGACGCCGCGCGCCACGACACCTCCGACGAAGTCGCCGCCTTCAAGCTCGCCCAGCAGGCCTGGCCCGGAGCGTTCGGCGTCTTCTTCGAAAACAAGGCGCGCAAGACCAAGAACGCCCTCGAGGCCGAGCTGGTCGTCGCCGCCAAAGCGAAGACCAAAAACGCCAGCGACCTCGCGCTCCTGCAGGCGACCTTGGCTCGGATGCGGTGATCGCAGCAGCGGCGGGCGTCCCTGCCCGCCGGCTCAGTGTGTTCGGCAAAACCACGGCGGGCAGGGACAACCCACCGCTACGTGACGCAACGCACGCTTGTCACGACTGCGCCGTCGCGCACGCTGGCGACATGCCTCTCGTCGTTTCGCTGCTCGTCCTCGTCTTTGCCGCCGGTTGGAGAATCGCGGCCGTGCATGCGCCCGCGCTTTCGAACTTCGCCCCGCTGATGGCGCTCACGTTCTGCGCCGCCGTCTATGTCCGTGACAAGAGGCTCTGGCTCGTGCCGTTTGCCGCGCTCCTCCTGTCCGACGTCTATCTCGACTACTACCACGCGACCACCTTCGGCGAGACTTGGTCCTGGCCCAGCATGGCGGTGCGCGTGGCGTGCTTTGCGATCGCGCTGCCGATCGGGAGCTGGGTGGCGCAACACAAGGGCTGGCTCACGCTGCTCGGCGGCACGCTCGGCGGCGCGCTGTTCTTCTACGTCGCCACCAACACCGATGCCTGGGTGCGCGATCCGCTCTACGCCAAGACGCTCGCCGGCTGGGTGCAGGCACTCACGGTGGGCCGCCCGGAGTTTCCGCCCACGATTTGGTTTTTCCGCAACACCCTCGCGAGCGATCTGATCTTCACCGCGGTGTTCGCGGGCGCGATGGAACTGGCGGCGCTGCGCAGCGGCCAACCGAGCCTCCTGGCCCGGCGCGCCGCGGCCTGAGCGGGCGTCGAAAAAGCCGCTGAGTGGTGGGGGCGGCTCTCCGAGCCGCCCTGAGTTTGAGTGGCGAATCGCGTTGGAACCAAGGCCGGCTCGGAGAGCCGGCCCCACCTTGTGCGACGCCCTGCGAGCCGACTGCGGATCGCGCGGCGCGCTACTTTTTCACGACCGCCACGCACTCCACCTCGTAGCGCAGCGTGGGCGGCAGGCATTCGGTGATCGTCGTGCGCGCGGGATACGGTGGCGAAAAATACTCGCGGAAGAGTTCGTTGTAGCGGCCGAGGTCGGCCGACTCGCGCAGGTAGTTGCGCGTCTGCACCACGTGGGCGAAGTCGCTCCCCGCGGCCTCCAGCACGAGGCGCATGTTTTCCATCGAGCGGCGAAACTCGCCCTCGAAGGTGTCGGGCACGATTTTCCCCGTCGCATCGACCGAGGCCTGCCCCGAGACGAAAATCAGATCGCCGACCCGCACGCAGGGGCTGAACGGCAGGTGCGAGGTGGGCGTGGTGGCGTTACGC
The DNA here is from genome assembly GCA_030693515.1 of Opitutaceae bacterium. Taxonomy (GTDB): domain Bacteria; phylum Verrucomicrobiota; class Verrucomicrobiia; order Opitutales; family Opitutaceae; genus ER46. Next base: position 134,860 of record JAUYAK010000019.1, read on the forward strand.
GGATAGGAGACGAGGGGTGTCATGGGAGGACGATTGCGCGAGGGTCGTGCGGGCCTGTCCACTACGAAAACCGCGGGATGCTTCCCGGGCAGCCCGTAAAAAATGCCTGGCATGGCGAGGAGCGCAGCGACGAAGCCATCCAGCTGGATTGCCACGGCGCGCTGCGCGCGCCTCGCAATGACAAGTGGCGCCTAGCCCCAAGTATCCGAATGCGGGCACCGCGACGCGCCCGCCCACCTTGCGAGCGTCTGAACCCCAGGGCCCGCCGACCCTGAGGCGTGCCCACCAGACCACTGCGTTCCGCTCGCCAGCGCCACGCCCATGGCCGAGCTTAGGCCCCGCCCTATGCAACTCCGTCCCAGCCGCGTCCTCGCCCAGCTCCGCCAAGGCGGGCTCGCGACCTCCTTCAAGGTCAACCTCAACGACCCGCGCGTCATCGAGATCGCCGGCCTCGCCGGCGCCGATGCCGTCTGGATTTGCCAGGAGCACGTGCCCAACGACTGGTCCAACCTCGAGCACCAGATCCGCGCCGCCCGGCTGCACAACATGGACTCGCTCGTGCGCGTCGCCAAAGGCAGCTACAGCGACTACGTGCGCCCCTTTGAGGCCGATGCCACCGGCATCATCGTCCCGCACGTCGCCTCCGCTGACGAGGCGCGGCAGATCGTCGAGTGGACGCGCTTCCACCCCCTCGGCAAACGCGCGCTCGACGGCGGCAACACCGACGGCCGCTACTGCCTCATCCCCCTCACCGACTACCTCCGCCACAGCAACGCGGAGCGCGTGATCATCCTCCAGATCGAGTCGCCGGAGGCGCTGGCGAAGGTCGAGGCCATCGCGGCCGTGCCTGGCTACAACGGCATCATGTTTGGCCCGGGCGATTTCAGCCACCGCATCGGCCTGCCCGGCCAGATCGACGCGCCCGAGGTCGTCGCCGCGCGCCAGCACGTCGCCGCCGTCGCGCGCCAGCACGGGAAATTCGCGATGACCTCCGGGCTCTTCGCGCCCTTCGAGACGCTCGTCGGCGAAGGTCACCAACTCTTCAACGTCGGCGCCGACGTGCTCGCGCTCGGACCCTACGCGAAGCAGCGCCTCGACCTCGTGCGCCAAGGCATCGCAGCGCTGCCTGCCGCGCTCAAGCTGGCGGCGAAGACGCCTTACGGTTAGGATCTGTCTCGTTCCCGAAATGTCCGACCTAATGTTTCAGGTTAGGCACGGCCCCCGGAGTTGTTTGCGCCGCCTGGTTGGTCTCCTTCTTTTGAAGGGTGAGCGACCCAATGAAATCGTGAAATACGCCACGCTCGAGGTCGACGGGCTTTTCAGATACAATACTCACTTGATAGGTAACATCCCCGGATAGTGACATCCATCTGACAAAGAAAAATTCACTGCCAAAATTCAGCACCTTTCCTACGATCTGAGATTGCCTCGATTTAGTGGACATAGACATCCGCGTTGACGGGTAGCTGTTTGGTCGCTTCCGAGGACAGGAGCCGAAGAGCTTGCC
>JAUYAK010000021.1 GCA_030693515.1 Opitutaceae bacterium
TTATCCCGACATGCCGATAACTCCGACATGATCGAGAGGCGCGAAAGAGCTTTCGAGTAGACCACGGCACTCGGGGTGTCTGCGATATCGGGATTATCGGACGGCTTCGAGGAACAGCCTTGAGCTGCTTTCGTTGACGCATTTTCGTCGGAAGTATGCGGAGTCATGCACCGGGCTCGCACGTTTCACTCCGCCGAGGATTTTCGGCTCATTGATGAGTTTGTCGCCGCCATGCGACGTGGCCATTATGCGCCGAAGACGATTGCGCGTTATCGGTGCTGTCTTGTCCAGACGGCGCGGTCGTTGAAGCGAGGCCTCAGCGCATTGCGCCGAGAGGACGTGGCGATTGTTACCCGACGCGTGTTCGGGCGCACGCCATGCAGGCGGCGGATGGCGCGCGGCACGCTGCACACGTGGCTCAAGTTTGTTGGCCGCTTCGAGCGCTCCGGCCCTTCCGCACCGTGGCAAACGTGGCTCGACGATTACGCTGGGTTCATGGAGGTGGATCGCGGGCTGTCGTCCATCAGTCGTTATCAATATCTGCGAGTGGCGCGGCGTTATCTGCGCTGGCAGTTTCGTGCGAAGCCAGCGGCCTGGCAGCGGGTGCGGTGCGCCGACATCTGGCGCTACGCGGCAAAGCTTCAGCGTGACGATTACAGCCCACGGTCGCGCAACAGCGAGCTGTGCATCTTGCGGCAGTTTTTGCGGTTCGTCCACTTGCGCGGCCGTTGTCCGCCGCTACTGGCCGAGGTCGTGCCGACGTTCTCGGAGCGAGGAGGCGCGCCGCGCTGCGATGTGGCGAGCGAGGAGGAGCGTCGGCGCTTGCTCGCTTCGTTCGATCGCCGCACGGCCGCAGGCCGCCGTGACCGGGCCATGGCCGTATGCATGGCGGAACTCGGGTTGCGCCGTATCGAGGTCGTGCGGCTTCGGTTGAGTAGCATCGATGGGGAGCGCGCCTCCATCACAGTGCCGGCCGCCAAGGGCGGGCGCGGCCGAGTGCTGCCCCTCCCGTCGCACGTGGCGTCGGCCCTTCGCGATTACTTGCAAATTCGGCCGCGGACCGACCACGACTCTCTCTTCGTCGGCATCGGCACGCTCACCGGGCGCGCGGTCACCACGTCCACTGTCTCGGCCGCCATGTGGCGGGCGTGTCAACGATGTCACTTGAAGCAGGCCGGCACCCATCGTCTGCGCCACAACTTTGCCACGCGACTGATGCGCCACGGCGCCAATCTAAAGGAGATCGCCGACCTGTTGGGACATCGGTTGCTGAAGACGACGAACATCTACACCCACACTGGAGTCGACGACCTGCGACCTCTTGTCCGACCATGGCCCAGGTAACACGTCATGTTTCCATGCTGGGCTTGGCGCGCCGCTACGTGGCGCACCGGCAGATGCTCGGCTATAAGATGACCGACGCGGGCCGGGTGGTGGCGTTTGCCGAGTTCATGGACCGCGTCGCGCCCGGACGGCCTTTGACCGCCGCGCGTGCGCTGGAATGGGTGGCCGCGGATTCCGCGCGCAAAATCACCACGCAAGTTGGATTGCTCAGCACGCTGCGGGGGTTCGCGCGCTATTGCCTCGCGCTCGATCCACGCACGCAGATCCCACCTGCCGGGGTGCTGGGACGAGGTTACGGTCGCCTGCGACCTCACATTTACACGACGGCGCAGGTTCGTTCGATCCTGCGTCGGACGCGCGCACTCACGACGCATTATGGCCCCCTGCATCCGCTCACGTATGAGACATTCATCGGCCTCATGGCGTGCACCGGCATTCGCTCGGGCGAAGCACGCCAACTGACGCTCGCCGATTTCAATCCGAGGGCGGCCCAGTTGCGCGTCGCTCCCTTCAAGGCCAGCCCCGAGCGAACGATTCCCTTGCATCCCACCGCCGTGCAGGCGCTCACTCGTTATGTCACGCTGCGCCGCCGCTGTTTTCCCTTCACCGATTCCTTCTTTGTCGGCGTGACCGGCCGGCCCTTGGGCACGGGACCGACCGAGTCCGTTTTCGACCGGCTCGCCGCCGGCATCACGAGCACCGGGGATTTTCCGCGCCCGCGGATGACCGATTTCAGGCACACCTTCGCCTCGCGCTGGATCGCGGAGTGGAGCGCCCACGCCAAACCCGTTTCGCATTACCTTCTGCTCCTGGCCCGCTATCTTGGCCACAAGAACTTCGCGTCCACCTGGTGGTATGTCACCAGCGATCCGCGTTCGCTGCGCGCCGCGGCCGACACGTTCCGGCGCTTCCATCAACATGAACCGTCGAGCACATAATCCTACCGACGATTTTGCGGGACTCGTGCAGCGGTTTTTCGCCGAGTATCTCGCCGCCCAGCGCAACTTGAGCCCCCATACTCGGCTCAGCTATCGGAACACCTTTCGCCTGTTGCTTCATTTTCTGGCCGAGCAGCAGCGCCGCTCCGTCGACCAGCTCACGCTCGGCGCGCTCACTCCGGAATCGATTCTCGCCTTCCTCGATCACCTCGAGCGCACACGCCGCAACTCACCCCGCACCCGCAATGTCCGGCTCGCCGCCATCCGCACCTTCGTGCGCTACGTGCTCGGCACCGCGGCACTGGAGTTCCTCGGGCCGGGCCAGCGCATCCTCGCCATCCCGTTCAAAAAATCCTCCCGTGCCGCGCTCGGCTTCATGACGCGAGAAGAGATCAACGCCGTCCTCGCCGCCACCGATCAAACTACGTGGTCCGGCCGGCGCGACCTCATCCTGTTCACCCTGCTCTACAACACCGGCGCGCGGATTTCCGAGGCGCTGCAACTTCGCGCGCGCGACATTCACGACGACATCGTTCTGCTCCACGGCAAGGGTCGCAAGGAACGCGAGGTGCCGCTGTGGCCCCAAACCGCGCGACGACTACGGCGGTGGTGCACATCGAACAAAATCGCACCCGACCATCTGGTCTTCACCAACCGCTGGGGTGGACCGCTGAGCCATGATGGCGTCTCCTGCCGCCTCGATCTGGCAGTGAAACAGGCGGCGCCGCAATGCCCGTCCCTCAAAGGCCGCCGCATCACCTCGCACCGCTTTCGCAATAGCTGCGCCATGGCATTGTTGCAGGCCGGCGTCCCGCTCGAAGTCATCGCGCTTTATCTCGGGCACTCACGGCCCATCACGACGCATGCTTACGTCGAAGCGGACCTGAAGATGAAGGCCGACTGCCTGCGTCGTCTCACTGCTCCCAAGATGCCGAAAGACGCCCGGCGCGACGAGCAATCGCGCCTCCTCGCGTTCCTCGAAGCCGTCCGATAATCCCGACATCATCGGTGTGCAGGGCGCCACCGCCTACTCGAAGGTGTCGCCACATTCCCGCATCATGTCGGAGTTATCGGCATGTCGGGATAACGGACTTTGGTCCTCGGCAGCGGATCGAACTGCCCGGCCGGACCGCGACGGCGCTGTGAGCGTTTAATTTAGCGTCTGCAACCGTCCAAGGAAGGGGGCTCAGGCCTCGCCCGTGACAGTGCTTTCTTCAGACCTCAGGGCCGGTTGAGTTCATTCGACGCGCGGGAGACCTGATAGTGGCGTGGAAATACGATCCTGAACGTGGTTCCCGTTTCAGCCGAACTCGCCATTTCCAAACTCGCATCGAGCAATTCACAAAGTCGTTTCACAATCGAGAGCCCGATTCCTTCACCGGGCTGTTGAGGTGAAGGACGCATGGCCGCCCGGCCTCCTCGGGGCGGAACCAACACCTGGGAGGTTTCTCCGTCGATGGCGGCGGCCTTCTCGTCCGACTCTCTCGCACTCGCAGTGGCCTCTTTCAGTCCGACAATCATCGGCGCGTCTGGGCCAGCCAGCAAGCCGGGCCCGGTGTCCTTGATCATGAGCCACCATTTCTCGCCTTCCACCCCCAGGCTGAGAGTGACTCCGCCGCGTTCGGTATACTTGAGCCCGTTCAGCAGCAGATTTTGCAACAACCGCCGGACTTTGGCGGGGTCGCCATCAACGGAAAGAGCGCGCGATCCCGTGACCTCCAAATACAGGCCTCGTCCGTCGGCGATGGGCCGGTTGGCATTGCCCAATTCGGTGACCAGCGCCGCGGCGTCGAATCGGCTGATTTCACGCTTCTCCTTGCCGGCCTCCAGTCGCGCCAGCTCGGTCAGATCGCCGAGCATTGCAGTCACCGACTGCACTCCCTGTTGCAGGAGCTGAGCGCATTCCGCCCTGTCGGCCGCGGCGATATCCGGTCCGCCGAGCAGTTTCGCCGCCACAGTAACGCCGAAGACGTTACCGCTGAGGTCGTGGACGGCTTCGCGAATGAGAGCGGCTCGCCGGCGTTCAATCTCATTGATATTGGCCAGCGCTCCCTCGAGATCGTTCATCCGACCCGCGGCCTCGGCCTGCTGCATTCGCTCGTATTGGCCGGTGCTTTCGCCGATCGCCTCATTGACGAGGGTGATCATCTGTCGATTGGCCTCCACCATTGTCGCGCGTTCAACCTCGGGATGAGCCGCGGCAAAGGCATCCAACTCCTCGAACAGGCACAGCTGGAGGTGGCCCCATTCGCGCATGAGCTCTTGCAACCGATAGCCCTGCTGCCAGCGGTGCAGGCCGTGCTTCACTTCCTCTTTTTTAGTTTCAACGTCAGCCGCGTGCGCGTGCGCGTGCGCGGCCGCGCCGCCGCGCCGAGCGCGAAGCTTGCGCTCAAACGAATCGAGCACCTCGGGAATATGATCGTTGAACTGCCCGCGATTGAGCGAACGCCCGGTCGTTTGCTCAGGATCGGCGGCGGCGGCCTGCCGCCAAGCCAGCAAAATCGCCTTCCGTCGCGACGCCAGAAAATCGCTGAGGGCGTCGAACTGCTCGTTCTTGGTCGGGGGCATGCGGACGGTTTAATTTACGCGACGCCAAACGGCAAGGCCCGCGGTGCCGACGGTAACGCGCCGCTCGAAACAGAGGCATGGGGTGTTTTCCGTGCGAGACGACGGGCGAAGCTGGAAATGAGACGAAAGGGCGATTGAACGAGGGAAAACAAAAGCGGATTAACCTCCTGCGAATCGCTCCCGAAAACGACGCCGCGACAGGGGAATTCTGTCCGCCCCTGCGCACCGCTTCCGCCGGGAACAACACTTCGCAGGATCGTTCCATGCAGTGGCGCACCATCGCCCTCTTTTGAATCCATTTTTCCCGGCCATCTCTCGATCGACGGCGAGCCCACCGCCGGCCGACCGGCAGAATTCTCCTGTGGCAAAAGCGCCGATCCTGGCCGGTGCCGGAAACAAAACGCATGCAGACCCGCTCTCTCCGCTGGCAGACTTGGAAGGTCCTCCCTGCCCGCCCGCGCATCCAGCCCGGTGAGCCGCCGCTGCGGGCCGAATTGTTCGGCCTCGAACAGTTGGCGCGCCTCGCGCGCAGCCTGGCCGCCGGCCACCAAACCGTCCGGCTCCGGACCTCCACGCGGCTGCTCACGCGCCTGGACCGGAACGAGAAAATCCTTCGCGCCTTCAATCACGCCACCGTCGCGGTCGAACGCACCCGCCAGATCACGCCCGCCGCCGAATGGCTCCTCGATAATTTCTACCTGATAGAAGAGCAGATTCAGCTCGCCCGCCGGCACCTGCCTCGAAGCTACAGCCACGAATTGCCGCGTCTGTCACGCGGTCCTTCCGAGGGCCTGCCGAGGATCTACGACGCCGTGCTCGAGCTCATTTCACATGTGGATGCGCAGGTCGATGCGGCACCGCTCACCGCATTTGTCGCCGCCTACCAGACGGTGTGTCCGCTGAAACTGGGCGAGCTTTGGGCGATCCCCATCATGCTGCGGCTCGGTTTGATTGAGAACCTCCAGCGCATCACGACGCGCCTCATGGTCGCGCGCGCCGATCGCGATCTCGCGGACACGTGGGCGCAGCGCCTGCAGGACATGGCGGAAAGCAATCCCTCGGACCTCGTCGTCGTGGTGGCCGAAATGGCAAAATCCGATCTACCCCTCTCGAGTTCGTTTGTGGCGCAGCTCTGCCAGCGCCTCTCCCGGCAGAATCCCGTGCTGCACCTGGCGCGCGGCTGGCTCGAAGCGCGGCTCGTGCAACAGGGATCCACGATCGAGCAGCTCGTCCACCTCGAGAGCCAAAGCCAGGCCGCCGACCAAGTTTCCGTGAGTCATAGCATCGCCAGTCTCCGCTTTTTGGGCGCGACGGATTGGAAGGAGTTCGTGGAAACACTGAGCCTCGTTGAGCAAACCCTGCGGTCTGATCCGTCCGGCGTTTATGGCGCCATGGATTTTTCCACCCGCGATCGCTATCGGCATGTGATCGAGGCGCTGGCGCGGCAATGTCACCTGGAGGAGGCCGAAATCGCCCGGCGCGCCATCCGTTTGGCCGCGGAGCGAGCGCAGGAAAAAGGGCACACCGATCGGTCCGCGCACGTCGGCTTTTTCCTGATCGACGCCGGACTGCCGCAATTGGAGCACGCGGTGCAGGCCGTGCGGCCTTGGTCCGCGCTTCTCGAACGGGGCATTCACCGCTTCCCGTTCCTGTTTTACGTCGGCGGAATTTTCACCCTCACGGCGCTCGTCACGGTTTGGCTTTGGCACCACGCCCGCGAGTCCGGCCTGCACGGCTGGAAACTCACCGCCCTCACCGCCCTTTTCCTCCTCGCGGCGAGCCAGCTCGCGACGGCGCTGATGAACTGGCTGGCCACGCTGCTGGTCAAACCCCGGCTGCTCCCACGCTTGGATTTTTCAGGCGGCATCGACCCGGCCCACTCCACGATGGTGGTCGTGCCCACGATGCTTACCGGCGCAGACGGCGTGGATCGCCTGATCGAGACGCTTGAGATCCACCACCTCGCAAACCGTGACCCACACCTGCATTTTGCGCTGCTGACGGATTTCCGTGACGCCGCCACCGAGACCGAGCCGGACGACGAGCCGTTGCTCGCGCGGGCGCGCGCCGGTGTCGAACGCCTCAACACGCGTTACGCCGCGGATCGGCCCGTCAATTTTTTCCTGCTGCACCGGCCGCGGCGCTGGAACGCGGCCGAAGGCCGCTGGATGGGTTATGAGCGTAAACGCGGCAAACTCGCCGAGTTCAACGGCCTCCTTCGCGGCGGTTCACCCGGATGTTTCTCCACCATCGTCGGCGACACGGCGGTGCTGCCCGCCATCAAATACGTCATCACCCTCGACACCGACACCCAATTGCCGCGCGACACCGCGCGCCAGCTCGCCGGCACCCTGGCGCATCCGCTGAACCGGCCGCACTTCGATCCCGTGCGCGGCATCGTGACCGCCGGGTATGGCATCCTGCAGCCCCGGGTCGCGGTGAGCCTGCCGAGCGCCCGGCGCTCCTGGTTCGTGCGCCTCTTCGCGGGCGATGCCGGCATCGATCCCTACACCCGCGCCGTGTCCGACGTGTATCAGGATGTCTTTTATGAGGGCTCGTTCATCGGCAAGGGCATCTACGACGTGGATGCCTTCGAGCGCGCGCTGGCCGGGCGCTGCCCGGAAAACACTGTGCTCAGCCACGATCTGCTCGAGGCGTGCCACGCCCGCTCGGCCCTCGTGAGCGATCTGGAGCTCTACGAGGAATACCCTTCCCACCACGGGGTGGACGCGGGCCGCCGCCACCGGTGGATCCGGGGCGACTGGCAGATCGCGCCGTGGCTCTTCTCGCGCGTGCGAGGCGCCGGGGAGCGGCGCGCCGCCAACCCCCTTTCGTGGCTGTCGCAGTGGAAAATTTTAGACAACCTGCGCCGCAGCCTCGTGCCGCTGGCGCTCCTGATTTTTCTCCTCGGAAGCTGGCTGCTGTTGCCGGGCATGGCCGGACTGGCCTCGCTGCTGGTGCTGGCGATCGTCGTGCTCCCGGGCGTGATGGCGGTGCTCGGGGCACTTTTCCAGATGTCGCCGGACTCGACCTGGATCCTGCATCTGCGGACTGTCGCCATGGCGGGCGGCCGGCAGCTCGCCCAGGTGTTCCTCACCCTGGCGCTTCTGCCCTGCGACGCGCTTCTCAGCGCCGATGCGATCGGACGCACTTGGGTGCGCCTGTTCGTCACCCGCCGGCACCTCTTGGAATGGACCACATCGAGCGAGGCTGGGCATGCGGCGCGCACGAACCTCAGCAGTTTCTACCGCACGATGTGGATCGCGCCGGCCGTCGCGCTGGCGGCGGGTTGGACGCTGCTGCGCCTGCGGCCCGATCATTTTCTTATGGCGCTGCCCCTCCTCGTCGTGTGGCTCGCGGCCCCCGGCATCGCGTGGTGGATCAGCCGGCCGCTCCATCCGCCCGAAACCAAACTGTCGGAGGCGCAGAGGACGTTTCTCGGCCACACCGCCCGGCGGACCTGGCATTTTTTCGAGACGTTTGTCACGGCGCAGGAGAACTGGCTGCCGCCGGATAATTTCCAGGAGATTCCCGCGCCGACGATCGCTTCGCGCACTTCGCCCACGAACATCGGCTTCGCGCTGCTCGCCAACCTGGCCGCGCGCGACTTCGGGTATCTCGCCACAGGCGGCCTGATCCGCCGCACGCAGGACACCTTTGCCACCCTGTTGCGCCTCGAACGCCATCGCGGCCATTTCTACAACTGGTATGACACCCGCACGCTCCAGCCGCTCCTGCCGCTCTATGTCTCAAGCGTGGACAGCGGCAATCTCGCCGGGCACCTGCTCACGCTGGGCGCAGGACTGCGGGAGCAGGCCGACGCGAGAATTTTCGGCCCGCACGTCTTCCGCGGCCTGCGCGACACCGTGGGCGTGCTGCTGAAACTCACGCCCGGCCATCCCGCGCTGGCCCAGCTCGATCTCGTTCTGGCGCACACGCGCCTCACCCTGCCCGCCGCCTTCGCCATCCTGGAGCAGGCCACCGCCAACGCCGCGCGCCTCGCAGCAGCCATGGAGGGTGGTGCTCAGGAGTCGGCTCGCTGGGCGAAAACGCTGCACCGCAGCTGCGGGGAGCATCTCGCGGAAATGATTTTCTTCGCGCCCTGGCTGGGAAACACGGGCCTGCTGGCCTCCGCCCCCCCCGACCTGATCGCGGAGTTTTCCCGACCGGACGCGGTGCCGACTCTCCGTGAACTGGCCGAACTGGATTCGGCGGCGGCGCCGGGGTGGCTGCGCGAGACCGTCGCGCGCGCCCGCGAGCGCCTCGTCGCCCTGGAACTTTTGGCACGGCAGTGCGATGAGCTGGCGGCGATAAACTTCCGTTTCCTGTTCGATCCGGCACGGGAGCTGTTTGCCATCGGCTACAACGTCACCGAGCGCCGGCTCGATCCCGGATTCTTCGACCTGCTCGCCTCGGAGGCGCGGCTGGGCAGTTACGTGGCAATCGCGCAGGGGCAGGCGCCGCAGGACCACTGGTTCTCGCTCGGCCGCCAGCTCATCGCGGTGCAGGGCGATCCGATTCTGGTTTCGTGGAGCGGCTCGATGTTCGAATACCTGATGCCGCTGCTGGTCATGCCCAGCTACGAAAACACGCTGCTCGCCCGCACCTGCGAGGCGGCCGTCCGGCAGCAGATCGACTACGGCGAGGCGCGCGGCATTCCGTGGGGCGTCTCCGAATCGGGCTACAACCGCACCGATGTGCATCTGACCTATCAATACCGCGCCTTCGGCGTGCCCGGGCTCGGCTTGAAGCGGGGCCTGGCCGACGACCTCGTGATCGCGCCCTATGCGACCGCGCTCGCGCTGATGGTCTCGCCTCAGGCCGCCTGCGAGAATCTCCAACGCCTGGCGGCCGACGGGGTCGACGGCGCCTATGGTTTTTACGAGGCCGTGGACTACACGCCGGCGCGCCTGCCGCCCGACACAACGAGCGTCACCATCCGCTCCTTCATGGCGCATCACCAGGGGATGAGCCTGCTGGCGCTGCTCCACACGCTGCGCGACCGCCCGATGCAGCGCCGGTTCCTCGCGTGCCCGTTGTTCAAGGCGGCGGAGTTGCTGCTGCACGAGCGGGTGCCGAAGGCCGCAGCGAGCGTGTTCTCCGCCGACGTGGCGCTGACGGAATCCGTAAAACTCGCCGACGACGCACGGGACGTAATGCGCTTGCTGACGAATCCCGCCCCGGCGACCCCCGAGGTCCATCTCCTCTCCAACGGCCGTTACCACGTCGTCATCAGCAGCGCGGGCGGCGGCTACAGCCGCTGGCACGATCTCGCGCTCACCCGCTGGCGCGAAGATGCCACGCGCGATTGCTGGGGCACCTTTGTCTATCTGCGCGACGCGGAGACAGGGGAGTTTTGGTCCGCCGCCCACCAGCCGGTGCGGCGCGCGACAAAAAACTACGAGGCCATCTTCACGGAAGACCGCGCCGAATTCCGCCAGCGCCATGCCGGCCTCGAAACCCACACCGAGATCGCGGTTTCGCCGGAAGACGACGTGGAGTTGCGGCGCATCACGCTCGTCAACCGCTCCCCGGTCACGCGCGTTATCGAGCTGACCAGCTACGCGGAAGTGGTGCTGGCGCCGCAGGCCGCGGACGCGGCGCACCCGGCGTTCAGCAATCTGTTCGTGCAAACGGAATTCCTGCCCGGGACCTCCGCTCTCCTCTGCACGCGCCGGGCGCGCTCGCAGGACGAGCGGCCACCGTGGCTGCTGCACGTCATGATCGGCCGGGGTGGTCAGCAGGGGGAGATCTCATGTGAAACTGATCGCGCGCGCTTCATCGGGCGCGGAAACAATCCGGCGCAGCCCGCCGCGCTGCAGTCGGCCGGGCCGCTGTCCAACACCGCGGGCTCCGTCCTCGATCCCATTGTGGCGCTGCGGCGCCTCATCACCCTGCCTCCGCATGCAACCGCCATCGTCGATCTTGTCCTCGGCGCCGCGGACAGCCGGGACCGCGCGCTCGCACTGGCGGAGAAATATTGGGAGCCGCGCATGGGCGACCGCGCCTTTGCGCTCGCGTGGACGCACAGCCAGGTGACGCTGCGCCACCTCAACGCCACCGAGCCCGAGGCGCAGCTTTATGGCCGGCTCGCCAGCGCGCTGATCCACGCCGATCCTTCGCGCCGCGCCGCGGCCGGCGTGGTGCGGACGAACCGGCGGGGGCAGAGCGGTCTTTGGAGCTACGGCATCTCCGGCGATGCGCCGCTCGTGCTGCTGCACATCAGCGAATCGAAAAAAATCGACCTCGTCCGGCAGCTCATCAAGGCGCACTCCTACTGGCGCATGAAGGGCCTCGTCACCGAACTCGTCATCGTGAATGAGGACGTCTCGGTTTACCGCCAGTCCCTGCAGGATGAGATCACCGGCCTGATCGCCTCGGGCATCGAGGCGCAGATGCTGGACAAGCCCGGCGGGATCTTCGTGCGGCGGCTCGAGCAGATTCCGCATGAGGACCGCGTGCTGTTGCAGGCGGTCGCGCGGATTGTCTTCAGCGACGAAGACGGCACCCTCGCCGAGCAACTGGAGCGGCGTGGCCTCCCGGAGATTCCCGTGCCGGCATTCACCCCCACCCGCGCCGCCACGGTTGATACACCCCGAGCGCTGCCGGCCCGCGAGCTGATCTTTCAGAACGGTCTCGGCGGCTTCACGCGCGACGGCCACGAATATGTCATCACCCTCGAGCCCGGCCAGATGACGCCCGCACCGTGGGTCAACGTGATCGCCAACCCCTTTTTCGGGACGGTCGTCTCGGAGAGCGGCGGCGCCTACACGTGGGTCGAAAACGCACACGAATTCCGGCTCACGCCCTGGAACAACGATGCGGTGCAGGACACGACCGGCGAAGCGTTCTATCTCCGCGACGACGAGACCGGCCAGTTCTGGTCGCCCACGCCCGGGCCGGCGCGCGGTGCGACGCCCTACGTCATCCGCCACGGTTTCGGTTACACGGTCTTCGAGCACACCGAGCACGGCATCGTGTCCGAACTCTGGATCTACGTCGCGATGGATGCGCCCGTGAAATTTGCCGTGCTGAAAACGCGCAACATCTCGGGCCGGCCGCGCCGGCTGTCGGCCACCGGCTATTGGGAATGGGTCCTGGGCGACCTGCGCTCGAAGCACCTGCTCCACGTGCAGACCGAAGTGGGTCTGAAGACCGGCGCATTGCTGGCGCGCAACTATTACAACACCGAGTTTCCCGGACGCATCGCATTTCTGGATGTGAACGACACGGGGCGCACCCTCACCGGCGACCGGAAGGAATTCATCGGCCGCAACGGCAGCCTCGATCAGCCCGCCGCGCTGCGGCGCGCGCGCCTCTCCGGCAAGGTCGGCGCAGGCCTCGATCCCTGCGGTGCGTTGCAAGTCGCCTTCGATCTGCGCGACGGCGAGGAGCGCGAGACCAGTTTCCGCCTCGGCGTCGGCCGCGACGCCGACGACGTGCAAAGACTCGTGCAGCGCTTTCGCCGGGCCGATGCCAGCCGCAGCGCAATCGAAGGCGTGTGGGCCCACTGGAACCGCACGCTCGGCGCCATCAACGTGGACACGCCGGACCCGGCCGTGAACGTGATGGCGAATGGCTGGCTGCTTTATCAGACCCTAAGTTGCCGCGTCTGGGGCCGCACCGGCTTTTATCAATCCGGCGGCGCCTACGGTTTTCGCGATCAACTGCAGGACGTGATGGCGCTGGTGCATGCCGAGCCAGCGGTGACGCGCGCGCACTTGCTGCGTGCCGCCGCCCACCAGTTCCGCGAGGGCGACGTGCAGCACTGGTGGCATCCGCCCGGTGGGCGGGGCGTGCGCACGCATTTTTCGGACGACTACCTGTGGCTCCCCTATGTCACCTGCCGCTACGTCACGTGCGTCGGCGATACGGGCGTGCTCAACGAAAAAATCCCCTTCCTCACCGCCCGGCCGGTCAAAGCCGAGGAGGAGGCCTACTACGATCTGCCAAGCCGATCGGAGGAATCGGGCACGCTCTACGAGCATTGCGTGCGCGCCATCGAGCACGGGTTGCGATTTGGCGCGCATGGGCTGCCGTTGATCGGCTGCGGCGATTGGAATGACGGCATGAACCGCGTGGGCCCGGAAGGCCGCGGCGAAAGCGTGTGGCTCGCATTTTTTCTGCACGATGTGCTCAACCAGTTTTCCGAACTCGCACGCTCGCGAGGTGATGAGGCGTTTGCCGAGCGTTGCCTCGCGCAAGCCCAGCAGCTCCAGCAGAACATCGAGCTGCATGCCTGGGACGGTGCCTGGTATCGCCGCGCCTACTTCGACAACGGCGAGCCGCTCGGCTCGCAATCCAACCCCGAGTGCCAGATCGACTCCCTGCCACAAAGCTGGTCGGTGATCAGTGGCGCGGGCGATCCCGAACGTTCGCGCGTGGCGATGCAATCCGTGGATCGGCGGCTGGTCCGGCGCGATGCGGGCCTGATCCAGCTGTTTGATCCGCCCTTCGACTCCTCGGCGCTCAACCCCGGCTACATCAAGGGCTATATTCCGGGCGTGCGAGAAAATGGCGGCCAATACACGCACGGTGCCATCTGGACGGCGATGGCGTGCGCGCTCATGGGTGAAAACGATCGCGCGTGGGAACTCTTCACGCTGCTCAATCCCGTCAACCACGGCTCCACGCCCGCGGAAATTGCGACCTACAAGGTGGAGCCCTACGTCGTCGCCGCGGATGTTTATGGCGTCGCGCCGCACACGGGCCGCGGGGGCTGGACCTGGTATACGGGCTCGGCCGGCTGGATGTATCGGCTCCTCGTCGAGACGCTCCTCGGCGCGAATCTCGAGGGCGAGCAACTGCAACTCACGCCGCGCCTCCCGCCGGCGTGGCCGAGTTACAAGATCCACTACCGCTACCGCCAGACGGTTTACCATATCACGATCACGCGGCACACTGCAGAGGGTGCCGCAGCACCACGGCTTACGCTCGACGGCCAAACCCTGCCTGGAACGGTTCTCCCGCTGCGCGACGACGGCCGGGAGCACACGGCAGAATTGAGCCTCCCCTGAGGTTGGATCGTCGGGTAACACCCCATGGTTTCAGCAGGCGATTTGGACTATCTTTGGAAAATTCTCATATGAAAACCAAACCTTTCGCCCTCCTGATCCCAGCAGCCCTCTCAGCCATCCTCCTTGCCGCCGGCTGCTCCAAACACGAGCCGATGGCCCAGTCCACGGCCCCCTCCTCCAGAGAAATGCCCACGTTCGCCTCACCTGAAAAAGGCATGAGGCCCGGCACCGTCGCAGCCGCACCCATGCCTGGAGCCGACATGGCGGCGGCCCAGTGGGCTGACATCAAGGATCACGCTTTCGACGCGCGCGCAAAATTCATGACCGGCCTCAAGGCGCTCGAGGCCAAGGCCGACACCCAGATCGCGGAGCTGAAAGCCAAGCGTGCCACGATGCAGGGCAGTCCCAGCGCCAAGGATTGGGATTTCGCCATGAAAGAAATGGCCGATGCCCGCGCTTACCTGAAGTCGATGGGCGAGGAGTTGGGCAAAGCCACGGCCGAGACATGGGCCCAGCAAAAGGATAAAGTCGGCCAAGCTTGGGTGCGGGTCCAGGACGCCTACGCCAAAGTCAAATCCAGCACCACCGGCTGACTCGCTCGTCCGACCGTTCGCGTCGGCGTCGTCGTCTCAAATTAAACCCACCACCAAAATCAAGGCAGCATCATGAACAAAACGGAATTCAAGGGCGACTGGAACATCGCCAAGGGAAAACTGAAACAAAAGTGGGCCAAGCTCACGGACGACGATCTCCGCTATGCTGAAGGCAAGTATGACGAGACGCTCGGGCGCATCCAGAAACGCACCGGCGAATCAATCGAAGCCATCGAGATGGCCATGAAGGATTCGTCCGGCGACATCAGCCGCAACTGACGAGAGGGAGCCAACTCATGCGATCATCACCGCCCTCAAAAATGAAAACCCCCGTTTTCAAACTCATCGAGCTCACCGGCACCTCGACCACCTCGATCGAGGACGCGGTGAACAACGCCATCCGCCGGGCGCACAAGACCGTGAAAAAACTGCGCTGGTTCGAGATAATCGAAACCCGCGGCAGCCTCGACAAGGGCCGCGTGCACCACTGGCAGGTGACACTCAAAGTCGGATTCGAGCTTGAAAATTGAAAACGACACCGAGGCTCCGCCGGCAGGCTGAATTTCATTGGCTTGGCCTCGTGCTGTGCCTCGCGCTTTTCCCCGCCGGCCTGCGCGCGGCGGTGCCAGCGTTGGTCGCCGCGGCCTTGGAGCAATGGGAGGCGGGCCATGAGGACCTGGCCTTCACGCAGAAAACGCGCGTGCTGGCCGACGACGGCAAGGTGAAGGAGGAGCGGATCGAGCGCTATGATCCCTCCCTGCCCGACAGCCGCCGCTGGCGGCTGATCTCGATTGATGGCCAGCCCGCCACAGCTGAGCAGCGGCAGAAGTGGGAAACGGCGAAAAACCGCAAGGCACGGAAAAAAGTCGCCAAAGCTCCATCCGAATACCTCGACCTCGAGCACGCGGCGCTCATCGAGGATTTACCGGCGAGCGCACGTTTTGAAATCGCGCTGCGCCCCGACGTGGCGCGTCTGCTCGCGGTGGAGAAAATTTCCGTGATCATCACGATCGACAAGGAGAGCGGTCGCATCGCGCACATCGCGGCGACCCTGCGCCAGCCGATTCGCGTGCTGCTCGGGTTGGCGCGGATTACGGACTTGGACCTTGATGTCGGACTGGAGCCGACGGGCGAAGATCCCGCCCGGCCCTCCGGCGAAATCGCCGCCGGGAGCACCGCGCACGTGGCGCTCTCCAGGTTGGGCAGCCCGCTGGAATACCACTGGAGCGAATTCAAACGCGTGACGTCGTATCGCGGACCCTAAAGTTGCTGCCGCAGGAGGCCCGCGGCCGCGTCGAAGGCCTTGCCCAGCGCAGAGCGCTCCTTGAACTCCGCCCGCGTCATCTGGCGGGAACGGCTTTTGTCGCCTTCAAAGACCCCGATCTGCTCCGCGGCAAAGATCGCGTCGTAAACGTTCAGGTTCGCCTCGTCGTTCAGCCGGAAGGATCGGTTGTCGAAATTCGTCGAGCCCACCGACACCCAGACATCGTCGACGATGAAAACTTTGCAGTGAAAGAGCGACGGCTGGTATTCGTAGAAGATCACGCCGGCATCAAGCAACGCGCCCCACCGCGAGCGGCTCGCGCCCTGCACAATCACCGAATCGGTATGGGGCCCGGGCACGATGATCTCGATCTTCACGCCGCGGTTTCGCGCCGTGACCAGGGTTTCGACCGTGAGATCGTCGGGCACAAAATAGGCGGCTTGCAGGCGGATGCTCTTCGTGGCCGACGCGATGGACAGCAGATACATCAGCCGCACGCTTTCGCTGCCTTCGGTCGGGGAACTCTTGAACACCTGCGCGCGCGAGCGGCCCAGCTGGGCCAGCTCGGGATAGTAGGCGGAGCCCAGCAGGACCTTGGCGCGGGTCTTGATCCAGTTGTCGCCAAAGGCCGCCTGCATTTGTGCAACCGCCGGGCCTTCGATGCGGTAGTGCGAATCGCGCCAGCGGTCCTTCGTCTCCGCGTCACCGTCCCAGGCGTCGGCGATGCCGACGCCGCCCGTGAATCCGATCCGGCCGTCCACCACGAGAAGTTTGCGATGCGTGCGATTGTTGAGCTTGGACCAATCATACCAGCGGAGCGGATGATACCGCTCCACCTCGACGCCCGCGGCCTTCATGTCCGCCAAATATTTTCCGTCGATCTTGCCGGTGCCCAGCCAGTCCAGCAACACATGCACCTTGACGCCGGCCTGCGCCCGCTCGCACAGGGCTTCCGAGAATTGCCGGCCGATCTCGCCCGACCAATAGATATAGGTCTCAAACGTGATCGACGCCTGGGCGCAACGAATCGCCTCGAGCATGGCGGGGAATATTTGCACGCCATTCTGCAACGCCGTCACGTGGTTGCCGGGCACAATGGCCGGCCCGAGCAGCTGCCCCATGCTGCGCAGGAACTGCGGATCATCGACCCCAAACTGGTGAGTGAGCTCGTAACGGATCTGCTTCTCACCGCGTCCGGGGATGCCCGCACACGAAACGAACAACCCAGGCGCCAGCCCGATGAAGAGGAGGAAAAGCGCGTGCCGGAGGAGCGCCGCGGCTCGGAAGCGCGGCCTCATGGTCTGCCGCACGCGCAGACTGGGCGGAGCAACATCAGGACCCCCGCCAGCTAGTTTTTCCCGCGCAGCCCGCCCATCAAGTAGATGATGAGCACGATCAGCAGAATCAGGCCAATTCCGCCGCCCCCGATGGCAGGGCCGCCAAAGTAAAATCCGCCGCCACCAAACAAAAGCAACAGGACAATAATCAGAAGAATAGGATTCATCGGCGCTGAGCATAGCAAACTGCGGGAGCGTCTTCCATGGGGCCTTCACCCACCCAAGCTTTCGCGCCATGACCACCGCATGCGGGGCGGGCGCCGGACCCGCCGCTTTCGACCAAGCCCTCGTCGTCACCGATGGCATGCCACGAAACGAAACAGCACAGGCCGCGAGGAACGAGCGATAAGGAGAAAACTGGCGGCGTGTGGGGTAACACCCCATGGCGGCCCATCGCGCTCCGGTCTATAGTCGCTTGTTCAAAATCAATTTCTCCCCATGCCCGACTTCACCAACACCTCCGCGCCCTCCGTCGAACAAGTCACTCCCGCGGGTCCGCTTCACGAACGCATCGTGGATCGATGGAGCCCCTACGGCTTCGCGGAATATCCGGTGCAGAACGACGAGCTTGAGTCGTTGCTTGAGGGCGCGCGGTGGGCCGCCTCGTCCTACGATGGCCAACTTTGGACCTATTTGGTGGCGAACCGGTCTGCTCCCGAGGAATTCGAGCAACTCCTTTCGTGCCTGGTGCCGGAGAACCAGCAGTGGGCCAAGGCCGCACCCGTGCTCGTGCTAAGCATCGTCAGACGGCGGCCCTCAAAAATCAGCCCAGACGATCTGGCCGCCGTGCATGAACTCGGCATGTCTTCCGCGCATCTCGCGCGGGAGGCGACCGCGCGCGGGCTTTCCATTCACCAAGTGCTGGGTATCTTCGCTGATCGCGCGCGCGACCTCTACGGGATTCCGGAGGATTTTGAAGCCTGGGCGGCCATGGCCATCGGATACGACGAGCGCACCGAAAAATTGCCCGAGACTACGCGGCCGCGCGATCGGGCGCCGCGAGCACAGAAGCCAGCCCGTAGGTTTGCCGCCCGTGGCTCACGAGCATTGCGGACTGCAGCTATGGCCGGGTAACGCGCCGCAGTTTTATCCCGCCCGGTGCGCCATCGGCTTGCTCCAATCGGCCTCGGGCGACGCCGCTGACGAAGAGTCGAAACCGGGCGATTGGAACTGGTTCGTGCTCTATGTGCGCGACCAAAGATCGTCTCGGCCTTTTATCGGCAAGTCATCCGCCATGATGTGACTCCCGACCTCCGCAGCGACCGGAAAGATGATTTCGTCCTTTCCAGCGGCGGCCTGGCCCGCGCTGGCGTGGCCCCGCTCCCCGCACACAAGGACGCGAAACCCGGCTGGCTGGGTGTGGTCCGCATGGAGAGCATCGACGAAGCGATGCAACGGTTCAAAAAGCTTGGCGGAGAAATCTTGGGGCCTCCGCGTGCTGCCGCCTACGAAAGCCGTTTCGCTATCATCGGCGATTCCGCCGGCGACGATGCGCGGGGGAGCGGTGCCTCACGTCTCGACCCCTGCCCAGCTCCAAGACCTGAGCGCCTCCTCGGCAACACGCCGCGCAACAGGCTGCGGCCGTTGGGCCTAGAGCCCCTCGCCGCTGCGCCGTTCACGCTCAATAAGCGCGGGATACCGAGATCGAACCGAAATTATTGTAGTAGCCGCGCTGCGCCTTGAACTCCCGCGTGCGCCACACCTGCGTGTAGGTAAGCTGCCACCGGCCGGCGATGAGACCAATCCCGGCGGTGAGGTCACCCACAAAAGGCTCCTTGTTCACGGAGCGGCTGGATCGAAACGTGTTTCCATCGAGAAAAATATCGTGCGCCACCGCGCGCCCGTCGGCCGCGCCAAAAGCGAACACGCTGAAATTGCGATCGAGCGCCACTCGCGGATCGAGATCATCGGCGGGCGTGCCACCCACGCTGCCGGGGCGCGCGAGCTGCACCCCGAAGTCGCTGGGCAAGTTGAGCCCGAAGCGCAACGTGCCGCCCGCGTTGGCGTAGGCCTGCACATTGCCGAGGCTCACACCGGCATGGGGCACGAGATCGACGCCCAGGGTCTGGACCAGCGCCCGGGCGTAGAGCCGCCACCGACGCTCATACACGAGATTCACGCCCAGTTCATCACGGAGCTGATAGTCCCAGCCGCGCGGCCGGGTCGCGCCGCTCCACTGATGCACGATGCGCTGTGAATCCTCCGCGAGACTGTGCGGCCCGATGAGGCCGGCCTGAATCGCGACGGTATCCGAAATCGTCGGAGTCTTGCTGACGAACGCCAGCTCCAGATAAAGCCAGCCCGCATACGGCCGATCGAGCGGATCGGGGTTGATCCGCCTGATGTCGCGCGGGGTGTAGATGTTTTGCCCCAAGGCGAAGCCAAGATTTTTCTGGCCCCCTGTCCGGTTCACGAATGGCAGGAGGTCGATGAAGGTTTTTCGCCAGCCAACCTGACCCCAATCGACGAGGTCCGCCGAAAGCCACGAAAATTTAAGCCCGTTGGTGTAGTGCTCATCGGTGCCCGTAAATGTGTCGTTCTCGAAATAGACGGTGAACACCGGCGCCGAGCGGGCCCGCTCGGTGGACATGGGCGCGGCGGGAGTCTGCGCGAGCAGTCCACTGGCCAAGGTCAGGCCAGCCAGCGAGCAGGCGGCGATGGCCGCGAACGACGACAGTGCAAAGCGAAGTGTCGCAGCGGAGGAACGAGGGCACGCCAAAGTGATTTTCTGCATTTTGTCCCTCAGCATGGGCGAAACAGGCAGCGGGCGAAATGGGGTGTAGCCCCACCATAAAAAAAGCGGGGTGCCGAAGCACCCCGCCTGAGAGTCACACGCGACGGCTGGCGTCGCGGTTGGGATCAATAGCGCGACTGGAACGCACCGGCCCGGCGATCCGGGCTGCTGAAATTGCGTCCGCCACCGGAGCCGCCCATGGCTTCCTTGGGCTTGGCTTCGTTGACCGTGAGCTGGCGGCCATCAAGGTCGAAGCCGTTCATCTTGTCGATGGCGGCCTTGGCCTCGTCGGCGGTGCCCATGGTCACGAAGGCAAAGCCGCGCGGGCGGCCCGTCTCGCGATCCGTGGCGATGTAAACGTCGGTCACAGCGCCGAATTTGCCGAAGGCGTCACGGAGATCGGCCTCGGAGGTCTTGAAGGACATATTTCCAACGTAAAGTTTGGAGTTCATGGATGATGTTTCGTCTGCTTCGTCTGCTGTCAGCCCGTTCCCGAATGTCGGGTTTCGAATCATCATCTGAACCAAAAGCTCACCTGAAGACTCACCAGCTACTGTCATCTAACGCTATCAACGAGCCGTGACCGTCGCTGAACTCCCGCCATACGCAAGGAGTATCTCGTTGCATGCCCCGGCGCGCTGGGCACTCGTTTCAACCCAAGGGCCTGGCCCGACACTCGTTTGCGGCAGTGCGAAAGGAAACGGCGTATGGCGGTCGCGTTTGCCGATCCGCTTGCAGTATGCTCCCTCCAACCATGGCCCGACCCTACCGCCGCCGCGCAGTCTCCACCGTCAACCGCGCCTATAGCCACGATCCGCTCGAACGCATCGAGGCCATCGGCGGCGTGAACGCTGACCGCACGCGCTGGCAGCTCTCGCAGGTCGCCGCCACTGCGGCGATCGACGCGGGGACCGACGAGTTTTTCGTCCTCAACGAGGGCCATCCCGTGAAGCTCGTCGTGCTCAACCACGGCGGCCAGAAATACCTCGCGACCGAGCGCGAAAAAACCCACCCGGACGATCTGCTGAGTTTGCTGCCGTAGCCGCCAAGACCGTTTCCCGTTTGCTACGCCTCGCCTGGGGCCCCTCACCTTGGGGCCATTATCGTTAAAGACCGGCTTACCCCGACGTGTTCGTGATGCGCAATTGCAGGAGGTCGTCGATCTCCGCGGAGCGGCGCGCGTAGTCGCTGGCCGCGGCAGGCTGACCGAGGTCCGTGTCAAAGGTTGGGATCATCGCTTTCATGCAGGCGTAGCCGTCGGACGCGCGGAGTTTTTCCGGAAAACAGGTCTGGATGATTTGCAGCGCGATGTGGGCGGAGACGGAGGCGCCGGGCGAAGCGCCGAGTAGAGCGGCGAGTGTGCGATTGGGAGCGGTCACGACTTCGGTGCCGAAGTAGAGGCGGCCAGCGTCCGCTTTTTTCAACGCCTGCACGCGGATGCCGGCATCGACGAGCCGCCAGTCGGCGGCGCGGGCTTCGGGGTAGAATTCGCGCAGCGCGCGCAGGCGGCATTCCAGGCTTTGCAGAGCCTGCCGCACGAGGAAGCGGACGAGCACGCGGTTGTGCAGGCCGGCGCGGAGGAGCGTGGCGAGATTGCCCGTGCGCAGCGAGGCCGGCAGGTCCGTCACGCGGCCGGTGCCGTGGAGAAATTTCGTCGTCCATGTGGCGAAGGGCCCGAAGAGCAGCACGCGCTTGCCGTGGAGGTGGCGCACATCGAGGTGCGGGCCGCCGAGCGCACCTGAGTCGGGCGGCGGCGGCCCGTAGGCCTTGGCAAAGTGGCGCGCGACGACCGCGGGGTTTTCACAGACGAGCCACTGCCCCGCGATCGGAAACGCACCGAGGCCACGGGCGACGGGCAGCCCGGAGGCCTGGAGCAGGGGCAGCGTGCCGCCGCCGGCGCCGATGAAAACAAAGCGCGCACGGACGGGCCGCGATTCACCCGACTCGGCATGGCGCACGACGAGCCCCCACCCCTCGGAGGCGCGGCGCAGGTGCGTCACGCGATGGCCGGTGAACACCCGACAGCCCTCCTGCGCCCCCAGCCACGCGAGGAGTCGCCGCGAGAGTTCGCCGAAGTTCACATCCGTGCCGGCGTCGATCTTCGTGGCGGCGATGGGCTCGGCGGCGCGGCCTTCGACGAGGAGCGGCGCCCAGCGGTGAAGCACGTCGCGCTCCGCGGTGAACTCCATCGTGCGGAAAAACGAATGCGCGCTCAGCGCGGCATGCCGCGCGCGGAGAAACGCGATGTTCGCATCGCCGCGGACGAAGCTCAGGTGCGGCACCGCGCGGATCCACTCGGCCGGCCGCGGCGCGAGGCCGTGCGCCACCGCGTAGCTCCAAAACTGGCGCGACTGCTCGAAGCGCGTGAAAATCTCGACGGCCTTCGTGACATCGACCGGCGCGCCGGCGACGGCGGGCGGCGGCGTGTAGTTGAGTTCGCAGAGTCCTGCGTGGCCGGTGCCGGCGTTGTTCCAGCCGTCGGAGCTTTCCCGCGCGAGTTCGGAGGCCGCCTCGTAAACCTCAATCGATAGCCGCGGATCGAGCCGCTTGAGCATCACGCCCAGATGGGCGGACATGATGCCGCCGCCGATGAGCACGACGTCCGGGTCAGGAGTGGGCATGGGAATAGTTTGTAGCACGAAGACGCAAAGCGCGCGAACGTCGCAGCCAAGACACGGTTTGGCCGTGGGTCAGTTTGAATCCGATCAGACCGGTGGTCGGGGATTCGCCCCGCGCGCCGTTGGAGCAAAGAGCCCCCTCCGCCACCAAACGGCCCCACGCCCCACTCGCCGAGCATTTGACAGCGAGCACGGCGGATTGAACCATGGCGGGAACTTGGCGGCAGTCGGCGTGACGGATCGGTTGGTATGCGCCGCATCGCCTTCACCTCTATGAGTATCAAAATAACCACCCGCCGTTTACTGCGTGTTCTGGGCCTGCTGCCCGCGCTAGCCGCGCTCGCGTGCATGCCGGCTTTCGCCGCCGACGCCGCGAACCGCGCCGCGCCCAGCGACAAAAACACGATCGTCTCGACGACCCCGCAGGCGATCGAGGCGGAGGGCTCCGGCGCGCACGGGCAGTTGGTCGTCACCGCGGAGGTGGTCAGCCCCGAGTCGCGCACCGATCTAGTCTTCACCATCACGGCGGAGCCGCTGTATGGGCGCGTGGGACTGGCAGGGGGCGGCGATGAGGTGGATTTCTACAAGAACAAGACTTCGCGGCTCGGCTATTTCGCGTATCAGCCGCAGGAGGGTTACGCGGGCCCGGACTCGTTCGCCTACACCGTGCGCAACGAAACCTCCGGCCTCGTCTTCAAGAATACGGTCGCGATCAAGGTGAAGGCCCCTCCGGCGGTGGTGATGCCGAAGTTCGAGGTCGATGCCACCCGCGAGCGTTTAATCACCCCTCGCGGTGTCGTGCTCACGACGCGCCCGAACACGCCGGTCGCTCACGCGTTGCCCAGCCATGAGGATTTCATGGCGGCGACGGACCGCATCGGCATCGCAAGCCCGAAGGTCTCCTATCTGCTGGACGACAAGGCCAAGCCGCAAAACGGCACAGCCAAGCTCGATCGCGCCAGCGGCCAGCTCACCTATGCGCCCAACCCGGGCTTCATCGGCGAGGAACGTTTCAAGTATTACACCATCGACGAAAACAACGCGCACCTGGGTGTGGAGAATGTCGTCTCGGTCCGCGTCGAGCCGATCCGCATCGTGAAACGGATGGCGGTCGATCGCTCCCACAGCCGCGAGGTCGACCTCGTGTTCGTCATCAACAATTCGCCCTCGATGGCGGCGCACCAGAGCCGCATCGCGTCCAACCTGAGCCGCTTTCGGCAGCTCTTCCACACGCGCGATCTCGATTACCGCATCGGCGTGCTCACGACCGATTTCGTGAACGCCGATCCGAGCCGCCGCCCCGACGATCAGCGCTACTTCAAGGAGGTCCGCTCCATTGAACTCGATCAGGCGGGCAAGCCCGTGCTCGACAGCCGCGGCCGGGAGAAGTCGGTCACCAAGCGCGTCGCGAGCAACGGCACGCTCGTCACGCTCCCTGTGCTCGACCATCCTTGGGTCACGCCCCGGACGCCCGACAGCCTCTTCGCCGAACTCGTGAAGGTCGGCACCAAGGGCGACAGCAACCGCACCGCCTTCACCTCCGTGTATAATTTCGTCGTGGGCTACTACAACCAGCAGCACGCGTTCCTGCGCCCCCAGGCCACCACCATCGTGGTCTTCTTCATGGACGAGGAGGAGACGCGCATGGCCCTGTGGAAGGAGCAACGGAACGGTCCGCCCCAGGCCGAATGGATCGAAAACGGCAAACTCCCCGAACTGATCGATCACTACAACGCCCGCACGCCGCAAAAGCGCCAGACTCTCGATGGCTACATCAACTACTGGGTGCTGCGCCCCTTCATCATCGCCAAGGGCAACAAGCGCGGAAAGCTCGAGATGCACGCGGTGGTGTCGCCCAGCAACATCTCCCACCGGCGCGCCGCCGAACTCACGGGCGGCACGGTCCTGAACATCGAGTCCGATTTCTCCGGCCCGCTCGCCGCGCTCGGCGACCGCATCGCCGACACCGTCGCCGTCGCGCTCGAGCCGACCGAGGGCCTCGCGACGCTCTACAAAAAGAGCCTGCGCGTGCTGGTCGATGGCCAGGAAGTGCGCCCCGACCCGCAAAACGGCTACGTTTACGACGAACTCACCCACAGCATCCGCTTCCAAGGCGCCGCCAAGAAACAGGCCTTCCTCGCCAAGATCGACATCACCTACGAGGAACATATGTGAAGTGTGCCCGTGTGCGGCCGAGAGATTGACCGGATGGGCCGCGCGATCCACGTTCGCCCTCCCCGTCCATGAGCGCCCCGACCATCGGTATCCTGCTCTACGAGCCGAACGCACTGCCGAGAAACGCGCTGGCCGAGGACAAATATCGGCTCCTGGTCGAGAAAATGTGCGCGCGACAGTGGCAGGTCAGGACCCTCACCTACCACACTTCCAGCCACGATGCCGTGCAGCGTGAGGCGCGCGCGTGCGACGCCGTGCTGGCCTGGATCAATCCCGTCGAGCCCCAACTCGACCGCGCCGCCTTGGATGCCTTTCTGCGTGAACTGTCGAATGTCGGGGTTCTGGTCAGCGCGCACCCGGATGTCGTGCTGCGAATCGGCACCAAGGACGTGTTGGTGACGACGCAGTCGCTGGGCTGGTCGGTCGATGCCACCGCGCACCGCTCGCCGGAGGATTTCCGCGCCTCGTTCCCGCCGAAGGTCCGCCGCGAGCGCACGCGCGTGCTCAAGCAATACCGCGGCCACAGTGGCCAGGCGGTCTGGCAAGTCGCCGCGCTCCCGACCGGGACCTTTGAGGTGAAACCGGCAGCCCGGGGCGATCCGCCGCGGGAGCTGTCCGAGGATGCATTGGTCGCGTTCTTCGCCACCGAGGTTTTCGCGCGCGGAAGCCATCTCGTGGATCAACGCTGGGTCGCCACCCTGGACCGGGGCATGGTCCGCGCCTACCTCTGCGGAACCAAGGTGGCGGGCTTCGGCTACCAGGAGATCAACGCGCTCTATCCGGCTGCGGTCGGCGACGATTTCACGCGCCGCCAGCCCAGCCGGCGCCACTATTACACGGAGAACTGCTTCCTTTTCCAAAAGCTGCGGATGCGCCTGGAGAAAGAGTGGGTGCCGGCGCTGCAAGATCTGCTGGCGGTGCGCGCCGGCGAATTTCCGCTCCTGTGGGACGCCGACTTTTTTCTGGGCGATCCACCGGACGAGGAATTCCTCCTCTGCGAGATCAACGCCAGCTGCGTGTCGCCCTTCCCCGAAAGCGCGATCACCCCGCTGATCGCCGAGCTGGAACGACGCCTGGGCCACGCGCGGCGGAGCTGATGCCCGCTGCCCGGCGGAAAGTCGGGATAGCGGCGATCAGCGAGTCCCCGTTTCGCACGCGCCGCGGACGCGACGAGCGAGGCGGCCCAATCCCAAGCTCGGTTCACGCGTCGTCGCCCGCGACGGAACGCGCCGTCTCGACCAGCGCGCTCAGGTGCGGCGTGAGACGACTCCGCACATAAGCCACTCCGACAATCGCCGGGGGAGGCTTGGGCACGATCGCGACCAGCTTCAGTCGCGGCCCGGCCAAGGCGCCGAGGTAGGAAGCGCTGACGCAGACACCTTTGCCGGACTCGACCGCGGCGATGAGGCTTGTCCCGCCGTCGCATTCCTCGGCGAAGCGAGGCTTCTTCACGGCCGCGCCAAGGCGGCAGGCCAGGAACTGCTGGTAATCCGGATACTCCTTGCGCGCGTAGCCCACCAAGGGCTCGGCGAGGATCTCTTGCACCGACACGCTGCGGCGCCGGCTGAACGGGTGATCAAGTGGAACCGCGACCGCAATCGGGTAGG
This sequence comes from Opitutaceae bacterium, assembly GCA_030693515.1. Taxonomy (GTDB): domain Bacteria; phylum Verrucomicrobiota; class Verrucomicrobiia; order Opitutales; family Opitutaceae; genus ER46. Next base: position 26,196 of record JAUYAK010000021.1, read on the forward strand.
TGCGCAGCTTCTCGAACGTGATTCCCCGCCCGGCCTGCTTGGGCGGCTCAAGCATGAAGGCGGCCTGCAGCCGGCCCTCGCGCAAGCCGGCCAGCATCTCGGGCGACGTCTGATCATGCAGCGTGACGCGCACGCCGGGGGATATTTTATGAAACGCACGCAGCACCTGCGGCAATATGGCAACGGCCGGCGACGGCGCGTAGCCGACCTGCACCTCCCTGCCCTCTCCCGCCGCGATGGCCCGGACGCACTGCACCGCCTCCTCAACCCGCTGAAGCGCCGCCCGCGCCTCGTCGAGGAACCGCCGGCCGGCCTCCGTCAGCGTGATGGCCCTGCCCGTGCGCTTGAACAGTTCCGCGCCCAGCTCCGCCTCGAGATCGCGGATCTGCCGGGTCAACGGCGGCTGGGATACGTGCAAGCGCGCCGCCGCGCGCGTGACGTTCTGCTCCTCAGCCACTGCCACGAAATACCGGAGGTGCCGCAGTTCCATAACTTGGGCCGAGCATACCCAGCGGGTATCACGATTCAAGGATCATGGTATTTCCGGGCTGCCCCCTCGCGCGATAGAATGTCCGCGATGTCTGCAACCGATAAAACCACGACGGGCCCGGCGACGCCGGGCCCCGCCGCAAGCGATAGTTCCCATATGAACACGAACACACTCTTCACTCCATTTCCCATCGGAGACGTGCTGCTGCCCAACCGCATCCTCATGGCGCCGCTCACGCGCGGCCGCACCGGCCCGGACCGGGTGCCGAATGACATCATGGTCGAATACTACCGGCAGCGCTCCAGCGCGGGCCTCATCATCACCGAGGCCGTGATCATTTCCCCCCAGGCGGCCGGCTGGGTGAACACCCCCGGCATCTACAACGCCGAGCAAGTCCGCGGCTGGCAGCGCGTGACCGACGTGGTCCACGCCGAAGGCGGAAAAATCTTCATGCAGCTGTGGCACATGGGCCGGTCGTCGCATCCGGATTTCCAGCCCGGTGGCGCGCTTCCCGTCGCGCCTTCGGCCATCGCCATCCGCGGCGAGACGCGCACGCCGACCGGCAAGAAACCGTATCCCACGCCGCGCGCCCTGGAGACAGGCGAGATTCCCGGCATCGTGGCGGACTACGCGAACGCGACGCGCCTGGCGCGCGAGGCCGGGTTCGACGGCGTGGAGCTTCACGCCGCCAACGGCTACATCATCGACCAGTTCCTGCGCGACGGAACGAACAAGCGCACCGACCGCTATGGCGGCAGCGTTGAAAACCGAGCGCGTTTCCTGCTCGAGGTCACCGCCGCGACGGTGAGTGCCTGGGAGCCGGGGCGCGTCGGCGTGCGCTTCTCGCCCACCGGCAGCTTCAACGGCATGAGCGACAGCGATCCGGCCGCCAGCTTCGGTTACGCCACCGCGGAGCTCAATCGGTTCGGCCTCGCATATCTGCACGTCTCCGAGCCGCTGCCGGGGAATCCATTCGCCACGGATCTTCCCCGGGTCGCGCCGCTGCTTCGGCGCACGTTTCGTGGTCCCTTCATCCTCAACGGCGGCTACGACGCCGCCACCGGCGCGCGCGCCATTGACGAGGGCGAGGCCGACCTCATCGCATATGGCGTCCCGTTTCTGACCAGCCCGGATTTGGTCGAGCGTTTCCGCCTCGGCGCGGCGTTGAACCCGCCGGACGTGGAGACTTTTTACCACGGTGAGGCGAGAGGCTACATCGATTATCCGGCCCTCACCGGGCCTGTCTTGGCATGACGGATCCGATCGACAATGACGTCGCCGCGGATCTGTCCGGCGGAGCGCGTGTGCCACCCGGGCGGACGGGTGTCACCGCAATCATCGGTGCCCGCGCAGGTCGGCCATCATCGCAGCACCGTTTCCGTGCCCGGCTTCTCGCACAACACGAAAGATTCCTTCGGTCATTCCGTCTGCATACTGTCATGCCTGTCCTGCGATCGACAAAGGCCGCCGCTACGGCCGCTCCTAAACTGCGCCCGCGCGTGATGGCGCCGGCGCTCCTCCTCTCGGCCGCCCTCGCGGCGGACGCACCCCAGCCTTGGCCGCCGCCGAAGCTGTCCGACACCGGCCTGTATCGCGACGACGCGACATTGGCCGTCGCCGACGATGTCCGGGCCTTTTCCCCGCAATATCCACTTTGGTCGGACGGCGCCGCCAAGCTGCGTTGGGTGGCGCTGCCCAAGGGCAGCACGATCGACGCGACGGATCCCGACGCCTGGAGGTTTCCCGTGGGCACCCGCTTCTGGAAGCAGTTCTCGTTCGGCGGCCGGCGCGTCGAGACGCGCTACATCGAGAAGACCGGCGAGCAGACCTGGCTCTATGCGACCTATGTCTGGAGCGAGGATCAACGCGAGGCCACGCTGGCCCCTGCCGCCAAGGGCCTGAGGAACCACGTCGAAATCGCTCCGGGCGTGCGCCACGACATTCCGTCGGTCGCCGACTGCCGGGCCTGCCACGAGGGGGCCGGAAGGGATGCGGTGCTCGGCTATGGGGCGCTGCAACTTTCGTCGTCTCGCGATCCGCTCGCACCCCACGCCGAGCCAGCGATCGCGGGTGGCCTCGACCTCGACGCCTTGCTGAACGAAGGGCGGCTCAAAAACGCACCGGACGCCTGGCGGACCACGCCTCCCGCGATCGCGGCCGACAGTCCGCGGGCGCGGGCGGTCCTCGGCTATCTCCACGCCAATTGCAGCAACTGCCACAATGACCAGGACCCGATCGCGAGCGTGGGCCTGTCGTTGCGCGCCAGCCTCGCCGCGGGCAGCGGCTCGGACCAACCGGCCATGCGCACCGCCGTGGGAGTCGGGAGCAAGTTCCAGCTTCGTGACGTCCCAGCCGGGCAGACCCTGCGTCTGGCCCCGGGCGATACCGAGCGCAGCGCGGTGCTCGCGCGCATGCGCGCGCGCGACGGCATGAGCCAGATGCCGCCGACAGGATCGAAGCTCCCGGACAACGCCGCCGTTCAGCTCATCTCCGACTGGGTGCGCGAGGAGCTTCAGCGCACGGCGTCAGCGACGGACCCGCTGGGCAAACTTTGAGTGATAAACGCTCAAATCCAACAATCCAAAGTCATCGTTATGAAAAAAATAAATGTCATCATTGTCGGGGTCGCAGCGTTGCTCGCGGCTCCCTTGTTCCACGCCGCCGAGGCCAAGAAGAGCCCTCGGAATGAAACGCAGATCAAGCGGGGCGAGCACCTCGTGAAGGCCGGGCTTTGCGCCGACTGCCATACGCCAAAGAAGCTGGGTCCCAACGGCCCGGAAGAGGACCACTCCCTGATGCTCTCCGGGCACCCGGCGGGCAGCGCGCTGCCTCCGCCCCCGAAGCTGGCCTCGGGCCCGTGGCAGATCATCACCGACGGAGGTCTGACCGCCTGGTCAGGCCCGTGGGGCGTCACCTTCGCCCGCAACCTCACTCCCGACAAGGAGACTGGGCTGGGTGACTGGACCGAGCAGAACTTCGTCGATACCATTCGCACCGGAAAAAAAATGGGCAAGGGGCGGGCGCTGCTGCCGCCGATGCCGGTTGAGGGAATCAACAACTACACCACCGACGAGCTGAAGGCGATCTTCGCCTACTTGCGCTCGCTCCCACCGATCAAGAACGCGGTGCCCGAGCCCATTCCGCCCACGCCCGCGGCGAGTCAGTAGCCCCGGGGCTGTTGATCGCACATTGGCTCCGACATCAAGAGCCATGGAACTGCATGCGCGGCGATCCCGCGATCTTGGGAGATCAGTTCGATGGCGTGGTTCACCTCATGCGCCTCGAACCGCGAAATGCCGCCGTGCCGTTCCTTGGCTTCGGAGAAAGGCCCGGCGTGCCGCCCGGGATCAGCGCGATCGCGGGCGGTAATCGGCCGGACGGATCCCTCGGCGTGCACGTGTCGGCTGCTTCATCGTCTGTGGTTGCATGAGGCGGGATCAGCTTGCATAAAAGTCGGCCCATGAACCCCACGCGAATCCCCGGTGTCGTCCTGTTTATCGTCTTGAGCGCGTTGCTCGGCGCGTGCTCGAAGCAGCCGCCGCCGGCGGCGGCGCTGCCCAGCCAGGAGGGCGTGTATTTCATCACACCGCGCAACGGCGACACGGTGACGAGCCCCTTGGTCGTCCGCTTCGGCCTGAAGGGCCGCGGCGTGGCACCGGCCAACGTGAACATCCCCAACACCGGCCATCACCACCTGCTCGTCGATGTCGCCACCCTCCCGCCGATGAACCTGCCGGTGCCGGCGGACGCGAACCACATCCATTTCGGCGGCGGCCAGACGGAAACCACAGTGACACTCACGCCAGGAACGCACACGCTGCAGCTCGTCCTCGGCGATCACCTGCACGTCCCGGTGGGCAAGGAATGGGTCTCCGAGAAGATCACGGTCACCGTGAAGTGACGGCAGGGCGCGCGGCAGAGGCTGGGCGATCGCAGCGCCGGCCGACTCCGAGGCAGGCAGGGCGAACCATCCCCGCCGAGCCGTCGCACGATTCGTCGCGGCTCGGCGGGGACGCCTCGCCCTACCGTTCAAGGCCATCGCTTTGCTTGAACCGCTCAAGCGTGAGCGCAAGCGGCCCACCGATGGAGTCGCACCACCTCCTTGGAGACTCGGGTGATCGCCTGACAACATGCGGTCAGACTTTTGCGGATTGAGGTAGGGCGGGTCTGTGACCCGCCCATTTGCACGGCAGGTGTTCGAGGGCGGGTCACAGACCGCCCTACTGCCGTCGGCGCGTGTCAGTTCATGGCGCGACTCTCATCAGCACCGCATCGTCTTCCGCTTCGGGGCGATCGCGGCGCCGCGGCGGCTCTTCATGATATAGCTCTCGGCGTCGGGCACCTTGCATTCCGTGTCGCCCATGTCGACTTCGACGCGGCCGATCTTTCGCGCGGTGGCAATCGCCTGGTCGCCGAGCGGCGCAAGGTAGGTGCCGCAGGCGATCACGAATCCGTTCATCGAGCAGCGCACGCCATCGGGCGCGGCCGGGAGCGTGCGGGCCACGCGGTCGAGCAGCGCGGCGAATTCCTTCAGGGGCAGGCGCTCATCCGGCACGGTCGCGGCCAGGGCGCCGAGGGTATTCCAGCCCGAGCGCGCCACGCCTTCTTTTTTCGAATCGATCCATTTCAGCGCGAGGGCGAAGCCGTCGGGATGCTCGGAGGCCACCCAGGGCACGATGGTGCCGTTGATCATGTCCCAAGCCCCGGTATCGGCCCAGCGCTGGAGCTGGGCGCGCGTCATCCGCGCGCCGTCGGCGATCATGCCGGCGAGGTATTGCGCGTCACTGTTGCCGGTCGCGTAGAGCTGCAACGCGAGCGCCTGCTCGCCTTTCAGTTTTTTGTGGAGCGGCTTGAGGTCGCCGATCTTCACGCCGAAGAACGGCTCCTTGGCGCCGTGCTTGAGCCAGAGGCGCTTGACGGATTCGCTGCCGAGGGCGGCGAGCGCGGCCATCGCTTGATCGAGGGTCATGGGATGGAGTCCGTAAAAGGTGCGGCCTGGCGGGCGCCGCTCAGCGCGCTTCGCTCTCGAAGCTCGGCTTGGCCAGCGCGGGCTTCACGCCGATGTGGCGCGCGAGCCAGTCCTGCATCTCCCAGTGCCAGTAGATCGCGTTTTGCGGCGTGAGGATCCAGTGGTTCTCGTTGGGATAGATGACGAGGCGGGAGGGCACGCCCATCGCCTGGAGCACGCCGTAGAGTTCGAGGCCGTTGCCGTAGGGCACGCGGTAGTCGAGCTCGCCGTGGAGGATGAGCGTGGGCGTCTTGAAATTCTTGGCATAGAACATCGGGTTCTGCCGCTGCATGCCTTCAAGGTTCTCCCAGGCTTTTCCGCCCATGACTTTCGGGAAACCGTGCGGCACGTCGCTGGCGTATTGCGCGTAGGAGCTGTTAACGCCCGCGTGGTCGATGATGCACTTGAACCGGTCCGTGTGGCCGAGCACCCACGCGGCCATGTAGCCGCCGTAGCTCGCGCCGGCGGCGGCCAGGCGCTGGGGATCGAGATTGGGCAGCTTCTGCAGGAGAAAATCCGTGGAGCGCATGATGTCCTCAAACGGTTTGTCGCCCCACTCGTTGACGATGCTCATCGCGAATTTCTCGCCAAAGCCGGTCGAGCCGTGGCGGTTCACCCAGGTGACGACGGCGCCGGTGGCGGCAAAGACGTGGGTGTTCCAGCGGTAGCTGAACGAGTCGCGATTCATCGTGTGCGGGCCGCCGTGCATGAGCTGCACGAGCGGATATTTTTTGTCCGCGTCGTAGCCGGGCGGATAGACGAGCCAGCCGTGGATATCGGCGCCCTGCGCGCCCTTGAACCAGTAGGCCTCCTGTTTGCCGAGATCGAGCTGGGCCATGAAGGCATCGTTGAAGCGCGTGAGGGCCTTGGCCGAGCCGTCGCCGTTGAGCGTGAAGAGTTCGGCGGGGCGGTGGGACGAGTCCTTCAGGAAAACGACGGTGCGGCCCACGACATCGATCGCGGTCGCGGTGCCTTCCTTGAACATCGGGATCGGCGGGCCGGAGCCGTCGAGCGCGAGCCGGAAGATCGGGAGCAGGCCCTTGTCCTCGGCCGTCAGCCAGAGGTGCGCGCCGTCCGTGGAGAACTTGATCTCATCGAACGACCAGTCGTGCTGCGCAGTGAGCGGGGTATTCTTACCCGTGGCGAGATCGTGGCGCCAGAGGCGGCGGCTCTCGCCGTTGTGCGACGCGGTGGGTGTGCGGGCGAAGACGAGAAATTTGCCGTCGGGAGAGAAGGTGGGCGAGGAATCGGAGCCCTTGCCTTCCGGCGTGAGATTGCGCGGCGCGCTTTTGCCGTCGGTCGCGACGAGGTAGAGGTCGGCGTTGAGGTCGTCGCGGAAGGGCGGCGGCGTGGAATTCATCGTGAGCGCGATGGATTTGCCATCGGGTGCGATGTCGTAGGCGGCGTCGCCGCCGTTGGAGAAGAGATAGGTGCGCGCCGGCGTGAGATCGCGGAAGGTCTTGGTGGCGACATCGACGACGAGGAGGCGGCTCGCGAGGTTGTCGGTCAGCCAAGCGTCGAAGAAGCGATACTGCCGGTTCTCGGTGACCCTGGCGGTCATCTTCGAATCCTTGCGGCGCTTGATCTCCTTCTTCATCGCGGCGAGGTCGGCCTTGGCCCACTGGCCGACGAGTTCGGGGATGACCTTGGTCTGCACGACGATCGACTGGCCATCGGGCATCCACTTGGGCGTCGCGATCGCATAGGGCAGCTCGAGGATTTTCTCCGCCTCGCCGCCGGCGCGCGGGAGGACGTAGAGGGCGTTGCTCTCGTCGTCGCCGCGCTTGGAAAGAAACGCGATCCGCGAGCCGTCAGGACTCCAGGTCGGCGCCGAGTCAGACGTGGCGGCGGTCGTGAACCGGCGCGGTTCGCCGCCGCCGACGGCGACGAGCCAGAGGTTGGTCGTGCTCTTGTTTTTCTCGATCGACCACTCCTGCACGGTGAAGACGACCTCCTGCGCATCGGGCGAAAGCGCCGGGCTGGCGACGCGCTTGATGGCCCAGAGATCCTGGGGGGTGATGGGGCGTTTCTCGGCCGCAAACACGAACGAGGCGGCCATCAGCAACACCGCGAAGGTGCGAAAGCAATTCATGGTGCAGAGAGCGCTAACGCCTCGGCCGCGCGAGTCAAAGCTCCCGCGGCCACCGGGTGCGGCTGCGGGCGTGACCGCCGGCATCGGCGCACGGGCAAAATATCGGCTCCCAAATCTCCGGCGGCGTGCCACGGTGCCTGTTGCCCCGTTTATGCGCCCCCTCCTCTCCTGCCTGTCCGCCCTCGTCGCGCTTTCATGTGTCGTGCCACCCATGCTGGCCGCGCCGCCCAATTTCATTTTCATCTTCGCCGATGATCTGGGCACGCCGCCCGTCGGTGCCTACGGCAACCCCTTCTACCAGACCCCGCACATCGACACGCTCGCGCGCGACGGCATGACGTTTACCGCGGCCTACGCCGCGTGTCCGGTATGCTCGCCCACGCGCGCCGCGCTCATGACCGGCCAATATCCCGCACGCACTCGCATCACCGATTTCATCCCGGGCAACGCGTTTGCCTCCGAGCGCCTGCGGCAGCCCGAGTGGCAAAAATTTCTGCCGCTCTCCGCCACCACCATCGCCGAGGAACTCGCCGCCCGCGGCTACGCCACCGCACTCTTCGGCAAGTGGCACCTGGCCCGCGCCTACACCGGTCCGGAGAGCATCGCCGAGGGCCCCGACCGCCAGGGCTTCCAAGAGGTCTTCATCACCCACAAACCCAAGGCCAACGCCGATCCGGAATGCGATGCGCACGGCGTCGAATCCACCACCGCGCGCGCGCTGGAATTCATCGAGCGTCATCGCGCCTGGCCTTTTTTTCTCTATCTGCCGCACAACACCATCCACGCGCCCGTCATGGCCCCTCGCGCGCTGGTCGAAAAGCACCGCGCCCGACCCGGCTCGGACCGGCCGGAAAACAGCCCGGTCATTGCCGCCATGATGGAGCAGCTCGACGCCAGCGTGGGGCGCATCCTCGCCAAGCTCGAGGCCCTCGGCCTGCGCGAGAACACCCTCGTCATTTTCTACGGCGACAACGGCGGCCTGCTCAAAGACGCCGCGCAAGCCCCGCACCGCGGCGGCAAGGCCCAGCTGCACGAGGGCGGCATCCGAGTCCCGCTCCTCATTCGCTGGCCGGGCGTCATCGCTGCCGGCCGCGTGAGCGATGCGCCGGTCACCACCGTGGATTTCTTTCCCACCCTGCTGGAACTCACCGGCCAGCCGGCCGCGCCCGACGCCGTGATCGACGGCCTCAGCCTCGTGGGTCATCTGCGCGGCGGGCCCGCACCCGCGCGCCCGGCAATTTTCTGGCACTACCCGCACTACCACTCGGCCGGCGACGGCGGACCCGCCGGAGCGGTGCGCGCGGGCGACTGGAAACTGGTCGAATACTACGAGCACACGGTAACCAAGACCGGCCGCGCCCCGGAACTCTACAATCTCCGCGACGATCCCGCCGAGACCCGGAACCTCGCCGCCTCCGATCCCGCCCGCGTCGCCAATCTGCTCTCAATGCTCGCCGCGCACCGTGCGACCACGCACGCGCAGATGCCCACACCCAACCCCGCCTACGATCCGAAAAAAAACCGGCAGGCAGGTGGCAAAAGCGTGGACTGATGGGTTCACAACAGCCGCCCTCCTCGCTCGCATGAAATCCACCCTGCCCCTCTGCACCGCGCTGCTGGCGTGCGCCGCTGCGCCGCTTTGTTCCGCGCCGCCCACCTTCAAGAAAATCACCCTCACAGACCAATACCTCGCCGACGGCATCCATGCCGCCGACCTCGATCGCGACGGCCACGTCGATATCGTGGCCGGGCCGTATTGGTATGCGGGACCCGATTTCAAGGTGAAGCACGAGTTCTACCCGATGGTGCCGCAACCGGTGGAGGAGAAGCCGAGCAACTCGATGTTCACCTTCATCCACGATCTCGATGGCGACGGCTGGCCGGACATCATCGTGCTTGGACGGGTGCTATTTCACGAAGCCTACTGGTATCGTAATCCCGGCCAGGGCACCGTCACCACCGCCGGCACGCTGTGGAAGAAGCACCTGATCTCGCCCCGCGTCTTCGGCGAGGCCCCGCAGTTTCTCGACATCGACGGCGACGGCCGACCCGAGATCCTCTCCATCTCCGGCACCGCCGCCACCGACAAAATCAAGCAATGGGGCTGGTATGCGCCCGACTGGTCCGCACCGGAGAAACCGTGGCGGTTCGTCCCCATCACCGAACCGGGCGACTACAACCACTACTACCACGGCGAAGGCGTCGGCGACATCAACGGCGACGGCCTCCTCGATCTCGTGCTCAACGAAGGCTGGTATGAGCAGCCGCCGAAATCTGCCCCCGCCAGCACGCTTTGGAAAAAGCATCCGTTCGTCCTCAGCTCCGATCGCGGCGGCGCGCAAATTCTCGTCATGGACGTCAACGGCGACGGTCGGAACGACATCATCACCGCCAAGAACGCCCACGGCTGGGGGCTCTCATGGTTCGAGCAGCAGCGCGCCGCCAACGGCGCGATCACGTTTACCGAGCATCGCATCATGGGCACACGGGAAGAGGAGAAACAGTTCGGCGTCGCCTTCTCGCAACCCCACGCGCTCACCCTCGCCGACCTTGATGGCGACGGTCTCAAGGACATCGTCACCGGCAAACGCCGCTGGGCCCACGGCCCCACCGGCGACGTCGAGCCCATGGGCACGCCGGTGAACTACTGGTTCCAGCTCATTCGCGACAAATCCGCCCCTGGCGGTGCGCGCTACCTCCCCCACCTGATCGACGACGCCTCGGCGCTTGGCACGCAGGTCGAGGCGGTGGACGTAAATGGTGACGGCGCGCCCGATGTGCTCACCGCGAGCAAGCTAGGCGCCTTCGTGTTCCTCACCCAGCGCCGCCAGCCCTGACCGCCTGCGGACCGGGTGCCGAAGCGGCCCCCAGCGGGGCCAAAGCGGTCGGCACCCCATCCGTTCAGGCAAGTTCCGGTTCGCTGGGTCGCACCGCGTGACCCGCGTCAGCCAGCTTGGCTTTGCGGGCGGCCGGCGACTCGGCATACTGGAAGCCGGATTCGTCCTCAAAACCCTCCGGTGCCCGAACGAGTCCAACAACCGTGATTACGACACCCGCGGCAAATCCCAGGCCCGACAGAATCCAGAAGACTGTGAGTGCGGATTGCATGATTAAGAGTATGCCTGATAGCGCGCATTCCGCCTAGTCGCGGTGCTACGATCAACGCATGGGTAAAAGCAGCGGGGAGTTTTACAGGGTTTTTGAGACCAGCCCGGCGCCCCAAAGGGAATCGAGACGCCGTCTGAAAGCTGCAACGTGCGACACCCGCGTAATCCACGAGTGCCATAAATCTGCATGTGCCTGCACGAGGCAGGGAAATGCCCTCCGGCCGCGGAGCACTGCCTGCTTAAGGCGTGTGCTTGTGGTGCGCGCCGGCCGGGCTGGAGGGCTGCGGCACGGCCGCCGGCACGGTGTCCACATCGGTCACCACCATCAGCTTGCCCCACATGATCGTCCAGTGGCCGGGGAAGGTGCAGACGTATTCGTAGGTGCCGGGCTCCTTGGGCGCGGTCACGCGGAGCCGCTCCTTCTGGCCGGGCTCGAGCATCTTGGTCGCCGCGATCACGCCAGGGTGATCGGGGACGTAGAGGCGGCCGGCCTTGTCGGGCGTGGCGGGCATCGTCATCGCCGCGGTGCCGATCGCTTCGCGGGTGCCGGGCTGCACGACGACGAGATTGTGCGGCATCACATCGGTGTTCTCAAAGATGATCTCGAAGGGCTTGCCCGCCTCGACCACGAGCTGGGGCACGTCGAACTTCATCTGCTCGCGCAGGGTCTTCACGATGAAGACGCTCACGCCCAGCTCGCGCAGCGCCTTGCGGGCGCGCACGCCATCCTCGGCCGGTAGCAGGGCGGCCAGCTCGGTGCCGAGTTGGACGGTCTCGACAAAATCCTGCGTAGTGCGGCGGTCGACCGATACGGCCTGCGCGTGAGCCATGAGGTTCGTGGAGATTTCCGCGGCAGCGCCGGGCTCCCACGCCGTGCGCGGCAGCGCGAGCAACGCCCGGGTGATGACGGGGCGTTGCACGCCGCCGGCATACTCGCGGGCCAGAATCGCGAAGCTCGCGGCGGCGTTGGCCTCGCCCAGCAGCGGCAGGGCGCGCAGCGCGGCGGTGCGGACCGCGCCCACGG
>JAUYAK010000036.1 GCA_030693515.1 Opitutaceae bacterium
GCTTGGAAGATCACCTCTTCGCCGCCTCACGCGAATGGACCCAACCGGCCAAAGTCGCGGGTCTCATCCACCGCTGGCTCGCCGATCAGGTAAACTCTGGCGCACCAATCTATAGTCTATAAGCTATGGGACGTTGGTATAAACACCCCGCTTTCGCCGATCTGGCGAAGGACTGGTCCATCCGCGGCGACGAGGCGACCGGCATGCGCTTCCTCACGCCAGCAGTGCGCACGCAGCTCCGGCAATCAGCACCCGGTGAGGCTTGGTCCATCGGGGCTGGCTGGGTATGCTGCTCCAGCAATGGCTTCTTCGCCGCCGAGCAGCTCGACCGTTTCCTCGCGCACGCGCGCGGCGTGCTGGCGTCCGGGCGGCGCTAGGCCGCCTCACTGCAGCCGCGCCATCACCTCGCCGAGCAGGTAGATCGAACCGGTCACGACGACCACATCCTCCGGACCGCCGGCGGTGCAGCGATCGCGCTCCGGGAACAGCCTCGAGACATCAGCGCGCACCACCCGCCCGCGATAGCCGGCGGGGAGCAGCCCGATCAGCTCGTCGTGCGAGCACGCGCGCGGCTGTTGCGGAACCACCAAGTGAATCTCGCCCGCATGGCGTGCAATCGTCTCGATAAGCGGCCGGGCGCGGGCGGCGCCCATGACACCCGTGATGACGACCGGGGCACGACCGGTCTCCGCAACGAGGTGGGCGAGGTTGGAGTCGAGCACCTGTGCGCCCTCCGGGTTGTGCGAGGCATCGAGGATGGCGAGCCGGCCACCGATCGCGACCCGCTGCCAGCGGCCCGGCCAATCCACGTGGGCGAGGCCGCGCGCGATCGCGGCGTCGCTGATTTTCCAGCGCGGCGCGAGCGCACGCGCGGCGAGTGTGGCGGTCGCGGCGTTCCAACGCTGGTAGTCACCCTCCAGATTGGTGTGCGGATAGCGCTCTAGGTCGTCGCCAAATTCCTGCGTGACCGAAATCACCCGCGCCCCGCGTCTCGCCGCGATCCGCCGGATCTCCGCTTCCGCCGCTGGCGGCACGCGGCCGAGGACGATCGGGAGGCCCGGTTTGATGATGCCGCCCTTTTCCGCGGCAATTTTTTCCATGGTGTCACCAAGGATTTCACAGTGATCCATCGCGATCGAGGTGATGAGCGCGACTTCGGGGGTGACGAGGTTGGTGGCGTCGAGCCGCCCGCCGAGGCCGACCTCGATCACGGAGATGTCGCAGCTCTTCCGCGTGAATTGCAGGAAGGCCATCGCGGTGAGATATTCGAAGAAACTCGGCAGCGCCTCAGGGTCGGCCAGGGCCAGCCGCTCCGCGATCGGCCGCAACTCCGCCACGTAGTCCATGATTTCGTGTGGCGTAAGCGGTGTGCGATCTACCTGCACGCGCTCGCCGAGCTGCACGAGATGCGGTGACGTATAGAGCCCCGTGCGCCAGCCCGCGGCGTGGAGGATGGCGTCGAGCATGGCCGCGACGGAGCCTTTGCCGTTGGTGCCGGCAATGTGCAGGCACGGCACCGCGCGCTCCGGATGGCCAACCACAGCGGCGAGCGCGGCCATGCGATCCACGCCGAAGCGGGCTCCTTGCGGCTTCTGGGCAAAGAGCCACTCCGTCACCGCGGCGTAGCCGGCCGGCCCGTGCGCAGGCATGGCAGACGGCTCAGGACGACGCCACGGCCGCCGGCGCGGCCGTCTTTTTCCTCAGGTGCAGCGCCGAAAGCAATTCGTGCAGCCGCTCGCGAAGATCGAGCCGGCTCACGATCTGATCGATGAGGCCGTGCTTGAGGAGAAACTCGGCGGTCTGGAAGCCCGCGGGCAGCGTCTGCTTGGTGGTGTCCTTGATGACACGCGCGCCGGCGAAGCCCACGAGTGCGCCAGGTTCCGCAAGAATCACGTCGCCGAGCGTGGCAAAGCTCGCCGTCACGCCGCCCATCGTCGGATGCGTGAGCACGGAGATGAACGGCAGGCCGGCCTGCCCGAGGCGGCCGAGCGCGGCGCTCGTCTTGGCCATCTGCATGAGCGAGTAGATGCCCTCCTGCATGCGTGCGCCACCGGAGGCGCTGAAGATGATGCACGGGATGCGGCGATCCAAGGCGGTCTCGATCGCGCGCGTGATTTTTTCGCCGGCCGCCGCGCCCATCGCGCCGCCGCAAAAGCGGAAGTCCATCACTGCGACGGACACCTCAAGGCCGAGGATCTTGCCGGTGCCGCAGATGACGGCCTCGGGCAGGCCGCTGTCCTTTTCGTAGCGCTTGATGCGCTCGGGATACGGCTGAGAATCGACGAACTTCAACGGGTCGCTCGACTTCACACCCGCATCAGCTTCGGCGAAGGTCCCCTCGTCGAAGAGTTTCGCGATGCGCGCCCGGGCGCCGATAGGGAAATGATGGCCGCTCTTGGGCGCGACCATCTGGTTGTCCTCCGCCTCCTTGTTGAAAACGATGTCCCCGGTCGTCGGGTCTTTCGTGTAAAGACCCTTGGGGATGTCCTTCTTGCGGGAGCGGCGGACGGTGTAGGTCGGTTTGTCGAAATGCATGGCGAATCAGCCGTGGCCGAAGGTGACGACGTCGAGGTTCAGCGCACCGGCGCGGCGCAGCGTGAGCGCGCAGCTGTTGAGCGTGGAACCGGTGGTGAAAACGTCATCAAGGAGGGTGTAATGCTGGCCGGGAGTAAGGTTCGCGCCCTCAGCGAGTGCAAAGGCATTTTTCAGGTTGGCCATGCGCGTGCGGCGATCGAACGCCGTCTGCGTGCGGGTGTCGATCACCCGGCGCAAAAGCCGCTCGACGCGGGTGCCGCCGCCGGCGAGTCCGGCCAGGATGTCCGCGAGGAGTTCGGACTGGTTGTAGCCGCGATGCCGCAGCTTCGCGGCATGCAGCGGGACCGGCACGATCACGGAGCCGCGCACGAGGTCGAGCACGTGCGGGCTGCGGCGCAGGATCTCCCGCATGTCGTGCAGCACATGCAGGCCGCGGTGATATTTGAGTTCGATCACGAGGGCGCGCACGGCGCCCTTGAACAGCACCGCCGTGCGGCCCTCGCGGTAAGCCGGCTCCAAGCCCTCGCACTTCATGCACAGATGCGCGCCCTCGACCACGCCGTAGAAGGGATGACCGCAGGTCGCGCAGTGCGGGGGCCTGGCATACTCAATCTGCAGCGTGCAACGCGCACAGACGTGGCGCAGCTCACCGGGCGCCTCGGCGGGCTCGACCAACCCGCGACAATGCACGCAGACCGGCGGAAACACCGTGTCGGCCAATCCCTGCGCCAGCTGCCGCAGCCCCGGGTTCATCGTCTCAATAAAAGACCTTGGTAAGAAACAGCCCCTGCGGCGGCGCGGTCAGCACCGCGGCGACGCGCTTTTTCGACTCGAGGATGGCCGCCAGCTCAGCGGGCGTGACCTTGCCGAGGCCGACCGCGACGATCGCGCCGACGAGACTGCGGACCATCTTGTAGAGGAAGCCCGGGGCCTCGGCGGTGATGCGGATGCGGCGGCCGGACCGCACCACGTCGAGCCGGGTGACCTCGCGCACGGTATTTTCACGCGGCGTGCCGTTGAGCGCCGTGAAGGCCCGGAAATCATGCCGTCCGCGCAGCACTGCCGCCGCCGCGCGCATCGCCGCGAGATCGAGCGGAAGGAACACCGGCCAGCAATACGGCCGCGTGAACGGGTCGGCATCGCCCACCTGCACGAAGTAGTCGTAGCGCTTTCGTTTCGCGCTGAAGCGCGCGTGAAACTTCTCCGACACCGGACGCAGCGAGATGATTTGCAGTTGCTCCGGGAGGCGCGAGCGCAGCGCCGCCAGGAGCTTGTCCGGCGCGTGCCGCCACGCCGCGTCGAAGTGAAACACCTGGGCGCGCGCATGCACGCCTGCATCGGTGCGCCCGCTCGCGTGCGTGCGCACGAGCTCGCCGAAAATATCCACGAGGCGCGCCTCGACGATGTCCTGCACGCCGCGCTTCTGGTCCTGGCTTTGCCAGCCGATGAACGCCGAGCCGTCGTAGGCGCAGGTGCATTTCCAACGGCGCACTTTCGGGCTCATGCGGGCTCCTCCTCCGGCGGCGGGACGAGCGGCACCTTCTGGTTGAGATAGTCCTGCAAGATCAGCGTCGCTGCGCGCGAGTCGATGATGCCGCTCGCGCGCACGTCGCGGCGCTGGGTTTTCGACATCGTGGACTCCGCGTCGTAGCTCGTGAGCCGCTCATCGATCAGATGCACGGGCAGGCCGGTCTCGGCGCGCAAACGCGCGGCGAGCGCCTCGGCCTCCCTGGCCTTGGGTCCGACGGAGTCGTCCATGTTGAGCGGATAACCGATCACGAGGTCCGTGATCCGCCGCTGCGTGATGAGTGTGTGCAAGTCGGCCCAGCGTTTGGCCGGGTCGGCGTCGATGAGCGCAGGCAGCGGCGTGGCGACGCCGATTTCGTCGCCGTAGCTGAGCCCGATGCGGCGGGTGCCATGATCGATTCCTAGACAACGCATCGGCTCCATACCGGCGGGCCGCGCGCGACGGGGCAATTTCCAATTGCGGCGCGGGCGCTTCCGGCTCTCTTTCGCCTCGATGTCCGCCGCCCTGCCCGCTCTCTCGCCCGCCGAACTCGCGCGCTACAGCCGGCACATTCTGCTCGATCAGTTCGGTGTCGAAGGCCAGCGCAAGCTCGCCGCCGCGCGTGTGCTGGTGATCGGCGCTGGCGGCCTCGGCAGCCCGGCCGCGCTCTACCTGGCGGCGGCGGGCGTCGGGACGCTCGGCATCGCGGACCTCGACCGCGTCGAGCCGCACAACCTGCAACGCCAGCTCCTGCACGACGACGCCGCCGTCGGCCGGCCTAAGGTCGAGTCCGCCACCCGGCGCCTCTGCGCCACGAATCCGTTCATCCAGGTTCATGCCCACGCCGAGGGCGTGACGGCGGAAAACGCCCTCGTGCTGTTCGCCAGCTACGACGTAATCGTCGATGGCACGGACAACTTCGGCTCGCGCTACCTGAACAACGACGCGGCGCATCTCGCCGGCAAGCCGCTCGTGCACGGGAGTGTTTTCAAATTCGAGGGCCAGGTCACTGTGCTCGATCCGGCGCGCGGCGGACCGTGTTACCGTTGCCTTTTTCCCGAGCCACCCACGCCCGGCTCGGTGCCCGGCTGCGGCGAGGCCGGCGTGCTCGGCGCGCTCTGCGGCGTCATCGGCAGCCTCCAAGCCCTCGAGGCGATCAAACAGATCACGGGCGTGGGAGAAACGCTGCGCGGCCGCCTGCTCACCTACGATGCGCTGACGCAATCGTTCCGCACCCTCACTCTCCCCCGCGATCCGCGTTGCCCGCTCTGCGGCGACGCCCCCGTCATCCGCACGCTCGATCCGCGGCACTACGCCGCCATCACCTGCGCCCCTACTCCCACCATGGCCGATACCGAACACCCGATTGAAATCACCGTCACCGAAGCCAAACGCCTCCTCGATGAGTCGCCGTGCGGCGTCATGCTCATCGACGTCCGCGAGCCCCATGAACTGGAAATCGCCAAGGTAAATGGCGCCGAGGCCATCCCGATGCGGCAGATCCCGGAGCGCCTGCACGATCTGCCGCGCGACGAACACCTGCTCATCATGTGCCATCACGGCGGCCGCAGCCGGCGCGTGACGGAGTTTCTGCGCGCGCAGGGCCTGACCGCAGTGAGCAACATCGCCGGCGGCATCGACGCCTGGGCCGCGGAAATCGACCCGAGCCTGCGACGCTATTGACTAGACGCGCAGTGCTGGCCGCGCGACGCCAACCGCCCGGATGTGCGCGTCAAACGCCGTTTGCAGCCGTGCCGTCACGGTGCCGGCGCTGACCTTGAACGCGCGCGCATCGATCGCCCCCACGGGCGCGATGTTCTTGGTCGTCGAGAGCACGAAACACTCGCTCATGGCCCCGAGTTCGTCCGGCCGGATCGCCGTCTCCCGCACCGCCACGCCGGCGGCGGGCGCGATGATCTTGAGCACGACCGCGCGCGTAATGCCCTCGAGGATGCCGGCCGACACCGGAGGCGTGACGATTTCCGTGCCGCGCACGAAAGCGATATTGGACGTGGAGGCCTCGGTGATCTCGCCGCGGAGATTTAGCATCAGGACTTCGTCCGCCCCGCGGACCCGTGCCTCGCGCAGGCCGAGGAGGTTGTTGAGGTAATTGCCCGTCTTCCACGCGGGATCGAGGCTCTCGATCGGGTTGCGGCGCAGGGTCGTCGCGATGGAAAGCCGGAGACCGTCGCGCAGCACCGCCGGTGCATTCTCCGGGCAGGGTTGGACGAGAAGGACGAACGTTGCCTGATCGGCGAGCGCCACATCCAGCCCGATCGGGCCGGCGCCACGCGACACTTGCAGCCGGATGTAGAGTTCGCCGGCGAACGAGGTCGCCGTGCGATACGCCGCCGCGGTCCGGCGCACCTCTGCCAGCATTTCATCCGCCGTCCACGGCAGGTTCATATGCAGCGAAGCTGCCGAGCGACCGAGCCGGGCCCAGTGCTCGTCCCACGTGAAGATCACACCTTGGTGCGTGCGCCAGACCTCATAGATCGCATCGCCATAGAGAAACCCGCGATCGAGAGGGGAAATCGACGGTTCGGTGGCCGAGTGGAGGCGGCCGTTGGTGTTGGCTTGGATAAAGGACGGGGTCATGCCGCCTCACAAAACAAAGCGCCCTCGCACGCAGCGAGGGCGAAATAACACAGCGCGAGCGCTTGGCCTGGGCCTATTTCGATTTCACGAGTCCGAGGGACTTCTTGATATTGTGCACACTCGGCACGGAGATCTTCACGACCTTTGCAATGTCGGTGCCGCTCTTGCCGGCTTCGAGGAGCTTCTTCACCTGCTGACGCATCTCATCGGTAATGACGGCGCGCCGGCGGCGATTCTTGGCCCCGGGCTTGCGTCCACGGCGAGCGCCGGCGGCAGCCTTCACGGCCGCGATAAATTCCCCCACCGAGGCGAAGCCATACTGCGCCGGCAGCGCGGCGAGTTCCTTCTTCAGTTCATCGGCAATGGATTGCTCGAGATTGGCCAGTTTGGCCCGGGCGACTTCAAGTTCCTTTAGTTTATTAGTGACCATAGGATCTCACATTGAAAAACCGCGGCCTGAGTAGCAAGCCGGCGAATATCGACGCGTCAGATCAGCTCGAAGGCCGAGCCCCTATTATATCGTCATCGCATGATAGCCGCCATCGACGACGATTTCGGAGCCGGTAATGAAGCCACCGGCTCCATCGCTGGCGAGCAGCAGCGTCGCGCCGACCAGCTCGCGCGCCTCGCCGAATCGCTTCATCGGCGTGTGTCCCATGATGGAGGCGACGCGTTCCGGGGAGAGAATCTTCTTGTTCTGCTCGGCCGGGAAGAAGCCGGGCACGAGCGTGTTCACGCGCACGCGCTGCGGCGCCCACTCGCGCGCGAGGTTTTTCGAGAGGTTATGCACCGCGGCCTTGGTCGCCGAATAGGTAAAGACCCGCGAGAGCGGCACGATGCCCGACATCGAGCCGAGGTTGATGATCGAGCCACCCTGCCCGCGCTCGACGAGATACTTGCCGAAAATCTGGCAGCCCAGAAACACACCCTTGTAGTTGATCTTCACGATCCGTTCGAACTCGTCCTCCGCGATGTCGAAGAAGGGCGTCGCCGAGTTCGTGCCGGCGCCGTTGACGACGATATCCACCCGGCCCGAGCGCTTGAGCACGGTCTCCAGCAGCTGCTGGAGCGCGGCCTTCTCGCTCGCCTCGGCGGAGACGAAATACGCCTTGCCCCCGCCTGCGGCGATGCGCGCGAGCCGCGGCTGGGCTTTCTCCTCATTGCGCCCGACCAGCACCACCTCCGCGCCGGCCCCGGCCAGACCCTCGGCCATGGCACCGCAGAGTTCGCCCGTGCCGCCAATGACGACCGCGACCTTGCCCGTGAGGTTGAAGAGTGAACCGAGATAGCCGGATGAGTTGCTCATGAAACGCCCAGCAGAAGCGGGCCCCGCGCCCGCTGGCAACGGCAATTCCTGTCACCTACGCCGCACTTGCCGCGTCTGCTCGCCGCGCTTAACTTACGGCACCATGCCTCGCATTCCGCTCGAAGACAATTTCAACGACGTCATCAACAAGGCCCAGCGCGGCCTCAAAATCAGCGACGAGGAACTGTCCAAGCTCTCCGAAGTGTCGCCTGAGGACCTCACCGCCGCCAAGGCCGGCTCGCCGAACTACGGTGTCATCCGCCGCCTCGCCCGCCACCTCCGGCTCTCACCCGACGCGCTCGAAGTGCTGGCCAAGAAACGCTGGTATCCCAAGCAGCCTGTGTTCCCTCGGAGCTTCGCCGCCTTCAACACCCCGCACGAGGACATGACCGTCAACAGCTACCTCATCTGGGATCCGCGCGATCGCAGCGCCGCCGCCTTCGACACCGGGGCAAACTGCGAGGAGATGCTTAGCCTCATTTCCGCCGAAAAACTCAACCTGCATTATATCTTCCTGACCCACACTCATCCGGATCATATCGCGGCCCTGCCGCAACTGGCGGCTGCCACCAAGGCGCAGGTCTGGTCCAGCGAGCTAGAGCCCGTCGATTTTCCCGGCGCGCGAACCTTCAAGGAAAACGCGCATTTCCACCTCGGCAGTCTCGCCATCAAGACGCTGCTGACCTCCGGCCACTCGCCGGGCCAGACCACGTTCTACGTCACCGGCTTGAGCTGGCCGCTCGCCATCGTGGGCGACTCGATCTTCGCCAGCTCGATGGGGAGTAGCCCCACCCACCACTCCGAGCAATGGCGCAACGACCGCGAAAAAATCCTCGTGCTGCCTCGTGATACGGTGCTCGCCTGTGGCCACGGACCACTCACGACCGTCGCGCAGGAGCGGGAGAACAATCCCTTCTTCGCCCATCCCAAGCCTGTGAATAAGCCTTCCACCCCCAACGTCCCAGACAATGAACATGCCTGAAAAAATTGCCTTCGTCGGTGTCGGTCGCATGGGCGCCAACATGGCGCGCCGCCTCAAAGAGTGTGGCTACGCCGTCACCGCCGTCCACGACCGCCATGCCCCGGCCGCCACCGAGCTCGCCCAGGAAATCGGGGCCAAGGCGGCGACGAGCCTCGCCGAGGTCACCGCCGCGGCCGATGTGATTTTCACCGTCGTCACCGATGACGCCGCCCAATTCGGCGTGTTTGCCGAAAAAGGCGATTCCCTGCTCACCGGCGCCAAGGGCAAGGTCTTTATCAACTGCGCCACGATCTCGCCGGCCACGCACGTGGAGGTCGAGCGACGCGCAAAGGGTGCCGGTGCCGTCACCCTCGAAGGCTGCATGGCCTCCTCGATCCCGCAGGCCCGCGCCGGCACGCTCTACCTCATGTGCGGGGGCGACCGCGCCACGTTCGATCGTGTGAAACCAATCCTCGAAAAACTAAGCTCCGCGCTCCGCTACATCGGCGCGACGGGCCAGGCCGCGCAGGTGAAGGCCCTCGTCAACATGGTCATGAACATCAACACCGCCGGCCTCGCCGAAGGCTTGGGCCTCGGCGCCGCCCTCGGCCTCGATCTCGCGATGCTGCGGGAGGTGTTTCTCCAAACCGGCGCAAACTCGCAGGTCCTCAAGACTGACGGCGAGGACATGCAGAACCGCGATCATTCGTGTTTCTTCTCCGCTGCCCACGCCGCCAAGGACTCCACCATCGCGTGGACGCTCGGTGCGCAGGCCGGCCTCAACCTGCCGCTCGCCGCCGCCACCAAGCAGCAATACGAACGCATGGTCGCGCTTGGCCTCGGCGACCTCGACAAGAGCGGCCTCGCCGAACTCACGTTCAAAGGCCGCCGGGCCTGACCCTGTCATGCACGCCGCATTCGAGACCATAAAGGTAGCGCGAGGCTTCGGCCGCGCCCGGGTGCGAAGCGGCGCGGGCTGAAGCCTCGCGCTACCCCGGGTGCCTGACAACTTTCCTCCCCGCCATGAAAATCCCCACCCGCTTCACGCTGCGCCTCGTCACGGTCTTCGTGCTCGCCCTCGGTTTCGGGCGCGCGCAAGCCCCAGCCAATCTCAGCCCGGATCGGGTGGTGTTCTTCACCGAGCCCAACTACCGCGGCGAGTCGCTCATCATCGAAGCCGGCGCTTCGGTCGAAAATCTCGAGCGCCTCGCGCGGCCCAGCCAGCTGCCGTGGGCCTTCGCCATTTCCTCCGCGAAGATCGAGGGCGCGGCCCGCGCCACGGTCTTCAGCAGCCCCGGCTACTCCGGAGATCGCTTGGAAATCACTCGCAGCATCCCCGACCTCTATGGCGAGCGCCGCAGCCGCGATGCGGGCGCGACCTGGGATCGTGCCATCGTCTCGGTGGCGGTGGCGGGCCCGCAACGCGTTGTCGCGCCCCCCGCCCCGGTGCCCGCCGGCCGTGGCGCACCGCCGCCCACGGTCGTCATCGTGCAGCCGCCCGCGCCTCCGCCCGTGATTGTGCACGAGGTCCGCCCGCGCCTCGATCGCCGCACCGCCGAGGCCATCGTGCAGCGCGCCTTTCGCGAGGTGCTCGACCGCCCCGCCGATCCCGAGGGCCTGCGCACATACACTGACCGGCTGCTCCGCGAAGGCTGGTCCGAGCCGCAGATGATCCAGCAGTTGCAGCGCAGCTCCGAGGCGCGCGGCATCAACGCCGATCAAGCGATCACCAAAATCTACCGCGACGTGCTCGGCCGCGATCCCGACCCGCGAGGACTCGCCCACTATCGCTCCAAATGGAAGGACGGTTGGACCCAGGGACAAATCCGCGACGACCTCCGCCGCAGCCCCGAGGGCCGCGACAGCTACATCCGCAACGCCATCACGCGCGCCTACCGCGAGGTGCTCGGCCGCGAGCCTGATCCGGGCGGCTACGCCACCTATGAAAAGGCGATGCGCGAGCGCGGCTATACCGAGCAACAAGTGCGCGCCGCCCTCATGAGCGGCGATGAGTATCGGCAGCGTCGCGGGAAAAAATAGCTGCTCGTGCAGTCGTAGCAACGGGTGTCCCCCCGCTACTTTCTCATCTCACCTTCGAATCAGTCCTCCGGCAGCCCGCCGCTCTCCTCGGCCGCCTTCCACTTCGGTTTGTGCTCGCTGGGCTTGGCCAAGGCGCGGCCCTCCGGACGGCCGGTGCGATCCGCGTGCTTCTCCTTGCCGACGAGATCGAAAAAGATCGGGCAGCCCGCGAGGTCGAACTCCGCGACGATGCCAGCCTCAAGGTAGCGCCGGTAGCTCTCCGTGAGCTTCTCCTCGCGGTTGCAAAACAGCTTGAGGCGGAAAGGCCGCGTGCCGGTGTGCGTCGCGTAATAGATGCGGAAGCGCTTGCCACCGATCGCGGCCGGCGGGTTACGGTCGGCAAGATAGGTCAGGATCTGGTTCAGCCGCGCGGTCGCGAGGCGCTTGTCCAAGGTGCGATGGATTTTCACCGCGGCGTTGAGCATGCGGTCGATTTCGTAGCCGCTCAGCGCCGAGACAAAAATCAGCGGCGCGCCCGGCGTGAAGAACAGCCGCTCGAAGAGGGCCTTTTCGTATTTCTCCCGGTAGTCGCGCTCGCTGGTGTAGGGCTTGAAGCCGCCCTGCTTCGCGAAGCGCTCGACGATGAGATCCCACTTGTTGATGACGATGATGATGGGCTTCCCCTCCTTCACCGCCTCGCCCGCGATCGCCTTGTCCTGC
The DNA here is from genome assembly GCA_030693515.1 of Opitutaceae bacterium. Classification (GTDB taxonomy): domain Bacteria; phylum Verrucomicrobiota; class Verrucomicrobiia; order Opitutales; family Opitutaceae; genus ER46. The sequence goes on from JAUYAK010000036.1 coordinate 11,647, forward strand.
TGCGTCACGCCATCGAGCGCGTCGAGGACCAGGAAGACGACATCCGTCTGCTTGATCGCTTCCATCGAGCGGAGACGGGAAAAATACTCGACCGGCGAACTGAGCTTCGTCGCGGCACGGATGCCGGCGGTGTCGATGAGCTTGAAGGGATAGTCGGCGCCGTCGCGACCCTTGAAGACAAACGGGAGCTCAATCGCGTCGCGCGTGGTCCCGGGCATGTCGCTCACGATCAGGCGATCACTCTGGAGGAGGCGGTTGCTGAGGGAGGATTTTCCGACGTTGGGCCGTCCGATGAAGCACACGCAGAGCGGATCGGCGGCCGAGCGGCCCGACACGACATCGTCGGCCGGCGCGGGACCAAGCTCCTCGATAATCGCCTCACGCAGATCGACCTCCCCGTTGCCGTGCTCGGCGGAGACGCGCAGGGGCTCGCCGAGCCCGAGGCGATAGACTTCGTCGAGCGCCACCTTCGAGTCGTCGAAGTCGGCCTTGTTCACCACGAGGCGCACGGTCTTTTTGCTGCGGCGCAGCATCGTCGCGATTTTCTCGTCGAGCGAGGACAGCCCGGCGAGCCCATCGACCACGAACAGGATCAGATCAGCCGAGGCGATGGCGAAATCCACCTGCTGCTCCGAGGATTTGGTGAGCGCGGCCGGCGTGTCGCTGCCCGTGTAGCCGAGGCCGCCGGTGTCGAGCAGCGTGTAGCCACCGTCCTCAATCTCCGCGGTGATCACGTCGCGCGTGATGCCGGGCTGATCGTGCACGATCGAGATGCGCTTTCGCGCGAGGCGATTGAAGAGCCGGCTCTTTCCGACGTTGGGACGACCGACGATGGCGACAATGCGGGACATGATTTTAACCACTGATGTTCACTAATAAAAAGGAATGTCAGGAATTCCCGAGCATTCCCATCGATTAGTGGAAATTAGTGATTTCCCTTCGGATTCTTCGCGGCATTCACAAACCGCTCCACGCGGTCGCACGCTTCGATAATCTGGTCGTAGGCGGTGGCGAAGCAGGCGCGGACGTGGCCGCGGCCGTTCTCGCCAAAAGCTGTGCCGGGCACGACGGCGACCTTGTGCTGCTGCAGCAGGCCCACGGCGAAATCCTTTTCACTCATGCCGGTCGGGCTCACGTCGGGAAAAGCGTAGAAGCTGCCGCGCGGCAGGTGGCACTTCAGGCCGACTTCGTTGAACCGGCGCACGATCAGATCGCGGCGGCGGTGGTATTGCTCGCGCATCTTGACCACGTGCTCCCAGCCGTGCTTGAGCGCCTCGAGTGCGCCCTCCTGCGCGATGATTGAAGCGCACATCATGGCGTATTGGTGGACCTTCATCATCGCGTCGATGAGCACGGCCGGGCCGCAGGCGTAGCCGATGCGCCAGCCGGTCATCGCAAACGCCTTCGAGAAACCGTGCAGGAAGATCGTGCGCTCCGCCATGCCGGGGAAACTCGCGATGCTCGTATGCGTGCCCTCGAAGGTCAGCTCCGAGTAGATTTCGTCGCTCAGGACGAGGAGGTCCTTCTCGCGGCAGAAGTCGGCGATTTTTTGCAGCTGCTCGCGCGTGCAGGTGCCGCCCGTGGGGTTGCACGGAAGGTTGAGCATGAGGATTTTTGCGCCCGGCTGCCACGCCGCGCGCAGCGCCTCGGCGGTGAGCGCGAAATTGTCCTTGGCGTAGGTCGGCACCGCGATGCCCTCGCCGTGCACGAGCGTGATGCTCGGGTGATAGCTCACGTAGCACGGCTGGTGAAACATCACCTTGTCGCCCGGATTGCAGAACGCCCGGAAGCACAGGTCGAGCGCCTCACTCACGCCCACCGTCACGATAACTTGATCGTCGGGCCGGTAGCTCACGCCGAAGTGCTCCTCGACGTAGGTCGAGATTTCCCGGCGCAGCTCGATCATGCCGAGATTCGACGTGTAGTAGGTCTTGCCCTTTTCCAGGGCGTAAATGGCGGCTTCGCGCACGTGCCACGGCGTGACGAAGTCCGGTTCGCCCACGCCGAGCGAAATCACGTCCTGGCCCTTCATCTTGGCGACCAGTTCGAAGAAATCGCGGATGCCGCTTCTCGGGAGCGTGGACACGTGTCCCGCCACCCATCGTTTCGGATCGGTGCTCATGGTTGCGTTCCTTCCAGGGCTCAGGGCGCGACGACCAGCCGCGTGGTGGGCGCCTCGCCGCCGTCAAGCAGGTAGCCCTGCTCCTTGTAGCAACGCAGCATGAAGTGGGTGGAGGTGGAGAGCACGCCCTCGACGGTGGAGAGTTTCTCCGAGACAAACCCCGCGACCTTCTGAAGCGTCGCACCCTTCACGAAAACGAGCAGGTCGTAGCTGCCCGACATGAGGTAACACGACTCGACCTCGTCGAACCGCGCGATCCGCTCCGCGAAGCGGTTGAACCCGCCGCCGCGCTCCGGCGTGACCTTGACCTCGATAACGGCGCGCACCGCGGCCCCGGCGGCGGCCTCGCGGGAAAGATCGAGCACCGGACGCCAGCCGAGGAAGATTTTATCCGCCTTCAACTGCTCCAGGTGCTGATTAACCTCCGCTTCGGTCAACCCCGCGACCGTGGCCATCTGGCCGGTCGTGAGGCTGCCGCCGTCGATCAAGAGCTTGAGCACTGGGTTCATAGAGGCGGCGTTTATCCGGGAAGGGGCGGCGTTTGACGAGGACGAAAAATGAGCGCGCCTCGCTCTGACGCAGCAAATCAGAATAGCCCCAAAATCATCACCGCCGAAGCTTACGCGAAACAGACCGTAACAAGTGGATCGTTCAGGAAGGTGAGGAACAATGAACTGTAATTCGAGCTGACCGGTGTGCGCCAAAGCCCCTCGGATTCAGCCCGCCTCGTATTTCCAATTTCGGGCCTTGCCCTCGGCGAGCCACTGGAGCGTCGTCGCGAGGCGGGATTGGCGTGTGGCGTCGCGCTTCGCCTCGGTGATCCACTCGATGTAGTCCTTGCGTTTGCCCGGCGGGAAGGCGGCGAAGGTCTTGGTCGCGGCGGCGTTTTTCTTCAGCGCTGCGGCGAGATCGGCGGGCACGGGCAGCGCCTTGGCGGGCTTCGCCGGACGCGTCCGGCCAGGTGCGCCGGACTCGATCAGCTGGGCGGCGGTGCGCACAAGGCGTTTCAGGACCGCATCGCTCGGCAAATCCTTGCGGCTCTTGATACGCCCGAGACTGCCCATCGCCACCTCGGGCGAGGCGCGGTGCGGGCCGGCGATTTGCTCCATGCCCTGGTGCCAGAAGCCGAAGGCGCAGTGGCCCTTGAACGCCGCCATCATGCACAGGATCGAGCCCGCGTGCTCAAAGTGCGGCATGCCCCACTTAATCGTCTCCGTCGCCGCCGGGCAGGCCTCGTGCACGCGCGCGCGCAGGTGGCGGAGGATGGGTTTGGCGAAGTCCGCCGACTGCGCGATGAAGGCATCGACCCGGGGATCATGAATCGAGGGGTTCATAGGGGACGACGTAAGCCCCGGGCCCGCGGTCGGCGAGCCGGAAGCGGACAATCCGGCGCGAGCAAGCTCGCGCCCTACCAAATATTTTCCCCGCGTTGAACTGCTCCAAACTTTCCCGTGTCCCTCGCGCCTCGTTTCTGCCAAGTCTCCCTCATGCGCCCCTGCCCCACTCCGGTCGCCCTGCTCGCGTTTCTCTTTTTCTCGTCCGTCGCCTGCGCCGGCGAACTGCGCGTCGGCGCCGCGGCGGTGGCCATCACGCCGCCCAACGCCATCCCGATGGCCGGCTACTATTCGACGCGCCTCGCCGAGGGCACGCACGACGACCTCCACGCCAAGGCCCTCGTCTTCGAGCAGGACGGCGCCCGCGCCGCGCTCGTCGCCCTCGATCTCGTGTCGCTCGCACGCCCCACCATCGAGGAGGCCCGCCGCATCATCGCGCGCACCACCGGCGTGCCGGCCGAGGCCGTGATGATCAGCGCCACGCACAGCCACACCGGCCCGCTGCTCCAGAGCGACTCCCGCCGCCACTCGGCCTACGGCGGCGACACCGATCTCGCGCGCACCTACACCCAGGCGCTCCCGGCCAAAATCGCCGAGGCCGTGCGCCTGGCCGAGGCGGCGCTCACGCCCGCGAAACTTTCCGCCGCCACCGGCCGCGAGGACTCACTGCCCTTCAACCGCCGCTTCGTGATGCGCGACGGCTCCGTCGGCTGGAACGCCGGCAAACTGAACCCCAACATCGTCCGCCCCGCCGGCCCGATCGATCCGGCGGTGCCGGTCGTCTATGCCGAGACACCCGCCGGCCAGCCGCTCGCGACCTACGTCAACTTCGCGATGCACCTCGACACCGTGGGCGGGCTGAAATTTTCCGCCGACTACCCGTTCACGCTCGCGCAGCTGCTCGGGCGCGTGAAGTCGCCCGGGATGCTCACGCTCTTCACCATCGGCTGCTCGGGCGACATCAACCACGTCGATGTCTCGACCAAGACCCCGCAAAAAGGCCCGGCCGAGGCGGCGCGCATCGGCACCGTGCTCGCAGGCGAAGTGGTGAAGACCTACGCGCGCCTCGCGCCCGTCGCCACCGCCGCACCCCGCGTGCGCTCCGCGTTGGTGCAACTCCCGCTCGCCCCGATCGCCGAGGGCGATGTGGACAAGGCCCGCGCCCTGATCGCGCGCATCGGGAGCAAGGACGATCCGAAATTTCTGGAGAAGGTCTGGGCCTTCAAAGTGCTCGATGTCTTCGGCCGCACCACGCAGCCACTCGAGGTCGAGGTGCAGGTGATCGCGCTCGGCCGCGATCTCGCGTGGGTGAGCCTGCCCGGCGAGGTCTTCGTGGAGCTGGGGCTCGCGATCAAGGCGGCCTCGCCGTTCCGGCACACCATTATCGCGGAGCTGGCCAACGGCAGCATCGGCTACATCCCCACGCGCCGTGCCTATGGCGAGGGCAACTACGAGCCCGTGAGCGCCCGCTGCGCCGCCGGTTCCGGCGAGCTGCTGGTCGAGACCGCGCTACGCTTGCTGCGCGAGGCGCACGCAGCGCTTTAAGCCGGCTCATTTCTTGGGCGCGGCCTTCTGCTTCTTTGTTGGCGCGGTTGGCGTGACCTCGATCACAGGCACGGAATCTTTTTCAACATAGTCCACCACGGTCGCCTCGCCGATCTTCACCTCGGTCTTGAACTGCTCGGTCGCCTTGAGCTGGACGGGCTTGGCGGTCTCTCGACCGATGTGCGGACCGGCGAGCGCGAGCATCGCGGGCAGCGTCTGCGGGAGCGCGAGTCCGCGCGAGGGGCAGCTGATCTTGGTCGTCCAGAGCAGGACCTTCTCGCTGCGCGTCGCGGCCGCGTAGTCGTAGGCGGAGATCGCGGCGACGTAGAGATCCTCCGTCGCGAGGTCGGCGACCGTCTCCGTCTCCGCGTCGCGAAACAGCGCGCCAGGCAGGAGCAGGTCGTTACGGAAGGCATCCGGCTCCTTGGTGATCAGGCCGAGCTTGTAGGCCCCCATGAAGCGAAGGAGCTGGTTGCGGTTGATCTGCCGGCCGGGATCATCGGCGTCACCGGAATACATCATGTCCGTGTTCATCGTGCCCCACGTCCAAATCAGGATCACAGTGGGCGGGTGCTCCGCGGAGCCGGCCAGGTAGCCCTGCTTGGCGAGCACCTTGGCGATGGTCTGCATGACTTCCTCCTTCGGCGGGATCTTTTCGCCCGCGATGATGCCGCCGAAATCGCGATAGCCCGCGCTCACCGCCTGGTAATAAATCGGATTGGCCGGCGTGGCCGCGCGGCGCAACAGACCGGCGGGCGTGGTGTCGGTCACGGCGATCACCTGCACGTCGCGCTTGGGAAAAATCCATTCGAGAAAACTCGCGGCACGGAGGGCCGGCGCCGCGGCCAGCACAGCGAAGATCAGCGGCAACAAGAGGCTAGCCGGTGGGTTCATGGTTTCACTTCCATGACGCCATTCATGATCGGCCAGTGACCGGGAAACGTGCAGACATACGGGTAAAGTCCGGGTGCGGTGGGCGCACGGAAACGCAGCGTCGCCACGGCGTGCGGGTCGATGAGCTTGGTGGCGTGGAGGACTTTTTCCGATTTCGGGACGAAGTCCTTTTTGATCCCGTCGGGATCCTTGGCCATCTCGTTGGCGGCGACCCCGACCTCCTCCAGTGCGCCGGGCCGGACGACGACGAGGTTGTGCTGCATCGCGTCGGGATTGCGGAAGACGAGCTTCACCGGCTGCCCCGGTTTCACGGCAAACGATTTCACGTCGAAGACCATCCGCTCCGGCACCGACGAAATGGTAATCGTAAACAGATCCGGCTGCCGGTCGAAGGGATCGGCGTCAGCGGCCTTCTTCTTGCCGCCGACCGCCTTGGTGGCGGCCTTGGCCGCCTGATCGGCGCGCGCCACGTAGGCGGCCGCGGCGTGGGCCGCCGGGCCGTGCGCATGACCTTTCCAGTGCCGGGCCAGCGCCTCGGATTCGAGCGAGGTGCGGATCGCATAGGCCAGGTGGGCATCCGCCGGCTTTTCGAGCGCGGGCAAAATCGCCTCGAGTGCGCCCATCGTCCCAAGGTAGCTCGCCGCGATCGCGGCCTCCATGCGGACAAGGCCGCTCGCATCCGCCGCGCGGGCACGCAGCAGTTCGAGGGCGTCGGGCAGGAGTGCGTGGGCGTGCCGGAGTTGATGCGTGGCGGCGGCCCGCGCCAGCGGCTCAGCGCAGGCGATCAGCTCGCGGAGCAGCGGCAGATTTGGCGCACCCAAGGCACGCGACAGCCACAGCGCCTCAAGCTGATGGCGGCGGAACAGCGCGTCTTTGGGATCGAGCGCACGCACCCACGCGTGCAAGGCCGGCTCGACGGCGGCCCGGCCCCGCGCCGCCAGTTCGCGCCGCGCGAGGTCGCGCACGCGGGATTCGGGCGCTTTCAGCAAGTCGATCTGCGCCGCGAGCGAGGCGCCGGCGAGGCGCGGCATCGGTGGGAGCACCGCGCCCTTGGGCACCACGCGCCAGATGCGGCCCGAGGTGCGGTCGCGCCGCTCGTCGCGCAGCGAATACTGCATGTGGCCTTTGATCGGGTTATACCAGTCGCAGACATAGAGGTCGCCGCGCGGGCCGAACTTCACGTCCACGGGAATGAAGCTGAGGTTGGTCGAGAAGATGAGATCGGAGACGTAGCTCTCCTCAAAGTGATCACCGATCTGTTTCCAGTCATGGATCTCGATCCGGTTGGTCGGCTTGTAGCGGGCCTTGATCATCCGGCCCTGCAGCTCGGGCGGCCAGACGGGGCTATCGACAAACTCGTGGCCGCAGGTGCCCGAATAGGCGGGCAGCCCGCGCGCGTCGGCATGCTGCTGCGGAAAGGGCGGATTGGTCGCGTGGAACGCGCTCGCGAAGATCGGGTGGCTCGCGACGTGGTGGCCCCAGGCGGTGAAGGTCACGCCCCACGGGTTCGTGTTGGGATAGCTGCCAAAGGCGGTGAGCCGATGCGTCGCGGGATTGAATTGAAACCACGAGGAGTTACGCGCGCGCACCGGACCGTAGGGCGTCTCGACCTGGCTGTTTTGGAAAATCGCCTCGCGGAAAAGCAGATCCCCGTCGGGCGTGCGGATGAAGTCATGCAACGAGTGGTGCGAATCCTCGGTGCCAAAGCCCGAGAAGATCACGCGGCGCACATCGGCGCGGTCGTCACCATCGGTGTCCTGCAGGAAGGTGAGGTGGGGCTGCTCCGAGACGTAGATCCCGCCGCCATCGGCGAACTCGAAACTGAGCGGGATGTGCAGCTTGTCCGCGAAGACCGTGCACTTGTCCGCGCGCCCGTCACCATCGGTGTCCTCGAGGATCACGATCTTATCGGCGGGCTCGCGGCCGGGATAGACGTGCGGATAGGTGGTCGAGCAGCTCACCCAGAGGCGGCCGCGCGCGTCCCACCGCAGCTGGATCGGCTTGGCGAGATCGGGGAACTGCTCCTCGGAGGCGAACAGGTTCACCTCGAAGCGCGGGTCCACCTTGAACGCGGCGAGTTCGTTCGCGGGCGTCATCCATTCGTTGGCCGCTTTGCTCCCATCGACGGGCGGCATGGCGGGGACATTGGAATCGTCGATGGGCTTTCCGGAAAACTTTTCGCCGCGCGCGAGGCCGTGGAGGCGGGCGTCGCGGTTGGCGAGCATCACATCGAAGCCCTGCATCGCGGGCAGGAAGTCGAGGTAGCCGTAGGTGGCGTTGCGATCGCCGGTGTAGTAGTAGGTGTTGAGCGGCCGGTAGCGGCGAAAGAACTGACGGTTTTTGTCGGCCACGGCCGCGACGAGTTCGGCGCCCGGCTTGGGCGCGGGCGAGACAAACGCGGCCTCGAACAGCGCGCGCGCGAAGGCCGCGTAGCCGGCATCGCCGAGATGCACACCATTGTCCGTGAGCTGCGTCGCCGGATCGGCCAGCGCCGCGCGCGTCGCCGCAAAGACATCCACGAACCCGACCTGCTGCTCCGCGGCGACGGCCCCCATCGCGCGGGTGTAGGCCTCGAGGCGCGCGTTGTTGAGATCGGCGGCGGGGATGCCGGGGACGTTTTCGTTGGCGATCGGAGAGACGAGCACGATGCGCGGGGCCGAGCCGCCGTTGTAGGCGCTCGTCCGGAGCTGCGTGAGAAACTTCACGAGCCGGGCCCGAAACTCCGCCAGCCGCTCCGCGCCGCCGAAGGATTCGTTGAAGCCATACGCCGCGAAAATCACGTCCGCGCGCTGCGCCGTGAGGTGCTGCTGCAGGTCGCCGAAATTTTTCGGTCGCGGCATCAAATCGATCTCGTCGGCCGACCATGCGAGCGTGCGCACCGTGAGATCGAGCTGCGGAAAGGCCGTGTGCAGCATGGCCTCGAAGTGCGGGTAGTCGTCGCCGCGCTCGAAGAGCGTGTTGCCGATGAGCACAATCCGATCGCCGCGCCGCAGCGTGAGCGGCAGCGAAGTCGCGATGGGCTCGATGGTGCGCGGGCGCGAACCGGTTTTCTCGTCGAGGCCGAAGCGCACGAGGTCCGGCTTCGGCGCCGGCTGCGCATCCAAGAGGGCCGGAATAACAACAAGCAGGAGAGCAACGCGGAGCAGATGGAGGCGGGTCATCGTGGCGAAGAAATTATTTGGCCGCAGGCGAGGGTTGCAGGTCGATGCGCACAGGCAAATCGCCGAGGTCGTAATAGCGATGCTCGATGCGATCGTCGCGCACGATGGCCACGCGCAGGCCGGACTTGGCGCCGCCGAGCGGCTTGCCCACGGGGCCGCTCGTGACGGCCTCCAGATCGCCGTCGCGCGCCTCGGCGTTGCGGTGGTAATGGCCGCAAAACAGGTAGCGCACGCCGAACTCCCGGAAGAGCGCGAGGTGCGGAGCGCGGCGCGCGAGCGGGATGTTGAAATACTGGTCCGGCTCCGCGGCGCTCTTCAGGAACCACGGATGATGCTGGAAGACGACGATGTGGCGCGGGTTTTCCGCCCGGGCCTTGGCCAGCTCGGCGCGCAGCCACCGCTCCTGCTCCGCGAGCTGCGCAGTGGATTTCTCCGGCGAGTGAATCACGCTGGAGTTGAGCACCACGCCCACGAGCCCGCCGTGGCGAAACACGTAGCGGTCGGGGCCGAAAATTTTCGTGTAGTTAGCGAGGCTCTCGGGCGTGGGCACGTTCTGCACGTCGTGGTTGCCCGCGATGTGATATACGGGAATCGCCGCATCGACCTTGCCGGCGATGCGGCGGTATTCCGCGATCTGCGCGGCGTCGCCGGGCTTATGCACCAGGTCGCCGGTGATGACGACAAACGCCGGCCGCAGCCGGTTGACCGCCGCGACGGCAAACTCGAAGTTGGCGGCATCCTGCGTGAAATCGCGATTGTCCGTAAACATCCCCAGCTGCGGATCGCTGAGCTGGATGAAGAAGAACGGCTCCGCCGCGCGCGCCGCCGCCGCCAGCGAGAGCGCACCGGCCAGCGCGAACGCGAGCCGGCGCAGCCGCGCGATCATTTCAGGGCCGCCAAGCCGGCCGCGGCGATCTGGCCGTCTTGCGCGGAAGTCACCCCCGAGACGCCGATGGCGCCGACCAGCTTGCCGCCGACCACGATCGGCAGACCGCCCTCGAGCGGCAGCGCACCGGGGAGCTTGAGGATGCGCAGGCCCTCGCCCCCGGCCGCGACCATGTCCTGAAACGCCTTCGTCGAGCGGCGAAACGCGGCGGAGGTCCGCGCTTTTTCGAGCGCCACCTCGACGCTGCCGTATTGCGTCGAATCAATCCGATCAAAAGCCACGAGGTGGCCGCCCGAATCCACGATGGCGATGGCGACGTTCCACTTGTTCTTCACGGCCTCCGCGTGCGCGGCGGCAAGGACCCGCTTGGCGTCCGCGAGCGGAATGGGCGCGCCGTAGTCGGGCATGGGAGCTTGCGCGCGCAACAGCGGAGCGAGCACGGCGAAGGCGAGAACGAGGAGGAGGCGGGGAGTTTTCATGATGGGATGGAGGTTCGCGAGGACGCTAGGCGACGCGCCGCAAGCTTGTCAGGGCGAAACGTGCGCCGATCGCGCGAGTCGGCTAAGAAATCGCGTCATCGTCCGTCTTGTGCCCCGAACCCCATGAGCAAGCTCTATCTCATCACGCCCCTCGCCGCGCTGGCGGTGTTCGCCTTGGCGCAGCGCCGTCACGCGCAGGAGTTTCACGCGCACCAGCGTGATCTACAGCGCAGCGCAACCGAGGCCCGCGCGACCCGCGATCGGGCCATGGAAGTCGCGCGCGAAACAGCCCGCGCCTCTGCCTTCGCCGCGCAGGAGCAACGCCGCCGGGCGACGGAGGATAAGCTCCGCCTCGCCACCACCCAGCGCGCAGCCCGGGAAGAAGCTGTGCGCCGGCGCGACGCCGCCGAACAGCAGGAACTCGCCCTCCAGCGCCAGCTCCGCGCCCTGCGCGCGGAGATCGAAGCCGAGAACCAAGCGCTCGCCCGCGAACGCGAACGCGTCCGCCAGCTCCAGCTGGAGAAGGCCGACCTCGACCAAGGCCTCGCCTTCGCCGGCTCAATGCAGGCCGCAATCATCCGGGTCCGGGACAAAATCGAGGCCGCCGATGCGCACCGCAGCATGGCCGCGGGCGGCACCCAGCCGCCGACGCGGCGGCCCTGACGAATCGCGGGACGGCCGCGAGCGCGCCCTCGCCTACTCCAGCCCAAGCGCCTTGCGCCCGGTCTCGGAGATCATCTGCGGCGTCCATTGCGGATCCCAGACGATATGCACGCGGGCCGTCTCGACCGTGGGCAGCGCGGCGATTTTCTGCCGCGCATCCTCCGCGATCACCGGGCCCATGCCGCAGCCGGGGGCCGTCAACGTCATCTTCACCTCAATCGCACGCCCACCCCCCGGCGCCTCGCCGATCGCGAGATCGTAGATGAGGCCGAGGTCCACGATGTTCACCGGGATTTCCGGATCGAAGCAGGTCTTCAGCGCGGCCCACACGGCCTGTTCGCTGAAGTCACCCGCCACCGCCGCGCCTTCGGCGGCAGGCACGTAGCCGGCGATCGCCGCGACGTGCTCGCGCGCGATGCGGTAGAGGCCGCGATCGGTGCGCACGGTCACGTTGCCGCCGAGCGTCTGGACGATGAAGACCTCCGTGCCGCGCGCGAGCGTCGCGGCGTCACCAGCGGGAATGAGCGTGGCCGGGACGTCCCGGTCGAGCGTGTGAGTTTGCGCCATGTCCGCAGTCAGCGGATCTGGAGCGAATACGGCAAGCGCGCGTAAATTCCCTGCGGATCATTGAGCGCGCGGAGCGTTTTGAGCTCGGCCTCGATGCGCCGCGTGATCTCGGCACCGACGCCCTGGGCTCGCACCGCACGGGGCGCCGCGTGCTCGAGCAATTCCTGAATCGCTTCGATGAGCTCTTTTTGGCGCGGATATTCGGTGACGCGGTAATTGCTGCCGAGGCCGGCCTTCTCCGCCGCAAACGCGATCGCGTCGTCCAGGCCGCCGAGTTCATCGACGAGCCCGTTTTGCAGCGCGTCCGAGCCCGACCACACGCGGCCTTGCGCGATGGCCTCGACTCCCTCGCGGCTGAGGCCGCGCGCCTCGGCGACCTTGCCGATGAATTCGCCGTAGATCCAATCGACCATGCGCTGGAGGACGGCCAGCTCCTCGGGTGTCTTGGGCCGGGAGATGGTGAGGGCGTCGGCAAACTTGCCGGTCTTCACGCTGTCGAAGGTCACGCCGAAATCGTTGGCCAGTTTCTTCACATCGAACTGCAGGCCGAAGACGCCAATCGAGCCCGTGATGGTGGTAGGCTCGGCAAAGATGCGATCGCCATACGCCGCGATCCAGTAGCCGCCCGAGGCCGCATAGGAGCCCATGGAGACGACGACGGGCTTCACCTTCCTGGTCAGGCGGACCTCGCGGCCAATGACTTCTGAGGCGGTCGCGCTGCCGCCCGGACTGTTGATGCGCAGGACGACGGCCTTCACGTTCTCATCCTGCCGGAGCTTGCGCAGCTCGCGGGAAAACTTCGAGCCGCCGACCTCGCCGGTGTCGCCGTCCCCATCGACGATCTCGCCCTCGGCATATACGATTGCGATGCGGCCGCGGCCGGAGCTGGAGGAGGAGGAACCCTTGTCCTTCCGGCGCGGGCCGTCGGCCACGTCCTTGGCCTGCTTCGCGTAGTCCGTGAGCGCGATCTGCTTGAAGGCTTCCTTGGTGCCGGCCCGGCCGGTCTTGGCTTTGAGCGTGTCGTAAACTTCGTCGCGGTAGGCGATGCGGTCGATGAGGCCGCCGGCCTTGGCGGCTTCGGCCCGGATGAGGCCCTCGGCATCGACGGTCGCCTGGATTTTCGCCGGCGTGAGATCGCGGCCGGGGGCGATGTCGCCGAGCAGGCCGCCCCAGATGTCGTTGAGGAGTTTCTGCACTTCCTCGCGGTTCTCGGGGCTCATCTCGCGGCGCGTGAACGGCTCGACGGCGGATTTGTATTTGCCAACGCGCGTGACTTGCACGCCGATGCCGTATTTCTCGAAGGCGCCGGCGAAGAACATGGGCTCACTGGCCAGCCCCGGCATGATGATCATGCCGTAGGGATCGAGCGCGAGGTCGCCCGCGACGGACGCGAGGTAGTAGCTGCGGGTGGTGGCATGGGTGAGGTAGGCCGCGATGGGTTTGCCGGCGGCCTTGAAGTCGGTGAGCGCACCGCGGACCTCCTTGAGCGCCGCATAGCCCGAGCCGAAGGCGGCGGGGGAGAGTTCGCCGGTGATATAAACGCCGGCGATGCGATCGTCCGCTGCCGCCGCGTGCAGTGCGCGCGTGATAGTCCGGAGCTGGAGCGTCTCGCCGCTGCCGCCAAAGGGGCCGAAATCCACCGGCGGCGGCGCATCTGTGATATTGGCCGAAAGATCAAACACGAGATAGGCGCCGCGCTCGACCGTCGGCGCGCCCTTCTCGATCGATCCGCCGAGCGACGCCATGGCAGCCAAGAGGCCGATGAACAGCAGGAAGCCAAAGACAGAGAACAGCACGAGCGCCACCAGCGCCCCGAGCATCGACGTGAAAAAATTCTTCATAGCGTGGCGCGGACGCTAGTCGCTTTCGGACATTGCACCAGACGAAAGGCCGCACCCGCAGAATGTCCTAACCCCATCGGCGCTTGTTACGATTAGTTGAGATAACACATGAGCGCCCCCTCCACTGCCTCGTTGCGCCCGCTGCCCTTTGCCCCAAAGACTGCCCCTACCATGAGCGAAAAACCGGAACTGCTCACCACCAACCGCAAAGCGCTCACCATCAATCTGGACGCGCAGAAATATGGCACATTCGCGGAGATTGGCGCGGGCCAGGAGGTCGCTCGCGTTTTCTTCCAGGCCGGCGCGGCTTCGCAGACCGTGGCCAAGACCATCTCGGCCTACGACATGACGTTCAGCGACGCCATCTACGGCAAGGCCCCCCGTTATGTCTCGCGCGAACGCCTCGGCATGATGGTCGAACATGAGTATAATCTCCTCATCGAGCGTCTAGGACCCGCGCGCGGCGAAAGCTCCACCTTTTTCGTGTTCGCCGACACCGTCGCCACCAAGGGGTTCAAAGGCATTGGCGACGCGCACGGCTGGATGGGCGTCCGCTTTCAGACGGAGCCCGGCGGTCCGCCAAGCGAGGTGCTCGTGCATGTCCGCATGTGGGACAAGGAAGCCCTCCTCGAGCAAGAGGCCCTCGGCATCGCCGGCACCAACCTGATCTACGCCGCCTTCTATCATCGCGAGGATCCGCGCCGCTTCATCGAATCCCTGGCCGACAACCTCGGCACCGACCGCATCGAGATCGACATGCTCAAGTTCTCGGGCCCGGCCTTCGAGGGCTACGATAACCGCATCATGGCCCTGCGCCTCGTGCAGTCCGGCCTCACCAACGCCGTGATGTTCGCCCCCTCCGGCGAAGTGCTGCAGCCTTCCGAGACGCTCTATAAAAAGGCCATCCTCGTCGAGCGCGGCAGCTTCCGCCCCGTCACCCACGTTAACATCGACATGCTCAACTGCGCCACCGCGCAGTTCGTCCAGGAGCCCGCCGTGAAGGGCAAAGACGTCGTCGTGCTCATGGAGATCACGATGAACAACCTCCTCTCCTCGGGCACCCTCGACCCGCGCGATTTCTTGGAGCGTGTCGATCAGCTCGGCGAACTCGGCCTGACTGCGATCATTTCGAACTACTCCGAATACTACCGTCTCACCTCCTACTTCCGCCGCTACACCAAGGAGATGATCGGCGTCGCGATGGGCATCAACAACCTCCTCGAGATCTTCAACGAGAAGTATTACGAAAACCTCGAAGGCGGCATCCTCGAATCGTTCGGTCGCCTCTTCCGCCATGCGGTGCGGCTCTACGTCTATCCGATGCGGCAGGACGCCTACGACCGCTACATCGCCCAGGCCGCGCCCCACGCCAACGTCGCCCACGCCTTCGCGTCGAACGTCCTCATCAACGCGAAGAACGCCCAGGTCGCCGTCCATCTCCGCAACCTTTACGCCCATCTCCTTGAGAACCACTCCATCACCTGCATCGTCGGCTTCGACGAGCAGGTGCTCGGCGTCTTCTCGCGCGACGTGCTCAGCCGCATCCGCGACGGCGATCCGTCCTGGGAACAGATGGTCCCCGCCAGCGTGGCCGCCGCGATCAAGCGGCGCCGGCTCTTCGGCTACAACGGGGAAACCGCCAAGCTCCCGGCCGCGAGCTGAGGTCTTGGCCCGTCGGTGGCTCGGTTAAACCTGCAGCGCTACACTGCCCTCACCGCGGCGTTGGCAAACGCGGGCATTTCTCCCAGCGTGCGCGCATGCTCACCGCGCTCGCCCCCGACCTCTGGGAACTCAACGCGCCGCTGTCGGTGCTGGGCATGGCGCTCGGCCATCGGATGACCGTCGCACGCCTGCCCGACGCTTCGCTCTGGCTGCATTCGCCCGTGGAATTTACCGCGCCGCTGGCCGCTGCGCTCGCCGACCTTGGACCCGTGGCCCACATCGTCGCGCCCAACGCCATGCATGACACCTACCTCGAAGCCTGGTTCGGCGCCTTTCCGAGCGCCCGGTTCCACGGCGCGCGGGGTTTCGCGAAATTCCGCCCGGACCTCAACTTCACCGACACCCTCGGCGACACACCGGCCGCCGCGTGGGCCGCCACCTTCGACCAGCACCAGTTGCGGGGGATGCCGCGCCTCAACGAGGTCGTTTTTCTCCACCGCGCCTCCCGCACGCTCGTGCTCACGGACCTCGCCTTCAACCTCGGCCCAGAGATGCCGCTCCTGAGCCGCGCGCTGCTCAGGCTCAATGGCTGCTACTGCAAGTTCGGGCCTTCGCGCCTCTTGAAATCCACCATCAAGGATCGCGCCGCGCTCCGCCGGTCGCTCGACCAGGTGCTCGCGTGGGACTTCGACCGCGTAGTTGTGAGTCACGGCAAGAACGTGGAGACCGACGGCAAGGAGCGGCTGCGCGCGGCGTTCGCTTTTCTCTGAGAAAATTTTCCGTGTCTTCCGCGGGTTCCGTCGGCAATTTCCGCGACTCGTCCCTCATGCGCTTCCACAAATACCACGCCCTCGGCAACGACTACATCGTCCTCGATCCGCGCGATTTCCCCGCGTGGGCTCCCGCGCCCACCGTCGGCCAGATCCGCGTCGTGTGCCACCGGAACTTCGGCGTCGGCTCCGACGGCATCCTCTGGGGGCCGCTGCCCTCCAAGCAGAGCGAGTTCGGCCTCCGCATCTTCAACCCCGACGGCTCCGAGGCCGAGAAATCCGGCAACGGCCTGCGCATCTTCTCCCGCTATCTCTGGGACCAGCAGCTCGTGAAGCAGCCCAACTTCACCATCGAGACCCTCGGCGGCCACGTGCAGGTCGCGATCAAGGACGGGGGCCAGCTCCTCACCATCGCGATGGGCAACGTCAGTTTCTCATCCGAAAAAATCCCCGTCACCGGCGCGCCCCGCGAGGTGTTGAACGAGAAAATCAAGATCCTCGATCGCGAGTTCACGTTCTGCGCCGCCACCATCGGCAACCCCCACTGCGTGCTGCCGATGAACGACATCTCGCCCGAACTCGCGCACAAATACGGCCCGCACCTCGAGACCCACCCGAATTTCCCGCGCAAGACCAACGTGCAGTTCCTCCGCGTGCTCGACCGGAAGAATATCCAGATCGAAATCTGGGAGCGCGGCGCCGGCTACACGCTCGCCTCGGGCAGCAGCTCCAGCGCCGCCGCCGCCGTCGCCCACCGGCTCGGCCTCGTCGATCGCGATCTCACCGTCCACATGCCCGGCGGCCAGATCGGCATCGAGATCGGCGACGGCTTCTCGATCATGATGACCGGCACGGTAAACAAAGTCGCCGAAGGCACCATGCACCCGGAGCTGTTTGCCGTAAAAGTCTGAGGGAGGCCGCCATGCCCTTTGCCACCAGCAAACGCGAGCGGGTCGCCCTCGCCCTCATCGCCTTGCTGATCGTGCTGGGTTTGATCGGCCTGGCCGTGCTCTGAAGCCGGACCGGACGCATGGAAAATACGCCTCGCCATCTCCACCCGGCCTGCATCCCCTTTGGGGTCGCGCACGTATGATACGCAAATGTCCACCTGCCTGTCCTTCCTCTCTCCCGGCCTCCTCGCGGTGGCAGGGCGCGACAGGGCACAGGCCGACGGCTACCGCGACCGCATGACGCTGCCGGCACCCACTTCGCCGACGCCCCCGGACTCGGACGAGCGCCAGCAAATCGACGCCGCGCTCGTGCAACGCATGGCCGCGGGCGAACGCGATGCCCTCGGTGATCTTTATGACCGCTTTTCCGGCCCGTTGCTCGGCGCCGCCCAGCAAATCCTGCGCGATTCAGCCGAAGCGCAGGATGTCGTCCACGATGCCTTTGTCACGATGTGGGAAAAAGCCGTCACCTTCGACCGCACCCGCGGCAGCGCCTTTGCGTGGGCCGTCACCCTCGTCCGCAACCGCGCCATCGACCGCGTCCGCATGCGCCGCCGCCGCGCGGAGCTGCTGGAGGGCGCCGCTCCCGCCGACCTCGGCTACCAGGAGTCCGGCGGCGAAGCCACCGGACGCGAGACGGTGACGATCGGCGAGGAGGCTCGCGCCGTCCGCGCTGCGGTCGCCACGCTTCCACTGGAGCAACAGCGCGCCGTGGAACTCGCTTTCTTCGGTGGTTTCACCCAGGAAGAAATCGCCCGCAAGCTCGCCGCCCCCCTCGGCACCGTGAAGGCCCGCATTCGCCGCGGCCTCCTCAAACTCCGCGACTCGCTCGCGGTCCGGCCATGATCGACGAACGCCACGAAGAACTCGCCGCGCTCCACGCCCTCGACCTGCTCGAAGGCGCGGAACTCGCCGCCTTCGAGCGGGCCCTCGCCGCCGATCCCAAGTTGCAGGCGCTCGTCCGCGAGCTGCGCGAAGCCTCCGCCGCGCTGGCTCACACCGCGGCCGCCGCCCCCGCGCCCGCCGCGCTCAAGGCCCGCATCCTCGCCACCATCGACCGCGCCGAGCGCCCCGCGCCCGACAATGTCATCCGCCCCGGCTTCGGCGTCTGGCACATCCTGCCGTGGGCCGCCGCCGCGTGCTTCGGTCTCAGCGCTGTCTGGCTCGGCCAGCGTGCCTCGACAGCCGAGAGCCAGATCGTCGCCCTGCGCAATGAGCAGACCCTCACCAAGGTGTCGCTCCAGACCGCGCTCCAGCAGCTCGAGATCGATCGGCTCGTGTCGGCCAAGGCGATCGAGGAGACGACCCAAAAACTCGCCGCCGCCACCTCCGACCTCGGCTCCACCCGTTCGCTGCTCGCCGCGCGCGACGAGCAGGTCACGTCGCTCTCCGCCCGCATCACCGCGCTCGCTTCCAGCGCCACGGTGCTGGAGCGCCAGCTCGGCGACACCCGTCAGCAGGTCGCCCAGCTCACTGCCGACCTCAAGGCGCAGGGCGATCTCGCCAACTACCAAATCACGGCGCTCGCCTCGATGATTGAGGGCTCGCCCAAGTCGGTCGCCGCCGCCGTCTGGAATCCCTCGAAACAGGAAGGCGTGCTCAAGGTGGAGAATCTCCCCGCGCTCGCCGCCAACGAAGACTACCAGCTCTGGATCGTGGACCCGCGCTATCCGAATCCCGTCGACGGCGGCGTGTTCACCGTCGATCCCAAGACAGGGGCTCGCAGCATCAGTTTCAAATCGAAGCAGCCCGTGGAGGTCATCAACGCTTTCGCGGTCACTCGCGAGCGCAAGGGCGGCGTCCCCGTGGCCGAGGGCCCGTTCGTGCTGCTGGGCAAGTAGGTGGGGCCGCTTCTCCGAAGCGGCCTGGGTTCCCGCTGACGACTCGCCCTCCAACCTTGGCCGACTGCGGAGAGCCGGCCCCACCTCCGGCCTACGCGGGCCCACGCCGCAAAACCGCACTTGCCACTCGCGCGCGCCGCGCGAGTTAATGCCCGTGCATGATCATCAAACCCAAGGTCCGTGGCTTCGTCTGCATCACCGCCCATCCGGAAGGCTGCGCGGCCCATGTGCAGGAATGGATCGACCACGTGAAATCACGCGGCGCCATCTCAGGCGGCCCCAAGCGCGTCCTCGTGATCGGCTCGTCCACGGGCTACGGCCTCGCCTCGCGCATCGCGGCGGCCTTCGGCTCCAGCGCCGCGACTGTCGGCGTGTTTTTCGAGCGCCCTTCCGAGGAAGGCCGCCCCGCCACCCCCGGCTGGTATAACACCCTCGGCTTCACCCAGGCCGCGCGCGCCGCGGGGCTCTACGCCAAAAACTTCAACGGCGACGCCTTCTCCGACGACATCAAGCGCCAGGTCCTCGACGCCATCCGCACCGACCTCGGACAGGTGGACCTCGTCGTCTACTCGCTCGCCTCGCCGCGCCGCACGCACCCGAAGACCGGCGTCGTGCACAAATCCGTCCTCAAGCCCGTCGGCCAGTCCTACACCAACAAGACCGTGGACACCGACAAGGGCATCGTCAGCACCATCACCATCGAGCCCGCCAACGAGCAGGAGATCGCCGACACCACCACCGTCATGGGCGGCGAGGATTGGGAGCTGTGGATGCAGGCCCTCTCCGATGCCAAGCTCCTCGCCCCCGGCGCGCAATCCGTCGCCTACTCCTACATCGGGCCCGAGGTCACGTGGGCCATCTACAAAAACGGCACCATCGGCCTCGCCAAAAACGATCTCGAGCGCGCCGCCAAGCACATCGACTCGCTCCTCAAGCTCAACGGCGGCGGCCGCGCCTTCATCTCGGTCAACAAGGCGCTCGTCACGCAGGCCAGCTCCGCCATCCCCGTCGTCCCGCTCTACATCTCGATCCTCTACAAGATCATGAAGGCGGCCGGCACGCACGAGGGCTGCATCGAGCAAATCCAGCGCCTCTTCGCCACGCAGATGTATAACGGCCACACGCCCCAGTTCGACGAGGCCGGCCGCGTGCGCATCGACGATTGGGAGATGCGCCCTGAGATTCAGGATGCGGTGAAAAGCATCTGGCCCGGCGTCACCACCGAAAGCCTCGCCACCGAAACCGACATCGCCGGCTACCGCAGTGAATTCCTGAAGCTCTTCGGTTTCGGCCTCCCCGGCATCAATTACGAAGCCGAGACCGAGCCGCACCGGCCGATGCTGTGACGCGGCCCTGCCGCGTCTGGTCATAGGTTATGGGTCATGGGTCATAGGTCCGCGTAGCGGGTCGAACCCATGACCCATCACCCATAACCCATAACCCGTTTCCCATGCGCGCCGTCGTCCAACGCGTCTCTTCCGCCCGCGTGACCGTCGCCCGCGAAACCACCGGCGAGATCGGCCGCGGTCTGCTCGTGCTGCTGGGCGTGGCCCAAGGCGACACCGCCGCCGACGCGCAGTGGCTCGCCGAGAAGATCGTCGCGCTCCGCATCTTCGAGGACGACGCCGGCAAGATGAACCTCGCCGTGCGCGACCTCGCCGGCGGCATCTTGGTCGTCAGCCAGTTCACCCTCTTCGCCAGCACGCGCAAAGGCACGCGCCCGTCGTTCAACGACGCCGCCAAGCCCGACCTCGCCATCCCGCTCTACGAGGCGTTCAACGGTTTCGCCACCGCCGCGCTCGGCCGCCCGGTCGCCACCGGCCGCTTCGGCGCCATGATGGACGTCGCCCTTGTGAACGACGGCCCGGTGACCCTCGTGATCGATTCCAAAGTGCGCGAGTAGCGCCGCGGCGCACAGGCCGCTTTGACGTCGCCCGCTTCGGGCGAAGCGGACCGCACCGGATTCGACTTCCCGCCGCCGGACCGTTTTCCTCCCGCCATGCTACCCCGTCTTGCCCGCCTTCTCCCTGCCTCCCTGTCTCTTCTTCTCCCCCTCTCCGCCTCCGCGGCCTCCGCCGCGGACGATCCCGCCCTCGCCTACTTCCGCGACCTCGCCGAGACGCGGAACTTCACCCTCGGCCGGCCCGTGTCGCCGCGCCTCACGCCCGACGGCAAGCACGCCATCTTCCTCCGCTCCGCCCCGCGCGATCCCACCCTCAAGCTCTACGAACTCGACCTCGCCGCGCAGCAGGAGCGCGAGCTGCTCACGCCCGCCCAGCTCCTCGGCGGCGCGGAGGAGACCCTCAGCCCCGAGGAAAAAGCCCGCCGCGAGCGGATGCGGCAAAGCCTGAAGGGCTTCACGGCTTTCCAGATGTCGGCCGACGGTGTCCGGCTTCTCGTTACGCTCTCCGGCAAGCTCTACCTCGTCGCGCGCGCGACGCTGAAAGTTACCGAGCTTCCCGGCTCCGGCTGGATTGACCCGCGGTTTTCTCCGGACGGGAGATTCGTCGCCGCGGCCGGCCCGGACCGCGAGCTGCACGTGATTGAACTCGCAACCAACACCGCGCGCACGATCACCAGCGGCGCGACGGCGACACTCTCGCACGGCACGGCGGAGTTTGTCGCGCAGGAGGAGATGAGCCGGCCCCGTGGCTTCTGGTGGTCGCCCGATTCGCAGGCGCTGATCGTGCAGGAGACCGACGAATCCCAAGTCGAGGTCCGCTGGATCGCCGATCCGCTGCACCCGGAGCAGGCGCCGACCAAATTCTTCTACCCCCGCGCCGGCACGCCCAACGCCCGCGTGCGCCTCCTCGTCGTCGATCGCGCCGGCCGCATCCCGACGGTCCGCGTGCGGTGGGATGAAGCGGCGTTTCCCTACCTCGCCGGCGTCACGTGGTCGAAAAACGCCACCCCCACGCTCCTCGTGCAGAACCGCCCTCAGACCGAGCAGCGCCTGCTCGCCCTCAACCCCGACACCGGCGCCACCGAGGAACTCCTCCGCGAGACCGATGCCGCCTGGCTCAACCTCGACGACAACAGCGCCGGCTCCAGCGGCGACCGCCGCCCGCCTCTCTGGCTCGCGGACGGCGAGAGTTTCCTCTGGACCACCGAGAGCCGCGGCGCATGGCAGGTCGAGCTGCGCGACGCCGCCGGCAAGCTCGTCCGCGAAATCACCCCCGTCACCTTCGGCTATCAGGGCCTCGTCGGCCTCGACGAGGAGGTCGGCGCCGTCTTCGTCCGCGGCGGCCCCGATCCGCGCGAGGCGCAGCTCTGGCGCTTCCCGCTGCAAGGCGACGAGTCGGCCCCCGGGCAGGGCCTCGCCTTGTCCGAGACCCGCGGCCGCCACCAGGCCACCTACGCGCCCATCGCGCGGCTTTTTCTGCGCACCACCGATCTCTTCGACGGCACTTGGCGCACCGATGTCGTCTCGGCCGACGATGCGCGCGTCGTCGCCACCCTGCCCTCGGTCGCTCAGCCGCTCCCCGGGCTGCCCACCACGGTGCTGACGCGCACGCAAGCCGACCCGGCCTTCGACGCCGCGATCACGCGCCCCCGCGTCTTCGAAGCCGCGAAGAAATACCCCGTCATCCTCTCTGTCTATGCCGGTCCCACGAGCAAACGCGTCGTCGCCGATGCCCGCAGCTTTCTCACCGACCAGTGGATGGCCGACCAAGGCTACGTGGTCGTGCGCCTCGACGGCCGCGGCACCCCCGGGCGCGGCCGCGACTGGGAACGCATCATCAAGGGCAACTTCATCGACATCGCCCTCGCCGACCAGATCGCGGGCTTGCAGGCGCTCGCCCGGCAGCACCCGGAACTCGATCTCACGCGCGTCGGCGTAAGCGGGTGGTCGTTTGGCGGGTATTTCGCGGCGATGGCGACGATTCGGCGGCCGGATATTTTTCAGGCCGCCGTCATCGGAGCGCCCGTCGTCACCTGGGAAAACTACGACACCCACTACACCGAGCGCTACCTCGGCCTGCCGCAGACCGCGCCCGAAGCCTACCGCGTGAGCAACGTCACCACTTACGCGGCCCAAGCCTCGCGCCCGCTGCTGCTCATCCACGGCCTCACCGACGACAACGTCTATTTCCAGCACACCCTCCAGCTCGCCGACGCGCTCTACCTGGCCGGCAAGCCCTACGAACTCCTCCCCATGCTCGGCACCCACATGGTCAGCGACCCGCTCGTGCGGATGCGCCAGCAGCAGCGGATCATGGAGTTTTTGGGTCGTGTTCTTCAGCCGACAGCCACGCGGTAACTTCACCCCTGCATGACCCGCCCCTGGAAGCTACCCTTCGCCCTTCGGCTATTGGCCCTCATCGGTGCCACCGTTGCGGGAGCGGCAGACCGCCCCGACATTCTCCTGCTCATGCCCGATCAGATGCGGGGCGACGCGCTGTCCGCGGTCGGCCATCCCGTGGGGCGCACGCCGACGTTTGACCGGCTCGCGGCGCAGGGCGCGCTGTTTCGCCGCGCCTATGCCACCAGCCCGTCGTGCATCCCGGCGCGGCTTTCGCTGCTCACGGGCACGTTTCCCGCGACGAGCGGGCTGGTGGGCTACGCGCCGTTTCGTATCACTCGCCCCACCTTGCCCGCGCTGCTCGCGCAAGCTGGCTACGCGACCGTGCTCGTCGGCCGCAACATGCACCAGAACCCGCCTCGACTACCTGCAGACCATCGCCGAGCACAACGCCCTCCCAGCGCACAGTGGGCGGCACGACGGTGCAATAAAACGCCCTTGGGAGCATCCGGCGGCGCACCTCGGACGAATTAGTCGCGATGATCAATCGCGAGCGCCGTCACCCTCCCACCCAGGGGTCTTCGCCTCCCGCGCGTGGATGCTGGCCCGCGCTGCTTGCCCTTGGCGCCTGCGGCGCCCCCGCTTTGTTTGGCCAAGGCCTCGCCACGGGAACGCCACTGCCCACGCAGCTCGCACCCCTCATCGTGCAGGGGCGCGACACGGATCTGGTCGGCGTCGCCATGTCGGCCTCGCAAGGCATCGTAGGGGTGGCCGAGCTTGAGGCGCGCCCCTTTCTCCGGCGCGGCGAGTTGCTTGAAGTCATCCCCGGCGTCGTCATCACGCAGCATTCGGGCGACGGGAAGGCCAACCAGTATTTCCTGCGTGGCTTCAACCTCGACCACGGCACGGATTTCTCCCTCAGCGTCGATGGCCTGCCGGTGAACATGCGCTCTCACGCCCACGGCCAAGGCTACTCCGATCTCAATTTCATCATCCCTGAGCTGGTCCGGCAGGTGGACTACAGCAAGGGGCCGTTCTTCGCCGAGGTGGGTGATTTCTCCGCCGCCGGGGCCGCGGAATTCCGGCAATTCGACGCGTTGCGCGCACCCTTTGCGACGCTCACCGTCGGCGAAAACAGCCATGCGCGATTCGCCGGCGGCCTCACCGTGCGCACCGGCGCGGCGGCCACCACCGCCGCCCTCGAGTTCACGCGCGATGACGGGCCCTGGCAGCTCCGCCAGGACTCCCAGCGCCTCAACGCCTTCCTGCGCCACGCGTGGATCACCCCGCAGGCCGACCTTCGCCTCACCGCCACGGCCTATCGCGGCGAGTGGCGCGCGACCGACCAGATCCCCCAGCGCGCCGTCGCCGCCGGCCTGCTCGACCGCTTCGGCCATGTCGACGCCAGCAACGGCGGCGAGAGCGATCGCGCGAGCCTCGCGTTCGACGCCACGATCAAGGGCGCCGAGGCCACCACGCGACTCAACGCCTACGCGATCCACTATCGGCTGAATCTTTTTTCCAACTTCACCTACTTCCTCGATGACCCGGTGAATGGCGACCAGTTCAACCAGCGCGACCGGCGCTGGGTCGCCGGTGGCGCGCTCACCCGCACGTGGACGGGCCCGGGCCGCGGCGAGACGACGATCGGCGCGCAAGCGCGCGCTGATCGCATCGGCGAACTCGGCCTGCATCGCACGGCGCAACGCCATCGGCTCGCCACCGTGCGCGACGACGAAGTCGATGAAGCCAGCCTCGGCGTCTTCGCGCGCAACGAGACACACTGGAGCGATTGGCTCCGCACGACCGCCGGCGTGCGCGCCGACGCCTACAGCTTCCAGGTCACGAGCAATGACGCGCGCAATTCCGGCCGCCGCCTCGCCGACATCCTCAGCCCCAAGGCCGGCCTCGCGCTCGGGCCTTGGGCTAAAACCGAACTCTACGCCAACGCTGGCTTCGGCTTCCACAGCAACGACGCGCGCGGCACCACCATCCGCATTGATCCGACCGACGGCGTGACGCCCGTCGATCGCGTCACGCCCCTCGCCCGCTCGCGCGGCGCGGAAATCGGCGTCCGCTCCGCCGCCGTCCCCGGCCTCGTCACCTCGCTCACTGCCTGGACGCTCGATCTTGATTCGGAGCTCGTCTTCGTGGGCGACGCGGGCGGTACAGAAGCCACGGGCCGCACGCGCCGCCATGGTCTCGAGTGGGCCAACTTCTACCGCGTCTCGCCGTGGCTGGCGTTCGACGGTGATCTCGCGCTCACGCGGGCGCGTTACCGCGACGACGCCGGCAGCGGCACCCGGATCGCCAACTCGATCTCCTCGGTGCTGACGGCGGGCGCGGTGCTCGGCGGACGCGAGGGCTTCGGCGGCAGCGTGCGCCTCCGCTACTTCGGCCCGCAACCGCTCATCGAAGACAACTCGGTGCGCGCCGCCTCCTCGCTGTTGTTCAATGTGCGGATCGGCTGGCGCACAAAGGCATGGGACGTGGCAATCGACGTGCTGAACGCCCTCGATCGGCGCAGACAAGATATCGCCTATTTCTATCGCTCACGCCTGCCGGGCGAGGCCAACGCGGGCGTGGACGATCGGCATTTCCACCCGGCCGAGCCGCGCACCGTGCGCCTCAACTTCACCCGGCGGTTCTAGTGCAGCGACCCATTGGAAAAGTGACAGCGACGGCTTGATGCAGCCACTTCGTGAGACGGAGCCTCGGGGCGCTCAATCTCCCTGTCGGCCCGCGCTCTCACGATCAGGGCTGTCCAGGCGAGGCGCGAGGACGAGATGTCATGGCAGCAAGGTGTCGCCGCTCTAGCGTCCGCATTCGGGCACCCCGTTGTGCGCACACCGACATTGGATCGACTCGCGTGCAGGATCCACCACCCTCGCCGCCTGGCGGGCGCGTATGGTGAAACAGCTCGCCGGCCGGCCCGAGGGATTTTCCGATGGCCAGCGACTCATTGCCGGCCGACCCTACCCCTCCGTCCCGAAACACCCCACCCCATGAAACTGCACCCGTTTACCCCGCTGTTTTTGCTGGCTTCCTGCACGCTTGCGCTCGCGGCGCAAAACCGGCCCAACATCCTCTTTGTCGCCGTCGATGACCTGCGGCCGGAGTTCGGGGCCTACGGCGCGAGCTACATCCAAAGCCCCCACATGGATCGCATCGCGCGGGCCGGGATCACGTTCAACCGCGCCTACTGCCAGCAGGCCGTCTGCTCGCCCTCGCGCACGAGCCTTATGACCGGCACGCGGCCCGACACGACCAAGGTCTGGGACCTCGTCACCCACTTCCGCACCGCGCTGCCCAATGTCGTGACGCTCGGCCAACACTTCAAGAACCACGGCTACTTCGTCCAAGGCATGGGCAAGATCTACCACGGCGGCTTCGACGACGCGCCCACCTGGTCCGTGCCGTGGCAACAACCGCGCGGCCAATCCTACGGGCTCCCGGAAAACCTTGCGCTCAACCAGCGGCAGAACGCCGTGACCGAGCCGGACGCCACCGCGAAAAACAACAAGAAGAAGGCCAACGCCAAGAAAGCCCCCACCTTGCCCGGCTCCCGCGGCCCCGCCTTCGAGGGCGCCGATGTGCCCGACGACACTTTTGCCGACGGCAAGGTCGCGACCCTCGCGGTCGCTGCCCTCGGCGAAATCGCCCGGAAAAAGGAACCCTTCTTCCTCGCCGTCGGTTTCGTGAAACCGCACCTGCCCTTCGTCGCGCCGAAAAAATACTGGGACCTCTACGACCCCGCCAAAATCCAGCTCGCGCCCAACAAATTTCGCCCGAAGGACGCCCCCGACTATGCCGTCCAGCCCGGCGGCGAGATGCGCGCCTACCACGGCATCCCCGCCGGCTCGATCCCCGACGACCTCGCGCGCCAGCTCAAGCACGGCTATTACGCCGCCATCTCCTACATGGACGCCCAGCTCGGCCGTGTGCTCGACGAACTCGAGCGCCTCGATCTCCGCAAGAACACCATCGTGATTCTCTGGGGCGACCACGGTTGGAAACTCGGCGAGCACGACGCCTGGTGCAAACACACCAACACCGAAAACGACACCAACACCCCGCTCCTCCTCTCTCTGCCCGGCATGAAGCACGCCGGCGCAAAAACCAACGGCCTCGTCGAGTTCGTCGATGTTTACCCGACGCTCGCCGAGCTCGCCGGCCTGCCGCTGCCCGCGCACCTCGAGGGCCTGAGCTTCAAGCCACTGCTGGAGAATCCCACCCGCGCATGGAAACAAGCCGCCTTCAGCCAGTATCCACGCTCCAACGCCGGCCAGCAGCTCATGGGCTACGCCATGCGCACCGAGCGCCACCGGTTCGTCGTCTGGGTCCACCGCAACGACCACACGAAGATCGACGCCATCGAGCTCTACGATCACGCGACCGACCCGCAGGAGAACCAGAACATCGCCAAGCGCCCGGAGCACGCCCCGCTCGTCGAGCAACTGATGACGCAGTGGAAAGCCGGCTGGCGTGGCGCCGGCCCGCAGCAGCTTTGAACGCGAACGCATGCGGTTGAACCCCTGGCGATCCGCGGGCGCGAGCGCGGACCTCGGGCTTTCGCAACGGGTCTTTGGATACCAGGCGGGCCGCCAAGCCATCGGCGACGATCCTTGGCGTCCCACGATCCTGACAGCATTGTCAGCCAGAAAGCCGTGAACTGCCGCCGGAGCTGAGGCTTCATCATCCATCGGCTTTGATTGACCCCAAACGGCCGCACCCGAATCCAGCCACGCTGGAAATCATCGAGCGCCGTTGCGTGAGCCCGTCGTTACGGAGGCAACCAGAGCTCAACACCTCGCTGACTATGAAAAATACCGCCACCATCCCCGGCCTTGCGGCTGCATTGTTTATTGCCGCAGGCCTCACCCCCTCCTCGCTGGGGCAGCCAGCTCCGTTGCAAAAGGCCTCGTCGCCCGAATCGGTCGTCGAGCTATCGCCCTTTGTCGTCGAGGAGAACAGCGAACTCGGCTACCTCGCCACGCAGACCCTCGCGGGCGGCCGTCTCCGCACCGAGCTGAAGAATGTCGGTTCCTCCATTCAGGTCATCACCAAGGAATTCATGGACGACCTCGGCGTGACCGGGGTCGAGGAGCTGTTCCAATACACCACCAGCACCGAAGTCGGCGGAATTTTGGGCAACTTCACCGGTGCGAGCGACGGCGGAGCCGGTGAGACCAGCACGGGCGGTGCCCGGCGTGATCCCGACGGCACGAGCCGCGTCCGCGGCCTCGCGGCGCCGGATCGCTCGCGAAACTATTTCAAGACCGACATTCCCTTCGATTCGTTCAACACCGAGCGCATCGACATCAACCGCGGCGCCAATTCGTTTCTCTTTGGCCTCGGTTCGCCCGCTGGTCTGGCCAACGTCAGCCTCAGCAAGGCGCGGTTTCACGACGACAACGAAATCAGCACGCGCCTCGGCAGCGGTGGCAATACGCCCTCCTACCGCGGCTCGTTCAAGCTGAACCGGATCGTCGTGCCCAATCTCCTCGCGATTCACGCCGCGATGCTGGTGGACCGGACGACCTACCGGCAGGAGCCCACCTACAAAAACGACGACCGCCAGTATGGCGCCGTCACCCTCCGGCCTTTTCGTAACACCAACACCATCATCCGCGCCTACGTCGAGAACGGCCGGATCAAGGGCAACGCCCCCGACGTCCTCCTGCCGCAGCAGAATCTCACGACCTTCCTGAACGATCCCATCGTCGGCCGCATGTCGATCAACGCCTACGACAACTTGCAGCGCTTCGCCCATGTCGAGGGCCCGACCCAGGCGCAGTGGAACCGACTTTCCGCCGCCGAAAAGCAGAAATACGTCGTGAGAAACACCCCCACCGCGAACAGCCTGGGCAATTCCGCGTGGGGCGCAGGCGCCTACGGTCTCGTCTTCGACGGCACGAATGGCCGGCAGCCCGCCTTCGCCTACACCGATCAATACCGGGCGGCCGACTACATCGGGCGCGATCCGTTTTTCGCGCCCGGCCGCACCTCAACCGGCGCGCCCTACAACGTCTATCACGGCAACCGCAGCGACATCCAAGGCACCGGCTGGCTTGACCAAGGCTTCACGGATTTGAAAACCATGGATTTCAGCCGGGCGAATCTGGGCTGGGACAACGACTATTACACCCGTGATTTCGTGAACTATAACGTCGCCCTCGAGCAGGTGCTGGCCCGCGGCCAGGCCGGTTTCGAGCTCGCCTACGATTCGCAGGATCTGTTCCGCCGCGACTACGTCGCCTTCAACGGCGGCAACTCCCGTTTGCTTTTCGACATCAACGAAACCCTCTGGCTGCCCACCGATCCAAACTACAAGACCTCCAAGGTCGTCGCGCCCGTGCCCAATCCCAACTACGGCCGCCCATTCATCCTCAGCAAGGGCAGCCGACGGACCATCGACACCCAGCGCGAGGCCCTGCGCTTCACGGGCTTCGCAAAATACGATTTCGCCCAGCACCTGAAACGCGGCTGGCTCTCCCGCCTGCTGGGCAGCCACACCGTCACCCTGCTGGCCGACCGCTCGACCTACGACGAGAAACTGATCAACTACGTGTTTAATTCCTTCGGCGATCCCGAGCCGGCCCTCCACATCGGCGACGCCAACGCGCGCCAGACCGCCAACAACGTCCGCAACGTCCCGATCTACGCCTACCTCGGCCCCGCGCAGCCGCGCGCCTTCACCGATCCGAACTTCCAGCTTTCCGATTTCGTTTTCGGCCCGGCAAACTACCAGCTCCTGCCGGCACCGGATGCCTCGTTTCGGAAACTCAGCTGGAATCTCGGGCCCGACGCCACCAACGCGAACATCGGCGAGAGTTCCCGCGCCAACGGCAACGAGGGTTTCGTCTTCGGCACCTTCACTCCCCGCGAGGTGCCGGCGAGAAACTACCGGCTCCAACACACCAAGGTCACCTCGCTCGCCCTCAACACCCAGTCGTTCTTCTGGGAGCGACTCTTGGTCGTGAACGCCGGCTACCGCGAGGACACCGTGAAGACTTGGCTGAACACGGAGGCCGATCTCGTCGGGCTCGACGATATTCCCGATCTCTCGCCGGAGCGCTTCCGCGCCGAGGATGGCAATTTCACCCTCTCCAAGAGCCACATCTTCGGCTACGGCGGCGTCCTGAGCTGGCCGCGGCAACTCATCAAGCTGCCAAGGGCGCTCAACCTCACGTTCCACTACAACCAGTCGGAGAACTTCATCCCTGCCACCGAGCGCGTGGATCAATTTCGCCGCCCCGTGCCTTCGCCGACCGGCACCAGCCGGGACTACGGCGTCACGGTTTACCTGTGGGACAACAAGGTCGTCGCGCGGCTCAACTGGTATAACTCCACCCTCGGCGGCGCGACCGCCAGCGTTTCCGATCTCTTCAACCAGACGAACACGAATATTTTCAACCACTTTGGAAATCTCAACCGCAACATCCGCCAAGTGGACGCCAACGATGACGGCAGGATCGACGACGCTGTGCGCAACGCCATCGTCGTCGATCCCAAGACGGGCCTGACTGAGGACGGCCTGACGCGCGACGCCACTGTCGCGGCACTCTATCCCAATCTCGCGAAAGCCCGCGAGGCGCGGGCCGCCATCGCGCCGTTTCTGACCGATGCGCTCAAGACCGCCTACAACTATCGCATGGCGCCCGACGGCGCCTCGCAGACCCAATGGGCCGGCGCCATCACCGACACCAACGACATCGAGGCCCGCGGCTTCGAGGCCGAGATCACGCTGAACCCGAGCCGCAACTGGCGTATCGCGTTCAATGCCGCCAAGCAGGAAACCATCCTCACGAACATCGCACCCGCGCTGACCTCGCTCCTTGAGAAAGTCTGGGTGCCGCATCTCACCCAGTATGGCGACCTCGATTGGAATCTACCCGTCGAGCCGGTGAACGGGAACACGACGACGCAGCAAATCAACAACCGTCTCCTCGATTACTACGCGATCAAAGGCCAGGAGGGAAAGCCGCAGGCCGAGCAGCGCAAATGGCGCTTCAACCTGATCAGCCGCTACCAGTTCAGCGAAGGGCGCCTGAAGGGATTTTCCTTCGGCGGTGCTGTTCGCTGGGAAGACACCTACGCGACCGGCTACCCGCTGCTCAATGATCCGCGCGGGCTGATTCTGCCCGACGTGGCCCATCCGTATCGCGCCGACACCGAACTCAGCGTCGACCTCACGCTCGGCTACCGCCGCCGGATCATGCGCAACCGCGACTGGACCGCGCAGCTTAACATCCGAAATCTGCAAAACTGGAACAGCGACGCCGTGAGCGCGATTCGGCATCAGCCGGACGGCTCCGTCGCCCGCGTGCGCTTTGACCCACCGCTGCAAATCCTGCTCACCAACACCTTCAAATTCTGAGACGCCGTTCCCCCTCGGCACACTATCCGCGCTGCAGGATGTGGTAGTTCGCCATCGAGATGCCACTAAGCATCGCGCCGACGATCCCCAGGAATCCCTGGTCGGTGCCGCACAGATAAAGATTCGAGAGGGCGGTGCGGCCCTGCCGGTGCTTCACCGGCGCGCCATAGATCGCGCCGCCGAAGTGGCCCGTGAATTTCGTGATCGTGC
Organism: Opitutaceae bacterium; assembly: GCA_030693515.1. Lineage (GTDB taxonomy): Bacteria > Verrucomicrobiota > Verrucomicrobiia > Opitutales > Opitutaceae > ER46. The sequence goes on from JAUYAK010000036.1 coordinate 43,195, forward strand.
GCGGCGTGAACATGTCCGTCGTGAGCGTCGCGTCCGCCAGCGTCGCGTCATCCACCGCTGGCAGGAAGCGCCGCGCGCTGCGCTGCACCTCGGCAAACACGCGGGCCTTCTCCGCGCGGTAGGCCTCCTCGGGCAGCGCCGCCCATGGGTCGTAGTTGGCGAGACATGTGACGCGAAACACCCCCTCGCTCAGCTCGCGCCCCGGGCCAAAGTCGAAATTGTTCGGCAGGCAAATCACGCCGCTGCGCGGATCGACTCTGCCGGCGGGGCGCGCGTAGTCGAAGCGCTCCGCATCGTTGAAGAAAATGATCGTGTCGCTCCCCCAGCCCAGCGCCGCGGGCTGCCGATTGAGGATGGTGATGGTCTCGACGAAGGAGAGCCGGCCCACTTGCAGGTCGGGGTTTAGTCCCGACCTGTCGGGCGTAAAGCCCGCCCTACACAAACGCTCGGTCTCCGGCGCGCCGATGGACGAGATGACGTGGTCGGCGGTGATCTCCTCGCCGCTGTCGAGGACGAGCGCGGTGGCGCGGCCCTCGCGAGTGACGATCTGTTTCACCCCGCACTTCATCCGTCGCTCGCCCCCGGCGGCGCGGTATTTTTCGAGGAGCACGCGGAGCACGAGCCGCACGCCCTCGAACGGCCGCGCGAAGCCTTCGAGGAAGAGCGCCTTGAACATGATCACGAACTGGCCAAACTCCATGTCCCGCTCCGTGGCGCTCCCGTAATACATCAGCGGGCAGAACAGCATGTCCTCCAGCAGCGGATCGGCGAGGTGCCGGCGCACGACCTCGCGCGCGGAAATCGGCTGCGCGTCAAGCGACACGTCGTCATAGGAGCGCACTGCCGCCGTCAGCGCCCGAAAGCCGTCGATCTGTGCGGGGAATCTGGCTGCGACCTCGGCCTCGAGGACGGCAAAGTCGTTGGTGAACCGCAGCGAAGTCTCGCCGCGCGGACCGAAGGCGATGCGGGACTGCTTCTGCTCGCAGAGTGCGAATTCGTCGCGCTCAATGCGAAGCTGGCGGAGGAGCTTGGTCAGCGGCGTGCCCTTCACACCGGGCCGCACAAAATTGGTCATCGCGTGCAGGCCCACGTCGAACTTGCGGCCGGCGATGCTGTAAAAGCTGTTCAGCCCGCCGACGGCGTTGTGGCGCTCGAAGATGCAGACCTTCTTCCCGAAGTGCGCGAGCCGGATGCCCGCCGCGAGGCCCGACATGCCGGCGCCGATGATGGCGACATCGTAGTGCGAGCGGGTGTTCATGGGGCTGGTTGTAGGAGCCCGCTTGCGGGCGATTGAGCGCGAACCGTCATTCCATCGCCCGCAAGCGGGCTCCTACAAGATGCAAAAAGCCGGGCGTGGAGCCCGGCTTTTCCTCGACGCTTGAGATGTTCAGCTCTTCGCCGGCAGTGCGTTGAACTTCGGCGTGAGGTATTCCGCGCAACTGTCGAGGGAAGCGAGCTGCATGTAATCCTTCTCGGGGACTTCGATGCTGTGGCGCTTGCGGAGCTCCATCACGATGTCGAGGAAGTCCATGCTATCGAGCTGGAGCTGATCGCGCAGGCGGACGTCGGGTTTGACGTTGCTGAGGTCCTCGTCGGGCGCGATGTCCGCGATGATCTCCAGCACCACCTGTTTGCATTCGTCTTTTGTCATGTTCTAGGGGCGCAGTTACGGCGCAAAGCGGCGAACAATCAACGTGGAATTTATGCCGAGCATGCCGAAGGAATTATTGAGGATGGTGTCCACTTTCGCAACGGCCCGGGGCTGATTCAGCACGAGGCCCGGCAGCGCGCACTGCGGATCGAGATTATCCACGTTGATCGTCGGATGGACGACGAGGTCGTCGAAGGTCGGGAGGTTGCCCGCGAGCTCCAGCGCACCGGCGGCGCCCATGGCGTGGCCGATGAAGCTCTTCGTGTTGTTGATGTGAGTGTCGGGGCAGCCTTCGCCGAAGACCGCGCGGATGGCCTCGCACTCCTGGATGTCGCCGAGCGGTGTGGCGGTGGCGTGGGTGTTGACGATGTGGATGTCGCGGGCCTCGAGGCCGGCGCGACGCAGCGCGGCCCGGACGCACTCGGACTGGCGCTGCGGATTAGGCAGCACGTAATCGGTGGCGTCGCTGTTGACGTGATAGCCGGCAATCTCGCCGTAAATCTTCGCGCCCCGGGCCAGCGCATCGTCGAGCCGCTCGAGCGTGTAAAGGCAGCCGCCCTCGGAAATCACAATGCCGTTGCGGGCGAGGTCAAAGGGGCGCGACGCCTTGGCCGGGTCGTCGTGGGTCGCGAGCGCGTTCTGGGACTTGAACCCGGCAAAGATGCCGAACGTGTGGATGCTCTCGCTGACGCCGCCGCAGATCGCGAAATCCACCTCCCCCAGACGCAGCATCTGCGTGGCATGGATGAGCCCGAGGTTGCCCGCGGCACAGGCAGCACCGATCGTGTAGGCGGGACCCGTGGTCCCGAGATTGAGGGAGGCTTCGCCCGCCGCGTTGTTGGCGACGGTGCGGGGATTGTGGTAGTGCGACCAGAACTT
>JAUYAK010000043.1 GCA_030693515.1 Opitutaceae bacterium
GAGGTTTGGCGAGCGTCCTGAACGGGCGGGCAGGGACGCCCGCCGCTACACCGAGCATCGCCTGCATTCGCGCGCTCAGTCGCTTCGGCCATTTCGTTCACTTCAGATACTTGTCCAGCGGCGGGTTGACGATGTCGGCCATCTCGGGGGAGTTGAAATTCGCTTTGGTCACAAAGCCCACGCCGGTGTCCACGCGCGCCTCGACTTTTTCGCCGCGCAGGATGGCGACCATCGATTTCACGCCGAGGTAGCCCATCTTCATCGGATTCTGGACGACGAGGCCGTGGATGTCGCCGGCGAGCAGTCCGGCGTTGAGGGTCTCGCCGGAATCGAAGGCGACGAACTTCACCTTGCCGCCCGCCAGGCCGGCGTCGCGCAGCGCGAGCAGCATGCCGGCGGCGCCCGACTCGTTGCAGGCGAAGATGCCGTTCACCTGCCGACCGAAACGGTTGAGCAGGTTTTCGCTCACGCGCTTGGCGGTGTCGCGGGTGGGACCGGCGTGCTGATCGGTGGAGAGGAGCTTGATGGCGGGGAAATCCTTTTTCATCACCTCGAGGAAACCCTCCTCGCGCTCCTCGGTGCTGGCGGAGCCGACCTGCAGGCGGAGCATGATGACGTTGCCCTTGCCGCCGAGGGCCTTCCCCAATTCGCGCGCCGCGATGCGGCCGCCCTCACGATTGTCGGTGGCGATGAAGCTCGTCGGCGCCTTGGATTCCACGCCGGAATCGATCACGACGATCGGGATTTTCCCTTTCACGGCCATCTCGAGCGGGGCGACGAGGCCGCGTTTGTCGAGCGGGGCGATGACGATGCCGCTCACGCGCTGGGCGATGAAATTTTCCACCACCTGAATCTGCTGCTCGCGATCGTCCTCCTTGAGCGGGCCTTTCCAGATGACCTGCACATTGACGCCCGCGGCCTTAAATTCCATCTCGGCCTTGCGCGCGCCGGCGTGGATGGATTTCCAGAACTCGTGCGTCGTGCCCTTCGGGATGACGGCAATTTTGTAGGATTCGGCGGCACCCAGGAATGGGGAGCACGCAGCGGCAAGAGCCAATAGCAGGGGGAATTTTCGCATGGGGAAAAGGGTCCAGACAGGGCACGCTGATTCGCGGGGCGCGTCAAGACACCGGACAGGCCAGGGGCTGCAAACTCCACGCAGCGCGGCAAAAAAAAACGCCGCACCTTCCGAGGTGCGGCGCTAAAGCAGCGGGGATTCGCCCGCAAATCCGCCTGTGCGATCAGAACTTGGTGCGCAGCGACAGCGTGATGTTGCGCAAGTTGGCGAAGTAGCCGTCGGTGCCGTCGCGGTAGAGCTTGTCGGCGACGTTTTTGACGTTGAGCTGCGCGGTGATGCGGCGGCCGCCGACCGTGAAGGCATACGAGGCCATCGCATCGTAAACCGTGAACGCCGGCATCATCACGCGGTTGAGCGGATCGCCAGAGAGGCGGGCGGACGAGCTGTGCCGGAGGCCGGCGCCAAGCGTAAGGCCCTTGAGTTCGCCGCTGGAGAATGTGTAGCGGTTCCAGAGCTTGTAGCTGGTGGTCGGATTGTAGCTCAGCGGGGCGCCGATGCGTGTGAGGTCATTGCTCTTCGTCACCTCGGCCTTGGTGAAATGATTGTAGCTGAACATGAGCTGATAGTTGTCCGTCGGCGAGAGGTTGAAGTCCGCCTCGAGGCCGGAGGAGGACTCGGTGTTGCCGTAAACGAAGTAGGGGGAACGACCGGTGGAGGCTTCCCGGGCGACATCGCGGAAGGCGAGATTACCGCGCTCAAGATCGTAGTAGGTGATCGTGGAGACGAGCCGGCCTTTCAGGAGCTCGGTCTTGAGGCCGAAGTCGGCGCTCTTGCTCTTGATGGGCTCGGCACCGTTGCCGTCGGCATCGATGCTGTAGTTGGGCTCGATGGCGCGGCTGCCGTTGGCGAAGACGGAGATTTCCGGCGTGAGCTTGAAGAGGATGGCAGCCTGGGGCGAGAGCCCGGGTTCCGCTTCGCCGCGCTGGCCATTGGTGACCGGCACGGAGTAGGTGTATTTCTGGGTGAACTTGGTGTAGCGCCCGCCATAGATCAGGAATAGCCGCTGGCTGAGGAAATTGCTCTGGCCGGCGAAGAAGAAGCCGTGCTGGTCCTCGATCGTGTGGCGATTGATGTTAAAATCCTGCCCGCTCGCGTTGAGACTCTGGTAAACGCTCGCGTAGGCGCCGAGTCCCGGGCGAAAATTTGTGACGAAGGAACCCAGCGGCGAGTTGTTGTATTGGCCGGCGGCGTTGCGATAGCCCGGGCGGAGAAAATCCACGCTCTGCAACTCCTGGCCCAGCATCCAAACATGGCGGCCGCCCGCGGCGTCGAAGCGCCAGTTGACGCGATTGTCGATGTTGTAGGAGTAGCGCTTATTGATGAAGCTCTCGGTCTGGAAACGCAGCGAACCGTCGGCGTAGGGATTGAGGTCGCCGTTGTTGGGCTGGATACCGGAGGTGTTGTCGTAGGCCCAGTTCAGGTTGGTCTGCCACACAAGGGACTTCGAAATCTTGAAAAGATAGTCGAGGTCGACGGTCTTGGAACGCTGAGTCTGGCGCGCATCAGACGTCAGGGAGACCGTGCGGCCTCGGGGATCGCGCGGGCCGTAGATCGGGGCGAAGATATCGAAGGTCGGGACAAAATTGGCGGCGAGCGCACTGGCGGAAAAGCCCTGGCTGTTGAGCCAATTCCGCATAGCGGTGGCGGCCGCGGTGGTGTTCTGGTTGACCGGAAAAGCGATTGCGGCGGGGTTGTTGAGCCAACGGGAATTCGTCACGGCACGGCTGCCATAGGAAGACTGATAAAAGCGCGAGCGCTCGATGTTCTCGAACTCAAGCTGGACCGAGTGGCGATCGCCATGGCGCCAGGCGAACCCGACGTTGAGGAAGCGTTCGCGTAGATACTCGAAATCCTGGTCGCCACCCGCGTCGAGGACCGCGAGGCCCACGCTGTAGCCAAAATTTTTCGCGAGCGGCTGGTTGGTGTAGATCTCACCCTTGTAGTAGGAGTCCTGGCCGACCGCGAGACGCAGCTCGGTGCTGGCCTTCTGGTCGAGCTTGGGCCGGCGGGTGATGTAGTTGATCACGCCACCCGGCCGCACGGTGCCGAAGAAAATACCTGCGGCGCCCTTGGCCACCTCGACGCGGTCGACGTTGTAGGTGGTGAAGAGCTGGCGGCGATACTGGCCGTTGCGGTAGGAGATGAGACCGCTGAAGCCGCGCACGAGAAACGTGGACTCGTTACGCGGGCTGGTGCCGACACCGGGCACGTAGGTGAGAGCCTCGGAGAGCGTGTCGGCGGCGACATCAGAGATGAGTTCACTGGTGACCACCGAGATCGGGATCGGTGTCTCGCTGATCTTCATGCCGATGCCGGTCGCGGTGATGGAGTTCGTGGCGCGATAGCCACTCACGGTGGAATCGGAGACCGTGAACTCCTCGAGCTTGATGAGCTCGTCGCCGGAGCGGGCCGGCGACGGGGCCGTTTGGGCGGTGGCTAGGGCCGCGGTGAGAGCCAAGGGGAATCCGAGGGGAAGAATCTGCTTCATGCTAGGCAGGGTGATAAGGGTTGGCCGCCGGGATGGCGGTTTTTGAACCGTGGAATAATGATTGGCGTCGAGCCACTGCGGCGTTTTCTAACCGTTAGATACCCGATGCCCAAACCCCCGACTATCCGCTCCCTGGCCCGCCGGCTGCGGCTGTCGGTCGCGACCGTCTCGGAAGCCCTGCGCGACAGCCCCCGCGTGCATGCGACGACGCGCGCCCGCGTGCACCGGGCGGCCGCCGTCGCCGGCTATCAACGCAACGCCCTGCTCGGAGCGGCATTGTCCGCGGTGCGGCAGTCGCGGCACCACCACTTTCGTGGCACAATCGCCCTCATCGATATCGACGAGGCGGACCAATCGCTCTATCTCCCTTTTCACCGTGAGATCGCCCTTGGGGCGGAGGCGCGCGCGCTGGAGCTGGGCTTTGGCACGGAGCTTTTCTGGGTGGGGCACCAAGCCCCGGCTATGACCCCGCGGCGCCTGCCTGAAATCCTGCACGCGCGCGGTATCGCGGGCGCGGTGCTGCTGCCTTTTCACACCGCTCAGGATTTTTCCGAATTCGACTTCAGCCGCATCGCCGCAGTTCACATGGATCACTGCCTGATCCGTCCACGGCTCCACACCATAATGCCGGACCACTACGTCTCCATGATGCAGCTCCTCGCTCGGCTCACCCAACGGGGCTACTGCCGCATCGGGCTCTGCATCGAGGCGCGCAAGGACGCCCGCGTGAAAGGCAAATGGAGCGCAGCCTTTCGCACGTTCGATCAGAGCGGGATTCCGGCGCTGGTGGCCGAAATGCTGACCCGCGAGGACTTCCTCGATTGGTTCAATGAGACGCAACCGGACGTCGTAGTCGGCCACGTGCAACGGATCGTGGATTGGCTGAGGGAATCCAGCTTGGCCGTGCCCGACGATGTGGGCTTCGTAAATTTGAACATGACCGAACGCACCGCCCCGTGCGCCGGGCTGGACCTCGGCCCCCGGCGCCTCGGCGCGACCGCCGTCGAAACGGTCGTCGGCATGCTGCACCGGCAGGAACGGGGCGTGCCGGCCTCTCCCCAAACCATCGGACTCGAAGCCATGTGGATCGACGGCCCGACGCTGCGCGCGGCTCCCTTGCAGCCCGTGACGTAGGCGCACGCCACCACACCCTCGGACCCAGCGGAGGCTCGCCCTGCGCGGAAAGGGCGCTTTTCTCGGTCGATGGTGTATTGGCTCAAGAAAACGCTCGGGTTCTGGCTGATGCCAGTGCCGTTTTGTCTCGGGTCGATGACGCTCGGCCTGTTGCTCATGCTCTCGCGGCGTTGGACGCGCGCCGGGCGGAGGCTCGCGATCGGCGGTTTTGCACTCCTGCTCGTCTACAGCAACAGCTACGTCGGGCGCACGCTCATCAAACCACTGGAAACCGTGCATCCGGCGATCCCCGACCTCCCGGCGGGCACGCCGGTGCCGGCGCGGCTGGCGGCGAGCCAGTTCATCGTCGTCCTCGGCGGCGGCAATGGTTACGCCCCGGGCCTCGCGGCCAACCACCTGCTCTCGTCGGGCGCTCTCGCACGCATCACCGAGGCCGTGCGGCTGCTGCGAGTCGTGCCCGACGCCAAACTCGTGGTGTGTGGTCCCATCTTCGGGCCGGTCGAAAGCCATGCGCTGGTGCTCGCCCGCACCGCGATTTCGCTCGGGATCGACGAAAAGCGCATCGTGGTCATCGACCACGCGCGCGACACAGAGGAGGAGGCCGCGGCGGTGCGCCGCCTCGTCGGTGGCGCGCCCGTCGCGCTCGTCACCTCAGCCTGGCACATGCCCCGCGCGGCCGCACTTTTTCGCCACGAAGGGATCGATGCGCTGCCGGCGCCGGCGGACTTCCACTCGCACCGGGATAGCGACAGTCCCGCCGCGCTGTTCCGCTGGGAACTGCCGGCACTGGAGCGCAGCACCCTGGCCGTGCGCGAGCGTCTGGGCTACCTCTGGATTTGGCTCCGCGGAAAAACGTGAAACGCAGGTCGAACCGGGCTCCTGTGCTCGTGGGCGACAGCTCACCGGCGCGGCCGACGTAGCAGCGGAAGGGGAGGATCGCAGGAGAGGTCGGGGCGGCATTTCGCCGGAGACGGCGCACGACACCGGGATGCGACCACCCTCTCCCGGTGCGCGGTCCAAACGCCGGAGCGCCTCCGGGTCCTTTGCACAACCCGGATCAGTTTGAGGACGGCGGTGGTGGCGGGGCTTGGTAGCCGTGGCGCAGGGCCTGGAGGATGTTCAGGGCGTGATCCCCGACGCGCTCCAGCGTGTTGACGATGTCGATGTAGAGCATCTCGGCCTTCAGCTTGTCGGCGCCGTGCTGGATACGCTGGATGGATTCACGGCGGAGCTCCTTGCGGAAGGCGTCAATCTGATTCTCCAATTGGTAGGCCGGCTCCATGTCGGCGGCCGTCACGCCGGTCATCAGGCGCTTATTGCTGAACTCCATGAACTGAAGCACCAGTTGGGTAAAGTCGCGGATATCCTGACGCGTTTTGGGCGGGAGCACGCGGCGCTTGCGGTGCTTACGCTCGGCGAGCACTGCCAGCCGATAGCCGCAGTCGCAGATATCCTCCAACTCGGCGACCACGCGCAGGTGGATCGTCGCACGCACGCGGGTCGCTTCGCTCACGCCGCCGGCGGCGCACGCGAGGAGATGCTGGGTGGTGGTCACGACGCGGCGGTCGCTCTCCTTTTCCAGCAGCTTCAGCTCGCCGAGCCGTTTCTCCAGTGCGGGCACGTCAGAGCCGTCGGAGTCGAAGATCGTGCCGAAACCCTCGAGCAACTCGCGGCCGAGGGTGCCGACGCGCACGACGTTGCGCTCGGCCTCGGCGAAGTCCAGTTCGCCGGTGTGCGGCACGAAGGGCGACTCATAGCCGACGTGGTCGCGGCCTTTTTCACCGGGGGCCGGGGTGCGCACCATGCGCTCGGAGATCCGCGCGAGCTGCGGCACGAACCAGATGAGAAGCCCGGTGTTGAAGATGTTGAAGAGGGAGTGAAAGGCCGCCATGTGCAGCGGCATGTGTTCCTTGTCGGTGGCGGCACCGGGCATGAGCCAGTCGATGAAGCCGGTGAATCGGCCGAAGAGCATGACGGCCCAGACCACGCCGAGGATATTGAAGAGGAAGTGGACGCGCGCGGCGCGCTTGGCCTCGACGTTGCCGCCGATCGCGGCGAGATTGGCGGTGATGGTGGTGCCGATGTTTTCGCCCAAGGTGATCGCGCAGGCGGTGGGGAAATCGATCCAGCCCTTGTAGGCCATGGTGAGGGTGATCGCGCCCGCGACGGACGAGGATTGGACGATGACGGTGAGGATGGCGCCGAAGAGGAGGAAGAGCAGCGTGGAACCCAAACCGCTGCCCGTATAGGCTTGGATGAACGCCAGCACGTCGGGGTTGCTCTTGATGTCGGGCACCGAGTCCTTGAGGAACATGAGTCCGAGGAACAACAGGCCGAAGCCCATGAGGAATTCTCCGAGGTCGCGCCAAAACGCGCGGCGAATGAAGATCATCGGCAAGGCCAGACCCATCACGGGCAGGGCGACGGCGGAGATGCTGAATTTGAAGCCGAAGTAGGAGACGAGCCAGAAGGTGGTGGTGGTGCCGATATTGGCGCCCATGATCAGGCCGATGGCCTCGTTGAGGCGGAGGAGCTGTGCGTTGACGAAGCTCACGATCATGACGGTCGTGGCGGATGAAGATTGGATGATGCTCGTGACCAGACAGCCGGTGCACACCCCGGCGAAACGGTTGCCGGCCACGGCGCGCATGATGGCTCGCAGTCGCTCGCCGGACAGCCGTTGGAGCGCTTCCGACATGATCTTCATGCCGAAAAGAAACATACCGAGGCTGCCAAGGAGGGAGAGAATGCCGACGGTCATGATCGTGGTTTGCTTTTCGGTGACGAAACGATGACGGCTACCGGTGTCATGAAGAAGGGCAAGGTCGCAATCGGGCGAAATCGAGGGCATCGCGGGGTGCCGCCGCAAGGCCGCGAAGAAGCGGGCGGCGATCGCCACCGCGCGCAGGTTGCTCGTCAGCCTGCCCGTTTGGTTTGCATGGGCACCCGCCTTCCTCGCCCGCCGCTTCGCCCCGGGCCACTCACTGGAGCGCGCGTGCCTGGCCTTTGGCTGGGGGCTGTAGTCATGCGACTTTGCCGGCGACGATGCGTCTAGCCCGGCGGCCCGCTCCATGACGCCCCGCCCCACTCCCATCGCACCGTGCCTCGTCGCGCGTCTGCTCCTCGCGGGATTCATCGGCTGCATGAGCCAGGCCGCCGGGCTGCGGGCGCAGTCAGACTCGACGTTCGGCTCCGGTCGGAACAACGGCGACGGATTCTCCTCGATGGATCAGCCGCGTGCGCGCCCCATCTTCCTCTATTTCCCGCCTAGCCCGCCCCCGCTCGGCCAGATGATCCCCTCGGTCGGCCTGGCCTCGGGCCGCAACCCCGCGCCGGCCGGGCTCGCCGCATTCGTCAGCGACATTTTCTATCCTGCGCTCGGCGTCCGGCTGGCCTCGCATTCATTGAGCGACAAACAACGCGACCGCCTCGACCGCTACCGCGCCGACAAGACTGCGCTCCAGCAAGAGCTCCGCGCCACCCTCGACAAAATTCGCGACGCCGAACCCGCCGCGCGCGACCAGGAACTCGCGGCTCTCGCGCGCGCGCAGGCCCCGCGCCTCGCCGCGCTCGAGCAGGCCGCCGAAGACCTGCGCCGCGATCTCGTCCACGGGGAGGAGACCTGGTCTGCTCTCCGCGAATGGCGCCTGGGCGAGCGCGTCGAGCGCGGGTTCTCGCCCAACGAGATTGCGCAGGTCATGCGCGGCTACGCCTTCTACTCCCATGCCCTCACGCCCGCCCAGCGCCGGCTGCTCCGCGAAATCCACCTCGAACTCACCGCCGCCGCCCCAAACGCCACCCATGCCACCGCCGCGCAGCCCTATTTGTTTTTCCCGCCCGAGCCCGCGCGCGTGCTGCTGCCGGATGATCTGCCCGCCGAAGTCGCGGCCCAAATCGCCGCCTACCAGACCAAAAAATCGCGCCTAAAAAAGGAACTCTACGACGCCGTCTTCGCCGAGGAGCGGCTCAAGCTCAGCTTCCTCCGCGCCAGCCCGCTGAAGACTCTGGCCACCGCGCAAGAGCCGGCCCTCGCCGAACTCGAGGCGCTCGCCGAGGAAATCCGCCGGGGCCTCGTGCAGCATGCATCGCCCGCCGCGCTTGCCGAGCGCTCTCCTCTCCCGCCCACCCTGCAGGCCCGCGTCGGCGCGCTCATCGCCAGCCACACCTCCCTCCAGCGCGACGCATCCGCCCGGCTCAATGAGCTCTTCGCCGCCCACCGCGACGTCCCCATGCAAACCTCCGTGCGCTTCGATCCGGACGGACTGAGGGTCGTCGTGATCGCCGCACCGCCGGGTCGCGGGGGCGGCAAGAAACAGCCCGATGCCCCCGCGCGCATCGCGGCCGTGCGCGCGCAAGCTGCGGTGGTGGCCGACGACTACGGCCGGCAAATGGCCGAGATTGTAAACGAGACCAACGCCCTCCGCGTCGAGATCGCCCGCACTCTCGGCACCACCCGCGCGAGTGCCCTCGATGCCGCGTTTGCGGCGGCAACGCGCGTCGCCGCCGCGCGCGAAACCGCCGGGCTTTATGGCGACTATCGCGTCGCGGTCTTTCAGCCAGGCCTTTCACCCGCGCAACGCCGGCTGCTCCTTGATGGCGTCGTGGCCGCCCTGGCCCTGCCCCTGCCGCGGGGCGAGCCGCAACCCACGGGCCGCCTCAACCGGTGGTAAAGCCGCCTCACTTGCCCGACTTCGGGAGCTTGCTGCGATAAATGGGCACGGATCGCGGCGCCGTCGGCTGCGCGTCATTCTGCTCGAAGCGCGTCCACCCCGCGTTGCCGATGTAGAAAAAATCGCCGCCGGTGCCCAGGCACCCGAGCGAAGGCGCGGCCATCGCGAGGTGGCCGGACTCCAGCACCTTCACCGCTGCGACGGAGTCCGCCGTCTCCTCAAGCTGGATGCGCAGCACGCGGCTGGGCCGCACCCCGTTCTGGACCCCAAGCACATGACCGCCGGGGGCCAGCGCCAGGCCGTCAATGCCGATGAGCGTGGTGTCCGCCGGCGGTTCCAGCCGCCGCACCTGCCGCGCCGCGAGATCGACCCGGAGCAGGCCGGCGGCAAAATCAGACACCACCGCGACGTCGCCCATGAGCACGATGCCTTGGACCGACATGAATTCGGCACTCTGAACCCAGGGCTCGAGGGCGGCGCCGCCCGGCGCGAGCCGCCAAAGGATCGGCGCGCCGCTGTCCGTGACCCACACCGTGCCATCGTCGCCCAACGCGAGATCGCCGAGCACATGCGGGTGCCGATCGCCAGGCCCGCCACCGGCCGGGAACAGGCGCCGCACCGCACCGCTCGCGAGGTCAATTTCGGCGAGCGCGGCGCGGCCTTCCAGCTCAGGGGCAAAACCCCGCATCGCCGGCACCGCGGAGGTCGCCGCCCAAATCGTCCCGCTCGCCTCGTCGATCGCCAGGCCGAATACCCCGAAGAGTTCGTCGTCCTCCGGGGTGAGCCGGCGCAGCGTCTCGTCCTTGCCGCGCACCCAGATGGCGCGGTGGTGGACATCGCCGAAGAGAAACTCACCCGTCTTCGCCCGCCACGCGATTCCCTCCATGAGACCGGTCACCCCGCGCAGCGAAAACGCGACCTCGCCCGAGCCCGAGGGATGGGCGTTGGCCGCGATTTTTTTCACGACGGCCTCAAAATCCTTGCGCGTTTTCAACGGCGCAAAATCCGCGGATTTTTCCACCGGCGAATTCACCCCGAGCCGCGCGAACCGGCCCAGTGTCGCGATCGCATCGTCGGGTTTTTCCGCCGCAACCTGCGCGGCGGCGAGGTTGATCAGCATGCGCGGGTAGTCGGGCCGCAGGGCGACCGCCTCCTCCATCTTGGCGAGATAGGTGGCGGTATCCTTCTCCTCAGCCGCAGCGGTCGCCTCGCGCGCGAGGCGGAGAGCCAGCGCCGTCTCAGACTCCGCTGCGCGGGTTACACTCACACCCACCATCGCCACAAGTGCGGCGGAAAGACTAAAGACCGAGAATCGCACGCAGCACCGCCATCGCCATATCGATCGGGCTGCCGCCGCCACCGCCACCACCCGGCTGACCGGCGCCTCCGCCACTGGAACTGCCAGAGCTACTGCCGGATTGCCCGCCCTGCTGGCCGCCTTGTTGACCGCCTTGCTGCCCGCTGCCGGACTGCCCGCCGCCCTGCTGGCCGCCTTGGCTACCACCTTGCTGGCCGCCCTGACTGCCTTGGCCGCCTTGGCCGCCACCACCGACCGACGCAATTTTTTGCAGGCCACCTTTGCCCGCGCCGACGACGCCGTTGGGATCGCCTTCGTCCCCGCCTTCCCCGGCTTGACCGGATTTCCCACTCTTTCCGCTCTTGCCCCCGCGCCCGGACCCGTTCTCACCCGCCCCGGCGTTGTCGGCCAGCCCACCGCTCCCATCGCCCGCACCGTCGCCCTTGCCACCCGTGCCCGATTTGCCCGCGCCGTCTTTGCCCTCGGCCCCGGCTCCGGTGCCAGCGCGGATTTTATCGTCCATCGCGCCAAAGGCGTAGTCATCCTTCGCATTTGGAGTCCCATCGCCATCAATGTCGTCATCCTGGTCGTTCGGGATGCCATCGCCGTCCATGTCGTTGTCCTTGGAATTGGGAATGCCGTCGCCATCAAGGTCGCCGTCGGGTCCGCTGCGGCCGTCGGCGGAGATACGGCCCAGTTCGGGGGCGCCGCCGCCTCCGCCGCCTTCACCCCGCCGGCCCATCACGCCGGAAAACGTGAAGCGCACAAAATCGACCTGGCTCGTGTTAAGCGTGGCCCGGTGGCGGATCGCGGCGTCGCGCACGGTCTCCATCTCCCATTTGCGGCGGCGCGCCTCCTCCCGGTCCGCGATCGGGCCGAAGAGGCAGATGAGGTTTTCGTGACGGTAGCGGACATACCAGCCCTCGTCGCTCGGAGCGAGGCCGGTCGCATTGATGCCGGCATATTTGCCGCGAAATTCCTCTGCCGGCATCAGCATCAGATCAGGAATCGCCTCGACAGGATAGATAACCGTGGTCGCGCGGGCCAACGATGCAAAGCCTGCCGCGAGCGCGAGGCCGAAAAGGACAGTGGAGAGGGTTTTCACGCGGAGGGAAATGCAGGGATATCCTACAGGCCGGCGGGAATCGCCCGGCCCTTTTCGACGCGATTGCCGGACTGCACCCCGGTCGGGGCCCGGCCACCAGTGCCAGTGCCCTTCTCGTGATGCTGAGTGTTGCCGGCCTGCTGTTGCGCGTTGGCCCCCGTGGCTCCGGCCATCCCCGGAGTAGGCTCGATGCGCATCGCGGAATCGCCGATGGTAACGGCGGAAGGTTTGCCATCCGGAGCACCAGCGGGATTGTTGCCGGCGGCTGTTTCACCCTGAAGCCCGCCAACCTGTGCACCGCCCGGCTGACCGCCACCCTGCGCGCCGCCTTGCTGGCCGCCCTGCTGGCCCGGCGGTTGACCGGCCTGCTGGCCACCTCCGGCCCCAGCCCCCCCGAGGGGATTGGGAATCTGCGGCAACCCGGCGCCCTGCTGCGCGGGATCGATGCCGAGGCCGCCGCCCGGGGGCAGTCCGGGCAAGCCACCTTGGCCGCCGGGCACCCCCATCGCACTCGGCAGACCGGGAAGACCCGGCACGGAAATCTGTGGTGTTTTCTGCCCTTGATTCGGCTGCGTGCCGCTTCCGCCCGGACCATTGCCACCGACTTTGCCCGGGTTGGCATTCTCGTCGCCCGGCAATTCAAAGTCCCCGATCATGCCGTGCTCGGATTTTTTTGCGACGGGATGAGTCGAGCCATCCAACAAAGCCGGATCAGGCACCGGCCCACGGGCGGTGCCGCGCGCAGACGAGGATTTCGTCGCAGCGGTCGAGCCCGGCCGCGAGGAAGACGCCGGCGCATCAGCCGCCAAGGCTGCGCCCGAAAGCATGCAGCCGACGATGACACACGCGACCAAGGGACGGGAAGAAGTAAAGCGCATGGGGAGAGATCAGCCGCGGGAGATCGAGACCGTGCATGCGACCGTGACGGTCGGCGGCGTCGTGCCACTGCGGACTTGGAGGAGCATCTCGACATCGCGATAGCCCTTGCGGCTACCTATGACTTGATAGTCGCCGGGGAGCATCTTGATGACATTGGTCTCAAACTTGGATGGCTGCCGGAAATTGGCGATCCGGACCCAAGTATTGCCGTCGGACTTGAAGGTCACCTCGACCGGCTTGTTCTGCGCCATGAGGAGCGCATGCAGTTGCTGCACCCGATCGCTGTTGACGAGGTAGGACGGCTTCACAGCCATGGCCTCGTTGAACCGTTTGATGGCGGATTGAAACTCGGCTTTGTTGGCAAATTGCTCGGCGGCCTCAATGTATTTCTCGTATTGGAGGAGCGCACGAATGACGGTGCCGGCGCGGGTATAGCCTTCCTTTGCGTCGGTGTTTTCCGGCTCAAGCTCAAGCGTCTCGTTATAAGCTTCGCGGGCTTCGCGCCATTGGAAGGCCTTCTCGTGCGTGAAGCCGCGGGCCAGCGCTTTTTGCACCGACTCCTTGTGCGCGCTCTCCCGGGCCGACTTGAGCAAAGCCTGCACGTCAGTCTTCTGCGGATAGACTTTCAGCGCGGCCTGATACTCGGCGATGGCCTTCGTCCAATCCTTCTCCTTTACAGCGGCGTCGGCGGCATTCTTGGCACTGGCAAACTTGGTCTCCTTCTCGAGCCGGCTCGCGCGCGACTGGCCCTCCTGCGCGGCCGCCGACTGGCCGTCGAGGGCAAAGGCTTTCTTGTAGGATTCGGCCGCATCAGCGAAACGCGCCTCCTGTTCGAGCTTCGCGCCCTGCTGCAGCAGCGCATAGACGCGGTCGATGTTCTCGGCGCGCTTGAGTCCGGCGACGGCAATTTCGTTGCCGGAGGATTTCTCCAGCGCCGCCTGAAACGCCTGCTGCGCTTCCGCTTTCTCACCCCGGGTGAGGGCGCGCTGGCCGGCCACGAGGCGATCGCGCACATGGTCGGCAAGGAGTTCCTCGGCTCGTTTCAACTGCGCAAACCCGGTGTCGAAGACTTCTTTCGCGCCGATGAAATTGCCTTCGCTGAGCAGACGGTTGCCGGCGGCCGCGGCAGAAAACGCCTCGTCCAACGCCTCGGGGGCGAGCGGACGCGCGACCTCGAGTTCCCTCACCCGGAGAAGAATCTTGTGGTAGGCCTGCTGCGCCTCGCCCCGGATTTTGACGTTGGCGCTGAACGCCTCGATGTCGCTGCGCAGGGCCTCGAACACTTGCAGCGCACGACCCCACTGGCGCTCCGCAAGGAGATGTGAACCCGAATTGTAATCGGTCTCCATGCGCACCAGTTCCTGCACCTGCCGCGGGTGATCGGCCGGCATGCGCCGCAGCTCGCCCAGTGACTTGGTCGCAAGATCGCGCAGCTGCTCGGCCTTGGTCTGGGCGCGAAACGATGCGTTCGCGTCGGCCACCGTCTCGCCCTCCGCCATCGCCGTAACGCGGGACGAAAACACCTCAGGACCGAAGACGAGCTTGATGCCGCGGATGACAAGGCCCGCGCACAGCAGCAAAGCCACGAAACCACCGAAACCCCAAGCCAAGATGCGCGGCACGGTCCATTTCGATCGCGCCTGCTCGCGACCGGCGTCCGGGTTCCAATGAATGATACGGCGTTTTTTCGCGGAATTATGATCGGGTTCCTCGGCCATGGCGGGTGGGGGTGGCGGGTTGGAAGATTGGAGACGTGACGTGCTATGACGGCTGGGCCGGCACTTGGTTAGACGAACACTGCGGTCGGTTGTTCAGATTGGGGTCGAAACCTGAAGCGTTGTGAACATGTGAACATGACCCTGAAATGCAAAGGGCATTCCAAATTCCACGGTGTTTTTTCGTAACGATTCGGTCGTCCTGCAGCCCGGGCACTTGCCAATTTTGACCTTCTCCTCATACCTTCTGTCCAGCCCCGCCACGAAAGCCATGAACGCACCGG
Source organism: Opitutaceae bacterium (assembly GCA_030693515.1). Taxonomy (GTDB): domain Bacteria; phylum Verrucomicrobiota; class Verrucomicrobiia; order Opitutales; family Opitutaceae; genus ER46. Next base: position 14,651 of record JAUYAK010000043.1, read on the forward strand.
CCCGCCTCCTCGCCTCCGCCTTTTCCGTCCTGGTCCTTGCCTCGTGCTACCAAGTGCCCGTGACAGGCAGAAACGCGATCAACTTGGTTGATGACAAAGAGCTCACCAAGATGAGCATCACGATGTTCGACGACCAGAAGCGCCGCACCAAAATCTCCCGTGATCCTGAGCGCCTCGCCCAGCTCCAGCGGGTCGGCGAACGCATCTCCAAGGTGGTATTCTGGGACATGCCTGATGCCGACTGGGAGTTTGTCGTTTTCGACAGTCCCGAGGTCAATGCGTTCGCGATGGCCGGGGGCAAAGTCGGGGTTTACACCGGCCTGTATAAAGTCGCGAAGACCGACGACGAGGTCGCCGCGGTCATTGCCCATGAAATCGCCCACGTGACCGCCAAACATGTGCATGAGCGCCTCTCCCGCGACTTGGCGGTGCGCACGGTCGGGGCGGTCGGCATGATCGGCGGAGCGGTCGCCGGTGCGCCCGGCCTCACCATCGACATGCTGGGCGCGGCCTACGGGCTTAGCACGGAACTCGGCGGCTTCGCTTATGATCGCCGCGCCGAGAAGGAGGCGGATTATATCGGCCTCATGTATATGGCCCGCGCCGGCTACGATCCACGCGCGGCCATTCAAGTGATGGAGGCGCTCGACGCCCAATCGTCCAACGAACCGATGCCACCCGCCTTTCTATCCACTCATCCCACCGGCCCCGAACGCATCATCCAACTCATGGACGCCATGCCCAAGGCCCTTGAGGAAATGGAAAAAAGCACCTACCGCACCGGCCCCAAGATCGTGAAGTAAGAAGGCCTAAAAAAAGGCGGACCGCTCAGTCCGCCTTTTCGCCATCCGAGGACCCGTCACGGCTGACAGGAGCGAGCCGAAGCCGCTCAATCGTCCCGCCGCCCTGACAGCAGCATGAGGATGTGCAGCAAGCTCCCTAGCGCCGCCACAAACCCCGCCACGTAGGTGAGCGCCGCGGCATCGAGCGTCTGGTGCACGCCCGACATTTCATCGCGATCGACAATGCCGAGGTTCACTAACTGGGCCTTGGCCCGGCGGCTCGCGTCAAACTCCACGGGCAGCGTGACCAACTGAAAGAGAACGATCAGGCCCAGCGCCACCGCACCCATCGTGAGGAGCATCCCGCCAAACGCCGAGCCGATGAGCACGATGCCGAGGATCAGGACAAAGTTGGACACGCCCGCGGCAATCTGAGTGGCCGGCGCGAGCGTCTGCCGCACCGTCATCATCGAATAGCCGACCTTGTGCTGGATCGCATGACCCGCCTCGTGGGCGGCCACCCCCAGGGCAGCTAGGCTGGTGCCATGGTAATTGTGTTCCGATAACGCGAGCCGCTTGTTCATGGGGTCGTAGTGGTCGGTCAATTCGCCGGGAACCTGCACAATCTCGACGTCGCTGATGCCGGCCGAGTCCATGACTGCTTGTGCAGCTTCACGGCCCGTGATGCCGCCGCGAGAACGAATCTGCACATTCTTGGCGTAAGCGCTCCGGATGCGATACTGCGCATACAAACCGAAGAGCATCGGAATAATGATAAGGATGATCCAGATGAGCATAGGTGGTGGTGGGTTAAATGTGGATTGAGCGCGCGCAACGATGGGTCGCGCACCCTGCACGTTAACCAATCCTGTGAATTTTCCAGAGTATTCGGCCCGATTGGAAAACGCCGACGGCGCTTCCAATCGCGTCAACCCCCGGCTGGGCGGCAGCGGCTCAGCCCAATTGCGGCACATCCACCCAGCGGCGCTCGGCCCACGACTTGATTCCGAGTTCCGCGAGCTGCACGCCCTTGGCCCCCTGGAAAAGATTCCACGGGAACGGATCGCCCTTCACCACGTGGCGCAGGAAGAGCTCCCACTGAATCTTGAACGCATTGTCGTAAACGCCTTGGTCCGGCACCCGCGTCCAGCCGTCGAAGTATTTGATCGGGCTGTCGATGTCGGGATTCCAGATGCAGCGCGGGGTCGCCGAAAGATGCTGCGCCGTGCAATCGCGCAGGCCCGCGACCGCCGTGCCGTGCGTGCCGTCCACTTGGAGCGTGAGCAAATCGTCGCGCCGCACGCGCACGTCCCACGAGGAATTGAACTGGCAGATGACACCGTTGACCAACTCGAAGGTCGCATAGGCCGAGTCGTCGGCGGTGCACTTGTAGGGTTTGCCCGCCTCGTCCCAGCGCTGCGGGATGTGCGTCGCGCCGAGGCACGTGAGCGACTTCACCTCGCCGAAAAGATTCTGAATCACATACTGCCAGTGGCAGAGCATATCGACGATGATGCCGCCATCGTCTTCCTTGCGGTAGTTCCACGAGGGGCGCTGGAGCTTCTCGTGCTCACCCGTGAACACCCAGTAGCCAAACTCGCCGCGCACGGAGAGGATTTTTCCAAAGAATCCAGTATCGATCAGATACTTCAACTTGAGCAGGCCGGGCAGCCAGAGCTTATCCTGCACCACGCCGTTCTTCAACCCGGCCGCCGTGACTTCCTTCGCGAGCGCGAGCGCTTCAACAGAGGTCGTTGCCGACGGTTTCTCGCAATAGATGTGTTTCTTGGCCGCGATGGCCTTGCGCACGCCCGTGGGTCGCTGGCCGGTCAGCGTCGCGTCGAAATAAACCTGGTTCGCCGGATCGGCGAGGGCCGCGTCGAGATTGGTCGAGTAGCGCTTGACGCCGGCGCGAGCCGCGAGCGCCGCGAGCTTCGGCTCGCTGCGCCCGATGAGAATGGGATCGGGCATGATGACCTCGGTGTCGCCGAGCTTGATGCCGCCTTGGTCGATGATGGCTTTGACGGAGCGCAGCAGATGCTGGTTGGTGCCCATGCGTCCGGTGACGCCGTTCATGATGATGCCGACTTTGTGCGTGGTCATAGTATTCTAAGGGGTTGAGGAGTGAGCCCAGAGCATACTCCGAAGCCCCGACTTGCGTTAGCACGATTCCGACCTTTGCTAGCACTAACCCGACCTTACTTTAGACGGCCCGCAGCACCGCGCCATCCATCGCCTCCGCCCCCTCCCATGCTCGCTTGGAGCCCTCTCCTCATCCAGAAGATTGAAATCCATGCGCTTGGGTTTGTGCTGCGAAAACTGCAGCTCAATCGCCACCGCGACGCCGAGGTTGCCGCCCACGGCCACGACTACGCGCAGCTCATCCTCTACCTCACGGGCGAAGGCGTGCAGACCGTGAATTCCCGTCGCCGCCGGGCCCACGCCGGCGATCTCTTCGTTATCCCGGCGCGCACCCCACATGGGTTCTCCACCGTCGGGCACAGCCGGCCGCTTTGTCTGGTGCTGGACTACGAACTCGAGGGCCACGGCCGCGTGCGCGCAACGCATCGCACGCTCTCACCCGCCACACTGAACGAACTGCATGCGCTCCTTTCCCGCGTGCCGCGCAAGGGCCGCCTCACGCTCACCGACTATGCCGCGATTCTCGCGGTCGTCGCCCGCCTGCTCGGCCAAGCACCGGCCGCCCCGGCGCCCACGGTCACTCTCTTCGAGCGTTTGAGCGACCGAGTCCGCGTCCCCGCCCCGCTCGGCCAAATTGCACGCGAACTTGGCTACCATCCCGACCACCTCAGCCGGAAACTGAAACGCGAATCGGGCCTCGGCCTGCGCACGCTGCGGGACCGGGTCCGACTCGAAACCGCCGAGGTCGCCCTGCGCTCCGCGGCGACTGTCGCTGATGCAGCGACGCGCTGCGGCTTCGAAGATCCGAACTATTTCGCCCGCTGGTTTCGCCGCCAGACCGGCCAGACACCCAGCGCTTGGCGCGGCTGAGGCCCCGGCTCACTCGCCCGGTTTTTTGGTGCACTGCGGCTGCGCGCCTTCAGGCAACGGCGGGATGCCGCCCTCGCCGGCTTTCGGCAGCGTGCCGTTCAGCTCCTGCCGCCAGTGCGCGACGTCGCCGCCCGGGCAATAGACATAAATCATGTGCATCGGCTCGTCGCCGGTGTTGGTGAGTTGGTGAAACAGCGTCGGCGGCATGAAGACCGCCTGCCCTGCCTTGATCGGGCTGCGCTCGGTGCCGACGCAGATTTCACCCTCACCCTGCACGATGAAGTAAACCTCCTCCTGCTCCTGATTGTGCCACGGAACCTGGCCGCCCTTCGGCTCCAAAATGGAATAGCCCATCGAGAACCCTTTGGCGGCAATCGGCTGCCCAAGTTGCCCGACGAGTCCGCGCCCCCAACGGCGCGCAGGGAAAGTTCCACCCGGAAGTTTGGCGAGATCGGCGATAATCATATGGCACCGCATTACGCGGCGTTTACCCCGCGCGACGATAAAAAATTTTCTCCCTGCTCAAAATGGCGCACCCACCGAGATCTGCCAGGTTCCGCCGGGATCGCCCGCGCGCGGATTCAGGTTTCGTCCATACTCCACCCGAATCGGCCCGATCAGCGTCTGATAACGCACCCCCAGCCCCGCCGTGTAGAGGCGTTCGCCACCCCAGGGGTAGTTGCGGAGCTGCGCCGCCGTCGCCAGTGCATCACCGAAGACCACGGCCGTCCATTTCCCGAATAACGCCTGCTCCAGCTCGAGGTTCGCGAGCCCGTAGCTCTTCGCGCCGATGAAGCGCCCGTCCGCCCCACGCGGCGACGCTTCGCCGTCCCGATAGCCGCGGATGCTGCTCCCGCCGCCCGGAAAAAAACGCTTGTTCACCGGCAGCAGCCGATCGCTGGTCCCCCACGTTGTGATGACGCCGTGCGTCACCGCCGCATGCACCCAGCGGCCCGCGCCCCAGGGGGTGTGATACGCACCGCCGCCCTCGAAGCGCTGAAACTCCGCACTGCCGCCGAGCCCACGGCTCGCCGCCTCGACCTGCGCAAACCAGCGGTAGCCGCGCCGCGGTCGCAGCGGATTGTCGCGCCGGTCGCGCGTCAGCCCCACGTCGAGGCTGGCGACCGTGACCTGCTTGTCGTCCACCGCCCGCGTCGCCAGCTCGTTGTCGCGATTGCGCAGCGCCTGAAACGTGTAACCGGCGGTGGCGTGCGCACCGAGCCAGCGCACCGGCAAACTCACCGCCACGTTCGCACCGTATTCCTGGCGGAGAAACGACAGCTCCTCGCGTTGCAATCCGAACACCCGCGCGGTGCCGTCGATCGATTCCCCGAAAATCTCGGGCACGGTGTAGGAATAGTCGCCCCGGCTGCTCTTCATCGATTGGGCCAAAAGGAGGCGGGTCTGGTGCGCGCGCCCGAACAGATTGAACTGCCGCAGCTCCACCGCCCCGCGCGCCTGCTCGTAGCTGCCGTAGCCGAACAGCAGGTTCGTCTCCAGTGTCCGCCCTTCGCGCACGGTGAACACGGGGCTGCGCACGGGTCCGTCCGGCGGATCGTAGCGCAACGCCACTTTCTCGAACACGCCGAGGCGCGCCAGCCGGAACCTCGCCTGATCGATTTCCAGCGGGTTGAGCAGCTGGTCGGGTTGCGCGTGCACCCGCCGCCGCAGCACGGCTTCGTGCATGTGCTCCGCGCCTTCGAACCGCACCTCGCCGAGCCGCACCCGTTCGCCTGGCTCCACCCGCAGCGTCACGGTCGCGTCCTTTCGCCCATCGCGCGCCGGTCCCGCCGTGCGCGTCGCCTGCACGCGCACATCCGCATAGCCTTGCGCAAAAAAGGCCTTTCTCACTTCGCCCGCCAGGCTCTGCTGCACCACCTCGGTCCACAGCTTGCCGGAAAATTTCTCCAAACCTTCCACCATCACGCCCGTGGCCTCCGCTCCCTCGATCCGCACCGCGCCCACCTGCCACCGCGCACCTTCCGCCACCACCACTGCGATCACGACCTCTCCGGTGCGCTCATCGACAGCCACATCGCTGGCGCGGACTTCCGCCTCGGCATAACCGAGCTGGCGCAACTCCGCCTGCAGCCCATCCAGGGCCCGCGACAACCGCGCCGGCGTATAGGCGCGGGCCGCCTTCCCGGAAAAGAGCGCCGAGTCGCCCGCAAAAAAACTCCGGGCGACGTTTTCCTTCAGCGCGTCCAGTCCCGCGAACGTCACGTCCCGCACAAAAAACCTCACGCCCCGCTTCACGTTGAAACGCACCTCCCGCGCCGCCATCGTCCGAGGCACCGTCGCTGTCATCGTCTGGTCGAGCGTGATCGCTGTTTTTTTCCCGTCCGCTTCGATACACTCCATGGCAATCACAGGTTTCAAAAAACCCTCCGCCTGCACCGCAGACATCAGTAGAAACATCGCGTCCTCCACCGCATTGGCCCGTAGCACCTCGCTCCGCTCGTCGCCGAGCAGCCGCTCCAACGAAGCCCTCAGCTCGCGGTCCCGCAGCCAACCCGTTCCTGCCACCGTCAACGTCGCCGGCGTGGGGCCTTTCGCGCCCGGCGTCGAGCATGCGGACATCGCTCCGGCGAACAAGCCCACCAGAGCTAGCCACAGGCCGAGGGCTGGCTTGCGCCTGCCGTATTGCTTGCACGTATGCGTCATTTTTTGTCCGACTCCTTCGTTCCACCCTTCGAGAATACCCGCCATTTCAGCCCGACGTTGAAATCGTCGAATTCGTCATACTCCCCCACGGCGGTCCACCGCTCGCTCAGCCGGTATTCGATGCCATAGGTCTCGCGCCCCTGCCGTGAAACATTCTCGCCGGTCGAGATGCTCAGCCGCTCGCTCGCGTCGCTGTCGCCCCCGAAGCTCGCGAGCAGGCTCTGCCCGAGAAAAGCCCCGAGCCGCGCCATCCTTTGCCGGTCCGAGGCGTTGAACTCGTCGTGCGGGGACTCGCCCGTCATCACCATCAGCAGCACCTGCCCCGACTCCAACGGCGGGCTCGACGAAAAAACCAGATTCGGCGCCGAGGCGGGCCCGCTCGCTTCCATGCGCAAATCGTAATTCATGCGGCGCACCGTGCCCACGAACCACACCTGCGGATCGACGCCCTGCTCCGGGGTCAGGCTCACCCGGCCCTCCTGCACCACAAACGTCGCGAAGGGCAGCTTCACGGTCCCCTCGTCGATCGTCGCTTCGCCTCGCGCCAGCGGCTCGCCCAGCGTGCCGCTCAGTTGAAACCGGGCCGAGGCCAAGCCGTTGAACAACGCGGTGCGCAGTTTCAAAAACTTCTCGCCCTGCACCGCCACGTCGAGCCGCCACGCGTCGTAGGGCTCGGCCTCCACCGCAAAATAGGGCGGCGTCCGTGCCTTGGACCTCGCGCCGCCCGGCAACAGCGCCCGCAGATCCGACAGAAACAGGCTCTCGCGCAGGCGCACCGCCCCCGCGATCAACGGCGGCCCGCTCGCGGGCGAGGTCAGCTTCAAATCCAGATCGCCGCGCACCAGCACCCCAGTCTGACGCACAAAAGGCAGGTTTTCCCCTTTTAACGCCAAATCGAATTTCAACCCGTCCACCATCGCGGCGGCATTCCCCTCCGCGACGACCGGCAGTTCCACGCTCCCGCTCAACGTCACCGTCTGTCCGCCGGTCTGCGCCGTCACCGAGCGCAATTCCATCTTGCGCCCGACCAGAGCGACCTCCGCGCTGATCTCCTGCAACACTCCGAGCGGCCCGAGTGGACGCGTGGCCGCATCGCGGAGTCGCAGCATGCCGTCCAAGGCTCCGTTCCGGAAGCTGACGTCGACGGACAATCGGCCTTTCGGCGCCACGAACACCGGCAAGAAGCGCGCCACGGCCGCCACATCCGCATCGGGCACTTCAATTTTCCCCTCCGCCCCGCCCTGCAGCGCCAGCATCGGCTTCGTCAAAAATTCGCGCCACTTCCCCTCCGCCACCGGCAGCCGCCCGCTCGCGCGCACCGCCTGGCCCTCGACGCTCAGCGAAAGCTTCTCCAACCGCACCCCGGCCTCGTCTCCGGTCAGCTCCATCGCCAGGGCCTCGATCGTAGGCATCGGCCGTTTGAAACGAGTCGCATCCGCCGCGACGCGCGCCGCCTTCACGCGCACCGTCCCCTTCGGCCGCGCCCACGTGCCCGTGACGTGCGCCTCCGCCTCCGGGTCCTTGAGTTCGAAACCGGTGAGACCTTGCAACTCCTGCCAGAAGGCGGCGCCCGCCTCCGTCGTCACGTCGAGCATGAGCGCTCCCTCCGGCTCAAGCTCCACGGGCTGCGCCGCGCCCGGACTCAAACGCAGCGGAATCCTTCCGACGACTTTAACGACGCTCTTCTCCGCCTCGATGACGCTCAGCTCCTCGATGCGGACCCCACTCTTGTCGCCCTGTGCCGTCGCGGCGATGATCGCCGACTTTCCATCGCCCAGTTCGATCGCCGCCTTCGTTTTCAGGGAAAAAATCATCGGCCCGCGATCCCACGCGCCTTTGGCCTCCAGTGAGGACACCTTCCACGCCGGCCCGGACCACAGCTCCAGATCGTCCAACCAAGCGGAGGAAAAGTTTCGCACCGACATTTCCACCCGGCCGGTCTCTCCCCACGAGAGGGCCGCCTCGACCGCGCCTTCCGGCCCCGCCAGATGCAGCGCCTCCACCGCGAGGGCCGGCCGCCACCGGAGCATTGCGGGCTCTTTTAACTGCAACCGCATGTCGTCCCCTTGGACCAGCTCCAGTTTCGTCAGCCGCGCGGATTGCCCGCTCGACGCCCCTTCCGCCGTGATCGTCGTCGCACCCGCCTTTGCCACTAGGCGTATCGATTCCATCGTCGAGCCGCTACCTGCCCAAGTCAGGGCAAGCCCGAGCGGCTTCAGCGCCCGAAATGTCACCTTCTCGGCCTGCGCTTGCCCGGCATGCTTCAAACCCATCGGTGCTCCAGTTGCCTCGGCCTTGAGCGTGATTGACTCGAACTCCACGTCCGCCGGCACCCAGCGCGCCACCGTCGCGCGCCGAATCGTTCCCTCGGCCGCGGCATCGAAAATCTCTTTCGTCGAAAAATCCCACCCACCTCGCCAAGTGAGTTTCTCACCTGTGGTCCCCGCGAGCGTGCCCTCACTGACCTTCACGCGCGGCCAGTCGAATTGTCCCTTCGCCTCGACCAGCGAGGCCGCCCAATCCGCCGCCGCCACATCGCGCCCCGTCAGTCGAAATTCCACCACGGGTGCTTGTCCGAGGCTTGAGACCCACCGCGCCTCGCCGCTCACCGCGCCCTTGGCCGTAAACCAGGGTTGTTTCTCCAAGTCCGCCTCCAGGGAAAACCGCGCGCCGCTCTGCCGGAATTTTCCACTGCGCTCCACCGTCACGGGCTCGGTCAGTCGTGCGACGATGCCCGGCAAATCTGCGTTCAGCGATTCCACGGTGAACGCCTCCGCATCGCCTTGGCCGCGCAATGTCACCTCGAGCGGCGGCACCGTTTTTCCACTCACGGGTTCACCCTTGGCCACGAAATCCGCCACGAGCTTCTCCCCCCGCCACTCGATTTTCCCGCGACCGCGCACCGCCTCATACGCCGCCCCGAGCTTCAATTTCTCGCCGGGCACATTCCAATCCTCCGCCTGCAACACCACCTCGGCCGGCAGCCAGCCGCGCTCGTCAAAGCGCGCGTTCAGCTCGGCCCGCTGGCCCCACCATGTCAGTTCACCTTTCACGTCTGCACCCCGTCCCACCAGCGTCGCCCCGCCGTCCGTCGCACGTGCCTCGACCCGCAGCGCATCCGGCGCAAACGCGACCGACACATCCGCCTTGAATTCATGAAACGCGAGCGCCTTCACCGCCAGCGTGCGCTCCGCCCAAAGCGCCGCCCCGCACGTCAGCTCGCCGCCCGGCCACCGCACCACACCCGCTTCCGCCGAGACCCGCGGCGCCCAGCGCGCAAGCTGCGCCGCGATTTTTTCCAACGTGGCGCGCAGCGGCATCCATCCGCGATTCGCCGGGTTCACGGGAACGTCGGCTTTGCGTTCCGCCACGTCGACGGTCCACTGCCCCACGACCACCTGGCCGCGCCGCCACCAGGCCACGAGCGGCGTGTCCGCCTCGATCCGCGATGCCGTCACACGGACGCCCGGCACTTTCAGCTCCGCCCCATGCAGGGCGAACCGGGTATAGCCAATCCGCTCGTAGCGCGCAAACGTCAGCCCGCGCGAGGCGCCCGCCCCGCCCAGCGCCGCGCCCAGCCACCACGGCAGCGTCGCCGCGCCCAGCATGAGCACGGCCACCGCAATGGATAAAATAATGAGAAGACGGCGGCGCATATTTGAGACCGGTCCGACCGCCGTCGCACTCAGGCGGCCGGAGCCAAACCGTTGCGCCGCAGCAGTGCGTTGATGTCGGGATCCCGACCCATGAACGCGCGATACAGTTCCGCGGGTTCAAGTGAATTGCCCCGGCTCAGCACCTTTTCCACGAATTCCGCGCCCACGACCGCGCTGAAAATCCCTTCCCGCTTGAAGCGCGTGAACGCATCCGCGTCGAGCACCTCGGCCCACTTGTAGGAATAGTAGCCGGCCGCGTAGCCCACCGGATCGGAGAAGATATGGTTAAACCGCTTCACGAGCGTCGGCGCCGGCGGTTCGGTCGGGATGAGACAATCCGCGATCACCGCGCGAGCCAGCGGCTCGATATCCGCCGCGGCGGCAAAGTCCGCCGTCCGCATATGCAGCAGCAAATCCATCTTCGCCAGCGCGACCTGCCGCATCGTGGCGCAGGCCGAGCGGAAATTTTTCGCCGCCGTCATCTTCGCGAAAATCTCCTCCGGTATTGGCGCGCCGGTTTCGTGATGCCGCGCAAACAGATCGAGGCTCGCGCGCTCCCAGGTCCAGTTCTCCATGATCTGCGAGGGCAGCTCGACGAAATCCCATGCGACGTTCACGCCGTTGAGCGACTTGATCTCCACTTCGCCGAGGAGGTGGTGCAGCAGGTGGCCGAACTCGTGAAACACCGTCTCGACCTCGCGATGCGTGAGCAGCGCGGGCTTGCCTCCGGCCGGCGGCGTCATGTTGCCGCACATCAAGCCGAGGTGCGGCGCGCGGGTGCCGTCGGGCCTGGGTCCACCCGTGATCAGATAATTCATCCACGCGCCTCCGCGTTTCGCTTCGCGCGGATGCCAGTCGGCGTAAAATGAACCGACGTGCCGGTCGCGCGCATCATGCACCTCGTAGAACTTCACCTCGGGATGCCACCCCTCGACTTCGCCCGCGGGGCGCTCGGCCACGCGGAGGCCGAAGATTTTCCCCACGAGCTCAAACATTCCCGCGATCACACGGTCCATCGGAAAATAGGGGCGCAACGCCTCCTCGTCGAAAGCGTAGCGCGCCCGCCGCAGTTTCTCCGCCCAAAACATGATCTCCCAAGGCGCGAGCGGTTCGATCGCACGACCGGTTTCCTGAGCCTTGAAGGCTTCCAGTTCGCGGCACTCGCGCGCGAAGGCCGTGGTGCAGCGACGCTGAAAATCCTCCACAAAAGCGAGCGCCTGCGCGCCGCTCCGCGCCATGCGCCGCTCCAGCACCACGTCGGCAAAATGCGGCTGCCCCAGCAGGGCGGCCTTTTCCGCGCGCAGGGTGAGGATGCGGCCGATGAGCGCCGTGTTGTCATGCGGCGTCTGCGCGCCGACCGCCGCGCTCGCCGTCCACATCTCGCGGCGCAACGCGTCGTCTTCGAGATAGGTCATGAAGGGCTCGATCGAGGGCTGATGCAGGGTAAAGCGCCAGCCGGCGATGCCCTTTTTGGCCGCCGAGGAGAGCGCACCACCCTTGGCCAGCGGGGGCAGGCCGGCGAGGCGCGCCTCGTCGGTCACGACGAGCTGCCAGGCGTTGGTGGCATCGAGCACGTGCTCGGAATACTTCTGCGTGGCCTGTGCCAGCTCGCTCTGCAGGGCCTCGAGGCGCGCGCGTTTCTCCGCCGGCAGATCCGCGCCCGCCTGGCGAAAATCCTTCACCGTCTCCTCAAGGAACCGCCGTCGGATGCCGGTGAGGTGCGCCGCGGCCGGCGACTCGGCAAAGGCTTTCAGTCGCGCCCACAGCGCCACATTCAGCGGGATCGCGGCGTAAAACGCCGACACGCGCGGCAGCATGGCATTGTGCGCGTCGCGCAACGCGGGCGCGTCGGCAACGGACTGGAGATGCGTGACCTTGCCCCACGCCTGGGTCAGCTCCTCGGTCGCATCCTCGAGCGCGAGGAATGTGTTTTCAAACGTCGCCTCGCCCGCCGCGCCCGTCGCGATGGCATCGATGGTCGCCTGCGCCCGGGTCAGCGCCGACTCGATGGCCGGTGCGATCAGATCGGGCGTGAGCACCGACCAGCGGATGTGAAACACGGGATCGAGGAATGGATTTTCGGCCATGCGAGGCGCAAAGACCCAAGCACCGCCGCCAAAGTCAAACCGCAAACCCGTCGCTCACCACGCGTGGCTGATCGTCGCCGAAAGCTGGCGACGCGCGGCCGGCACCGCGGGCACGTCTTGAAACGCTTCGTTCCAAAGATTGTCCGCCTGGACCGCGAATTCCGCGCCCGGCCAGATCTTCGGGCGGAAAGCGAGGGCCAGCGAACTGGCGACGGCCCGCCGTCCGCCCACCGTCCGCAGGAGGTTGGCCGCCTGCACGCGGGCGACGTTGTCCATGCGCAGCTCGAAGCCGCCGCCCAGCCGCGCCGTGATGGCGGCGGTCAGGCGGTGCTTCGCGTAGTTCAACGCGTAGAAACTGGCGTCAACCGCCGCGCCACGGTAGTCGGCGTCCTTCGCCAGCCCCGTGTAGCCCACGACCAAATCGACGTAAGCCCAGCTGCGACGTGCGACGAATTCCAGGCCCGCCACGTCGATATCGACGGGATTGGCCGCCCGGGCCGTCACCCCGCGGCGAAACGTCCAGTCCACCAGCCCGTCGTCGCGCCGCCAGAAGAGCGCGCCCTCGACCGTCCAGCCGGCGAAGAGACCGTTCGCGCCCAGTTCCAGGGCGTGGCTGCGTTGGCGCCCGAGGTTGGGGTTGCCGCGGAAGAGTCCCGCCGCGGGATTGGAATTCAGCGCCGTGTAAGTCGGCACTTGCGACGTCTTCGCATAGCTGAGGTGGAGACGGCGCAGCTCGCCGCGGGGAAATTCGCGCGCCAGCTCCACCACCGGGGCGAAGGTCCCGCCGTCGCGGTTGGTGTCGTCGTGCGCCAGGCCGGCCTTGAGGCTCGTGCGCACCCCCGCGGGGTCCGTCCACGTCTTCTCGGGCACCATCGCCAGCTTGGTAAAGGTCCGTTCGCGATAGCGGCCAAACGTCAGCGAGGTCGAGCGCAGCTCGTCCCGCTGCACTTCGCCGCGAAGATTCAGCGCCCACTCGCCGATCTCCCAGCGGCCGCTCGCGGCCGCGCCCTGCGTCCAGCTCGTGTGCTGAAACGGATGCACCGGCCCCAGCGGGGCGAAGCGGTTGAAGGCGTAGTCGTCCTTGTGGCGCCGGTGGAAAGCGCCCGCCTCGAAAAACTGCCCGGACCCAAGTTCGGCGCGGTGATTGAGCGCGACCAGCACCGTCTGGAGTCGCTCGGTTTCGTTGGAGTTGAAGGGGGTGTAGAGATTGGGCCACCCAAAGAACTTCGCCTGATACCCCGCGAACAGATCTGTCTGCGACGTGGCCTCGGCGCGCTGCAGACGCACGTTCACCCGATCGAACTCGTGCTCGCCGAAGCGCACCACGCCGTCCGACTCCGAATGCGCCACCGCCACATCGGCGCCGAAACGCGGTGCGCCGGAGCCGCCCGCCGTGGTCGCGTAGCCTTGGTAAAGCTCCGCGCGGCGCAGCCCAAACTCGCCCGCGCCCACCATCGCCGCACCCGCGGTGCGCACCGGCCGCCAGCCATAGCCGATCGCGCCCACCGTGGCATTGCTCGCGCCGAGCGCGAGTGCCGCGCCGGTGCGCACCGCTGGGGCCGTGAGCAGCGCCGGGGCAATGGGGATTTCCGCGGCGTAGTGCCCCGTCTGGGGATCGAGCAGCGAAACGGCGCCGACCTGGAACCCCGTATTCTCGAAAATCCCGCCGCGGATTGTCACATCGGCCTGCGCTTCGGCGAGATTACGCCCTTGGATGTCAACCCGGGGCTCGTAGCGCAGGGCCGACACCGGCATCGCAAACGTGCCCGCCGGCGTCTGGTTCGCCACGCGCGGGGAATAGACCGTCACCTCCGGGAGGCTGACGGTTCCCTGCGCGTGCAGCGCAACGGAGGCGAGCAAGAGAGCGGAGGCCGCATGGAATTTCATCGCCGCCGGGGTAGCAGGCACTGCGACAAAAACAAGCCTCTGTTTATGGAGACTTACGGTTCTAGTTAACAATGCCGCCGACACTCAAATGAAAAACCCCGGCACTGGGCCGGGGCTGGCAAGCGGAAGAATGAGTCAGCGCAGCGACCGCTCAGGCATCGCCATCGTTGCCAATGGCCTCGACCGGGCAGCCCTCAAGCGCCTCCATGCATTGGGCGATGTCCTCCTCAGTCGTCGGCTGCTTGTGCACAAACGAATAGCCGCCCTCGTCATGGCGCGTGAAAAAATTCGGGGCGGTCTCGCGGCAGAGGTCACAGTCGATGCACTGCTGATCGACGTAGAATTTGCCGCCTGCGTTCTGGTCCCATTTGTCTGCTTTGTTCGCCATAGGAGGAGTTAAGGATGTTGGGACAAAGCGATGCCAGCGCAGCGTGTCAAGCGGGCACCCAAACCATCTCAAAAAACAGTAGCGCCGCCCGCCGCTGCTCCCCTTGCAAAAGAGAGGAATTCATGGTGGCGGCTTGTCTTCGGTCGGCCTGCCGCTACGCTCCCGTCAATGCTTGCCGAGCGGCCTTACATGCGGGGCGAATACCGTGGAGAAAAGACCTCGGCTCTCACGTGGCTGCTCTCCGCTTTGGCGGCGGGCTTTTTCGTCCAGCTGATGGTCGGCCTGGCTTGGTCCGGCACCGGGCGGCTGGAGAATTTGGCGGGTCTTAGCGTGGGCAGCTTCCGGGCGAGCTGGGGTCTCCCCTTGCTGACGCATGGCATGCTGCACAGCACCGGGTTTATTTTTCACGCGCTCGGAAACGGCCTGCTGCTCTGGTATCTCGGCCGTGAATTGATGCCGATCCTTGGGCCCCGGCGGCTCACGGGGCTCCTTGTCGTCACCAATGTCCTCGGGGCCCTTATCTGGCTGGGTCTCCACTGGCAGCGGCCGGGCGATATGCACATCGGCATCACCGCCGCGATCAGCGGACTGTTCGTGGTCTTTGCGTGCTTCAATCCCGCGCACCGGATCGACTTCCTGCTGTTCTTCCTCTGGCCGGTTTCCTTCAAGCTGAAGCACGCGGCGTTCGCCTGGCTGGGCTTTACGATGCTAGGGTTCGTCCTGCATGAGCTGCCCGCCACCGAGCTGCCTTTTCAGCTCACGCTCGCCCACTCGGCCCACCTCGGCGGCATGCTCGCGGGCTACGCCTACTACCGATGGATCCACAACGCCCCGTGGTTTAACCCCCAGGATCGCCCCGCGGCCGCTTTGCCTAGCTGGCTGCCCTCCCGCCCCGCTGCGGCGCCGCCAGCCCAACCGGCCGCCCCCGGATTCGACCTGGCGCCTCCGGCTCTCAACGCCGCCGAACTCCGCGTCGAAGTCGATCGCATCCTCGACAAAATCAGCCTCCAGGGCATCGCCTCGCTCACACCGGCCGAGCGCCAATTGCTCGACGAAGCCCGCGCCAAGCTCCCGCGCCGCTGATCTTTCCTCACCACTCTCAGAAACAATTTCCCGCTCCGCGCATCCCATCCTCCGCCATGACTCGCATTCTCCGGTCACTCGCCGTCTTCGTCGCCTTTTCGCTCGCTCTCGGGGCCGCCGGTGCCGACCGCAAGCAGTTCTCCACTTCGACCACGCTCGGCAATGAGGCCACCGCCCTCACCAAGCTGCTCGACGAACTCCATTACAACCACGACGCCGTCAAGAGCGCCGACTACGCCAGCGTGGTGCCCGACTACATGAGCGACCTCGACGGCCAGCGGCTGTTCTTCCTCGCCTCCGATCGGACCAAGTTCTCAGCCGAACTGGGAAAAAACATCTACTACAACGTCGCCTTCCTCGGTAACATCAACGCCGCCTACGACATCTTCTACGTCTACCAGTCGCGCGTCGAGGCGCGCATCGCTTGGATCTTTGAGCAACTGAAGCAGGATTTCGATTTCACCGCCGGCGACACCTACCGCCGCGATCGCAAGGACGCCGAATGGCCGGCCGACCCCGCCGCGGCGGACGACCTGTGGAAACGCCGCCTCAAGTTCGAACTCTTGGAGGAAATCCTCAACAAGAAGCCCGTGGACGAGGCCAAGACCGTCGTCCGCAAACGCTACGAGCGCATGCTGAAAAACCTCGGCGAGATCGACGGTCCGGAGCTGGCCGAACTCTTTCTCACCACCATCGCCAAGCTCTACGACCCGCACTCGAGCTACTTCTCCGCCTCCACCTACGAGGACTTCGGCATTCAAATGAAACTGAAGCTCGTCGGCATCGGCGCGGTGCTCGGCCTCGACGAGGACACCTGCGTCGTGAAGGAGATCGTCCCCGGCGGCCCCGCCGACCTGGAGCGCCAGCTCAAACCCAATGACCGCATCCTCGCCGTCGCCGAGAAGGGCCAGGAACCCGTCGAGGTCGTCGGTATGAAGCTCCGCAAGATCGTCGAGAAAATCCGCGGCCGGAAAGGCAGCGAGATCCACCTCACCGTGCAGCCCGGCGATGCCGCCGACAGCTCCGTCCGCAGGCAGATCGTCATCGTGCGCGACACCGTGAAGCTCAATTCCGCCCGCGCCCGCGCCGCCGTCTTCGACCTGCCGGCGACCACGCCCGATGCGCCTGTTCAAAAGCTCGGCGTCATCACCCTGCCCACTTTCTACAACGAGTCCGAGGAGGGCGACACCGACGCCGATCGCAGCTCCGCCTCCGGCGACGTCGCCAAGCTCATCGAGCAACTCAAGGCCCAGGGCGTGCAAGGCATCACCCTCGATCTGCGCCGCAACGGCGGCGGCTTCCTTAAGGAAGCCATCGACCTCGCCGGTCTCTTCATCGCCCAGGGCCCCGTCGTGCAGGTGAAGAACTTCTCCGGCGAAATCCACGTCGACGGCGACAAGGACGGCAAGATCGCCTACTCCGGCCCCCTCGCCGTGCTCGTCGATCGCTTCAGCGCCTCAGCCTCCGAGATCGTCGCCGGCGCCCTGCAAAACTACGGCCGCGCCATCGTCGTCGGCGACAGCTCCACCCACGGCAAAGGCACCGTGCAGCAGGTCGTCGAGATGCGGCAGATCAACCGCTCCTTCGCCTTCTCGCCGCAGAAAACCGGCGCCGTGAAATTCACCATCCAGAAATACTATCTCCCCAGCGGCGCCTCCACCCAGCTCAAGGGCGTCGTGCCCGACATCACCCTGCCCTCCATCGAGGATTACCTCCCCATCGGCGAAGGCGACCTGCCACGCGCGCTCGTCTGGGACAGCATCGCGACCAGCAAATTCGACGGCTCCCCGCTCGATCAAAAGATCATCGCCCCGCTAAAGGCCGCGAGCCTTGCCCGCCAGGAGAAGCTCCCTGAGTTCGCCTATCTCCGGAAAAACGTCGAATGGTTCAAGACCCGCCAGGAGCAAAAACTCGTCGCCCTCAACCTCGAGGAACGCCAGCGCCAGAAGGCAGCCGACGACATCTTCCGCAAGGAGATGAAAGCCGAGAAAGAACTCCTCGCCAAGAACGACTTTGCCTTCAAACCCTTCTACCTCGGCGGACCGCCGCCGAAGAAAATCAAGGCCCCGAAGAAGGCAGAGGACGACGAAGACGACGACTTCGATGCCGACGAGAACGAGACCTACCTCAAGGCCGACGTTCACCTGCGCGAAGCGCTGCGCGTCCTGAGCGACGCCATCGAGCTCGGCGGCAACCGTGCCCTGTGGGTCAGCAACCACGCCCCGATCACAGCGCGGTCGGGGGGGTGAGCGACGCTTGGAGTGCGTCGAAAAGGTCTGCTGTAGGAGCGCGCTTGCGCGCGATGGGATGCGGCGTCACCGAGCGAACCCGCCGGCAAAATCCGCCCGGTGCCGTTTCAGCGAGCGGGGACTGGTCTCACCGCCAGGCAAACATAAACCTATCCCGGCCGGTCAGGTCTTGGCGTGACTCGGGGCGGTTGAAACCAGCCGCCGCCAATTGCTCTCGCAACCGAGCGTGCTGGGCTATCCCCGTCTCGAGCGCGAGCAAACCACCGGGACAAAGGAAACGCGGCGCATCAGCGATGATGCGCGTAAGGTGATCGAGGCCATCGCCGGGTGCGGTGAGCGCCACCGCTGGCTCGTGAGCGCGCACCTCGGGCGCGGTGTCTGCCGTCTCCATCGCCGAGAGATACGGCGGGTTGCCGACGATCACGTCGAAGGATGGCCCGGACAGCGCGGCGAACCAATCCGACGCGAGAAATTCGATCCGCCCGGCCGCGCCGGCCGTCGCCGCGTTTTCCCGTGCGAGTGCAAGCGCCTCGGCGCTCACGTCCACCGCCGTCACCGCTGCGCCCGGCAGCATCGTCGCCAGCGCGATCGCGATCGCGCCGGAGCCGGTGCCGAGGTCGAGAATGCGCGCCGGCGGATTCGCCGCGCAGAGCGCGACCACGTGGGCCACGAGCAGCTCGGTCTCGGGCCGCGGGATGAGCGCCCGCTTGTCCACCTTCAGCTTCAAGCCGTGAAACTCCACCTCGCCCACGATGTATTGCAGCGGCTCGCGCTGGCCGCGGCGTCGCACAAGGGGGCGAATTTTTTCCAACTCCGCCTCCGCCAGCGGCCGCTCGAATTCCATGTAGAGCTGCATCCGCGTGCGCCCGAGCGCGTGGCCGATGAGCAGCTCGGCGTTGAGCCGCGCCGACTCGACGCCCTTGGCGGCGAAAAACTCCGTCGTCCGCTTGATGATTTCGAGGACGGTGAGCATCTCAGTCTTCGTCGTGGGCCGCGGCGCGCGGCGTGAAGACGTGACCCGTAAGCGCGGCGAGTTTTTCCTCGTAGTCCGCCTTCTGAAGCGCCGCGATCACGGGCTCGATCGCGCCCTCCATCACCTGCGGCAGGGAGTAGAGCGTGAGGCCGATGCGGTGATCGGTGAGACGGTTCTGCGGGAAATTATAGGTGCGGATGCGCTCGCTGCGGTCGCCGGAGCCGATCTGGCTTTTGCGCGCGGCGGCGTATTTCGCCCGCTCCTCCTCCTCCTTGAGCTTGAGCAGGCGCGAGCGGAGCACGGCCATGGCGCTCGCCTTGTTCTTCTGCTGCGAGCGCCCGTCGGCGCAGAAGACGATCATTCCGGTGGGCTTGTGGATGATGCGCACGGCGGAATCCGTGGTATTGACGCCCTGCCCGCCCGGCCCGCTCGCGCGCTGCACGGTGATCTCGAGGTCCTGCGGGTTCACGTCGATGTCCACTTCCTCGGCCTCGGGCAGCACGGCGACGGTGACGGTCGAGGTGTGGATGCGGCCGTTGGCCTCCGTGACCGGCACGCGTTGCACGCGATGCACGCCGCTCTCGAACTTGAGCTGCTTGTAAACATCACTGCCCGTGATGAGGAAAATCACCTCCTTGAATCCGCCGCGTTCGGAGCCGCTGCTACTCATCGGCTGGATTTTCCAGCCCCGGCCGTCGGCGTATTTCGAGTAGAGCCGGAACAGCTCCGCGGCGAAAAGGCTCGCCTCATCCCCGCCCGTGCCGGCGCGGATTTCCATGACCGTGTTGCGCGAATCCGTCGGCTCCGGCGGGATCATCGCGAGCAACACGCGCTCGCGCAGATTCGCGCGCTGTTTCTCAAGATCGGGCAGCTCCGCCGCCGCCAGTTCGCGCAGGTCCGCATCGGCTCCCGCGCCCTTCGCCAGCGCCTGCGCCTCCGCGATCTCGCGTTCGGTGCGGGAGTGCGCCTCGTGATCGGCGACCAGCTGGGTGATTTTTTGGTGCTCGCGCGTCACCTCGGCGGCGCGGCGGGCGTTGGCGTAGAACGAAGGCTCCGCCATCTGCGCCGCGAGTTCGTCGAGGCGGCGTTGAAACGGTGCGAGGTCGGGAAGTTCGTCCATGAAATGCGAAGACGGCGGCGGGCGATTTGCGAATTGCTCGGGCCGCCCGTTGCGCTACGGATGGCGGCCAGCATCACGCGAGGCAATTTGCCTAGCGGTGCTGATCTGCAATGGCCACGACACTGTTCACTCAAAACACCATCGCCTGCATCTGGGATTTCGACAAGACGTTAATCCCGGACTACATGCAGTCGCCGCTTTTCCGGCGCTACGGCCTCGACGAGGCCACGTTTTGGGAGGAGACGAACAAGCTGGCCGGGCACTACCGCAAGCGCGGCTACCATCTCTCGCCCGAGATCGCCTACCTCAACCACCTGCTCACCTACGTGCTCGCGGGGCCGCTCGCCGGGCTGAACAACAAAATCCTCACCGAGTGCGGCGCGGAGATTAAGTTCTATCCAGGCCTGCCTGAGTTCTTTGACCTCGCGAAAAGCTACGCCCGCGAGAAGCCCGAGTATGAGAAGCACGACATCACCGTGGAGCACTACATCGTGAGCACCGGCATCGCGCCCATGGTGCGCGGCAGCGCGATTGCGCCGCACGTGGAGGGCATCTGGGCCTGCGAGTTTGTCGAAAACCCGCTCCAGCCCGGCTTTCTCAAGCAGAAGGAACTCGGCCTCGAGGCCAGCGCCGAGATCGCCCAGATCGGCATGGTCATCGACAACACCACCAAGACCCGCGCCATCTTCGAAATCAACAAGGGCACGAACAAGAATCCCGCCATCGACGTAAACTCCAAGATGGCCGCCGAGGATCGCCGCATCCCGGTCCAGAACATGATCTACATCGCCGACGGCCCCAGCGACGTGCCGAGTTTCTCGGTGGTGAAGGGCGGCGGCGGCCGCGCCTACGCCGTTTACAACCCGGACAAGCCCGAGGAGTTCGCCCAAAACGACCGCCTGCTCCAGTCGGGCCGCATCCATGGCTACGGCCCCGCCGACTATCGCGCCGGCTCCAGCACCGCGCAGTGGCTGCGCCTGCATCTCCATCAGATCTGCGATCGCATCGTGACCGATCGCGAGGCGGCGGTAGCAGCCAAGGCCTCCAAGCCACCGCGCCACCTCAACGCCACGCCGGAGGAAGAGGCCGCCAAGCGCGCCGCCAAGGCGCCAAAACAGGCGAACTTCCTCGAGTAGGCGGGACCCGGCCGGGGACCAAGGCGGCCTTAAAGCAAAAAGGGCGCGCTCTACGCGCGCCCCGCAAAACCTGTTCTCCCGGAACTCAGAGCCCTGACGGGCTCACGTTGGCCGAAGGGTCGATCGGCGCGAACGGCGTGATCGTGGTCTGCGCCGGCGGGGAAACGTTATTTTGACCCGGCCGAGGCGGCGTGCCCGCAGGCGGCGTGGAGGTAAGCGTGGAGGAACCGCCCGGTGTGTTGATCTGGGTCGTGACCGCGCCGAGCCCCGCATTCGAGATCGTCGTAGTGGAGCTGGCGTTGTTACCCGTCCCGGCGTCGCCCACCGTCACGGTGGTGGTGACGACAATCGTGCCCGTGCCGGGATTGGGCGTGGCCACAATGCTGACGACCGGCGGCGTGCCGCTGCCGGTGGCCGCACCCGCGGTCACGGCATTGGCCACGGTGCTGGTGATGAGCCCGGCGTTATTGCCGCCGGCACCTTGAATCGCCGCCGCCGCCACCACGTCGCCGATGGCGCTGAGCAGACCAACCACGGTGCCACTGCCCGCACCGCCTGGCGCAATTTGCGCGACCGCCTGGGCCGCACCCTGCGCCGCGCCAGCCGATTGGGTGAGCGTGCCGCCGGCGGCGGCCACGGCCTGCGCCGCAGCACTGGTCACGGCGGTGATGGCGTTCAACATCGTCTGCTGGCTGCCACTCGTGGCGGAACCGGGAGTCACAATCGCTGAAACGAGCGTCTGCACCACGGCGCCCGCCTGGCCAGGGAGCGCCGTGACGACCGCGGTGGTCACGGCTTGGAGCATGGCCGTCGCAACATCCGGTCCGCCGACCGCCGAGGTATTGGCGGCGACATTGGCCGCAAGGATCTGGACGGCCGCGAGGAGATCGGCGGCGAGTTCGGGCGAGCCCTGCACCAGCGCCGCGAGGGCCGTGGCCGAGCCGGCGTTGTCGAGCGCGGCTTGGCCGTAGGGAATCGAGAGGGGCGGCTGGCCCGGCCCGAGATCGATCACGATGTTGCCGTCGACGACGAACGCCGAGGTCCCGGATGCCACCGCGGAGACGCCATACACCGTGCCGCGCGCGGCGGCCACGCCCCGCGGGGTCTTGATGCCGTATTTCGTGATCGCCTGCTTGGTGGGATCGAGGGTCGAGATGATCTTGCCGCGCTCCAGCTCGAGTTCCGCCTGGCGCTTGCCGGCATCGGCGCCGGTGCTGAGGAGCCGGAGACCCGAGAGCTTTACCAGCGAGTTCTGCCGGATGGTCGCAACGGCGCCGGGGAAGGTCTCGACATAGAGGTCCACGCCGGCGCGCGTCTCGATGATCGAGCCTTCGACGACGGGCAGATTAACGGCCGGTGCGCTGCGCGCACCCGTGGGATTCGTGATGGTCGCCTGCTGCGGATTGCCGGTGATGCGAACAATTTTCGCGGTCATCTGGGCCAGCGCGGTGGCCGGCAGCAGGGCTACAGCCAAGGCACTGACAATGAGGAGGGCGAAGGTCTTGCGGGAGGTTCTCATTGAGGCGAAATACGCGGGATGGCGCGGGATGACGGGTGACGCGCAATCAATTAGCAGCAGCGCAGCTTGGTATCAACAGGCAAAAAGCCCTGCAATCCGTCCGGCCGTGCGGCACATTTCCACTGAGATTGTCGCCAATTTGTCAGCACCCGCCGAGCAGACGACTCGCATTCAGGGGAGCTTGGCCTGCACGAGTTTGCTCACGGCACCAAAGTCGATGAGCGCCGCATCCGGATGCTGTTTCAGGGCGCCGATGACCTTGCCCATCTCCTTTTTGGAGGCGGCGCCGGTTTGCGCGATGGCCGCGGCGATGAGTTCATCGACCTTCGCCGGATCGAGGGCCTTGGGGAGATATTTTTCCAGGATGGCGATCTCGGCGTTGTTCGCTGCCACGAGATCGGCACGGCCGCCTTTCTCAAACTCGGCCTTGGCATCGACCAGGTTTTTCACGCCCTTGCGCATCGTCGCGATCACGAGCGCTTCGTCGATGTCCTTGTTGGCGTCCATTGCCGCGCGCTTGATCGCGGCGTCGGCGGTGCGGAGGGCGGTGGTGGTCGCGCTGTCGCGGGCTTTCATTGCGGTGATGATGTCGGCGCGGAGAGTTTCGTAGGTCGTGGCCATGCGCGAAAATCAGATCGTGCATCGCGGGGGGCAACCGTGATTTCATGCCATCGCCCCCTTCCCCATGAAACTCCGCGTCCTCGCCTGCCTCTGCGTTCTGTCGTTTGCGATATCGGCCCAGGCCGACGTGCCTTGGCTTCCGCCGGGGCTTCCGCCGAAGCCCGCCAGCGGACCTGCCCTCACCCAAGGCAACTTCCTGAAACCGGAACAAGGCCGGGCCGTGCTTGAAGCCGCACTAAAACAATTTCCCGACCGCGCCTCTTGGGAAGCCTACGCCGCACACCTCCGCACGCGCATCCAGCAAGGCGCCGGCCTCGCCCCGTGGCCCAAGCGCACCCCGCTCAACGCCGTCATCCGCCAGCGCCGCACCCACGACGGCTACTCGGTCGAGAACGTCGCCTTCGAGTCGATCCCGGGCTACTTCGTGACGGGAAATCTTTACCGGCCGCTCACCGCCCGCGGCCCCCTCCCCGTCGTCCTCTCCACGCACGGCCACTACCGCGCGATTGCACAACCCGAGGACTACGACCAGCACGCGCGGTTCTCGCCCACGATGCAGAGCCGCTGCGCCAGCCTCGCGCGCATGGGCGCGGTGGTCTTCTCGATCGACATGTTCGCCGCGGGCGAGTCGATGGCGATCTTCGGGGCGGACGCCCACAAGCAGCCGATCGCGATCACCATCCAAACGTGGAACGCGATGCGCGCGCTCGATTTTCTGCTCTCGCTCGAGGGCACGGATGCGACCCGCGTGGCCGTGAGTGGCGAGTCCGGCGGCGGCACGCAGACTTTCCTGCTCACAGCGCTCGACCCGCGCGTCACCGTGAGCGCGCCGGTCGTGATGGTGTCGTCGTATTTCTTCGGCGGTTGCGCCTGCGAGAGCGGACTGCCCCTCCACCGCAGCGCCGATCATTTTGCCAACAACGCCATGATTGCCGCGCTGGCCGCGCCGCGGCCGCTCCTGCTCGTCTCGGATGGCAAGGACTGGACGCAGCACAACCCGACGATCGAGTTTCCGTTTCTCCAAAAAATCTACAACTACCACGGCGCGCGCTCGCAGGTCGCCAACGTCCATCTGCCTGACGAAGGCCACGACTACGGCCCTTCCAAGCGCGCGGCCGTCTATCGCTTCTTTGCCGACAAGCTTCGGCTCAACCTCGCCGCCGTGCAGGGCACCGACGGCAAGATCGACGAGTCACGAGCCACGATTGAGAAAGCTGCGCAACTCCGCGTCTTCACCGCCGACTATCCGATCCCGCACAATGCCCTGCACGACGCCGCCTCGGTCCGGGAAAGATTAATCAGCCTGCAACGTTAAGACCGCGCAGCGCCCAAGAGGCCACGCGATTGAGCGGGCGAGTAGCGGGCGCAAAGCCGTCGACGCGGGCCGCCCACCATTCAATCCACCCATATTGGTCTGTCACGGGCACTTCCACGTTGCTGAGCGGTCAAGCACACCTATGCATCGAACAAAGGAGACCATTTGACGATCAGCCGATGATCGCAGCTGCGTTTTTCCTCCGCGATTCCAGCACCCTTGCAAACCAGCACCACCACCATGTTTTGGTTTCCCCGGCTGGCGACGTTTGCCCTCGTCGTCGCGATGCTGCGCTTGGCCGAGGAGGTCCTGCTCCCCATCGCCTATGCCTTGCTGCTGGCGTTTCTGCTGTCCCCGCTGGTCGTGCGCTTGATGCGCTGGGGCGTGTCGCGCGTGCTGGCGATCATTCTGACGGTCAGTGTCGCCTTTGCCGTCATCGGCGGGATCGGCTGGATCGTCACGGCCCAGGTAATCGGTCTCACGCAGGAGTTGCCCAAATACGAGGAGAACATCCGCAACAAGGTCCGGGCGCTGAAATCACCTTTTTCGCCGGAGGGGCCGACCCCGATGTCAGAGATGGTTGCCAGCCTGCGCCGTGAAATAAAGACCCCGCCGCCCGAATCTCCCACCACTCCCGCCACCACCAACGAACCCAAACCCGTCGCCGTCGAGGTAAAGGCCATCGAGCCGACGTCGTTCGAATTCGCCCGCGACCTCGTGACTCCCTTCCTCAAGCCACTCGGCACCGCCGGCATCGTCGCGGTGTTCGTGGTCGCGATTCTTTTCCAAAGGGAAGATCTCCGAGACCGCTTCATCCGGCTGATCAGCCAGGGGAAAATCCACGTGGCGATGGAAGCCGTGGACGATGCCGCCGGCCGGGTGTCGCGCTATCTCGGCATGCAACTCGTCGTAAACGCGACTTTCGGTATCCCGATCGCCGTCGGCTTGTTTTTTATCGGCGTGCCCAACGCGATGCTCTGGGGCCTGATCGCCATGCTGCTGCGGTTCATCCCCTTTCTGGGTCCGTGGATCGCGGCGGTCTTTCCCATCACCATGGCGCTCGCCGTCGATCCGGGCTGGAACATGGCCTTCTACACGATCGGGTTGTTCGTGGTCATGGAACTGATCAGCAACAATATCATCGAGCTCGTGCTCTATGGCGCCAGCACCGGCATCTCCAATCTCGCGCTGCTGGTCGCCGCCGTGTTTTGGACTTGGCTGTGGGGCCCGGCCGGACTGGTGCTATCGACGCCTTTGACGGTCTGCGTGCTGGTGATCGGCAATTACGTTCCCGCCATGAACTTTCTCAGCACGCTGCTGGGCAGCGCGCCGACCGCCGAGCCTCCGGCCCAATTCTACGAACGGCTGCTCTCGACCGAGGCGGATGAGCTTTCCGACCTCGCGGCCCAGCACATCGCGAAACAGTCGCTGGAGGTCTTTTACGAGGAAGTGTTCGTGCCTGCGCTGCTGCTCGCCGAGGAGGACCGCCACCGGGGCACGCTGCCGGAGACGCGCCAGCGCTTCATGTTCCAAGCCGCACGCGACTTGATCGACGAACTCGAGCGTGAGGAGGAAATGAAAAAAAACCGGAATCAGCCCCCGGCGTCCGCCCTTCCCTCAATCCCGATGGTCGTGGGATTGCCGGCTCGCGACGAAGCCGACGAAGTGGTTGCCCACATCTTGTGTCATCTCTTGCGCCGCCGTGGCATTCACGCCGCCGTCACTCCTCTCGCCGTCAAACTCGACGATGCGTTTGCCTCCATCCAACGCACCGAGGTCCGCGCCGCCTTCATTTCCGCCCTGCCGCCGTCGGCCGTCAGCGCCGCCCGCCAAATGTGCGGTCAGCTCAAAGCCCGGGAACCGGACAAGCCCGTGCTCGTCGGCGTGTGGCGGCACCGCGCAAGCCTCGAAGTGCTGGGACGCCGATTGCTGTCGAGCCAACCTGATCAAATCGTCACCAGCCTCCGCAGCGCGGTCGAACAGCTTGAGGCGATGATTCGCGGGGTGAGCATGAAATCCTCAGAGGATCTCCCGACCGACGCTTCAAACCAAGCGCCGGTCTCGGACGAAAAAATCGCTGCCGCAGAACGCTAATCGCCGGCGACGCCACGCCGGCGGCAATTGCGGCGAAATTAACCGGACGACAGCGCGGCTCCACCGTGCTACCGTGGCCGCATGAGACTAAGCCACGCCACGATGTTTGCCCGCGTCCTCGAGAGCGACGCGTCGTGCAACGGCCGCTTTTTCTTCGGCGTCACCACCACCGGCATCTACTGCCTGCCGGCCTGCAAGGCCCGCAAGCCGAAGCCGGAAAATGTCCGCTTCTTCCCCACCTGCGAGACCGCCCGCGCCGCCGGCCTGCGCGCCTGCAAGAAATGCCACCCCGACGACTTCGCCCGCGGCGCCGATCCGGTGCTCGCCGACAGCGAGGCTCTCGTCGCCGAAGTGCGGGCCGCGCCGCAGAACTTCGCCGATGCCCGCGCCATCGTGCGCCGTTCCGGCTTCGGCACGACGCGGCTGTTTGAGCTGCTGCGCCTCTACTATCATACGACACCCGCCGATCTTCTCCTGCGCGCGCGACTGGCGGCGGCAAAAAGCCGGCTGCTTGAAACCAACGAAACGCTCGCACACGTCGCAACGGAGGCTGGCTTCGAATCGCTCTCCGTTTTCCACGAACACTTCCGCCGCCTCAACGGCCTCACGCCCGCCGCCTATCGGGCGCTCGCCTCCGCCCAAGCCTTCACCATCGGGCTCCCTGAGGGCTATCCGCTCGGCTACCTGCGCCGCGCGCTCAGTCGCGACATCCACAGCGTGAGCGAACGACTCAACGGCGACCGCTACGAAAGCGCCGTCCACCTGAGCCACGGACCCGCGTTGCTGCGCTTGGATCTCTCGTCCACTGCCGTCGCGGCCGAGATTTCATCCGGCTCCGCCGTCGAAGCCCACGCGCTCGTCGCAGGGCTCCTCGGCCTCGATCAGGATGCGGCGGCCTTTGCGAGGCTCGCGCGCAAGCTCGGGCTCGCGCGCCTCGTCGCCGGACGCCCTGAACTCCGCATCGCCCAGACGCCCTCGATCTACGACGGACTCCTCTGGGCCATCCTCGGCCAGCAGATCAACTTTCCCTTCGCCTGCCTGCTGAAGCGCCGGCTCTTCGAGCGCGCCGGCGAAAAGCTGCCCAACGGCCTCATCGCCGCACCGACGCCCGCCACCGTCGCCGCGCTCGATCCGGCGGACCTGTTGCCGCTGCAATTCTCCCGCCAGAAAGCCGGCTATGTGATCGCGACCTCGCGGCTCATCGCCGCAGGCAAACTCGACCTCGCGGCATTGCGCACGATGTCGGCCACGCGTGCGGAGCGCACCTTGCTGGCGATTCACGGCTTGGGTCCATGGTCCGTGAACTACCTCATGATGCGCGCGCTCGGCTTGGCCGATTGCGTGCCGCTCGGCGACACCGGCGTGACCAGCGGTCTCCTCGACCTGCTCAGGCTCGACGAACGGCCGGATGTGCCCGCCACGCGCCGGCTGATGACGCTATTCTCTCCCTACCGCAGCCTCGCCACGGCGCATTTGTGGCAATTCAATCAACCGATTCCGATATGAGACAATTCTACGACACGTTCACCACGCCACTCGGCGACTACTCCGTCGCGCTCAACGCCGCCGGTTCCGTCATCGCCACCGCCTTCGGCGGCTTGCCCGAGCTGCGCGAGCGGTTCACCGCGGACGAGATCGTGCTCGACCCCAAACGCGCCGCCGATGCGCGCCGCGAACTCACGGAATATTTCACCGGCAAACGCCGGCAATTCACCGTGCCGCTGGCGTCGAGCGGCACGCCGTTCCAGCAAAGCGTGTGGGCCGCGCTCCGCGCCATCCCGCCTGGCGAGACGCGCACGTATGGGGAACTCGCCGCCGCCATCGGCAAGCCCGACGCCGCCCGCGCGGTCGGCCGCGCCAACGCCACCAACCCCATCTGCGTGATCATTCCGTGCCACCGCGTGATCGGCAGCGATGGCACCCTCACCGGCTTCGCCTTTGGCGAAGACATCAAGCAGCGCCTCCTCGAGCTGGAACGGATGCCAACCTCGCGCGCCGCCTAAGCCTGCGGCTTGGCGGTCGCCGCCTGGTGCAGGGCGACGATGAAGCGCTTGAGCTTCGCCTCGTCCTTCACGCCGGGCGCGGATTCGACGCCGCTGTTCACGTCGACGAACTTCGCCCCGCTCGCGCGCAACGCCCCGCCGATGTTCTCCGGGTTGAGCCCGCCCGCGAGGATCCAGAAATTCTCCGGGTGCGCCGTCTGCGCGCGGGCGAAGCCGGCCCAGTCGCCCGTCTGGCCCGAGCCGCCAAAGCCTGCGGCGTGAAACGTGTCGAAGAGGATGAACTTCGCCGCCGTGC
Source organism: Opitutaceae bacterium (assembly GCA_030693515.1). Lineage (GTDB taxonomy): Bacteria > Verrucomicrobiota > Verrucomicrobiia > Opitutales > Opitutaceae > ER46. Next base: position 43,535 of record JAUYAK010000043.1, read on the forward strand.
GCACCGCGGCTGGGATGGCGGTGCCAGGCGGAAGCTTCGGCGCAAGCCAGAGGTGCTTCGCGCCGACGAGCTGCGACCACGCGGCGAGCTGGGAATCCGGTGTCTCGAGGCGGTGATGAATCTGGAAGTAGTCGAAACCCGCGCCCTTCTGCGCCGTCAGCGCGTCGAGCGTCGGCTCGACCGACACCGCGACCTTGCGGCGCAACGGCAGGCGCGGCGCCATCGCCTGAAACTGCGCCAGCGAAATGCCCCGCGGCGACTGGGGATGAAAAATAAACCCGAGATAGTCGGCCCCGCAGCGGTCGGCGAAGTCCGCATCGACGAGCGAGGTGAGCCCGCAGACTTTGACTCGGATGCCGTCGATCATCGGAATCAGCCCAGTTTCTTCACCAGCGCATCCACCAAAGCGTCCAGGCTCGGGGTCTTGGCCGTGAAATCGATCGGCATGCCAGCCTGCTTCATCGTCTCGCTCGTCTGCGGACCGATGCTGCCGGCGAGCGGGCGTTTCGCGTCCTTCGCCACTTTCAGCGCGGCCGCCTGATCGACGAAGGACTGCACGGCGGAGGAGCTTGCGAACAGGATCGCATCGGCGCCGCGGGCGCGGAAATCCGCCGCGGCCGGATCGGCGCTCAGATCGGTTTGCTCGGTCTTGTAAACTTGCAGGCGGTCCACGATCGCGCGGGCTTCCTCGAGTTTCTGCACGAGTTCCTCGCGGTTGAGGTTGCCCGAGATCACGAGGACTTTGGCGCTGTCGAGGCTGCCGGTCGCGATGAGATCGTCGGCCAGCGCCGCGCCGGTCGCGACTTTGGGCTGGCACTCGATTTTGAGGTGTTTTTGGCGGATGGCGGCGGCCGTGGTGTCGCCGACGACGGCGAAGCGGAGCAGACCGAGCGAGCGGATGTCGTCGTAGATGCGGTGAAACTCCTCGAAGAAAAACCGCACGCCGTTGGCGCTCGTGAACACGATCCAGTCGTAGCTGCCGAGTTCGGAAAGCACGTCATGGAGCGAATGCTTGTCGATGTCCTTGGTCACGGTGATGAGCGGCAGTTCGATCACCGCGGCGCCGAGCGCGGCGAGCTTGGCCGCGAGTTCGGGCGATTGCTCGCGCGCGCGGGTGACGGCGACGCGGCGGCCGGAGAGAGGGAGGGAAGCGCTCATGGGATCAGTTTCAAATCGTGCAGGATGCGGCCGGCCGCCACGGCGGGATCGGCGAAGTCTTCCGGGCGCAGTGACACGCTGACGACGCCCACCGTCTCGTGAAAGAGGTGCAGCACATCGCCCGCGACATGGGCGCCGAAGGCCGTGTGGCAGCCGCCGCCGAGCGCCGCCTGGAAGGCCCGCTCCATCGTGACCGCGCGCATCGTGGGCGCATCGAAGATGGCGGTGAACTTCGCCGCATCGTCCGCGCGGCACTGCACCGCGATGGCCCCCTGCCCGACGGCGGGCACCATCTGGTCGAAATCGAGGGGCGCAAACTCCACGCCGGGCCACGTGTCGAGGCCGAGGCGCTTGAGCCCCGCGGCGGCGAGCACCGTGCCGTCGGCGACGTGTTGCTCCCCGATCTTTCGGAGGCGGGTGTCCACATTGCCGCGGATCTCGGTGAAGGCCACGTCGGGAAACATCCGCTGCATCTGCATGCGGCGGCGCGGGCTGCCGGTCGCGAGGCGGGCCGGCAGGTCCACGCCGCTGCGCAGCACGAGCACATCCCGCGGGTCCGCGCGCGGCAGATAGCCGCCGATGGCGAGACCCCCCGGCGAATCGCCCGGCAGGTCCTTGCAGCTGTGCACGGCAACATCGGCCTCGCCGCGCTGGAGCGCCGCCTCGAGTTCGCCGGTAAAAAGCCCCTTGCCCCCGCGCTGTTCGAGCGACCAGTCGGCCTGCTTGTCACCGGTCGTCACGATCCGCAGCAGCTCGGTCTCGACGCCGAGCTGGTTGCGCAGGTGCGCCGCCACCATCTCGGTCTGGGCGAGGGCGAGCGGGCTTTTGCGGGTGGCGAGGATGAGTTTGGTCATTTGAGTGCCCATCGTGAGGCACAGAGAAAAGCAAAGAGGCCACAGAGGGGAGGAAGAGCAACTCCGTGCCCTCCGTGCCGCCACTGTGGCCTCTGTGTCGAAGATCGATCAGGAGTAGGAAGCCTGCACGCCCTTGATGTTCTTCTTGGTCATCCAAGGCATCATGGAGCGCAGGTAAGCGCCGGTCTTCTCGATCTTGTGCGCTTCGCCGGCCTTGAGGAGCTTGTTGTAGTTCTTGAGCCCGCCCTTGTATTCGGCGACCCACTGCTTGGTGAACTTGCCGGTCTGGATCTCCTTCAGGATTTTCTTCATCTCGGCCTTGGTCCGCTTGTTCACGACGCGCGGGCCGCGGGTGATGTCGCCATACTTGGCGGTCTCGGAAATCGAGAAGCGCATGCCGGCGATGCCGCTCTCATACATGAGATCACAGATGAGCTTCAGCTCGTGGAGGCACTCGAAGTAGGCCATCTCGGGCTGGTAGCCGGCCTCGACGAGGGTCTCGAAGCCCGCCTGCACGAGCGCGCTGGCGCCACCGCAGAGCACGGCCTGCTCGCCGAAGAGGTCGGTCTCGGTCTCTTCCTTGAAGGAGGTCTTGAGCACGCCGGCGCGGGTGGAGCCGATGCCCTTGGCCCACGCGAGCGCGGTCTTGAGCGCCTTCTTCGACTTGTCCTGCGCGACGGCGACGAGGGCGGGCATGCCCTTGCCCTCGGCGTAGAGGCGGCGGACCATGTGGCCGGGGCCCTTGGGCGCGACCATGATGCAGTCGATGTCCTTGTGGAGCTTGATCAGACCGAAGTGGACGCAGAGCCCGTGCGAGAAGAGGAGGGTCTTGCCCTTCGAGAGGTTGGGCAGGATGTCGCTGAGATAAACGTCCGCCTGCTTCATGTCGGGCAGGCCGACCATCATGACATCGGCGCGGCGCACAGCCTCGGCGGTGTCGAAGACCTCGAAGCCGTGTTGTTCGGCGACGGCGCGGGACTTGGAGCCGGGATAAAGGCCGATGATGACCTTGCAGCCGCTGTCCTTCAGGTTGAGCGCGTGGGCGTGGCCCTGCGAACCGTAGCCGAGGATGGCGAGCGTTTTGTTGGCGAACACGCCGAGATCGGCGTCTTTGTCGGTGTAGACTTTGGCGGGCATGGGAAGGTTGGTTACGGGGGGATTATGGTTTTTCGATGTCTGAAAAGAATCAGCGCTTCAGCGCGAGGCGCCCGGTGCGGGCGATCTCGAGGATGCCGAAGGGCTCGAGCAGGCTGAGCAGGGCGGAGACCTTGTCGTCGGTGCCCGTGAGCTCGATGATCAGATTGTCCGCGGAGAGGTTGACGATCTTGGCGCGGAAGATGTCGGCGATCTGCACGATCTCGGAGCGGGTCTGGGTGTCGGCGCGGACCTTCACAAGCACGAGTTCGCGCGAGACGGCCTGGCCGGCCGTGAAATCGATCACCTCGACGACATTGATCAGCTTCCGGAGCTGGCGGATGCAGAGGTCGAGCTGGGCCTCGTCGCCCTTGAGCACGGCGGTAATGCGCGAGAGCGAGGCGTCGTGCGTGGGCGCGACGTTGAGGGAATCGATGTTGAAGCCGCGGCCGGAGAAGAGCCCGGAGACGCGCGCCAGAACGCCGAACTTGTTCTCAACGAGGACGGAGATCGTGTGTCGCATGGAGGTGTGGATGGAAAAATTATGGTTGGTGGACGCTGAGGGACTCGAACCCCCGACACCCTCGGTGTAAACGAGGTGCTCTAACCAACTGAGCTAAGCGTCCGAGCCAGTGGGAAAGCAAATCCGGCGGCAGGCGCCTATGACAAGGAATTATTCCGGTATGACGGCCGGACAGACGGTCCCTGGCGGCGCCACCGCCGGAGCTCAGGGGACCAGTTCAAACACTCCCACGCGTTTTTCCGTCTCGGCTGTGCCGTTGAGAAAGGCCAGCACGATCTCGGGCGCAGTCGCGATCAACTGCTCGTAGCGCCGCAAGTCCCACTTGGCCACGGGTTCGCCATTGATGCGCGTGACCAGATCGCCCGTTTGCACGCCGGCGGCAGCCGCGGGCGACTGCGGCACGACAGCCGCGACGCGCCAGTAGGCCGGGGTCTTGCTGAAGCCCAGTCCAGGGCTCCGCAACGCCGGCGTCGGGATCGGCGTCCGCTCATCGCGAAAAAAGGTCACCCGATCGCGTTTCTGGTCAAAGCTCACGGAAAAGTGCCGGAGCATGCCGCCACCGATCGCCGAAAGTTCGTCCGAAAGATCGACCATCGGCTCGCGAAACGTGTAGGCGCCGAGGCCCAGCGAACCCGCGAGGCGGCCGACGCGCCGCGTGCGCTGCCCACCGAGGGTGCCGACCGTCCCGCCTTCGGTCGGGCCGGCGGAAAAAAGAGGCTCCAAGCCCACCGGATTGAGGCTGAACAAGGCGTCGCTGCCCGAATCAATGAGCGCCACCACCGAGCGATCGCCGATCTGCACCGGAATGACGGGCGTTTTCAGCGTGTCATCAAATTCTATAACCGAGCCCGGCAGCAAGGGCCGGTCGCTCGCCGCCTGGAGGATCACGCGGCCCCCCGGGTAGTCGAGCGTGAGGACCGTATCCCGAAAAAGCGGGAAGCCCAGGACCCCGTCAATTTTCACCCCGAGGTGCGCGGAGAGCGGGGCGCAGTCGTAGACCAGCACCTCCAGATCCTCGAACTTCGCCTCACCCAGTTCGATCCGCCGCAGCGAGCCCCGCGGCAATTCCTTCACCGTGCCATCGGCGCCCGTCACGCGCACCCGAGTCGCGGCCGGCGAGAACGGCTCGCGGCCTGGGTGACGCAGGGCGAGCGCCGGGGTCACGAGCGTGACCGAAGAGCCCGTGTCGATCAGGAAACGGTAGGGGCCGTGGCGGTCCCATTTCGTCTCGAGCAGCAGGTAGTTGCCGATCAGCTGCGCCGGCAGAATCACGAGCGGCGATCCCAGGGTCGTGCGGCCGGGTTCGGGAGGCCGGCGCCGCGGCATCAAGGAACAACCGGCGAGCAGCAGAATGCCCGCGACGATCATGACCTGGACCAGCGCGCGCCTCATTTTTCCGGCTTAGGCAAGCGCAGCCCGAGCGCCAGCGCGAGCGCCGCAAACACCGCGCCCGCGACAAAGACCGTCTCCGAACCCCACACCCAAAACACCACCCCCGCGAGCACCGGCGTAAACGCCCGCGAGAGCGAACCCAGTGAGCGAAAAATCCCCAGCACCCGCCCTTGCTCCCCCGCAGGGGCGTAGAGCGAGATAAGACCGGTCGTGGCCGGATTCACGAGGCTGGAGCCAAACACGAGCACCCCCACCCCCGCGTAGAGCTGCCACGGCGCGCCCGCGAACCCGACGATCACGAAGCCCACGATGGCCGCGCCAAGCCCGATCGCCAGCACGCGCACCTCGTCCACGACCCGCAGGAGTTTTCGCACGAGAAAACCCTGCGTGAAAATCGCGCAGAGCCCGAGGAAGCCGAGCAGGTAGCCGTTTTCGCGCGCGGCGTAGCCGAAGCGCTGTGTCGCCAGAAACGTGAGCGTCGCCTCCATCCCCACAAACGCCACCGCGAACACAAACGCCACGAGGTTAGTCCGCCGCAGCGCGGGGTTGGTCAGTCCGAGGATGGCCGCGAGCGGATTGCGCAGACGGGGCTCGCGCGACTCGGCCTTGGCCTGCGGCGAGAGCGTCTCGCGAAACTTGGCCGTGATCCAAACGAGGTTCACGAGGCACATCGCGAAGGCCACCAGCGCCGGCACCGAGAAGGGGTTGATGCCAAAACGCTGGAGTTCCGGGAATCGCGCCGCGAGATTCAGCTGCGTCGTAAACGCCCCGAGCATCGGCCCCGTGAGCAGTCCGAGGCCGAAGGCCGCGCCGACGAGCCCCATCGCCTTGGACCGCTCCTCGCGCGTCGTCACATCCGCGACCGCCGCGGTCGCGACCGAGAGATTGCCGCTGAAAGCCCCGCTCACCACGCGCGACAGCAGGAACAGCCAGAACGATCCGCTGAACGCCCAGAGCAGGTAGCTCGCCGCCGTGCCCGCCACGGTGAAGAGCAAAACCCCGCGCCGCCCGCGCCGGTCGCTGAGCGCGCCCCAGAACGGCGCGAAAATGAACTGCAAAATCGAAAACACCGAAGCCACCACGCCGCCAAACAGCACCGGCGCATAGCTCGCGATCCCGAGCGTGCTGGCCAGCGCATCCGTCTGCCCCACGACCCACCCCAGCACACCGGTCCGCCCCTCCTGGCCCAGATAGTGCGCGAGCAAATCCGGTCCCAGCGGAAACCCGATCGAGAAGCCGATCAGATCGATGTAGAGCGTGAGAAAAATGACGCCGAGGGACAGCGGGCGGGCGGGAGCAGGAGCGGCAACGTTGGGCACGAGTGAGGCGAAACGAAAGAGCATCCCGGGGCGCACGCCAAGGCGCAAAGGGACAGAATAAAATCCCGTTCCGCATGACGGCCCAGCGCAAGGGCGACTCCCCATTTCACCGCATAGATACCGCCCTGATAGGCGTCCTACTTGGCTACGCCGCGCAGCAGCTTAGTTTTTTCACATCTTTGCCAAACGACAGGGAGGCCAGCTTGATGCCTTCGCTGAGCGTCAGGTAGGGATGAAACGCCGACGCCAGCTCCCGCACGGCGATGCCGTGCCGGATCGCGAGCGCGGCCTCCATGAGGAGTTCGCCGCCTTCCGGCGCCAGGATTCGCGCGCCGAGGAGCCGGTCGGTTTTCCGGTCGCGGATCAGTTGAATGAATCCGCGCGTGTCGCGCGCGGCGAGCGCGCGCGGCACTTGCGAGAGCGGGACCGTGCTGGCCTCGGCGTCGTGGCCGGCGGCTTCCGCCTGCACCAAATCGAGGCCCACGCCCGCGACTTGCGGATCGACGAAGACCACCCACGGCAACGCCGTGTAGTCGCGCGAACGGGCGGCCCCCGTGAGCGCGTTCTCGGCGGCGAGAGCGCCTTCGTAAGCCGCGGTATAGACGAACATCGGTTCGCCGATGACATCGCCCGCCGCGTAGACCCCTGGCACCGTGGTGCCGAGGTGATCGTCGGTCCGAATGAAGCCATCCGCATCTACCTTCACGCCGACTTCTTCAAGGCCGAGCCCGTCGGAGTTGGGTGTGCGTCCGGTGGCGAGCAACAAGTGGCTGGCGCGAAAGACCTCGCGCTGTCCGTTGACGACAGCTTCCACGGCGACCCCGGGGCCATCCTTGAAGACACGCTGCACGGCGACGCCCGTGACGATACCCAGACCTTCCGCCTTCAGGTGGGCCGCAAGTTCCTCCGTCAACCCGGGCGATTCCGTGGGCAAAATGCGCGTCGAGCGTTGGACCACGGTCACACGGCTGCCGAGCCGGGAAAAAATCTGTGCGCACTCCAGCGCGACATAGCGCCCGCCCAGCACGAGCAGCGACTCGGGCAGCTCGTTCAACTCAAACGCCGACTCGTTGGTGAGGAAGGGCACGTCCGCGAGTCCGGAAATGGCGGGCACCGACGGCCGGGCTCCCGTGCAAAGCAGCACGGCATCGCCGCTGAGGCGCCCGCCATGGACCTCGACGGTGCGGGCGTCGATCAGCCGGCCCCGGCCGGGGATGAACTTGATCTTGGGATCGTCGCCGATCACGTCGGCGTATTTGGCTTGGCGCAACGCCTCGACGAGTTCGTGCTTCTGGCGAATGACGGCGGCGAAATCAGCCAGTTGGCCCGTCGTCTCGATTCCCGCGAAGCGGCCCGGCGATTGGACACGATTCAAAGCCTCCGCGGCGCGCAGGAGCGTTTTGGACGGCACACAGCCGACATTCACGCACGTGCCGCCCATCGGCAGCCCGTCGTTGATGATCGTGGCGCGGGCCCCGAGGCCCGAGGCCTTGAGCGCGGCGGAAAACGCCGCGCCGCCACCGCCCACGATCAGGAGGTGTTTGTCGGCGGTCTGCGTCGCGCGGGCCTCGGTGACGGAGGCGGGGGAAGTTTGGTCGGTGGAGCAGCAATCGGACATACGGAGATGGGTTGAGGGTTTTGCTTATTTGACAGTGGAGCGGTCAGCCGGGAACCCGCTGGCGTCGATGAGGGCGAGCAGCTTGTCGCGACTGGTGACGGCCGGATCGTAAACCAAAATCGCCGCTTTGGTGGCATAATTCACCGCGGCCTGCTTCACACCGGGCGCCCGGTTGAGCGAGGCTTCGATGCCCTGCGCGCAGGGGGGGCAATCCATCGAGGGAATCAGCACGCTGAGTTGAGCGTCGCTGGCGACCACGACCGCGGCATCGATCCGATGATTCGCCACCGGCAGTGAAGGGTAAATTGCCGCTCCCAGCGCCACCAGCGTGCCCAGCCACAGACTGATCCGCGCCGCCTTGCCAGGCCGGCCGGGCGCAGGAACCATCTTCGCAGTCCGCTTTTGGCTTACGATAGGTGAGATACCACGCCAAGCCCAGCAGCACGAAAGTGAGGCCGAGCAGTGCCGGTCGCCATTGGGCAAACCACGCCGAGGCGGCGAAACTGCCCAGCCCAAGGGTGAGCGACAGCAGCGGTCCGATGCAGCAAAGTGAGGCCACGATGGCGGCAAAGACGCCCCCGGTCAGAATCCATGAGGAATTGGGCTTTTTCATGGTTACACCATACACCGTGTAGTATGGTATAAGGTCAAAGGCCTGTCTCATGACTATCGGAAAACTGGCAAAAAAAGCCGGCGTGAACGCCCAGACCATCCGCTATTATGAGCGAGAGGGATTGCTGGCGGACGCGCACCGGTGGCCGGACTCGGGTTACCGGGATTTTGACGAAAACGCTTTCGCGCAAATGCGATTTATTCGCTCAGCCAAAGAACTCGGCTTCACGTTGCGGGAGATTAAGGACCTGCTGAACTTGCGGCTACTGCCCGGCCAGTCATGCCGTGAAATGCGGATGGAACTGGAACGGAAAATCGCCGACATCGATCGGCGACTGACGCAGATGCGGAAGATCCGGAAAACCTTGGTCAAATTGGCGGCAGGCTGCTCCGCACGGGGAAACACCGATAGTTGCCCCGCGTTGTGGGCGATTGAGCAGTAGATTCGCCTTGGCGCGGGTCTGGCGGCGGACCCGACTGCCACAAAGGGAAGCGGAACGTTTGCGTGAGGCGGATATCCCGGCCGGGGGTAGACTGGAAAAGTGCTCGCTGTCCGAAGCACTGGGCAACTTGACCACGAAGGAAGTCCGCTCGCCGCCGTTCTTCGATCGCATCTTAAAAAGCGACCGACGGTCTCTCGGCTCGGCGAACCCGTGAACACAAGTCGCGTGAGGCGCCTCTTCTTGGCGCATCAAATCACGTAATTTGGCAACTATACCAATGTCCCTTGATTTTTAGACGGTCACGGCAAAGAGCGGTTCGACGAAACCATCCAGCTTGACCGACACGGGGTGCTGCGCGCTCCGCGCAATGACAAAAGTCTAGAACTTACGGGACGTTGATATAAAGTCCGAACTCCGTGCGGAGTTTCTTCGGGAGCTTGGCAACGACGAGGTCGTAGCTGCGCCGGATGCGACGATCGAGTTCAGCGGCAGGGAGCGCCGCAAGATCGCCGATGCGGACCCAGTGGCGCTTTGCGCAGTAGGGCGCCTGCGTGATGCCGTCGATGTCAGTAAGATCGTCGAACTCCTCCGGCGTGCATTTGAACACGACGCCGTCGATCGTCTCGGCGTCGAGCGCGATGATCAGAAACATCTTGCCCGCGACCTTGAAGACGAGGCACTCGCCCCACTGCTTCACCCACGTCGTGTGCGAGAACGAGAGCGCGAACTGGCGCAGGACGGGCAAGCGCATAGAGCGACAAGGGAGATTTCGCGCGCAAGGCCAAGGCGCAACTGGCAGTGATCAAACCCGCCGAGTCTCAAAACTCCGCGCAAGTTTCTCAGCCGTGTCGCGAACCAACCCGTTGGAATCGTTGCGGGCACTCTTGATTAAGGGCTCAACGGTTGCCTTGTCCGCGCCGATCACTTTCAGGCCACGCAAAGCCAGTCGCCGAATCCGCGCATCGCGGCTCTCGAACGCGGAGACAAAAACACTCACCGCTGAAATCGCGTTTGGCCCCAAATCGATGAGAGCAAACAGGGCCAGTTTTTGCGTTTCTGGTTCGGATGCAGCGAAAACGAGCGGCTTAATCGCTCGCTGCGGATAGCGGATGCTAATCCGCGCAAGCGTCAAAACCGCTACGTCACGAATGACCTTGTCATGATGAAAAACAAACTTCGTGACCGCTTGAATCGCTAGGTGCGCGTCTCGCCCGATGAGGTGCAGTGCGCACAGGGCACGATGCACAATGACAGTGTCGTCGATGGCCAAGCAGGACAGTATCTGCGGGACGATAATCGCAACACGTTCGGCGTCGTAGCGGCAGCGATAGAGCTGCGAATTGGAGTCACGCTCCAGCTCATCCAAGATTTCGCGGGCTTCATGCTTTGTCGCGACGTGCATCATCCGCCCCAGTTGGTAGCTTCTTGCACAGCGACACGACGCCGGCTGTCACAATTTTTGATGCTGAGTCCCAGCAGCGAGAATCACATCCGATACGGCAGCGGATGCTGCGCGGTGAGCACGGCGACGCGTTGTTTCACGGCGTCGAGCGCGGCGGCTTCGCCCGGGGTGCCGATGGCGGCGAGCACGGTGTCGATGCAGCCGGCGATCTCGTCCATTTCATTTTCGGCGAAGCCGCGAGACGTGATTGCGGGCGTGCCGAGGCGGAGGCCCGAGCCCTGGAACGGACTCCGGGTCTCGAACGGCACGGTGTTTTTGTTGCAGGTGATGTGGGCGAGATCGAGGGTCTCCTGCGCCTTCTTCGCGGTGAGTTCGGGGAACTTCGTCCGCAGATCGATCATGAAGAGGTGGTTGTCGGTGCCGCCGGAGACGATCTTGTAGCCGCGGCTGAGGAACGCGGCGGCGAAGGCGCGGGAATTTTTCACGACTTGCTCCGAGTAGGTCTTGAACTCGGGTTTGAGGCACTCGGCGAGGCACACGGCCTTGGCCGCGATCACGTGCATGAGCGGGCCGCCCTGGCCGCCGGGGAACATCGCGGAGTCGATGGCTTTCGCGTGCGCGGCGCGGCAGAGGATGAGGCCGCCGCGGGGACCGCGCAGGGTCTTGTGCGTGGTGGTCGTGACGAAATCCGCGTGCGGGACCGGCGAAGGATGCACGCCCGCGGCGACGAGGCCCGCGATGTGCGCGATGTCGGCGAAGAGGTAGGCGCCGACCGAGCGCGCGATCTCGCCCATGCGGGCAAAGTCGATCACGCGCGAGTAGGCGCTGGCGCCGACGGTGATCATCTTGGGCTTCTCGCGCTGGGCGATGGCGGCGAGTTCGTCGTAGTCGATCAGGCCGTCGGACTCGCGCACGCCGTATTGGACGAAGGTGTATTGCTTGCCGGAGAAGTTCGCCGGGTTGCCGTGCGTGAGGTGGCCGCCGTGGCTCAGGTTCATGCCGAGGATCTTGTCGCCGAGCTGGAGCACGGCGGTGTAAACGGCGAAGTTGGCCTGCGAGCCGGAGTGCGGCTGCACGTTGGCGTGCTCGGCGCCGAAGAGTTTCTTCGCGCGCTCAATCGCGATGTTCTCGACCTTGTCGACGTGCTCGCAGCCGCCATACCAGCGCTTGGCCGGGTAGCCCTCGGCATACTTGTTGGTGAGGACGCTGCCCTGCGCCTCCATCACGGCCGGATAGGTGAAGTTCTCCGAGGCGATTAGCTCGATGTGGCTCTGCTGGCGGCCGAGCTCGGCGGTGATCGCGGAGTAGATTTCGGGATCGAGGGTGCGGAGGGGAGCGGAGGTGAGAGACATCAGGAATTACGATTTAGGATTTACGATTTGAGAAATGGGCCGGGGCCGGTCGCCGGAAAATTGCGGAGCGAAAATCGTAAATCCAAAATCGTAAATCGTAATCACGCCGGCTTGGGCGCGATCAGCGTCTTAAGGTGCGCCACGAGTGACGGAATCGCCTCGACCATCTCGTCGCGCGCGGCCTCGTAGGCCTTGAGCGGCCCGCCGAAGGGATCGCAGATCTCGCGGTCGACCGGACCGGGGATGAACTCCCGGAACAGGAATAGATTCTTCGGCGCGGGCGCGCCTTGCAGCTCGATCATCGCGCGGTGCGATTCGGTCATGCCGATGACGGCCAGCGCGCCATCCAACATCTCCTGCGTGAGCGCCCGGCTGCGGTGGCCCGCAACGTCGAGGCCGACCTTCCGCAAGGCGATGACCGAGTTCTCGGAAACCTGGTCGCCGCCCCGGCCGGCGACGGCGGCGGAGACGACCTTGAGCGAGCGCAGCGGCTCGGCCTCGGCACGGAGGGCGTGCTGGAGGAGGGCCGCGGCCATCGGGCTCCGGCACACGTTGGCCGTGCAGACGATGACGATGGTTCCGGGAGAAGACACAGCGAGCGAAAGGACAGGGTTTCAGGCTAAAAGCAAAGCCGGAGTGGGCGGCCAGGTAGCGGCGGGAGGCTCGGCGCGCCGGTTCAGGATGATCGCCAAACTTCGGCGGGCAGGAACGCACCGCCGCTCCGTCAGAGCTTTTTCAGGGCGAGGAGCGCGCGGTGCAGATGCAGGGCGCGCTGCAAGGCGGCATCAATCAGCGGCGGCGGACGGCGGGGGGTGGGAGATTCGTCCGCCCCATCCGGCGAAGGCTGGCCCGCCGATCCGTGCACCAGGCGGGCCTCGTCGTTGCGGACCTTGTCGGGATTGTCGGCGAGCAGCGTCTCAAGGGCGGCCCCTTGCTCCAGCGCATCGTAGGCCCTGCGCTCCTCCTCCGCCGAGATTCGCACCGCGCTGTCCGGCCGAAAACTCCCGCCGGCCGCGCCAATCACGATGATGCCGTCGCCCGGCAGACGAGGGGCAAGCGCATCGAGGAGCGCGGGCGAGGTCAGCGCGTTGGCGAGCACAAAGACAGGGGTGCGGGGAGCCGCGCGGAAACGCAGCCAGGCCGCAAACGTCGTGACCGCCGCCGCATCCGCCTCGATGTAGCGCACATCAACGACACAGGGCGGGGCCTTGCCCGCGGGCGGGGCAGGCAAATCAGCCGGCAGGTGCTTCACCCGCACATAAACGAGCCCCAGCCCGAGATCGCGCTCGGGCGCAGCCGCGGCCCACGTCGCCGCGAGGGCGGAAAAAATGCCGGCGAGCCAAAGGCGGAGCATCATGAGCGGTTGAGTTGGCGCGCGCCGATGTCGCGGCGGAAGTATTTTGCGGCACACTGGATCGCATCGCAGGTGGCGTAGGCCTGGTCCGCGGCGGCGCGGAGGGTGGGCGCGACCGCGGTGACACCGAGCACGCGGCCGCCGTTCATCACGAGCTGGCCCGCCGGGTTGCGCGCAGTGCCGGCATGCAAAATGGACACGCCAGGCGGGAGCGAAGCAGCAGCAGGCAGAGCGATCACGTCGCCCTTCGGGTAGGCGTCGGGATAGCCTTTGGCGGCAATCACCACGCACATCGCGTGCTCGGGTTTCTCGACCAGTTTCACACCGCCGAGTTCACGGCGCGTGGCGGCCCAGAGGAGCGCGAGCACGTCGTTGGCGAGGCGCGGCAGCACGACCTGCGTCTCGGGATCGCCGAAGCGGGCGTTGTATTCGATCACGCTCGGACCGGCGGACGTGAGCATGATGCCGATGAAGAGCGTCCCGCAGTAGTCGATGCCCTCGTCCGCGATGGCGTTGACGGAAGGACGAACGATTTCGTTTTCGATCCGGGCGAGCAGCGCGGTCGTGACCACCTCGGCGGGCGAATAGGTGCCCATGCCGCCGGTGTTGGGGCCGGTGTCGCCGTCGCCGATGCGCTTGTGATCCTGCGAGGTCGGCAGAATCACATAGTCGCGGCCGGAGACGACGACGAGGATCGAGGTCTCCTCGCCGAAGAGACAGTCCTCGATGAGCAGTTGTTGGCCACTCGCGCCGAATTTCCCGCCTTCGAGCATCTCGCGCACCGCGGCCTCGGCTTCAGCGAGCGACTGAGCGACCACCACGCCTTTGCCCGCCGCGAGGCCGTCGGCCTTGATCACGATGGGGATGGGACGGGTGCGCAGGTAGGCAAGCGCCGGCGCGACCTCGCTGAAAAACCCGGCCGCCGCCGTCGGGATGCGGTGCTTGAGCAGAATCTGCTTCGTGAAAATCTTCGAGGCCTCAAGGCGCGCGCCGGCGGCCTGGGGGCCGTAAACCGGGATGCCAGCCGCGATCAACTGGTCCGCGAGGCCCAGGGAAAGCGGCACCTCGGGCCCGACGACGACAAACGCGATTTTCTCGCGCTGCGCGAGCGCCACCAAGCCCGGCACATCGTCAGCCGCGACGGGGAAGCACGCGACCTCGTCGGCGATGCCCGCATTGCCGGGCGCGCAAATCACACGCGGCCGGGCCGGCGAGGCCATCAGCGCACGCACGAGGGCGTGCTCACGACCGCCGGAGCCCACTACGAGAACGGAACCGGGAAGAATGGTTTGAGCCACAGGAAGGATCGTGCGCACCGGCTACAGCACCTGCAGCTTCTTGCGATAGAAGGCCACGACTTCGTCGGGATCGTCGCTGAAGAGCACGTAGTCGCGCATCCAGGCCGGCGCGCGCTTGGTTGCGATCATGGTGTCGAGCTGGCGACGCAGGTCGTCCCAGAATTTGGCGTTGAAAAACACGTAGGGCACGCGCGGACGGATGCCGAGCTTGAGGTTGCACAGCTCGATGCCGACCTCCTCGAGCGTGCCGACGCCGCCGACGTTGAAGATGCAAAAATCCGCCGCCTCGAACCACTTTTGCCGGAAATGCCGCGATGATTCCTGAAACGTGTTGAAGAAATCCACGCCCAGCTCCGGCGGCTGCGCCTCGAGTTCGAGGAAGCAGGCGCCCGTGAGCGCGCCCTTGGCCCGGGCCTGCTCGGTGGCGAGGCGCATGACGCCGCCACCGCCGCCCGTGAGCACACCGAGGTTGTGCCCGATGAAGGTCGTGAGCTTGTCCACCAGCGCGGAGATGCGGTCGGAGTCCTGCTGTTCGAGGCCCCAGGCGGAGCCGTAGAAGGCGAGCACGGTGGCCTCCTGGAATTTCCGCGCCAGCTCCTCGCGCACGAAGAAGCCGTGCTCCTTGCGGTAGGTGTGGCGGTAGACGTCCTTCGTCTGCTCGTCATACCAGTGGACCTGCACGCCGATGGCGTGGAAGGCATCGAGGCGCGCGTGCGCGTTGCTCGAGAGAAAATAGCCGTGCGTGCGCGAGGCGCGGCGGAAGATGATGCGCTTGATCTTCGCGTCGCCGAGGCGGGTGAAGAGTTCGATCTGCTCGAGGAGGTCCGGGAAGTAGTCGAGGATGAGCGTGTCGGCATTGTCCGGCGCGTGATCGAGCGCCTGAATCATCGTGCGGCTGCCGACGGGGCAGGCGTCGCATTCGAGGAATTTTTTCAGGTCCTCGTTGGCCCGCACGACGACCGAGCGGTTCTCCATCGCGCCGCTCTGGCCGCGCACGGTGATCTTGGTGCGGGGCCTGGCCTCGGCCGTGGGCGCGGGCGGATTATCGTCGAGGCATTTGTAGAGGCCGGCGGCCGTGGCGAGGAGGCGCGTGCGTTTCTTCGCCAGCGGCTTCAGGTCCGGATCCTCGGGCTCGGGCGCGCGGAAGACCTCGACCGAGACCATGGGATTTACCACCGGCTGGTCGCCGGTGTTGTAGATCTCGAGCATCACATTCGTGCCAAAGGTCTTGATCGGATCGAGCAGCACGGCGCTGGTGTGGATACCGAAGTTGCCGGCGCCTTGGTTGAGCACGACAAAATGCTCCTTCAGATACATCGAGCAGCTCGTGAGGATGCCGGAGCGCGGCGGAATCACGAGCGGCGAGGCGTCGTGCCGGATCTGCACACGATCGAGAAAGTTGCGGCCGGCGAGCCCGGCGATCACCCGCTCGAACTCGTGCCGCTGCAGGCGCGGCTGGAGCGTGTAGGTGACTTGGTGGGGCGTCAGAAAAACCCGCCCGGAGCTGTCGATGCTGATCGTGTTGGGCAGCTTGAGGCTGTTCTCGGCGAGGGCGGTGCGGATTTCGGCGGTCGAGAGCTTGGCGGCCGCCGGGGCGTGGTAGAGCCGGCCGACGGGCGAGCCCACGCGCATGAGTTTTTTCCAGTAGGCGGCGTGGGGGAAGCTCGCGTCGTAGATAAAGGCCTCGACCTCGATCTCGGCGCGGTTGCCCTCGATGCGCGGGGCGCCCGTGATTACCATCTCGATGCCGATGCGCGCCATCGAGCTGCGCAGGGTGAACTTGAGCGCCGCGATCTGCTCCTTCATGAAGTCGAACTCCACGGGCTGGCGCGGCCAAAACCCAAGGTTGAGCACCACGGTGCGCTCGTCCTTGTTCTTCACCGAGAGGATCTGGCCATCCTGACTCGTCCAAAATTGTGAGGCATTCATGAGTCGAAGCTGGCGGTGATGGGGCAACGCCGCCAGCGGTTCAAGCGGGGAGATCGGGATTGCCTTCGCCGGGGGCGGCCGGCACATCCTGCAACTTTTCGGGCACAAATCCAACACCGCGGTTACTCCACTCCGTCTTTCCCTCCATGAAACTGAAGCTCCTCGCCACTCTCTCGATTCTCGCGCTCGGCCCCGTCGCCCTGCGCGTCCAAGCCCAGCAGGTCACCCTGCCCGGCCAGCCCGCGCCCGCGCCGACTTTCACCGACACCCAGCTCGTCGAGGAATTCGGCTGGTTCATCGGCAAGCGCGTCGGCCTCACCGAGCTGGAATTCAGCGAAGCCGATCTCGACACGCTGCTCCGCGGCATCCGTGCCGCCGCGATGGGCAAGGACTCGCCCTACGAACTCGAGAAGATCGGGCCCGCGATGGACGAGTTCATGCAGAAGCGCCAGGGCGCCTACCTCGCCAAGCTCAAAACCAAAAACGAGGGCGCCAACGCCGCCTACTTCGCCAAGCTCAAGGAAAACAAGGCCGTCGTCGCGCTCCCCAGCGGCCTCCATTACGAAATCATCAAGCAGGGCGACGGCACGACACCGCGGCCGACCGACACCGTGAAGGTCCACTACGTGGGCACGCTGCTCGACGGCACCGAGTTCGACAGCTCGATCAAACGCAACGAGCCCGCCGAGTTCCCGCTCGACCAAGTGATCCCCGGCTGGACCGAAGGCATCCAGAAGGTGACCAAGGGTGGCAAAATCAAACTCTACGTCCCGCCCGCGCTCGGTTACGGCGACCAAGGCAACTCCGGCATCCCTCCGGGCTCGACCCTCGTGTTTGACGTCGACCTGCTCGACATCAAGAGCGCGACGCCCGCGCCCGCCGCGCCGGCCCCGGCCACGAAGAAATAAGCGCCGCACTCCCGCCGCGGCCGCACCCGGCCCCGCTCTCTCCCACGCGCCCCGGTTTGCCGGGGCGCGTTTTTTTTCGGGCTCGCGGAAACACCGGAACCCGCTCGAATCGTTGGGAGTCCCCCTTAGCCCATGCGTTCCCCTGTCCGGATGTTCCTCGCCTGCGCACTGCTGCTGCTCGCGGCAGCTGGCTTGGCGCCGTCCGGTCACGCCGCGGGTGATGACAGCCGTTTCTCATCCTCGCTCAACGCCACCGACCGCGCTGCCGCGGGCCTGCCCAAGCTCACTTCGGATCAAATCGCCGTCATCGACGCGCTCGTGCGGCGCGATACCTCGCGCGTGGCGGGCAGCATCGCGGCGAACGCCACCTCGACCGCCGAGGCGGCGGCGACTTTTTCGCAGCGCCTCACGGCCGACGAGCGCCGCGTCGCCGGCCTCGCCGGCCTGTCCACCGCCGAGATCGCTCAGCTCGATTCGCTCATCGCCCGCCAGCAGACGGCCCGCTTCGCGCGCACTCTCCTCGCGCCCCCGGCCTTCCTTGCCCGGCCGTCCCGCACCATCGAGGCGACCGAGAAGAAGACCGAGCGCGCGATCCACGGATCGTTTTCGCTGAGCTTCGGCATGGGCAGCGGCGGCTACAGCGAGAAGACCGGCTCGATGAATTTCGTCTTCGAGGATCCGGCCCGCGGGCTCACGATCAGCGTCGGCTACAGCGAATCGCACATCAAGGGCGGCCGCGACTATCGCGAGATTCCCTACGCGCTGTCTCGCGATCCGGCGCAGCCGTAAGGGCTGCAGTCCCGGATCGGTTGCATGGACCAGCCAGCGTCAGGTCGACGCCGGCCCCGGCGCCGGCACGATGGCCGGCGTGACCGGCGGTGTCGCGCGCGCGATGGCCGCGGCCATGAAATACCGCTGCGCGCGAAACGACTCCTCGCCCGCCGCGCGCGTCGGCGCGGTGTAGGTGCCGTCTGGCCTCAGCTCGCGGGCGTCCTCGTTGTCGCGCAGTTCTGTCGCGAGGATTTCCTCGATCACGCGGCGGCGCAGCACGGGGTCCTCGACGGGAAACACCGCCTCGACGCGCCGGAAGAAATTCCGCGGCATCCAGTCCGCGCTGCCGCACCACACGCGGGGATCGCCCCCGTTTTCAAAGCAGAAGATGCGCGCATGCTCGAGGAAACGGCCCACGATGTTCCGCACCCGGATGTTTTCGCTCAGGCCCTTCACGCCCGGCAGGAGACAGCAGGTCGCCCGCACGATCAGGTCGATCTTCACGCCGGCCTGCGAGGCCGTGTAGAGACTCTCGATCGTCGTGGGATCCACGAGCTTGTTCATCTTGGCGACGATGCGCGCGGGCTTGCCGGCGAGGGCGTTGGCCGTCTCGGCCGCAATCAGCTCCTGGGCGCGGGCGTGCAGGTTGAAGGGCGCCACCAGCAGGTGTTTGAACTCCGGCGTGCGGCCGAGGCCGGTGAGGGTGTTGAAGAGCTGGGCCACCTCGGCTGCGAGGTGATCGCGGCAGGTCAGGAGGCTGAGGTCCGTGTAGAGCCGCGCGGTCTTGGGATTGTAGTTGCCGGTGCCGAGATGCACGTAGCGCCGCAGCGCCCCGGCCTCGCGCCGCACGACGAGGCAGCACTTGCAGTGGGTCTTGTGGCCCACGAGGCCATAGACCACGTGCACGCCCGCCTCCTCCAGCTCGCGCGCCCAGCGGATGTTGTTGGCCTCGTCGAAGCGCGCCATGAGCTCGATCAGCGCCGTCACCTGCTTGCCGGCCACCGAGGCGTCGATGAGCGCCCGCACGATCGGCGAATCGCCGCTCGTGCGGTAGAAGGTCTGCTTGATCGCGAGCACATCGGGATCGCGCGCGGCCTGCTCCACAAACTCCACCACCGGGGCGAACGAATCGTAGGGATGGTGCAGGAGCACATCGCCCTCGCGCATGAGATCAAAAATGGAGCGGTGGGGCGTGAGCTTGGTCGGGTCCGGCGGCGCAAACGGCGGGAATTTCAGGTCCGGCCGGTCGATCATCTCGTAGAGGCTCATCAGCCGGAAAAGATTCAGCGGCCCCCGGATCCGGATGGCGTTTTCCGGCGCGAGTTCCAGGTGCCGGCACAGCGCGTCGAACAGCTCCTCGTGCGCGCCGTCCTCGATCTCGAGGCGCACCGCGGCGCCGCGGCGGAGATTGCGCAGCTCCTCCTCGACCTTCTTGAGCAGGCTCTCGGACTCGTCCTCGTCGATGTAGAGATCGCTGTTGCGCGTGACGCGGAACGCGTGCGCGCCGCGCACCGCGTAGCCGGGAAACAGCTCCCCGGCGCAGAGCTTGATGATCTCGCTGAGAAACATGTGCCGGCGCGGCCCGGGCGCGTCGGGCAGGATCTGCACGATGCGCGGCAGGCTGCGCGGCACCGGCAGGATGATCATGAGGTTCTCCTGCTTCGGCGTCTCGGGGTGATCGAGGGAGACGAGCACGTTGAGCGTCTTGTTGCCGAGCAGCGGAAAGGGATGCGCCGCATCGACGGCGAGCGGCGTGAGCACGGGCTGCACCTGCGTCGCGAAATGCGCGCGCACCCAGGCGAGCTCCTTTTCATCCAGCTGCGCCGCGGTGCGAAACTGCACGCCGATCGCATCGAGCGCGGGCAGCAGCTCGCGGCGCCAGCACTCGTATTGGTCCGCCACGAGTTCGTTGATCGCCGTCCGCACGAGGCGCAGCTGCTCGCGCGGCGTGAGGCCGTCCAGCGAAAGATCGCCCGTCTCCGAATCAGCCTGCTGCATGAGGCCCGCGACGCGAATCTCGAAATACTCGTCGAGGTTGGAACTCACGATCGCGAGGAACTTCACGCGTTCGAGCAGCGGGTTGGCGGGGCTGCGCGCCTGCTCCAGGACCCGGCGGTTGAACGCAATCCAGCTCAGCTCGCGGCTGCCAAAGACGACTTTGCCCGCCGCCGGCGAGCGGCGCGCCGCGCGGGCGGCGGCTTCGGAGGGCGAGGGACGGCGTTTGGGACGGGGAGAGGGCATGGCGGACAGGCCACCATGCAGCGGGCCCGGCCGGCGGCAAGCCAGCCGGGAACGAGGCCGTGACCCAATTGTGACGCGACTACGCCGGTTTCGGTGCCTTGCGCTGCTCGACGAGCGCGAGCAGCAGATCGGTCTTGGCCAAGCTGCCCCGCAGCACGCCCGCCGCATCCACGACCGGCAGCCGCTCGGCCACGATGCCCAGGAAGCCGGCCAGCGCCTCCGTGAGCGGCTGATCCGGCGCGGTGCGCGGGAAGTCGTCGCGCACGATGTCGCGCGCGAGCACCAGCTCCGCCAGCGCCGGCTCACCCAGATAGGGCTTGATGTCGTGCATGGAGACCACGCCGAGAAACCTCCCGGCCTCGTCGACCACGTAGAGGTTGTTCACGCGCAGCTTCACAAACATCCCCGCGATTTCCGCGAAGCGCGCCGCCGGCGTGAGCACCGGCGGATTGGGCCGCATGAGGTCGGCCACGCGCTGGCCCATCAGCGTGGGGGCGGGCGCGTCAGCGGCCTTGCGCTTCAGCGCCTCATCATAGAGCGAGGAGGAGCTGATGCCCTTCGCCGTGTAGAAGGCGATCACGCTGCACAGCAGCAGCGGCAGGATGATGTCGTAGCTCATCGTCATCTCGAAAATCATGATGACCGCCATCACCGGCGCACGGCTGGCCGCGGAAAGAAACGCCCCCATGCCCACCAGCGCAAACGCGAGCGGGTTGGGCGCCCCCGCCGGCCACACATGGTGCACCGCCGTGCCGAACAGCAGCCCCGCGCTGGCGCCCATGAACAGCGACGGCGTGAACACGCCTCCCGGCGCGCCCGAGCCAAACGACGCCATCGTCGCGAGCCACTTGCACGCCAGCAGCCCCGGGATGAACACCCAGGCCACCTTGCCCGAGAGGATCTCGACAACGACCGAGTAGCCATTGCCGCACACCTGCGGCACCTGAATCGCGATCACGCCCACGATCAGGCCGCCGAGCGCCAGGCGGAGCACGATGGGCAGCCGCAGCGAGACAAAGAACTTTTCCGCATGCCGCAGCGACGCGAGGAACACCGGCGCCATCACGCCCGCGACCAGTCCGAGCAAAATGAACGGCCCCATCTCAAGAAACGTGGCCTCGCCGAACGCCGGCACCTTGTAGAGCGCCCGCGACGCCGTGAACAGGTGCAGCGTGAGCGTCGCGGACACGGCGGAAATCACCAGCGGCCCCAGGCTCTCCATCGCGATCGTGCCCAAGATAATCTCCGCCACAAAAAACGAGCCGGCGATGGGCGCGTGATAGGCGGAGGCGATGCCCGCCGCCGCGCCGCAGGCCACGAGCAGCCGCAGCTGAGGCGGCGTGAATTTGCGCCAGCGCCCGAGCGCCGAGGCCACCACCGCCGCGAGCTGCACCATCGGACCCTCGCGTCCGATCGAACCGCCGGAGCCGATGGAAAAGAGCGCCGCGGCCGATTTCACCAGACTTGCGCGCCGCGGCACATGGCCGTTGCCGATCAGGATGGCCTCCATGTAATCGGTCGAGCTTTCCGAGCGCGTGATCCTCTGCCCGAACAGCAGAATCGCCCCCGCGACCGCGCCGCCCGCCGTCGGCACCAGCAGCACCGCCCACCACGGCAGCCGCGCCATCGATCCCACCACGCCCAGCTCCGCGTCGCCGAACCAGCCGTGGACCCGCTCCGTCAGGGTGGTGAACCCCAGCGCCATCAACGCCCCGAGCACGCCCGCGATCGCGGCCCAGATCAGCGTGGCCTGCCACTCGTTGGGCTGGATTTTCTCCTGAATCCAGACGCGCCACCGCAGCAACCGCAGCATGCGCTGCAGCAGCAGCGCCGCCGGATCGGTGACGGCCTTCATCGCGCGTCGGCGCACGCGGACGCCAAAATTGAAGCAGTGGACGGAGTCACGAGCACGCCACGGTAACGCTTGAAGCTTGGGAAACAAGATTTGCGCGCGACCGATTTTATTTCACCATCCCGACTCCATGAGCGCCAAGCCTGCCAAGCGCAAAGCCCCCTCGCCCGCCCCGGCCCAGACCGTCCCGGCCACCGTCACCACGTCCGCGGCGCTGCCCGAGACGGCCGCACCCTCGTGGCTTGACTCCGCCGACCCGCGCAAACGCACCTGGGGCCAGATCGCCCTCGTGGTGCTCTGGCTCTATGTCGCGGCCCTGTGGCTGCTCGCGCTCGATCAGTCGTTCGGCTGGGGCATTTTCGGCCCCAAGGTCCCGTCGATTCCGTAATCGCGGCCGCGTCCTGTATTGCCAGACCTCGCCCGGCGGTCGCAGCCTCCGCGCATGTCGTCCGACGCACCCGCGCCTTCCGCCGACGCAGCCGCCGAGACCGTGCAAGCCCCCGACGAATCGCTCGGGCGGCTGTTCCTGCGGTTTCTCCGTTTCGGTGCGCTCGCCTGGGGCGGCCCCGTGGCGCAAATCGACATGATCCGGCAGGAACTCGTCGCGCAGGAAAAATGGATCACACCCGGCCACTTCAAACGCCTGCTCGCAATCTACCAGGTGCTGCCGGGGCCGGAGGCGCACGAGCTGTGCGTGCATTTCGGCATGATCGCACGCGGGCGCTGGGGCGGGATCGTGGCGGGCCTCGGGTTCATGCTGCCGGGCTTTGTGCTGATGTTTCTGCTCTCTTGGCTCTATCTCACGGCGGGCCTCACCAATACCGCCTTTGCCGCGATCTTCCTCGGTATCCAGCCGGCGGTTGTGGCGCTCATCGTGCGCGCGTGTCAGCGCATCGCCGGCCATAGCCTCACCGATGCACCGCTGTGGGTCGTCGGGCTGCTCGCCGCCGTCGGCGAGGTGCTGGGCGTTTCCTTTTGGATCACCCTGCCGCTCGCCGGACTCGGCTATGTCGTCGCCACGTCCCGCCGCTGGCTCTGGGCCGCGGTGATCGGCGGCGCGTTCGCCGTCTCGATTTGGCAAACCTCGCCGGTCGTCGCGGGCCGCGCGCCACTCCTGCCGTCCGCGGCGGTCGTCGGCTCGACGGAGGTGCGCCAGACCGGACAGGCCACGCCCACGGCGCTGTTCGCCTCGGGCCTGCGCGCGGGGCTGCTCACGTTCGGCGGCGCCTACACGGCGATTCCTTTCCTGAAAGAGGACGCCGTCGAGCGCGGCCGCTGGATGACCGAGCGCGATTTCCTCGACGGCGTGGCCCTCTCCGGTGTGCTGCCCGCGCCGCTGATCATTTTCTCGACGTTCGTCGGCTACTTCGGCGGCGGTGCGCTCGGTGCCCTCGCGATCACACTCGGGATTTTCCTGCCAGCCTTCGGCTTCTCCCTGCTGTTTTTCCGCCATCTGGAGGCCGCGATGGCCAATCCCCTGCTGCGGCATTTTCTCGAGGGCGTGACCGCCGGGGTCGTGGGCCTGATTGCGATCACGGCAGCCAAACTCGCGCTGACGACGATCTCCACGGTCGCAGCCGGCGCGATCTTCGCGGTCGCGCTTGCCGCGGCGTGGCGCTGGAAATCCCGCTGGGCTGTGCCCGCCATCATCCTCGCCTCCGGCGGGGCGGGCTGGCTGTTGCTGCGGTGACGCCGCTGGGTCGCGCCCCACTTCGCTTCACCATGAATACCCCATCCAGCCCTGTCCGCCGCGCTTTGCTCCGGTCGCTCGCGATCAGTTTCGCGGCGCTTTTCCTTTCGGCCTCGGCCGCGGATCGTTCGGCGCTCGACGTCGCAATCGGTCAGGCGCGGGTGCTCGTTGAAACGCAGATTGCGCCCAAGGTCCCCGGCGTCTCAGTTGCGGTCGCAGTCGACGGCCAGGTCGTGTGGTCGCAGGGCTTCGGCTACGCCGATCTCGCGGAGAAAAAGCCCGTGACGCCCGCCACGCGTTTTCGCATCGGCAGCATCTCGAAATCCCTCACGGCCGTCGGCCTCATGCTCCTGGTCGAGCGCGGCCAGCTCGATCTCGATGCGCCGGTGCAGCGCTACGTCCCGGAGTTCCCCGAGAAGGATGTCGTGATCACCACGCGCCAGCTCGCCGGCCACCTCGGCGGCATCCGCCACTACCGCGGCAACGAGATGCACCTGAACCGGCCGTTTGCCGATGCGCGCGCCAGCCTGAAAATTTTCGACCGCGATCCGCTCGAGGCGCCGCCGGGCACAAAATACATCTACACCACCTACGGCTGGACCCTGATCAGCGCGGTGATGGAATCGGCCGCACGCCAGGATTTCCTCGCCTACATGGAGACGGCCGTGCTCCGCCCGCTCGCGCTTGCGCAGACGCGCGCCGACCACAAGGGCGCGACCGATCCGGACTGCACACGCTTCTACGCCGGCGAGGCGCCCGACAAATTCACCCCCGCGCCCGCGGTGGACAACAGCTACAAGTGGGCCGGCGGCGGCTACCTCTCGACCCCCGAGGATCTCGTGCGCTTCGGCTCCGCGCTGCTGCAGCCGGGCTTTCTGAAAACCGACACGCTTGCGCTCATGTTCACGCAGCAGAAAACCGCCGACGGCAAGGCCACCGACTACGGCATCGGCTGGCGCATCGGGCGCGATGCGGCCGGCCACCGCGTGATGCTCCACACCGGCGGCTCGATCGGCGGCACCTCCGTGCTCCTGCTTCATCCGGCGACGCGGACCGTCGTCGCCCTCGTCTGCAACCACTCGAAATCGCCCTTCACCAAAGAAAACTGGGAGCCGATTGCGGAATCGTTCGCTCCGGTGTTCGCGAGCAAGACCGCGCCACGCCGCTAGCCCGCTCCGGGGATCTGGATGCGCGAGCTTGCGGCGACGGCGGAAACTTAACCCCATGTCCGTAACCCCACACCCTTCCATGAAACCTCCGTCTGTCTTCCTCGCCGAAAACACCAACTCCGAGATCGAGGCGTTTCTCCGCCAGCACCACACGCTCTACGTCCCGATCGGCGCAATGGAGCAGCACGGCCCGCACTCCGCGATCGGCACGGACATGTTTCTCCCGCAGGAGATCGCCCGGCGCGTGTGCGTGCGGCAGGGCAATGCCCTCGTCGCGGCGCCGCTCCCCTACACGCTCTCCTACCCGCACCGCGGTTTCGTAAGCGAGTTCAGCCTCGGCATCGAGACGTTCATGGCGGTCATCCGCGATCTGGCGGTGTCGTTCGCGCGCGCGGGGTTCAAGCGCATCGTCTTTCTCAACGGCCATTACGACAACACCTACGCCCTCGCCTACGCCTGCGCGCAGGTGGCGGAGAGCCTGCCGCCGGGCGCGAAGGCGTTTCCCTTCAACTACTGGGACGGCCTGACGCCCGCGCAATTCGGCGCGATGACCGAGGGCGGCCGCGGCATGCACGCCGGCGAATGCGAGGTCTCGATGCTCCTCGCCATCAACCCCGCCCTCGTGGACATGGCGCTCGCCAATGCCGAGTTCCCCAACTTCCCCGACACGATCACCAAGAGCCCCGCATTGCACACGGCGTTTTTCTTTTCCTCGCCCGGCAGCGTCTGGCGCATGACGCAATCCGGCACCTGGGGCGACGCCACCAAGGCCACCGCCGCCAAGGGCGAACAGTTCATCGAGGCCGGCGTGCAATCCGTGATCAATCTCATGCAGGACATCGAGAAAACTTTCCGCGAACTGCCCGTGCGGTGAGCGACCGGTCGCCTCACCCTCATTCCTCTGCCTGATTCATCTTTCCCCATGAAACTCCGCCGCTCCTTCCTGCTTCTCCTGCTCCTCGCGCCCCTCATGGCCCTCCCTGCGGCCACGCCGGCAAAGAAGAACGTCCTCTTCCTCATCGCCGACGACCTCAACAACCTCCTCGGCTGCTACGGCGACGCGCGCGCGAAGACCCCAAATCTCGACCGCCTCGCCGCGCGTGGCGTGCGGTTCGACCGCGCCTACTGCACCTTTCCGCTCTGCGGCCCGAGCCGGAATTCGATGCTCACCGGGCTCTACCCCAACAGCACCGGCATCCTCGCGAATGCCCAAATCTTCCGGCAGACCATCCCCGCGCAGCTCTCGCTGTCGCAAGCCTTCCGCCAGCAGGGCTGGTTCGCCGCGCGCCTCGGCAAACTCTACCATTACAACGTCCCCAATTCCGTCGGCACCGACGGCCACGACGATCCCGCCTCGTGGGAACTCGAACTTAATCCCGCCGGCGTGGACCGCCTCGAGGAGCATCCGAAAATCTTCAGCCTCGTGCCCGGTTCGTTCGGCGGTGTGCTCAGCTGGCTCGCCTCCGAAAAAAGCGACGCCAACCACACCGACGGCATCCTCGCCGACCAGGCCGAGTGGGTGCTCGAACGCTGCGCCGCCCGCCGCGATCGCCCGTTCTTCGTCGCGGTCGGCTTCTTCCGCCCGCACACGCCCTACGTCGCGCCGCGCGTGCCCTACTTCGGCTACTATCCCGAGGCCGAGATGCCCATCGTCGCCGGCGTGAAGGAAGACCAAGCCGATCTCCCCGCCGCCGCGCTCGGCAGCTACAAACGCGAACAGGACAATCTGACCGACGATCTGCGCCGCCAGGCCCTCCAGGCCTACTACGCGAGCATCAGCTTCATGGACGCGCAGGTCGGCCGCGTCGTCGCCGCGCTCGACCGCCTCGGCCTCGCGGAGAGCACCATCATCGTCTTCACCAGCGACCACGGCTACCACGTCGGCGAGCACGGGCTTTGGCAGAAGATGAGTCTCTTCGAGGAGAGCGCGCGCGTGCCGCTGCTCATCGTCGCCCCCGGCGTGTCCGCCAAAAACTCCGTCGCCGCCGCGCCCGTCTCGCACCTCGATCTGTTTCCCACGCTGGCCGAACTCGCCGGCCTGACGCCGCCCACCAATCTCCAAGGCCAGTCCCTCGTGCCCATGTTGAAGAATCCCGCGACGCCGGGCCGCGGCTGGGCTCTCACCCAAGTCACCCGCGGCGGCGGAGCCGGCGCCCGCGCCGCGCCGCGTTTCTTCGGCTACTCGCTGCGCACGCTACGCTGGCGCTACACCGAGTGGGACGAGGGCAAGCAAGGCCGCGAACTCTACGACCACGCCAGCGACCCGAAGGAACTCACCAACCTCGCGACGCTCCCCGCCCACGCCGCGACCGTCGCCGATCTCGGCGCGCAACTGCGCGCCGCCGTGAAAACCACCTTCCCGCCCGACGGGAAAACTCCGCCGGTGCAGCCCGGACTCTGGGCGCCCCTGCTGGCCGCGCCGTGAGGGCCCGGGCGCCGTGAGGTCTGGCAATCTCCTGTAACTTCCGCCCCGCCGGCGGTGTTTTCTGGCACTAAGATCCGTCCACACTGACCACCGTGCACAACCACTCCTCTCCCGTCCCCGCACTGCCACGGCCGTTGCGTCTTTGGCCGGGAGTCGCCCTCGCGTTGGCACAGGTCGCCCTCTGGGTCGCCGGGCCGCTGGTCTTTCCCACCGATGGCATCGTCGTGCTGCTCGGCGGGGCCGGGTGCGGCCTGCTCATCGGACTGTGGTGGTTGTTTTTCAGCCGCGCGCCTTGGCTTGATCGGTTGGGCGCGATCACCCTCGCGATCCTCCTCGTGATCGTCGCCCGGACCTTGATCCATCCCTCTATCGGCAACGGCATGATGGGCCTCATGCTGGCGTTTTTCGCGACGCCGGTGCTCGGAGTGGCGCTCGTCGCCGCGGCGGTCGTGACCCGCGGTCGTTCGGCCGGCGCACGACGCGCCATGATCGCCGTCGCGCTGCTGGCGGCAGTCAGCGTGTTTGGCACCCTGCGCACCGCGGGCCTCTCCGGCAGTGGCCAAGCCGATCTGCACTGGCGCTGGACTCCGACCGCCGAGGAGCAGCTCCTCACCCAAGCGCGCACCCAGCCGATGCCGCCCCCCGCACCAGCGGCCGCGACCGCGGCTCGCGCCGACTGGCCCGGCTTCCGCGGGGCGCAGCGCGACAGCATCGTGCGCGGTTCGCGCATTGCGGCCGATTGGGCGGCCTCTCCGCCGGTGGAATTGTGGCGCCGGCCCGTCGGTCCGGGCTGGTCGTCATTCGCGGTCGCGGGGGATTTCTTTTACACGCAGGAGCAGCGCGGCGAAGACGAGGTCGTCTCGTGCTACCAACTCGGCACCGGCGCCCCTGTGTGGAGCCACACGGATCGGACGCGCTTCTGGGAATCCAATGCCGGCGCCGGCCCGCGCGGCACGCCCACGCTCGCGCACGGCCGCATCTACGCCATGGGCGCGACCGGCATCCTCAACGCCCTCGATGCCCGCACCGGCGCACCCGTCTGGTCCCGCCCTGTCGCCACCGAGCTTGCGCGCAAAGTGCCCGATTGGGGCTTCGCGTGCTCGCCGCTGGTCGTCGGCGACACCGTCATCATCGCCGCCGGCGGACTGCTCGCCGCCTACGATGCCGGCAGCGGCGCGCCGCGCTGGACCGGTCCGAAAGGCGGCTGGGGCTACAGCTCGCCGCACCTGGCGACCCTGCACGGCGTCGCGCACGTCGTCCTCCTCAACGGTGCCGGGGCCATCGCCGTCGCCCCCGCCGACGGCCGCCCGCTCTGGACGCACGAGTGGAAGAACGACGGCATCACGCAGCCCGCCCTCTTGCCCGACGGCGACCTCCTCCTCGGCAGCGGCTCCGGCCTCGGCGCCAAGGTCGGCGTGCTGCGCCTCGCAGTGGCCAAGCCCGCGGACACCTGGATCGTGGAGGAGCGGTGGACCTCGCCCGCCGTGAAACCCTACTTCAACGACTTCGTGGTCCACGCCGGCCACGCCTACGGCTTCGACAAGAACGACCTCGCGTGCATCGACCTCGCCGACGGCGCGCGCCAATGGAAAGGCGGCCGCTACGGCCACGGCCAGGTGATCGTCCTCGCCGATCAGGATCTGCTGCTGGTGCTCGCCGAAAACGGCGACCTCGCCCTCGCCCGCGCGAAGCCCGAAAAATTCACCGAACTCGCCCGCATCCCCGCGATCAAGGGCAAGACCTGGAATCATCCCGCCCTCGCCGGCGACATCCTGCTCGTGCGCAACAGCGAGGAGATGGCGGCCTTCCGCCTCTCAACCGCAACGCGCTGACCGCACGTCGCTCGAAAGCGTCGCCAAGCCCGGCCTCTGTGCCCCGTGCCTGATTGCGCCGTGAGCCGGAGCGAATCCCCTGCACCGTTACCGCGGTGGCAGCGGCAGATGCTCCGCCAGGAATTTCTCCGTCGCCGCACTGATGCGCGCGAGCATGTCGGGCCGGCCATTCACCGCCTTCACCCTCAGCACCTCTGGGGCAAACTTTGTCGCTCGCAGTCGCTTGATGAAGCCCGGCGTCGGATCGTCGAGGAACGGCGAGTCGTCCTGCCTCGTGGTCACAATCATGACGGGCCGGGTGAGTTTTGCGGCGAACACCTCCGGTGACCATGCCCGCAACTGCTCCTTGCTCGGGCCGAAATACGCACGGTCGACCTCGCGCCTCCGCGCCATGAACTCATATCCGTCCCGACCGTCGCGGACCCGGCCGTGCATATCCACGAGCGGACCTTCCGCCACGACGCAGACCACGCGCTCCGGGCTCAGCACGGCCAGCTTCAGGGCCATCGTCGCGCCGAAGCCCGTGCCCACCAGCGCGACTTTGCCGCGCTCGAGTCGCGCCACCGATGCAATCCGATCCACAGCGGTGAAAACGTCCTCCGCGGTCACCTCCGCCAATCGACCGCGCCCGGCTTCCCAGTGGCGCAAGCCCAACCCAAGCGTGCCGCGGTGCGCGATCTCGATCACCGCATAACCCATGTGCGCCAACGAGCGCGCCACCGGCGAATAATCGGCCGACACTCCCTCGACCCAAGCCTCGGGTCGCATCACGACCACCACCGGCAAGGGCTCGCCGCCCATGCTCGCCGGCAAGGTCAGGTGGCCGGTAAGCCGCGAACCATCGGGGCGCGTAATGACCCAGGGCGTCGTGTGCGGCGGCGTGAACCCGCTCAACCGCGGGGCCCGGTCGAAGAGATGGCTGAGCTTGCCGTCTGCCCGCGTGAAAACAGCAAAGCCCCCTGGTTCGGCGCGATGGGACAGCCGCACGAGAAAGCGCTCGCGCGCGTCGTCCCAGTTCTCGATGCGCACTCCATGGTCCGGCGCGAGCCGGCCGAGATTTTCCTGCACCGAACGCAAATCCGCTTCGGCCCATACCGCGCCCGTAGGCTGGGTGGCAAACCGGGCCCCGACCACCTCACCCGACGTGCGTTCGCGCACGAGCACGGCCTCGCCCGTCCACGGCAGGAAGACGGGCGCGAGATCGATCGTCGGATGCTCAAGGGCGAATTCCGTTCGCTGCTTGGTCCGCAAATCCACCGCATAAATCCCGAACGTGTCCCGCCCGACATTGGAGGCATAGTAGAGCACCTCGGGATCACGGCCGAAGCCCAGCGGGAGCGAGCGTGGACCGTGGACGTTGCCCACCGTGACGCGGAACTGCGGCTGATCCTCCGAGGCGAGCACGCGATCCAGCGGCCGCCATGGGCCTGCCTTTCCATTCAGCACCCGCAAATCGTAGCCCTCCGGGTTGTCCCGATTCCTGGTGCGCACCCGCGCCACCCCGCGGCGATCATAGAGCACCGGCGGATCGCCCAGTTCCTCCAGACGCACCTCACCCCGGCCCGTGCCATGATGCACGCGGACCACCGCGAAACTGCCGAGCGAGGCCGCCTCGATATGGACGAACTCCGGTTCGTCTGCGGACCACGCGACCACCTTCACCCAGCACGGCCTCTCGGGACCCGAGTTGAAAAGCGGAGCGCGAAACCAATGCCGCTGCTCCCAGTCCACGAGCCGCATCTGGTTTTTTCCGTCGGCGTCGATTGCCACGATTTCGCGCCAGCCGATTTGCGCGACCAGACGTGTCGCGCCAACCCAAAGCAGGCGATCTTCGCCCGGAAATTTCGTCAGCTTCGGATCGAAGCGCACGCTGGCGATGGCCTTGGCCGTATCGAGGTCGAAGATCCTCAGCTCAAGCTTGCCCTCGGTTCGCACGATGGCGGCGAGCGATTTCCCATCCGGCGAAATCGCGGCCGTCTCACACTCCAGCGGCGCATGGATGGCCTGATAGGCTTCCAGCGTGGCCGCGCGCATAGGCGCGACCGCCGCGGCGAGCAGAAAAACTGCGAGCAAGCGCCTCATGACGTTAGGCGCCAGCACGCCGCAGCCAGGCCGGGCCGACAACGAAATTTTTCCCAACGCCCCCGGACCAAACGCATTCGCGTTCCTCCGACGCATCCTCACCTATCACGGCGCGTCTAGTAGTCTATCCCCCCCACCTTCATGATAACCTTCCTCCGGCCTACCGTCGTCCTCGCCGTCCTCGCATCCCTCGCCCCCTCCGCGCTCGCCCTCGACTGGCCGCAGTGGCGCGGGCCCGACCGCACGGGTGTCTCGCAGGAGACCGGCCTGCTCAAAGAGTGGCCCGCCGGCGGACCCAAGCGCCTCTGGATGTTTGAGAACGCCGGCAAGGGCTACTCCGGCCCCGCCATCGCCGGCGGCAAATACTTCACCATCGGCACGCGCGACGACACCGAGACGCTCCTCATCCTCGACGCCAACACCGGCAAGGAGATCCGCGCCGTCGCGATCGGCGGCATCTTCGACAACAAGTGGGGCGACGGCCCCCGCGGCACGCCCACCGTGGACGGCGATCGCGTTTACGCGCTGAGCGGCTCCGGCGACCTCGCCTGCATCAACATCGCCGACGGCAAGGTGCGGTGGAAAACATCCATGGCTTCGCTCGGCGGCAAGACCCCCAACTGGGGCTACACCGAGTCCGTCCTCGTCGATGGCAACAAGGTCCTCTGCACCCCTGGCGGCACCAAGGGCACGGTCGCCGCGCTCGACAAGCTGACCGGCAAAGTGCTCTGGCAATCCACCGGCATCAAGGAGCCCGCCCACTACTCCTCCATCGTCGCCGCCCCGATCAACGGCACGCCCCAATACGTGCAGCGCAACGAAAAGAGCGTCTTCGGCCTCGCCGCGGATGACGGCCGGCTGCTCTGGCAAACGGATTTCCCCGGCCGCACCGCGATGATCCCCACGCCCATCGTCAGCGGCAACGAGGTCTATGTCACCGCCGGCTACGGCACCGGCTGCAAGATGGTCCGCATCGGCGCCGACAACAGCGTCACCGTCGTTTACGAAAACAAGGTCGCCAAAAACCATCACGGCGGCTTCGTGAAGATCGGCGAGTATCTCTACGGCCACGGCGATCCGCAGTGGGTCTGCCAGAATTTCAAGACGGGCGAGGAAGTCTGGAGTTCGCGCGCGCTCGGCAAGGGCGCCATCGGCGCGGCCGGCGGCATGCTCTACTGCCTCGACGAAAACAACGGCACCGTGGTGCTCGCCGAAGCCTCGCCCGCCGGCTGGTCCGAAAAAGGCCGCTTCAAGCTCGATCCCCAGACCAAGATTCGCGCCTCCAGCGGCAAGATCTGGACCCACCCCGTCATCGCCAACGGCAAGCTCTACCTCCGCGACCAGGACCTGATCTACTGCTACGACGTGAAGCAGCCCTGAGCGAAGGCGCTCCTGGGGCTGGCGTAGGGCTCGAGCTTGCTCGACGCCCTTTTTCGACTCCGCCCTTTTTGGCCTGAGCAAGCTCAGGGCCTACGATGCGCGATTGCGGGTTCGACTCCCAGCGGGTGCGCCCTGACGCTCGGTCGATGTCCTCCGATTCCTCTTCCGCGCCGCAGCCCGTCACCGTGCGCGCCGTGCCCATCGAACTCTGCCAGTTTCTCAAATTTGGCGGACTCACCGACAGCGGCGGCGCCGCCAAGCAGGCGGTGGCCGAGGGGCTCGTGACCGTCAACGGCACCCTCGAAAAACGGAAGAGCCGCCAACTGCTCGCGGGCGACCAAGTGGCGCTCGCCGGCCGCACGATCGTGGTCCACCTGGACTGATCCGCGCGCCAGCTCGACAACCCATGCCCTTCTCCGCGCTCACTCTCTCCGAGCCCCTCTGCCGCGCCGTCGCGGACCAAGGCCACACCACGCCCACGCCGGTGCAGGCGGCCGCGATTCCCGTGATCGCCGCGGGCCGCGATGTGCTGGCCTCGGCCGCGACCGGCTCGGGCAAGACCGCGGCGTTTGTGCTGCCGCTGCTCGAACGCCTGGCGCGCCAGATCGCGCCGCGCGCCCCGGGCCGCACCGTGCGCGCGCTCATCCTCGTGCCCACGCGCGAGCTCGCGCTGCAGGTCGGCGAATCCGTGCGCCGCTACGGCCGTTATCTCCTGCCCTCGCAAAAGACGCTCGTCGTTTACGGCGGCATCGCGATCAACCCGCAGCAGGTCGCGCTCGGCACGGGGGCCGATGTGATCGTCGCCACGCCCGGCCGCCTGCTCGATCTCGTCGATCAAAAGGCCGTGTCGCTCGCCGGCGTGGCCGTGCTCGTGCTCGACGAGGCGGATCGCCTGCTCGCCCTCGGCTTCTCCGCCCAGCTGGGGCGCATCCTGATGCTCCTGCCGTCGGCGCGGCAGAGCCTGCTCTTCTCCGCGACCTTTCCGGCGAAGGTCGAGACACTCGCGCGCGAACTCCTCCGCGATCCGGTGCGCATCGGCCTCGCACCCGACGCCGCGAGCGCACCCGACATCGCGCAGCGCGCCATCGAAGTCGATGCGCCCCGGCGCACCCCGCTGCTCCGCCACCTGATCGAGACGCAGGGCTGGTCGCGCGTGCTGGTGTTTGTCGCCACGAAATACGCCACCGAGCACATCGCCGACAAACTCCGCCGCACCGGCCTCGCCGCCGATGCCCTGCACGGCGAACTCACCCAGGGCGGCCGCATCGCGGCGCTCGGCGATTTCAAGTCGGCCAAGACCCGCGTGCTCATCGCCACCGATGTCGCCGCCCGCGGCCTCGACATCGCCGGCCTGCCCGCCGTCGTGAACTACGATCTGCCACGCTCGGCGGCCGACTACACGCACCGCATCGGGCGCACCGGGCGCGCCGGCGAAGCGGGCGTCGCCGTCAGCTTCATCACCGCCGCGACACACGCGCACTTCAACCTGATCGCCACGCGCCACGGCCTGCAGATTCCCCGCGAACACATCGCGGGCTACGAGCCGGTGGAAACCGCGCCCCCAGCCGGCCCCGTCTCGCCGGCCGGCGGCGGCATCAAGGGCCGCCGCAAAAGCAAGAAGGACAAAGTGCGCGAGGCCGCCGCGCGCGCCACGGGAGAACTGCCGCCCGCACCGACTCCGCCCGCCCGCGAGCCTCGCGCCGCGGTGTCGCCCATCATCGGGGCCGGCGAGCCGCGCCGCCTCCAGTTTCCCCGCTTCACCGCCGGACCGGCGCGGCGCCAACCCTAGCGAATCGGCTTCCGAAGCCATGTTTCGTTCCGCCCTGATTGCGCTCGCTTGCCTCCCGGCCTTGACGGCCGCCGAACCGCCCATGCCGGCCGCCGAGCGCGCGGCGATGCTCGCGGATTTCACCCGGCAGGAAGCCGCGCTGACCGCTTCGCTCGCCCAGACCCCCGACGACATTGCGCTGCTCTCCCGCCGCGGTGATCGGCGGCTTTTCCTCGGCCGCTTCGCCGCTGCGATCACGGACTTCGAGCGGATGATCGCGCTCGATCCGGCCACGGATGCGCCGCACTGGCGGCTCGGCATCGCCTACCATTTCGCCGGGAAGTTCGCGGAGTCATCCCGGCAATTCGCCAAATACCACGCCTACGACGACCGCGACCGGGAGAACGGCATCTGGAAATTTCTCGCCGACGCGCGCACGTCGGGCGTCGAGCCCGCGCGCCGCGCGATGCTGCCCTACACGCGCTTTGACCGGGAGCCGTTTCCCGCGCTCTACGAGATGCTCGCCGGCCGGAAAACCACCGACGAATTGCTCGCCGACCTGAAATCCCGCGGCCTCGACGGCGACGCGCGCGTGATGTTTTTCGCGCACTACTACGCCGGCCTCAACGAACAGTGGCTGGGTCGCCGCGCCCGCGCGCTCGAACTGCTCCGCCTCGCCGTCGCCAACCCGTGGGGCCGCACGGCCGAAGGCGGCCCCGCCTACATGTGGCAGTGCGCACGGCTGCATTTCGAAACCCTCGGCGCGGAAAAACCCTGACGCGCCGCGCCGAATCCGCTCCGCTCCTTCCCCTACCCGCATGAAACGCTTTCTCCTCCCCCTCGCCCTGCTCGCCCTCGCCCCGCTTTGCGCCGGGAACAACTGGCCGCGTTTCCTCGGCCCGACCGGGCAGAGCCTCTCCGATGCCACCGGCCTGCCGATCACGTGGAGCGAAACCGAGCATGTGAAGTGGAAGACGCCCATCCACGGCAAAGGCTGGTCCTCGCCCGTCGTGTGGGGCGATCAGATCTGGCTGACCACCGCGAGCGACGACGCCCGCGACCTCTCCGTCCTCACCATCGATCGCACGTCCGGAAAAATCATCCGCGATCAGAAGCTCTTCCACGTCGAAAAGCCGCAGTTCATCCACGCGTTCAACAGCGCCGCCTCGCCCACGCCCGCAATCGAGGCGGGCCGCGTCTACGTCACGTTCGGCTCGCCCGGCACCGCGTGCCTCGACACGCAGACCGGCAAGGTTCTCTGGGAGCGCCGTGATTTTATCTGCGACCACTGGCGCGGCGCCGGCTCATCGCCGACGATCTGGGGCAACCTGCTAATCCTGCATTTTGACGGCGCGGATTTCCAATACGTCGTCGCGCTCGACAAGCTCACCGGAAAAACCGTGTGGCAGACCAACCGCTCGATCGATTTCCAGGATCTCAAGCCCGACGGGAAGCCGGCCGCCGACGGTGATTTTCGCAAGGCGTTTTCCACCCCGCTCGTCATCACACACGCGGGCCAGCCGCTCCTCGTGAGCGTCGGCTCCAAGGCCACCTACGCCTACGAGCCCGCCACCGGCAAGGAACTCTGGCGCATCGAGGATCGCCGCTTTCACTCCGGCTCGGTGTGCCCGCTCTACGGCCACGGCCTGATCTTCACGGCCACGGGTCTGGCGAAGGGCGAGCTGTGGGCTGTGCGTCCCGGCGGCAGCGGCATCGTGACGGACACCCACGTCGCCTGGAAAGTAAGCCGCAATGTCCCGAATCGACCCACACCCGTGCTCGTCGGCGATCTCCTCTTTATGGTCGCGCAGGACACGGGCGTGGTGACGTGCCTTGAGGCGAAGACCGGTCAGGAAATCTGGAGCGAACGGCTGCCCGGCAAGGGCAACCACTCCACCTCGCCGCTGCACGCCGACGGCCGCCTTTATTTCTGCAACGAAAACGGCGAGTCCTTCGTGCTCGCCGCCGGCCGTGAATTCAAGGTCCTCGCGACCAACAAACTCGACGCCGGCTGCATGGCTTCCCCCGCCGTCACGGGAAAATCGCTCATCCTCCGGACCAAGACCGCGCTCTACCGGATCGAGCAGTAAGTAGCGGCGGGCGTCCCTGCCCGCCGTGGTTTGACGAAGGCCCTGAACCGGCGGGCAGGGA
>JAUYAK010000044.1 GCA_030693515.1 Opitutaceae bacterium
TCGCCCGAACCGGCCGACTCCGTGCCCTCCGCTGTTTGGTCGCTTCCTGCGGCAAGCTCTTCGGCTCCTGTCCTCGGAAGCGACCAAACAGCTACCCGTCAACGCGGATGTCTATGTCCACTAAATCGAGGCAATCTCACGTCGCCGATGAAGACGAAATATTTCTTCCCGTCGTAGGGTATTCCTGGGGTAACGACTACCCCGCGGCCAGTAAGCACAAAGGTGGCTTCGACGCGGGACAAGAACGTCGAACTACTGAGAAGATCAGCCATGCGCGTTGGCTCTTTCAGGCTTCTTCTTCATCGCGTGAATATGTAGAGGGTATCCGAGGTTCCGACTATCAGCGAACGACCGGTTTCGGAAAAACCGCAGACTCGTAGCTCGCAATCTTCAAATATCTTTTGGGCACCCGATGCGCGTTGCTCCACGAAGACTGAACATCCTGGAGGCTGGAGATACACAGCCATCCTCGGCCAATCAGGTGCTGCCTCTTGAACACGCCAGCCGTCGTTCGTGGACAACGGTAGGCCGCCACCAGCAAGTCCAGCGACTCTTACCTTGATGCCTTCTTTCGGCACAATTGAAACCGCTGTCAGCCGGATTTCATCGAGGCACTTTTCGCTTCCTTCTTCATCTCTTCCGATTCGCTTGCCGGTCAATGCATCGAACAGTCCTCGTCCTGAAGATGAGATTACGAGAAGCGTGTCGGAACCGGGCAAGAATCCAGCTTCTCGAAGTCCGCCGATTGCGATTTGAGGCAGTGACGTCCAAGGCTCTTTCGGTGCGGTGATCGGCATCTTCGCGAGTCGCATCCTCAATGCCTCTTGATACGGGTTCATCGTTCTTCACCCAAAGAGGCTTCGACCTTACCCGATTGCTTTAGCGCGTCGCGTTGCATGCACAGAGTCAGTTGAAAAGCCACGGCGTCTGCAAGACAGACACCCTACGACTGCTCAGAGATCGCTGTTCGTCACGAAGGCGATGCGGCGGCTGTCGGGGGACCAGCTGGGAACGTTGATGGTGCCTTGGCCGCCGTAGAGGTAGGCGATGACCTTGGGTTTGCCGCCGGTGACGGGCATGAGGCGGAGGTAGCAGTGCTTGTAGTAGGGATGGTCGTCGGGCTTCACGTCTTCCTTGCGGTAGGAGATGAAGACGATCCATTTGCCGTCGGGGGAAAGGTGCGGGAACCAGTCGTTGAAGCCATCGTTGGTGATCTGTTCCTGTGCGGAGCCGTCGGGCTTCATGCGCCAGAGCTGCATGAGGCCGGTGCGCGTGGAGTTGAAATAGATCCACTGGCCGTCGGGGGAAAACTCGGGGCCGTCGCTCAGGCCGGGTGAGTCGGTGAGGCGGATTTCCTCGCCGGTGCCGTCGGCGAGGATTTTGTAGATGTCGTATTTGTCGGGGCCGGTGGGATTGTCGGCGGGCTTGCGGCCGCCGGTGTAGACGAGCCACTTGGCGTCGGGCGACCAGCCGTGGAGATAGGAGGGAAATTTCGGCGTGACGAGGCGGGGCTGTCCGCCGGCGGCCGGGAGCACGTAGACGGCGGAGCGGTTGTTGGTCTCGGGGCCTTGGTGCGAGATTCCGAGCTGCTTGCCGTCGAAGGAGAGCACGTGGTCGTTGTTATTGCGGTTGGCGGTGCCGGTTTTGAGGACGGCGGAGGTGCGCGTCGCGAGGGAGAATTTGTGGAGGAGCCCGCGGTTCGCGCCACGTCCGCTGATGTTGTAGATCAGGAAGGCGCCGTCGGTGGTCCAGTTCGGGGCCTCGAAGGGCTCGGCGGATTGGTGGATAGTTTCGAGACGGCCGGTGTGGACTTCGAGCAAGTGGAGGATGCTGCCGATGTAGTCGCGATACGGCGTGAAGCCCGGCTTCACGGGCTTGATGATGCTCACGTCGTGGAAGACGGCGTGTTCCTTCACGGCGGCGTCGTGCGAGCAGAGGAAGAGCCCGACGTGGAGCTCGTCGCCGAGCGCGAGGTCCTTCACTTCGGCGGAGACGAAGGGCTCGCCGGGGCGTGCGGCGGAAAAGATGTAGGTGTCGCCGCGCCGCTCGAGCTGGAGGATGTCGGCGCCGGTGATCGGGAGCACGACCTGCTCGGTGATGGCGCCCTTGGTGCGGCGAAACTGAAGCGACGTGAGCTTGCGGTCGCCGTGCTCGCAGGCGTCGGCATAGGGCGCATCGGCGTCGAGGCCGGCGCGCGCGATGAGGCCGGCCTTGCGGTGGTTGTTCACGCCAGGGGCGAGGAACTCGATGCGCGTGCGGACGATGAAGTCGCCCTTCAGTTTCTTCCACACGAACTGAAACTCGTCGCGCGCGGCCCACATGTTGGTGCCGCCGGCGGAGAGCAGGAACTCCTGCGTGACGGGGTTGTAAGCGGTCGAGCCGGCGAGCTTCGGGGAGCCGACGTCGGCGCTGTCTTCGAACGGCCCGAGCGCTTGCGCGGAGGAAACAGGGGCGAGCGCCGCGAAGAACGCAGCGAAAGCGAGCAGTGCGGGGCGGGGGATTTTCATGGGGTGAGGGCGGGCTAGACGAAGTGGAGTGAAGAGAGTTTTTAGGGCGCCAACAAAAACTGTTTGTCATCGCGAGGTGCGCGAAGCGCGCCGTGGCGATCCAGCTGGATTGCCACGCCCGACTGCGTCGAGCTCGCAATGACAAGAGTGAGTATGGTCAGGCGTTTTTAGTAGCCGCCGTCACGGGACGCTAATTCACCTCGTAGATCTCGACGAGGCAGTTGCCGGTGCCGCCGTTGGCCCCGGAGATGAGCACGGTGTAGGCACCGGGCTCGAGTGTGACGAGCAAGGCGGCATCCGCATTGCCCGGTTTCAGCGCAAAAGCCCCGGTCCGCGCCCCCGCGGCCGAAATCGCGGAGGGATCGGGTGCGGTTTCCCATCGGTCGTTGGCGTGGACGGAGGCGCTGCCGTGCATGAGCACAAGGGAGGGCCGGGCGAGGGTGCCCGCGACGCCGAAATCCGCGAGGCCCGGGCCGATGCCGCGAATCAGAAAGGTGCGCGCGGTGGGCCCTGTGACCACGAGTCCGGGGATCGCCACCGCCGCGCCGGTGCCGACAAAGGCGCGCGTCGAGAGGTTGGTGAAGCGCGCCGCCTCCGCGCCGACTTCGTAGGCTTCGACGAGCGCGAGGCCGGTGCCGTCGTCGGCGGGGGTGACCTGCGCGGAATAGGCGCCGGAGGCCAGGCGCAGCAGGAGCGCGCTGTCTGCCGAGCCCGGGGCGAGGTTGAAGGCGCCCGCCTCCATGGCGGCCGCCGCGATCGCGGCGGAGTTGGCGGCGCTGGACCAAGCGGTGTTGGTCGCGATGGGCTGGCCATCCCGGTAGAGGGTGAGCACGGGCCGGGCGAGGGCGCCGGGCACCCCGAAGGCCGTGAGCGCGGGGCCGACGCCGCGGAGCAGGACGGTCTTTTCCACGCCGCCCGCGATCACGAAGCCGGCGGCCAGAGGTCCGGCGATGCCGCCGACTTGGGCGCGCGTCGCGAGATTGGCGAGGCGCGGGGCTTCGGTCGTGACGTTGACGGTGGGTGCCGGCGCGCCGGCCCGCAGGGAGAAGGTTTTTTCAAAGGTGCGGCTGCCAGCGGTCACTGTCGCGCGATAGTCGCCGAAAAATCCGCGCCCGCGAAACTCGCCTTGGGCGTTCGCCGCGCCGGTGGCGCGCGTCCACCACTGATCGAAGACGAGCGCGCGGTAGGCGGCGCCGTTGGGCTTTTCGCTCCAATCGGCGCGATACAGCGCGGCGTTGGGTCGCCAGTGCGCAGATTCCCAAAATCCCCAGAATTGGAATCCTGCCATCGCAGGATGACTGAAGCTGGCGGTGAGAAAGTCGCGCGTGTAGTCGGCTTGGAGCGCGAGGTCGGTGGTGTTCACATCGAACTCCGTGATGCGGAGCGCGAGGCGAAACGCCGCGTAGCGATCGAGCGTGGCGAGGTAGTCGGGGATGCCGCTGGGGTTGGCGCCGAAGTGCCCTTGCAGGCCGAGGCCGGTGATGGGCGCGCCGTTTTGCTGGAGGTAGCGCACGGTGTCCTCGAAGACGCGGACGTGCGCGGTATTCCGCGTCTGATCCTCGATGTTGTAGTCGTTGAGGTAAAGGCCGGCCGTGGGCAGCGCGGCACGCGCGGCCTTGAACCAGTCGATCTGAATCTGCGGGCCGAAGGTCTCCATGAGATCCTTGTTGTCGAAGGGCTCGTTCTGCACGTCCCACTCGTTGATGAACTCGCGCGTCGCCGCGGCCTGCTCGGCGATGTGCTCGAGCACGAGCTGCGGGATCTCGTTCTGGCGCGGGGTGCCGCGGAGGCTGGTGATGGCGTTGGGGAGGTTGGTGGTCGGGGCCGTCCAACCGGGCCAGACAAACACATGGCCGCGCAACTCGTAGCCGCGGTCGCGCAGCCAGCGGAGACCGAAAAGCGTCTGCGTGCGGTTGAAGCCAGTGCCCCACTCGCCGATCCACGGCGGCCACTTGAGATCATTTTCCGGGCTGGCGGCGTTGAAGAGCGCGGCGGTCTTCTGCCGGTAGAGGCGGTTCTCGGACGTATCCTGGAAGATGCGCGCCATCTGCAGCGCGGTGCCGAAGGGAAAGGCATGGCGCTGCTGCTCGACGACCACGGTCGCGCCGGGCACCGGGCGGCCCGCGGCATCGACGACGCGCAGCGTGAAGTCGCCCTTGCGGAGCTGCTCGATGCGCGCGGCCGCCGCGGCGCGCCACGGGGCGGAGGGATCGCGCCCGCCGTAGGTTGGCTGCGCGGCCAGGGGGAGGGCGGCGGCGCAGGCGAGGGCCGCCAGCAGGGCGGAGATGAGGCGGATTTTCATTTGCGGAAGCGGAAAGAGTCTCGGCTCACTCGCTTGGCACGGTCACCGTGATCGTGGTGCCCCGGCCCGGGGCGCTCTCAAAAGCGATGGTGCCGCCGAGGCGCTTCATGCGCTCGCGCATCCCTTGCAGGCCAAAATGCCCATCCTTGGGGCCTTCCGCCGTGGCGGGATCGAAGCCGAAGCCGTCGTCGCGGATCATGAGGGTGAGATGCCGCGGGCGAAAGATGAGTTGCAGCGTGATTTCTCCGGGGTGCGCGTGCTTGAGGGCGTTGGTGATGCCTTCCTGCGCGAGGAGGAGGAGGTTGCCGGCGACGAAGTCGGGCAGGGGCCGCGGCGTGCCGTCGCAGTGCACGACGATCCGGGCGTTTGTGCCCATCGCGCGATCGGCCGCGATTTCGCGCAGCGCCTCGGCGAGGGTGTGCTGATCGAGCGGGCGGGCGCGCAGGTTCCAGATGCTGCGCCGCAAATCCTCGCGACTGCGGCCGAGCAGCTGGCGGGCGAGGGAAAGATGCTGCTGGCTGCGCTCCGGGGCGCGGCCGTGCAGCGCCTCGGTGGCTTCGAGCTGAAACGCGAGGCCGGTGAGCGCCTGTTCCGTGGTGTCGTGCAGATCGGCGGCGAGACGGTTGCGCTCGCGGAGGGTGGATTCGAATTCGACCGCGGCGTCGCGCCGGGCGCGCATCGCCTCCGCGAGCTGCGCGCTGCGGTGCGCGACCTGGCGGCGCAGCAGCGCGACCCAGCCGAGGGTGCCGAAGAGGACGGCCGAGGTGAGGCCGAGCGCGGTCCAGAGGCGCTGCGGGGTCCACCACGATGCGGGGGCCAGCACCTCGACGTCGGCCGGTCCGCGCAGCAGCAGGCGCAGGGAGACGGGCGAGGGCCAGTTGACCACCGGAACCGTATCCGAGAAGGTCATCACGCAGACGCCGCTCACGCGCAGGGCGCTGTCGGACCGCAGCGAATCGACCCATGCCGGATCTGCGGGGCCAGAGAGTTCCGCCGGCACGAGGACACCGTCGCATTCAAGGTTTAGGCGCAGCGGCTCGCCTTGCTTGTGATCGACGCTGACGAGGCGTCCGCGCAGGGCGACGAGGAAATCCTCATAATCCTGCACCGGGGTGTCGAAGCCTCGCGGCTCGGCGACGAGCGTCTGCTGGCGCGTGATCTCGACGGGCGCGGGTGGGGCATTGCGACCGAGGCGGCGGAACACGGCTTCCTTCATCTCTGCGCGATGATGCTGCAGCTCGAAGAATCCCGTCGCCTCCACCTCGTCGCCAGGCGTGAGGACATCGGGCTGGCGGGTGTTGATGCGCAGGGCATGCCGGCCCTCCTGCAGGTAGAAATAGTGGCCGGGTTTGCTGAGGGTTACCGTGCCTCGCACGCGGCGGCGATGCAGATCCGCCCCGGCGGGGGAGAAGCTCGCGGCATCGGGCAGGGCGACCTGTTGCACGGCAAAGGCATCGACGGGTGGCGGCCGCACAATTTGCACATCCGCCGGATCGTTTGTGAAGAGGCGCGCGCCGATGAATTGCCGCCGGGAATTGAAATAGGCGAAGAAAACGCCCGTGAGCGACACCTCGGAGTCAATCAGGCTGGTGGGATCTGTCGGCCCGCCGTCATAGAGCAGGAAGGTGAAGGGCCCGGTGGGAGTTGAGACGAGCAACCGTAGTTCCGT
This sequence comes from Opitutaceae bacterium, assembly GCA_030693515.1. Lineage (GTDB taxonomy): Bacteria > Verrucomicrobiota > Verrucomicrobiia > Opitutales > Opitutaceae > ER46. The sequence goes on from JAUYAK010000044.1 coordinate 6,479, forward strand.
GCGTCCCGTGCGCGGGAGGTGTTCGGCGGCCTGCACCACGCCGGTCAGGGTCACGCGTTGGCAGTCGTGCGCGCCTGAGGCCGGACCGAGGTAGGCGAGTGGCCTGGGCTCGGGCAAGGCCCCTCGGCCTGAGATGCGCACGCGTTTGGCGACGATGGTGGGGGCGAAATGGCCTTCGTGCGTGATGCCTTCGATCTCCACCACATCGCCCAGCCGGGCCCGCATCACATCCGCCTCCGCCGGGCTGCCGACGGTGGTGCTGATCCAAATGCCCGTGCCGTCGTCCACCGTCAGTTTTCCGGGCGCGTCGGAAGGCGTGAGTGTCACCACGGCACGGATCGCCACCGGCAGCCCGCGCGCCGCCTCGCGGTGTGGCAGCGCGCGCACGGCCGCGCAGGTGACGAGCGGACCGGTTGCCGGCGCCTGGGCTGACATCACGCCAGACCACAGTGCGCTGGCCGCCGCTAGGATGACGGGGAGGCGGGACACACCCCGAGATCGCACGGTTGGCCGATGCGGCGCAAGCGCACGCCCTATCGCTCGTTCGGGTGATTGCATGCGTGCGCCACAAACGGCAAGATGGCGGCAGATGGCGCATCCCGGCAGCATTCGCGTTCTCCTCGTCGACGATCACTCCGTCGTGCGGATGGGCTTGGCGGCGGTCTTGAGCCTGGATGAGCACATCGTGATTGTGGGCGAAGCCGAGGACGGTGCGCAGGCCCTGGAGAAGTTTCGCACGGAGAAGCCGGATGTCGTGCTCATGGATGTGCGGATGCCCGGCATGGGCGGGCTTGAGGCTTTGCGCGCCTTGCGCGCCGTCACGCCCGAGGCGCGCGTGCTGATGCTGACGACCTCGGAGCTCGACGAGGATATCCAGCGCGCGATCGAGGCCGGCGCGGCTGGCTATCTGCAAAAAAGCGTCACCCGCGATGAGCTCGTGCGCGCCATCCGCTGCGTGCATGCCGGCGGCCGCTATATGCCGGAGGCGCTGACGCGCCGGCTCGAGCAACTGGCCAAGCGCCGCCATCTCTCGCACCGCGAAATCGAAGTGCTTGACGGGATGCGGCGAGGCCTCTCCAACCGTGACATCGCGCTCGCGCTCTCGATCAGCGAGCACACGGTAAAGGCGCACGTGAAGGCCGTCCTCCAAAAACTCGAGTCGGCCGACCGGGCGGAGGCCGTGGCGCGGGGTTTCGAGCAGGGCCTGCTGAGGGTGGACGAATAGCTCTTTCGGGTAATAGCGCGCCGTTGGCGAACCGCTAATATGGTCGCGCCCTTCCGTCGGGCCATGGCTCGGCGTTCCCACCCCCCGATCAGTCGACTGCAACCCAACCCCTGCAACGGACCGCTGCGTCTGTGTTTCCACTCCCATCATGAAAACCAAGCTGCATCAAACCCCCTCGGCGGTGGCGCTCGTCGCGTTTGCCGTCGCGGCCAGCACCGGCTGGCCCCAGCAAGCCCCCGCGCCGTCGACCACGGCGGCGGCCCGGCCCACGACCGTCAAGCCGGTCGCCACTGACAACGACGAGGGGCGCGAGACCGCCATCGTGCTTTCCCCGTTTGAGGTCTCGGCGTCCACAGATCGCGGTTACGCCGCCACGACGACGCTGGCCGGCAATCGCCTCAACACGGATCTCCGCGACATCGGCAACGCCGTCACCGTGATCACCAGCCAGTTCATGAAGGACATCGGCGCGGTGAGCAACGAGACGCTGCTGCAATACACGATCGGCACCGAGGTCGGCACCATCCAGGGCAATTTCGCGGGTGTCGGCGATTCGGCGATGCTCAACGAGACCGGCCGCTTCACCAATCCCAACCAGAACACCCGCGTCCGCGGCCTGACCTCCGCCGATAACACGCGTGATTTCTTCACCACCTCCATTCCGTGGGACGGCTTCGCCGTCGATCGGGTCGAGCTGCAGCGGGGAGCCAATTCCATCCTCTTCGGCCAAGGCAGCCCGGCCGGCATCATCAACACCGGCACCAAGCAGGCGAGCTTCAGGAACGCCAGCGAAACCGAGGTGCGCATCGGCAGCTTCGGCACCTTTCGTTCCACGTTGGATCTGAACCGCACCATCCTGAAGGACGAATTGGCTGTGCGCGTGATCGGGCTCTACAACGACGAGCGCTTCCAGCAGGAGCCCTCATTCAACCGCGACCGCCGGCTCTATGGCGCGCTCCGCTACGAGCCCGCCTTCCTCAAGAAGACCGACGCCCGCACCATTGTGAAGGCCAACCTCGAACTCGGCGCCATCACCAGCAACCGCCCGCGCTCCCTGCCGCCCGTCGATCGCATCACGCCGTGGTTTGACACCGGCACCTATCAGGGGCGCAACCTCGATGGCTCCGCGCGCACGTTCCGCAACTTGAACCGGGAAACCTTCAATCCCTTCCAACTGCAGGACGACAACACCGGCCGCGCCAATCACGGCCAGATGCGCCCCAGTATCAACGGCGGCCCCAACGCCGGCCAAATCAACCCGGCGTATAATCCGCTCATCGCCAACTTTGCCCAGAGCTTCGGCGGACCGCTGGCGTATTTTGCCGGCAATGGCGCGCCCACCTTCATGGTCTCCGAGATCCGCACCACGCGCGGCATCGGGCCCAACGGCAACGTCGACGGCAACATCGGCGGCATCGCCTTCCACCGCCAAGGCGGCCTCGCCAGCGAGTCCCTCTTCGCCCGCAACGCCCGCCTGCCGTTTGCGGAGTTCGGCGTTTATCGAAACAACAACCTCACGGACCCCTCGGTCTTTGATTTCTACAACAACCTGATCGATGGGCCCAACAAGAGCGAGTGGCAGAATTTCCGCGCCATGAACGTCAGCCTCGCGCAAACCTTCATGAAGGATAAATTCGGTTTCGAGGCCACCTACAACCGCGAGTTCCACCGCAGCGGCCAGCTCTCCTTCCTCGTCGACGACCGCCAATCCATCCAAATCGATTTCAACAGCGTCTACTCCGATGGCTCGCCCGCCGGCCTGAATGGCGAGCCCTACATGGACGGCACGCGCAATCCCAATGTCGGCCGCGCCTTCGTCAGCGACAGCTGGCAGTTCGGCAACAATTCCAACAAGATCGAGCGCGAGTCCGGCCGCCTCACGGTCTTTGGCACGCACGACTTCACGCGGGGCACGCAGCGCACCTGGCTCACCCGCCTGCTCGGCCGCCACACCGTCACGGGGCTCTACGGCCAGGACGGCGTGAAGACCGACAGCCGCAACTGGCAACGCTATGCCATCCTCGATCCCGCCTACCGCCAGCTCATCGGCGCCTCGCCGTCGATGAAGTTTACCGACAACCTCCTCGCGGTCAGCCCGGTTATGTATATCGGGCCCTCCCTGCTCAGTAGCACATCGGCGAGCGGACTCAATCTCCCGCGTCCGACCGAGGTGGCCCGCATCTCCACCGCCAACGTCCGCATCTTCGACTCCACGTGGGCTGCCCGCCCCGGCGTCGACTCTGCGGCACCGTGGGACAACGGCTATTACCTGCCGGGCGACACGCGCCGCACTTCCACTCAGGCCGAAAACCCCGCCAACTACATCGGCTGGCGCAATGTTTCGGTCAACGTCACCGATTCCGAACAGGGTAATCGCGATGCGCTCACGACCAGCGCCCGCCTGACCCGTTCGCGGGTTTTCTCGCGGGTCGCGGTTTGGCAGGCGCATTTTTGGGACAACGCTCTCGTGGGCACCTACGGGCTCCGGCGCGATGTCGCCAAGGCCTGGGGCTTCAGTCGCGACGCCAACGGCAGTCCTGGTTTCGGTCAAGTGGACCTCGGGCCGACTTTCCGGCTGCCCGACAACGCCTCGAATCGACTCGAAGTGACCTCTAAGACATGGAGCGCGGTCGCACATCTCAATCGCCTGTTCAAAATCGAGAAGCTGCCGGTGAACGTGAGCTTCTTCTACAGCCGCTCGGAAAACTTCCAGCCTGCCGCCAACCGCGTCGACCTCTACGGTGAATCCATCGCCGCCCCGCAAGGCCGCACGACGGACAAGGGCATCTACCTCGAGACCAAGGACGGCAAATACTCGTTGCGGCTGAACCGTTACGAGACCACGGCGCGCAACGCCGGCAGCAGCGGCCTCGGCGGCGGCTGGTTCCTCGGCACCTCGCAGGCCTGGTCCGGCAACTGGGCCAATGTCTTCGAGTTCAACCTCGGCGGCTTCAACGCCGACACGGCCAACCAAGGCAGCGCGGGTCGCTATACCTACAGCCCCGGCCCGGGTGAGAATCAGGACCAAGCGGATGCCCGCGAGCGCGCCGCGGTCGCCGCGTGGCGCAACTGGCAGAAGCAGCTCGATCCGCGCTTCTACCGTGCTTGGGGCATCCGCTACGATCCTTCTCAGCCCGCCGCCGGCCAGATCCGCGAGCTCTCCGCCACCACGCCGCTGGGCTTCACCCTCACGGAAGACAGTCTCTCCAAGGGCTACGAGATCGAGTTCAACGCGCAGGTCACCCGCAACTGGCGGGTGAGCGCCAATGCCGCCAAGACCGATGCCCAGCGCGCCAACATCGGCGGCGCGGCGCTCGCGGATTTCGTCTCCAAATACGAGAACGCCCTGCGTAGCACCGCGGCGGGCGACCTCCGCATCTGGTGGGGCGGCGCGGGCAACGAGACCTCGCTCTTCCAGTGGAACGTGAACGTCGGCTCCGAATGGACCTCCCGTCGCCTCCAGGAAGGCACCAACGTGCCGGAACTGCGCGAATGGCGCTTCAACACCATCAGCACCTACAGCTTCACCGAGGGCCGGCTCAAGGGCTTCGACGTCGGCGGCGGCCTCCGCTGGCAGGACACCGTCGTCATCGGCTACCGCCCCATCACCGGCAAGACCGCGAGCGAAGTCAGCTTCGACATCGCCAAACCCTACCGCGGTCCCACCGAGACCAACATCGACCTCTGGGTCGGCTACGGTCGGCGCAATGTGTGGCGCGGCATCGACTGGCGCGTGCAGCTCAATGTCCGCAACGTCGCCCAGCACGACAGCCTGATCCCGGTCACGACCCAGCCCGATGGCAGTCCGGCCGGCTTCCGCATCGCGCCCGTCGAAGTCTGGACGCTCTCCAATACGTTTAAGTTCTGATTGCGGCTTTGCTCCCGCCTCCCACGCCGCCGGCCTCAAGCCGGCGGCGTTTTTTTTCGCCCTGCTCCTCTCTGGCGCGGGTGATGCCGAGGTCCTGCGCCACTGCTACGGTTCGCGCCCAAACCGCCGCCGAAACTCCCGCGCAAGCTCGTCGGCCATCGCCGCCGGCACCCGCGGCTGCGATCGCACGCGGTCGAGCCAGCTGCGCGCTGCCGCCTCGTCGCCGCCGCCGATGGCGTGCAGCGCGAGGGTGGTGAGCGCCCCGGGATGATCCGGTTCGGCCGCCAGGGCGTGGTTGAGCGCAGTGACGCCGTCGGCTACGCGTTCGAGGCGAAAGTAGGCGCCGGCGAGTTTGACCGCAGTGTCGGCGTCATCGGGCCGGGCGCGCAGCGAGCGCTCGAAAAGATCCGCCGCCTCCGCATGCCGCCCGGTCGCAGCGACCCGCCGGGCTTGTTCGGCGAGCAGGCCGCCGGAGGCTGGATTGTGGGCCAGCCCGGCGGCCAGCGCCCGCATGGCGGCGGCCTCGTCGCGCGCGGCGGCGTGCAGCTCGACGAGCCGCAGCCAGCCATCGGAAAAATCGGGCGCGGCGCGCACGCACGCCTCGAACGCCGCGCGTGCCGCCCCGGCATCGCGCTTTTTCTGCGCGAGCAGGCCCGCTTGGAAATGGGCGGGCGCGTTGTCCGGCGCGAGCCGCAGTGCGCGCTCGATCAGGTGCAGCGCGCGCGCGGTGTCGCCCGCGTGGTCGGCGAAACCGGCGGCGACCGTGAGGCGGTAGGCGTCGAGGCAATCGTCCATGATCTCATCGATCCAAGGGTCCGCCGGATCGTGGTAGGCGCCGCTGGCCTTGGCCCGCGCCCGCAGCGCGGTGGCGCGGGCGTGGTCGCCGGCCTGTTCGCAGACCGTGGCCAACAGGTCTGCGCCGATGCGCCCGCCGCTCGCGGCGGCGGCGCGTTCGAGTTTTTCGCGCGCGGCGACGGCGCGCCCTGCCGCGAGATCGAGCCGCGCGAGGCCCGCCAAGGCGAAGGCGTTGTCCTTTTCGTGCGCCAGCACGGTGTTGTAAGCGGTGGCGGCCTCGGCGGCGCGGTTTAGTTTCAGCCGCACGTCGCCGAGCCGGATCAGCGCCGGCGCGTAGTCCGGCGCCAGGCGCAAGGTGCGCTCCCAGAGCGCGGCTGCATCCTCCAGCCGACCCGCCCCGGCGTAAATCGCGGCCAGGCGGTGCGGCCATTTGGCGGTGCGCGGCTCAAGCTGCGCGAGGCCGCGGTAGCAGTGCGCGGCCTCGGGGAGAAAACCGTTGGCGTGATAGAGCTGGCCGAGTTCGGCCAGCGCGGCGGAGCCGCGGGCCGCCCGCCGTTCGGCACCGGCCGCGCGCTCCGCCAGAGTGCCTGCGAGCAAGGGCCGCGCCGGGATATGCGCGCGCCGCACCTTGGCTTGCGCGTGGTCGCGCCAGAACCCGATCGCGGCCGCGGCGGTCACGAGCACCGTGCCCACGATCATCCAGCGGCGAAAATGGCCGGGCCGTTTCATGCGCCTTCCTATGGCCCGGCCCGCCGCCAGAGGGTGAGGCGGCTCATGTCGCGATACGGGGGATAGGCGTGAAACGCGCCCGCGACGATCGCGGGCCGGCCATCTCCGGTGAAATCGGCGGTGTCGATCGTGAGCAGGTGCGTCGGCCGGTGCGCGAGGATATGCGGCGTGAATTTCTGCCGGCCGTCGTTGCGATACCAGACCATCGAGACCGCGCCGGGCTGGTCCCATGTGTTGAACGCACTCAGCGCCACGACGTCGGTCGCGCCATCGCCGTCCAGATCGACGCCGACCGGGCTGTAGGCGCCCGGGAGATCGGCGATGCGGTGGAAGGCGAATTTTCCCGCGCCGAGGTTCTCCAGCCACTGCACTCCGTGCCACGGGCGCGGGCCGGGCTGGGGGGTGGGGCCGAAACCATCGCCATTGGTGAACAGGAGATCGGGCCGGCCGTCCCGATTCAGGTCGGCGAGGCGCAGGCCGCTGCTGGCGAAATCCTCGTTCGTCGAACCAAAGATCACCTTGCCGGTGAAGCCGCCGCGGCCGTCATGGGTGAAGAGATGGATCTCCTCCCATTGCTGCGAGACGAGCGCGGCGATGTCGGGCTGCCCGTCGCCCGTGAAATCCGCGATGCACACATTGATCGTGCCGGACAGATTCAGCAGCGGGCGGCTCTCGAAGCGCCAGCCGCCGAGATTCTTCATCCAGCGGATCTCGCCCTGATCGTAGCCGAACTGGCCCACCACGAGATCGAGCCGGCCGTCGCCATCAAGGTCCGCCGCCTGCACATCGGAGACGCGCGCGACGCGATCCAGCAGGATGCGTTTGGTGAAGCGCTGCGGCCCGTCGTTCTCGAGCACGATGACGGCTCCGATCCGATCGTTGTTGGGGAAAATCTGGCCCAAGCTCGCAACCAGCAGATCGAGATCGCCGTCGCCGTCGAGATCCACCGCTTCGACATGGACCGGCGCGGGAATATCGGCGGCGAGTGTGATCTCGGAAAATATACCGGCTGCGGTCTGCCGCACCCAGGAGACGGTGTTGGCGCGGGCATCGCACACGAGCACATCAACCAAGCCGTCGCGATCGAGGTCGGCCGCGCGGAGGTGCGCGATCCAAGGCATGCCGACGACGGGCGCGCCGATGGGCTGCGGCTGAAACAGAACTGTGGCATCGACCGCGGCGACCCGCGGTGCGAGCGGCGGCGGGAGGTCGTCGGGCTTGGTGCAGCCCGCGAACAACAGAGCTAGCGCCGCGCCCCCGGTGCGCGCCCTCATGGCTTTGCGAGCAGGCCGCGGCGTGCCAGCCACTCGGCGGCGCGGGCGGGCCAGGTCGTGACGGGAAGCTCGGGCACAGGTCGCAGGCCGTAGCCGTGGCCGCCAGTGTCGTAAACGTGAACCTCGGCAGAGCCGCCAAGCTTCTTTACCGCGGCGGCGAGGAGGAGTGTGTTTTGCACCGGCACGCCGTCGTCGAACGCATGAACCATGAACATCGGCGGCACGTCCTTCGTGAGCGGGACCGGGGATTTGAACTCCGTCTCCGCTCGCTGGACGAAGCCGGCGCTGTAGATGAGCAGCGCGAAGTCCGGCCGGCAGCGTTGCTCGTCGCTGCGATCAACGGCGGGGTATTTTCGTTCTTCACCAAGCAGCGCCGCGTAGGCGGCGGTGGCCCCACCGGCGCTGAAGCCGAGGATGCCGATGCGCTGCGGATCGATTTGCCAGGCGGCGGCGTGGGCCCGCACGAGGCCCATCGCGCGTTGCGCATCCTGCACGGGGGCGAGCCAGCGCTGCTGCGGATCGCGGAAGGGCACGCGGTATTTGAGCACGATGCCGGTGACGCCGATCGAGTTGAGCCACGCCGCGACTTCCGTGCCCTCGAGATCGTAGGCGAGGATGTTGAAGCCGCCGCCGGGGCAGATCAGGACGGCGGCGCCGGTGTCCTTTTCCTTGGCGGGCCGATAGACGGCGAGCTGTGGCGTGGACACGTTGCCGAGTTTGATGATGCGCCGGCCGGCGATGAGTTTATCCGAGTCCTTGGTCTGGTCGGCTTCGGGCGGGAGCGTCTTGGTCTCGCCGGGCGGAGGGCCGGGCCAGACGTTGAGGACGAGCGGGGCCGCGGCTTGGAGGGTGGCGGCGGTGGCGAGGGCGAGTGAAAGAAGGAGTTTTTTCATGGGGGTTGGGGCCACCGGCACGGGCTGCAATTCGCTAGTGCAGCGGCCAGACCAAGGGAATCACGATCATCGCGACGATGAAGCAGAGAATGTTCAGCGGCACGCCCACTTTCACGAAGTCGCGGAACTTGTAGCCGCCGATGCCGTAGATGTAGGTGTTGGTCTGGTAGCCGATGGGCGTGGCGAACGCGGCGCTGGCCCCCATGATGACGGCGATCGCGAGGGGCCGGGCGGCCAGACCAGATTCGGCGGCGAGCCCGAGCGCGATGGGGAGCATGAGCGCGGCGACGGCGTTATTCGATAGCACCTCGGTGAGCACCATGGTCACGAGATAGACGCAGGCCAGCATCACCATCGGTTTGTGAGGCGCGGCCACGAAGTGGTCGATGCCTTCGACGATGTTGTGGGCCAGCCACGCGGCCGCGCCGGTGTGCTCCATCGCGAGGCCCAGGGCGAGCATGCCGAAAATAAGGAAGAGCAATTGCCACTCGATGGATTCGTAGGCTTCCCGCGGCTTGATGCACCCGGTGAGGCAGAGCAGCACCGCACCGGCGATGGCGCCGGCTTGGATGGGGAGGATGCCGAGGGTCTCGCCGAGCACCACGCCCGCGATGGTCGCCAGCACGAGCGGGATGCGCTTGTGCAACGACCAGGAAGGCAGCGGCGGCTTGTCGAAAAGGATGATGTCGTCGCCCTGGCGCAGGCTGTTGATCGCCTGTTCGGTGCCCATCATCAGGAGGATATCGCCCATCTGGAGCGGCAGGGTCTCGAGTTTCTCGCGGACGTTCTGCCCCGAGCGGTGGATGGCCAGCACGACGACGCGGAAGCGCTGGCGGAAATTCAGCTCGCTTACGCTCTGGCCGATGATGCTGGCATTGGGCGCCACGGCGCCCTCGAAGACCACGCTCTCGTGCGAGGCGATCTGCTCGAGGCCGGCCTCGGCAGTGAAGTCGAAGCCCGGCGTCGAGCGGGCTTGCGCGATGCCGGACGGCCGGCACGCGATTACGAGGCGGTCGCCCTCCCGCAGGGGCGTCAGGGCGGAATCGACATCAATGCCCACGCCGTCGCGCACGACTTCAATCACGCGGAAGCCGCGGGCGCGGGTGACGCCAGCCGCCTGCAGGCTCTTGCCGATCAGGGGCGAGGCGGCGGGCACATAGGCTTCGGTGAGATACTCGCGGCGTTCTTCCTCGGAGAGGATGGAGGTGAGCGTCTCCCGATCCGGGAGGAGTTTTTTCCCGGCCAGCGAGAGATAGATGGCGCCGATGATGGCGGTCGGGATGCCCACCCAGGCCAGCTCGAACATGCCGAGTCCGCGTTCGCCCCGGCTGACCAAGATGCCGTTGGCGACGAGGTTCGTGCTCGTGCCGATCAGGGTTGTGATGCCGCCGAGCACCGCTGCGTAGGAAATCGGGATAAGAAACTTGGAGGCCGGCAGGCCCATGCGGCGCGCGAGGTTCAGCACGACGGGCACGAACACAACCACCACGGGGGTGTTGTTGATCCAGGCCGAGACGAAAGCCACCACCGCCATGAGGAGGAAAAGGACCAGCTGGTAGGGCAGCACGGCGACCTTGTCCAAGGGGCCCGCGAGGTAATCGAGCGCCCCGCAGCGCACGAGCGCGGCGCTGAGCACAAACATGGCGGCCACGGTGATCGGCGCGGGATTGGAAAACACCGCGAAGGCCTCGTTCACCGGCACCAGTTTTGCCGCCACCACGATCACGAACAGCGACAACGCGACGAGGTCCGGCGGGATTTTTTCCCGCAGGAACGCCACGATGGCTCCGACGATCAGGATAAAGACGAGGGCGATCTGCCAAGTCATGCGCCGGGATAAATGCAGAGCCGCCGGGCCGCGCCGAGGGAAAACGGGCCGGCGTGCGTCTTACCGTCCGAATCGTTATGCCACGTTTTTTTGCGGCGAAGCGTGGGAGGATGTGCTCCCTTTCCTCTCTAAACTCCACTCCCCCTCATGGCTAAAATCTACAACGACATCACCGAGACCATCGGCAACACCCCGCTCGTCCGCCTCAACCGCACCGCCGCCGCCCACGGATCCCAGGCCGAGGTGCTCCTCAAGCTGGAATTCTTCAACCCCCTCTCGAGCGTCAAGGACCGCATCGGCTTCTCGATGATCGACGACGCGCTGCGCACGGGGAAGATCAACGCCAAGACCGTCCTCATCGAGCCGACCTCCGGGAATACGGGCATCGCGCTCGCCTTCGTCGCCGCGGCCAAGGGCCTCAAGCTCATCCTCACCATGCCCGAGACGATGACGATGGAGCGCCGCAAGCTCCTCAAGGTGCTCGGCGCGCGCCTCGTCCTCACCGAGGGACCCAAGGGCATGAAAGGCGCCATCGCCAAGGCCGAGGAACTCGCCGCTAAGATTCCCGGAGCCGTGATCCTCCAGCAATTCTCCAATCCCGCCAACCCCGCCATCCATCGCAAGACGACCGCCGAGGAAATCTGGCGTGACACCGACGGCAAGGTGGACTTCGTCGTCGCCGGCATCGGCACCGGCGGCACGATCACTGGCGTCGGCGAGGTGCTGAAGACGCGCAAGCCCGGCGTTAAGATCATCGCGGTCGAGCCCGACGCCTCGCCCGTGCTTTCCGGCGGCCAGCCCGGCCCGCACAAGCTCCAGGGTATCGGCGCGGGCTTTGTGCCGCAGGTGCTCAACACCAAAATCTACGACGAGGTCATCCGTGTGAAGGAGGCCGACTCCGGCCCCGTCTCGAAACAGGTCAACACGCTCGACGGCATTCCGGTGGGCATCTCCTCCGGCGCGATGATCTGGGCCGCGCTTCAGCTCGCGAAGCGTCCCGAGAACAAGGGCAAGCAGATCGTCGTGATCGTGCCCTCGAGCAGCGAGCGCTACCTCTCCTCGTGGCTGTTTGCCGACATCAGTGTCGAGAGCGATTCGGTCGAGGATTTGTTCGCGCCGACGGCGAGTTGAGCCAGACAAATTCGGCGGCTGAAATACATTCCATTCAGCGAAACGGCGGCTTTTCGGCGGCCGTTGCGCTGGATGGGTGTATCGGTGGAAGTGGGTTTGGGTTGTTCGCTACGAGGGATAGCCAAGGGCCTGAAGCTGGAGGCGCACGTCCTTGAGCTTGCTCCCGAGTGGCTTGAACTGGAGCGCTCGAGGATAGCCGGAAATCGAGTGATGAATGCGCACAGCGGCAAAGAGCCAAGGATAGAAATCGCCGCGCCCGATTCGGATGACAGCCGTGCGCGGCAGGCGGAAATTTCCGCGGGTGCTGGTGAGGATCAGTTCATCCGGCGTTGCCGTGAGGCTGGCGAGGGGTTCCGGGCCGTAGGTGGAGGCGACATCGTCCGCGACATGGCCGGACCATTGGTAGCTCTGGGTGGCGTTGGATTTGGGATCGGAGGCGGGGATGACGTCTGTCGGGAGGTTCATTGGGCGATCGGATTGGCCCCGCCGAGACAGCCAGCGACCACAGCTCGTTTGTGATCCGCAAGGGGATCGCAGTCGGGCGGCAGAGGCTCGCGTTCACGCCGGGTGATGAGCGAGACAGTGGCCCGACTGTCTCAATTGCCTTCAGGAGGTTACCCCCCGAACCCACGACAAAGAGGCACGGCTTTGGTCGCAGTGCAACTGCCATCGAAGTTTCAAAATGGCCAGAAGCGCGGAATCAGCCAGACGCAGATTCCCCAGAACAGAAGATTCAGCGGGAGCCCGATGCGCACATAGTCCGCGAAACGGTAGCCTCCGGCGTGCTGGACCATGGCGTTGGTCTGATACCCGACCGGCGTGCAGAAACTGGTCGAAGCGGCGAAACAAACAGCCATGAGCAGCGGCCGTGCATCGATATCCAACGAGGCGGCGACAGCCATGGCAATCGGCGCAAGCAGGACCGCGGTGGCCCCGTTGCTCATGAACTCGGTGAGGACTGCGGTGATCAGGTAAAGCACCGCCAACGCCGCCACCGGTCCCCAAGGTCGCGCGATCCCGACGGCGCCTTCCGCCAGCAGCGCCGCCGCGCCCGATTTTTCCATGACGAGTCCGAGCGGCAAAGCCCCGGCCAGCAGAAAAATGACCTTCCAGTTGATGGCCTCGCACGCCTCCTCGATTGAGAGACAGCGCGTGGCCACCAAGGCCACGCAGCCGCAGAGGGCCGCGGGCAGAATGGGCACCATGCCGGTGGCCGCCATCAGCACGACAGCGACGAAGATGCCCAACGCGAGCGGCACCTTGGCGCGGCGCAGCGCGGGTTCTTCGATGCGATCCAGCATCAGGAATTCCTGATCGTCGCGCAGCCGTGCCAGTTCCTCCTTCGGACCCAGCACCAGGAGCGCATCGCCGGCGCCGAGTCGGGCCACCGCCAGGCGCACAAAGGGGAGTCTCTCCCGGCTGCGCAGGCCGAGGACCAGGCAGCGATGATGCCGGCGGAAATCCACTTGCTCCAGTGTCCGGCCCACCAGCCGGGAACCCGGAGCCAGCACGACCTCCGCGAGATGCACGGGATGATTGCCCATCATCTCCGCGCCAAAGCGGAACTCGGGCTCGCTCTTTAACCGCCACGCCGTCCGCAAGGGCATCAGCTCCGTCGCGGGCGCCTCCAGCAGCAGCACATCGTCCGCGGCAAAGACCAGCCCGGGTTCCGGCCAGATCGAGGTGCCGGAGCGCAGCACGGTCAGGAGCTGGACCTTTTGATCCCGGCCGAAGCCGCTCTCCGCGAGCGTCCGTCCCACGAGGGGCGAGCCATTCAATATCCGCAGTTCCGTGACATACTCTGACACCTGGTAGCTCGGCGCCCCGCTCCGGCCGGTCCGATCGGGCAGCAGCCAGCGCCCCATGATCGCCACATAGAGGATGCCAGCCCCGCACAAGACCGCTCCCAAGGGCAGAAACTCAAACAGACTGAACGCGCCATGTCCGGCCCGTTCGGAAATGGAACTGACCAGCAGATTGGTTGACGTGCCGATCAGCGTGCAGACTCCGCCGAATTGCGAGGCGTAGGAGAGCGGGATCAAAAAGCGCGACGCGGGCGAACTGCTGCGCGCACTCGCCGTCAGGACGATGGGCAGAAAAATCGCCACCGCGGCCGTATTGTTGACGAACGCGGAGAGCAGACACGCCACCGCCATCAGCATGACGACGAAAATCAAGCGATGCCCCGCCAGACGGGCGAGGACCGGGCCAAACCACCCAATCACCCCGGTGTGCTGCAGGCCTGCGCTCAGGACGAACATCGCAGCCACAGTAAGCGTGGCCGGATTACTGAACCCCGCCACCCCTTCGTCGAGGGTGATCCAGTGCGAGGCCCGCAGGCCCGGAATCCACGGAATCACCAGCGCAATGAGCAGGCACGTGGTCAGCGCCATCATCGCCACGAGTGCGGCCGGATACCTCTCGGTGACGAAGAGGTATCCCGTTGCAATGACAACGAGGAGGGCGAGGGCGATTTCCATCGAAGAAAAACGGATGAGGCCGGGGACTAAATCCTACGAGACGCACGAATCAGCGCATCCCCGAAATCGGACCCAAGCGGGCTGACAGGATGCGCCTCATCGTTCGGGGAAGAGTTTTCTCAACTCGGCGGCGTTGGCGGCGCAGACGCCACGCTCGGTGATCAGGCCGGTGACGAGGCGCGCCGGCGTGACATCGAAGGCGGGATTGGCCGCGACACTGCCAGCCGGGAGGATGTCCACGGTGGCCACCGTGCCGTCGGGCAGGCGGCCCTGGACGTGCGAAACCTCGCGGCCGGAGCGCTCCTCGATCGGAATCTCGCGCAGGCCGTCGCCCAGCGTCCAGTCGATGCTCGGCGAGGGCGCGGCGACGTAGAAAGGCACGCCGTTGTCGTGTGCGGCGAGGGCCTTGAGGTAGGTGCCAATCTTGTTGCACACGTCGCCGTGCGCCGTCGTGCGATCGGTGCCGACGATCACGAGATCGACGCGGCCGTGTTGCATCAGGTGGCCGCCGGCGTTGTCGACGATCACGGTGTGCGGCACACCGTGGTTGAGCAGCTCCCACGCGGTGAGGCTGGCCCCTTGGTTGCGCGGGCGGGTTTCATCGACCCACACGTGCACTGCGATGCCGGCGTCGTGCGCCGCGTAGATCGGCGCGGTCGCGGTGCCGTAATCCACGCTGCACAGCCAGCCGGCGTTGCAGTGGGTGAGGATGTTGACGGGTGCGCCGGCCGGTTTGCGCGCCGCGATCGCCTGGAACAACGGCAGGCCGGCGGCACCGAGGGCGCGGTTGATCGCGACATCCTCGTCGCAAATCTCCGCGGCGAGGTGGCGGGCGGCGGTCGCGCGCTGCCCAGCGGGTAGCGGCGTGAGGCGCGCCCGCATCCGATCGAGTGCCCAACGGAGATTCACCGCGGTGGGCCGGGTCGCGAGCAGAGTGGCGTGGGCGCGGGCGAGCGCGGCATCGGTGGCGTCGCTCCGCAACGCGAGCCAGAGACCCCAGGCGGCGGTGGCACCGATGAGCGGCGCCCCGCGCACCAGCATCGCGCGGATCGCGTGGGCGGCCTCGTCGAGCGTGGCGAGCCGCACGGTGACGAACTCATGGGGCAGCCGAGTCTGGTCGATGATCTCGACGGCGGTGCCGTCGGTGGTCGGCCAGATCGTGCGGGTGGGGTGGCCTTGGACGTTCATGGCGGCGGGGTGCTATTTGTTTTCCCCATACCAGCGGTAGAACGCCACGCCAAGGGCTGCGAGCGACACGAACACGCCGGCGAGCTTCATCATCACGCCGGCAAGCAGCTGATCCTGCGCCGCGCTGAAATCGGCGATGAGGCGCGGGGCAAATTCGTAGGTGGGGTAGAGGACATCCTGCGAGAACGTGATGTAGGCGAAGAGGGGTGTCATCGCGATCAGGACGCCGAGCAAGTAGACCATCTGGACCCCGTAGCTGCGGCGCGGCAGCAGGCGCGAGGGGCTGAGGAGCGGCCACCAGAAGAGCACGCCGACGCCGAAAAACATCACGTGCTCGAGCACATGCACGAGCTTGTCGCGCAGCGCGAGGTCGTAGAGCGAGGGCATGTGCCAGACGCCGATCACGACCGAATAGAGGAGTCCGGCGACGAGCGGATTCGTGAGCAGGCGGAGCGGTGCGCGGACCCACGCCGGCGACAGCGCGGCATCGACCATCCAGCCGGGCAGGCCGAGCAGGAAGAGGATGGCCGCGGGATAGATCAGCAACTGGTGCTGGAACATGTGCGCCGAGAAAAGGAACCGCTCGCCGATCTGGTCCAGCGGTGATCCGACCGCGAGATAGAAGGTGAGCAGCGCCGCGCCGAACAGCCAGGCCTCGCGTCGCGGAAACGGCACGCCCGGCGCGAGCCGCGCGCGCAGCGGGCCGGCGAGCGCGGCCCACAGCCACCCGAGCAGCACGAGGCCGCCCACGAGCCAGGGTTCGTTATGCCAATGCTGCCAGTCGATCATGCCGGGAAGACAAGAGAGTGCCGCGCCGCGCGGGAAACTAAAAGCGGTGGAGATTCGATTTGATATTCCAACGCGCGACGGCATGGCTTCCGCGGCACAAGCCGCATGAACCGACACATCCGCTGGGTTCGGACCGAGATCGCGCGCTGGGAGACGGACGGACTTGTCACGCCCGAGCAGGGCCGGTTGCTGCGGCAACGCTACCCGGAGCCTGCGGACACCGCTTCGTGGGGCACCATCGTGTTTGCGAGCGCGGGGGCGGTGGTGGTCGGCCTCGGCGTGATCCTGCTCTTCGCCTACAACTGGGACGCGATTCCGAAGTTCGCCAAACTCGGCCTCGTGTTCGCTTCGCTGGTGGCGGCGCACGTCGTCGGCCTGCGTTGGAGCGGGCGCGACGACTGGCGGCGCAACGCCGGCGCGACGGTGAGCCTGCTGGGCACGATGCTGTTCGGGGCCGGAATCTGGCTGATTGCTCAGATCTACCATATCGACGAGCACTACCCGAACGGCTTCCTGCTCTGGGCGCTCGGCGCGGGGGTGATGGCGTGGGCGCTCGGGTCGGTGCTGCAAGCGATGCTCGCGGCGGTGCTGCTCGCGATCTGGGGCGGCTGCGACGTGCTTGATTTTCATACGGGCAACGCGTGGGCGCTGCTGCTGGTCGCGGTGGGCATCGGTCCGCTGGCGTGGCGGCGTCAGTCGGCGGTGCTGCTCGGCGTCGTTCTCGGCACGGTGCAGTTCCTGATGCTGGCCAACGTGGGTGCCTTCGGCACGGGCGCGGATATGATGACGACTTCGTTGGCGTGGGGCGCGGGCCTGATCGCGATGGCGCGCCTGATGGCGGGCGGCTGGCTGGGGTTCGGCGGCGGTGCCGGCGTGGCGTCGGCCTTCGGTTACACGACGGTGGTGGGGTGCGCGTATGTGATGAGTTTCCGTCCCGGCTGGAACTACGCGCGGGACGTGGAGCGGGCGCTGGGGGCCGAGCAGATTATCGCGTGGGTCGCGAGCTGGACTGTCTTCGCTCTCGCGGCCGTGACGTGGGGCGTTGTCGCGGTGCGCGCGGCCACGCGCAAATTGGAGCCGCTTTCGTGGACGGAATGGCTCGTGCCTGTGATGCTCGCCTACTGCTACGTGCTCGTCTGGGGACGCCTCGCGGTGTTCGCGGAAATCGGGCCGCATTCGTTCAGCCTCTTGCTGATGGGCATCGCGGCGGGCTGGATGTGGCGCGGTTGCCGCGAGGGTCTCCTGCGGCCCACGGTCTTGGGTTCGCTCTTGCTGGCGGCGGTGGTGCTCGCCCGGTATGCCGACTTGTTCCACAGCCTCGCGACGCGCGGGCTGGCGTTCCTGCTGTTGGGCGGGGCGCTGATGGCGGAGGGAATCTATTTTCGGAGGCGGCGCGCGGCCCTGGCCGTGGTCGAGAAGGCACCATGAAGGTGCGGCTCGTCATCGCCGCCTCGGCGGTCGCGCTGCAGGTGCTGGCGCTCGGCTTCATGGCCGGTCAGCGCGAGGTGGTGCTGCATACGGGCCAGCGGATCTGGCTGCGGACCGCGCCGGTCGATCCGCGCGACAAGATGCGGGGCGACTACGTGCGGCTCCGCTACGACATCTCGGAGGTCCCGCGCGAATTGTGGCGCGGCGGACTCGAGGCGCGATTCGCGGCCCGGACCGAGGTCTACTCCCGGCACCGCAACCACCGCGATCTGCCGGTCTATGCGACGCTGCGGAACGGCGAGGCGGGCGTGGCCGAGCTGGTCTCCTTGAGCGACGAGCGTCCGGCGGGCGGGCTTTTTTTGGCGGGTCGGGTGAACTATCTCGACGGCGACCTCCTGCTCGTGCGCTACGGCGTCGAGGCGATGTTCACGGAGCAGGGCAAGGCGCAGCGGATCGAGGACGCGCGCCTCCAGGAGCGGCCCGGCAACCCGCTCAACACCGAGGTCGCCGTGAACGCGGCGGGCCTCGCCGTGCTGCGTGGCTACCGCTGGGAACCGCTCGGGCTCGCCGCGACGTTCGAGCGCGTAACGATGCCGGCTGAGACCAATCCCGACGGCGCGCCGCGCCGGGCGGGGCGGCAATTCATCCGCCGGGTGAAGCTCGAATTGAAAAACCACGGGCCGGAGGATGTGGCGGTCGTCGATCTATCGGGTGGCGGATCGTGGCGGCTCGTGCCGAACGAGCGACTCAGGGCCGGCGCGCACTATCGCTGGAGCGGTGTCGGCGAGACTGCGGCGAAGCCGACGGCGGCCGACGTCATTCTGCTGAAGCCAGGGGAGGTCCGCACCATGTTCGTCGATCTCATGGAACCTCGGTGGTTCGTCGCCGACACGCGCAAGCCCGACTCACCGCCAATCCCGCTGCGCGATGCGCAGGAAGGCTGGTTTGGGAGTTTCCGACTCGAGTATGCGCCACCGGCGAAGGCGGATGTCGCCGGGCTGCCGCACGCGGACCTGATTCGGCATGGGCGGTTGGTCACGCGCGCCTTCAACGCGACGGTGACGATGGATTGAAGCCTGTCGGGACGATTCCCAACGGACCCCGCGGGCGAGCCTGGCGGCTGCGAGAACTTCATCAGGGCGCGAACCCAGCGCAAAAAAAGGCGGCCCGCAGGCCGCCTTGATGAGAATTCCCGGCGGGTGCGGACTCGCTCAGGTCGGCAGCGGCAGGCTGGCCTCGGCGCCGAAGAGCGCGAGCAAGCCCCACATGGTGCCGGCGGCGAGCACGAGACCGATGAAGAACATAACCGTGCAGAACGGTTTGTCCCATCGCAGGTGCATGAAATAGAAGATCACGAACATGAACTTCACCGTGGAGAGCACGACGAGGCTCGTGACGAGAATCCATTTTGCGAAGGGTAGGTAGACCGCGATGATTTCGACGCCGGTGATGACGGCGAGCAGTAGTGCGATCTGGACGTAGATCTGGAATTTGCTGACGTCGTGGTCGTCGTGACCGTGGGCGTGGGCGGGAGCGCTCATGGGAGGTATTCGAGGAGATAGACCGCGGTGAAGATGACGATCCAGACGATGTCGACGAAGTGCCAGTAGAGGCCCATGCCTTCGACGTCGATCGCGTTGGCTTCGTTGAACTGCACCTTGCCGCGCGGCCGGGCGAAGTAAAAGGCGAGGAGGCCGTAGGCGAGCAGGGTGATCGCGATGTAGATGTATTCGTGGCCGAAGAACGCGCCAACCGCTCCGCCGAACGTCGGCGTTACTTGCAAGGCGTGCACCAAGCCCAGCGTGACCTTGAGGGAGCCGAGCAGCGCGACGAGCAGCGTCGCGACGTGGAGGAGTTGCTGGCTGAACCAGCCCTTGTCACTGGCGACCTTGAAGGAGCGCACATACATGAGGCCGAGCCAGAGGACGCCGATGGCGACGTGACAGCCGTGGGTGCCGGTGAGGGTGTAGAACGTCGTGCCGAGGAGGCTGTTCGACAGCGTCATGTTCTTGTCCTTCACGAAGTGGTCGAACTCGTAAACCTGGCACCCCAGGAAGATCATGCCGAAGAAGATCGTGGTGAGGAGCGACCAGCGGCAGCTCTTTACATTGCCCTTCTGGATCGCGGTGACGGCGAGCGCCATCATCAGCGACGACATGAGCAGGATGAACGTGGAGAACGACGTGAGCTCGGGGCTGAAGACGACCTTGGGGTCGAGGCCGCCCGCCGGCGGATGCAGCCGGTAGATCAGATGGGTCGAGATGAGCGCGCCGAAGAACATGCAGTCCGACGCGAGGAAGGTCCACATGAGGAGCTTCTTGTTCGGAATGCCCGTCGAAGTGCTCGGGTCGTGATGGTGATCGATGGTGGCCGCGTGGCTGCTCATGGTTCGGTGGAAGGGAACTCTAAGTTCGGAGTGGAGGAGGGCCGGGGGCTCAGTGTTTGTCGTGATGACCGTCTTCGATGACTTTGCCGTCCTTATCGAGGTGGATGTGGTAGCCTTCGTTGCCTTCGAGGGACCAGAAGTAGATGCCGATGAAAGTGACGAGCCCACCGACGAGGGTGAGGCCGAGCTTAGGGCCGATGCCGGGGGTGGTCTTGGACGTGAACATGGTCACGCCGATCGCGACGATTAGCAGGCCGAGACTGGCGACAAACGGCCAGATCGAGCCAAAGGGCATGTGGATGCCCCCGTGGGCTTCCTCGGCCTTGGCGTGCGCGGCCTGCTCCTTGGCGATCTCTTCCTTGTGGTTCTTTTCATACCACCAGGCATCGCGGTCGTGCACGGTGGGGATGACGCGGAAATTGTATTCCGGGGGCGGGTTGTCGAGCGACCACTCCAGCGTGCGACCGTCCCAGTAGTCCTTCTTCACTTTCTCGCCCTTGAAGAAGGTGTAGGCGAGCACGATAAAGTAGATCGTCATGCCGATGCCGAGGACGTAGGAACCCATCGTCGCGATAAAGTTCGCCGTGTCCCACCCGAGGTTGGGATCGTAGGTGAACGTGCGGCGCGGCATGCCGTTGAGCCCGAGGAAGTGCATCGGGAAGAACGTGACGTTGAAGCCGATGAAGATCACCCAGAACGAGAGCTTGCCCCAGAACTCGGAAACCTTGCGGCCGAACATCAGGGGGAACCAGTAGTGCAGGCCGGCCAGCAGCGCGAAAATGGAGCCGCCGATGAGCACGTAGTGGAAGTGGGCGATGACAAAATAGGAGTCGTTCTGCTGCGCGTCCGCCGGCGCCGCCGAGTGCATAACGCCGGAGAAGCCGCCGATCATGAACATCCAGACGAAGCCGAGGGCGAACATCATCGGCGTGCGCATCATGATGTGGCCGCCCCAGAGCGTGCCGATCCAGTTGAAGATTTTCACGCCAGTCGGGACGGCGATGGCCATCGTCGCGAGGGCGAAGGCTGCGGTCGCGACCGTGCCCATGCCGGTGGTGAACATGTGGTGACTCCACACCGCAAAGCCGAGGAAGCCGATGGAAGCGCCGGAGAAGACGACGATCGGGTAGCCGAACAGCGGCTTGCGCGAGAAGGTCGGCAGGATTTCCGAGATGATGCCCATCGCGGGCAGGATTAGGATGTAGACTTCGGGATGGCCGAAGACCCAGAAGAGATGCTGCCAGAGAATCGGCATGCCGCCGCCGGAGACCTCGAAGAAGCTGGTGCCGAAATTACGGTCCATCATGACCTCGACGAGCGCGATCGTGATGAAGGGGAAGGAGAGCACGATGAGGAAGGCGGTGAAGAGCGTCATCCATGTGAACACCGGCAGGCGCATCATGGTCATGCCCGGCGCCCGCATGTTGATGATCGTGACGATGAAGTTCAGCGAGGCGGCGATGGAGGCGACGCCGAGGAGCTGCAGGCCCATGATCCAGTAGTCCACCGAGTGACCGGGGCTGAAGACCTTGGAGGTGAGGGGCGAGTAGCCATACCAACCCGCGTCAGGCGCATTGTGGCCTTCGATGCCAAAGATGGGCCCGATCCAGCCGACGTTGAGGATGATCGCGCCGGCCACGAAGGTCCAAAGCGAGAAGGCGTTGAGGCGGGGGAACGCCACGTCGCGCGCGCCGATTTGCAGCGGCATGATAAAATTGAAGAACGCGGCCGACAGCGGCATCACGGCGAGGAAGATCATCGTCGTGCCATGCATGGTGAACATGGTGTTGTAGAGCTGCGCCGACATGAAGTCGTTGTTAGGCTTCATCAGCTGCGTGCGGATCAGGAGCGCCTCGAAGCCGCCCACGAGGAAGAAGATGAGGGCGAAGAGCCCGTAAAGGAATCCGATCTTCTTGTGATCGACGGTGGTGAGCCAGCCCATGAGGCCATACTTCGCCGACGGATGAGTGAGGAGGGCGGGCTGCGCCGGAGCGTGCTCCTCGTGGGTGAGATGGGCGGATTTGACCGTGGCGTCCATGTGGTGCGGGAGATTATTTCAGACTGTGAAGGTAGGCCACGAGCGCGACTTCATCGTCGGCTGTGAGGGTGATGTTGCGGGTGTAGCCTTTCCCGCTGTCGTTCTTTTTGACGTAGCCGGCCATGGCACCGACACCGAAATGCATCTTGTTGCCCGGTTTCACGGCCAAGGGATCGTGGATCCAGCGGCGGAGCTGGGTGGCGTCGTTTTCAAGGAGGCCGCCCGCGAGCGTCGTGCGCGAACCGAAGTGCGTGAGGTCGGGCGCCGTGACACCGCCGGCGTCATGGCCGCGGATGGTGTGGCAGTTGGCGCAGCTGTTCTTTTTGAACACCTCGCGACCCTGAGCGATGAGCGCCGGGTCTTCATTCTTCTCGGGATCCTGCTTGGTGCGCCAAGCTTTGAGGGGCTCGGTGTCGTAGGCGATGGTGATGCCGGCCTCGTTTTCCTTGAACTGGCGGAGGGCGGCGAACTGGCCGCGGGGCGCAGGCGTGGAGGCGATCGAGGGGGTGACGGTGCGGCCGAGCTGCGCCTGCTGCTCGAGCCACTCGGCAAATTCTTTCTTGTCGAGTGCGATGACGCGGAAGCGCATCACGGCGTGCGAGTCGCCGCAGTATTCGGCGCATTGGCCCCAGAAATAACCGGGCTTGTCGGCCTTGAGGTAGAGGATGTTCGCGCGGTTGGGGATCATGTCCACCTTGCCGCCGAGCTTCGGGACCCAGAACGAGTGAATGACATCGAACGAGCGCAGGTGGATGCGCACGGCACGGCCGGCAGGGATGACGAGCTCGTTGGCCGTGATGAGCGGAGTCTTGCCACCCTTGGCGTCGGTCATGGCTGTTTCACTCTTATACTCGAACTTGAACCACCACTGGTAGCCGGTGGCGGTGACCTCGTAGGCATCCTTCCGCTCGGCCTCGGGCACGTCGTAGGTGTTCCAGATGCCTTTCATGGTGGGGATGGCGATGACGACCAGCGCCAGCACCGAGGCGACAATCAGGCTGAGTTCGATTAGGGGATTGCCGTGCCCTTGGGGCGGCGGCTCGGCGTGCTCATCGTCGGCGCTGCGCGCGCGAAACTTGAAGGTCGCATACGCCAGCACCGCGCCGACCACGATGAAGATGACGAGCGAGACCCAGCAGGTGATGATGAACAGGTCGAGCTGCTCGCGGGCGACGGGCCCTTCGACCACGATGGTCGATTGGTGGCCGTCCATCCGCCAAAAATTAATCTTGTCGCAACCGGCGAGAAGGACGACGCCGGCCAACGCGGCGGCGGCGCGGGCGCAACGGGCTATGGTCGAATGAAGCGTGGGCATGTGGTCGTGCGGAAACGAAAACGTCTGGTAGGCAATATCGCCAAAAGCCAGCAGCGTTGGCGAAGGCTTTTGCATTTCAAGCCATATTCCGGTGTTTCGCCATGTGGGCTGCGATTCACCGGTCGGCGGGCGCGATTTATTAACGGGACGCGCGCCTCGTATTAGGACGCGTGCGGCACGACGGAGCGGAGTGTCAAGCGTGCGATGCTGGCGCGCTTTGTGGCGTGGGAGAAATCTCTTCGGGTTTGCATGTCGGCTCACAGCCGCCCACGTTGGGCGTCCCATGAAAAACTGTCTTCTGCCCGTCGCTCTTATTGCCGCCTCCTTGCTTACCGCGTGCGGTAAGAAAGATGCCGCACCCGTGAGCGCGCCAGCCGCCGCCCCGGCTCCGGCTGCCGCGGCTCCCGCCGCGAAGGCCGCCGCGGCTCCGCGCGTGATCGAGATCACGGCCAACGACCAGATGAAGTTCAGCCTCGCCACCATCGAAGCCAAGGCGGGCGAAGAGCTGAAGGTCGTCCTCAACAACGTCGGCATGCTGCCCAAGGAGGCCATGGGCCATAATTGGGTGCTGCTTAAGGCCGGCACCGATGTGACGGCGTTTGCGACTGCGGCGATGACCGCCAAGGACACCGACTACGTGCCCGCCGCGATGAAGGACAAGGTGATCGCTTTCATTCCCGTCCTCGGGCCCAAGAAGAGCGCCGATGTCACCTTCACGGCCCCCGCCGCGGGCGACTATGCCTACATCTGTTCCTTCCCCGGTCACTACATGATCATGAAGGGCACGCTGACGGTGAAGTAACCGGACCCGCGCGAAACCAATCCGCGAATTTAAGCCGGGCCGCGAGGCCCGGCTTTTTTGCGCCCTCACTTGGCCGTCGGCCACCAGACGTAGAGGAAAAAATACACCAGCACGCCAGTCACACTCACATAATACCAGATGGGAAACGTCCACTTTGCCCACGCGCGATGGCGCTCGTAGTCGCCGCGGATCGCGAGGAGGAAGGTCTTGGGCACGAGGTAGGCGATCGACGCAGCCAGGGGAATGTGGGTCCAGAGGATGAACAGATAGAGCGTGCGAATCGCGCCTTCGCCGCCGAAGGGCGTATGCACGCCGCGGACGAGCACCTTGTGCGTCACATAGCCGATGAGGAACACCGCCGATACCACGCCGGCGCTCAACATCGCGCGCCGGTGCGACTCGCGCCGGCCGAGCTTGATGAAAATGAAGCCCGTCGTGATCAGCAGCGTGGCGAGGGCGTTGAGCGTGGCGTTGAGCGCGGGGATGTCCTGGATTTTCATGGCACGAGGAGACGATCGGCGACGAGCGCGGCGAGGACGAGCGGCAGGTAGGCGATGGACGCGAGGAAGAGTTTCCGCGCCGCCGCATCCCGGCCCTCGGGCTTCAGAAAAACGATCGCGCGCCAGAGGAACCAAGCGCCGCCCAAGGCCGCCGCGGCCGTGTAGCCCCAACTCACGAGCCCGAGTGGAAACGGCAACAGGCTCACCACGATGAGTGCCACGGTGTTGACGAGCGACCATGCGGCCACGCGCCGGCCGCTTTCGTCCCGCACTGGCAGCATCGGGAAATGCACCGCCGTGTAGTCGCGCCGATGTGTCCAGGCGATCGCCATGAAGTGCGGGATCTGCCAGAAAAATAGGATGCCGAAGAGAATCCACCCGAGCGCCGACACGCGCCCCTCGCCCGCGCCCCAGCCGATGAGCGGAGGAAACGCCCCGGCGATGGCCCCGATCTCGGTGCTCCAGATCGAGCGGCGCTTCGCCGGCGTATACCAGCCGAGGTAGGACACGATCGTGAGCAGCGTGAACAGGGCTGCCATGCGATCCACGCGCGCGAAGAGGAGAAAGAGCGCCACGACACACATCAGGCAGCCGAGCACGAAGGCCGAGCCCGTGGGAATCTTGCCGGCGGGGATCGGGCGGTCCGCGGTGCGCTTCATCAACGCGTCCGTGTCGTGCTCGAGCCACTGGTTCAGCGCCGCCACGCCGCCGGCGGCGAGGGAAGTGCCGATGAGTAGAAACGTGAGTTTCGCCGGGTTCGACTCCGGCCGGGTCGCGAAATATCCGACCATGGCCGTGATGACCGAGAGCAGGCTCAGCCGCGGCTTCGTCAATTCGAGGTAGTCGCGGAAGCCCGCGCGCATCGGCGTGGCGGTGCTCATGGCCGCGATGGCGTGGCCAGTGGCACGGGACCTTCGATGGCATCGCGGTGCGCCGCCCAGGTCAGCCAGAACGTCACCGCCAGGGTGAGCGCTCCCACGACCACATGCGCCGTGGTCATCTCTGCGCTGCGCCGCGTGAAAATCACCATCGCGCCGAGCAGGATTTGCAGCACGAGCAGCGTAATCAGCGAGGAGGCGCCGGCGCGCAAGCTCAGCGTCGCCGCCGGATCACGCCGGATGGCCCAGACGAAAACGGCCAGCGCCACGGCCAGCACGACGGCCATCACGCGATGGGCGAAATGAATCGCCACCCGGAAATCCCATTGCTGCGGCAGCCAGTGGCCCTCGGGCGTCGAATAGGGAAATGTGTAGATCGCGAGGCCCGCGGCATTGTGCCGCATCGTCGCCGCGATCACGAGCTGCCCGAGCACCAGCGTCGTGCAGATCACGCCCCAATGCCGCACCCGCGCGCCGAGGGGCGCCGACCGCTCGATCCACGACCGCGACAACGCAACCGCGATGGCGATCAGCAGGCACACGTAAACTTGCGCGAGGATGCCATGCGGGATGCGCAGCATCTGGCCGAGCGTCATGTGGAAACCCGGCACCTCGAGGCCGTCGAGCAGCACGCGTTTGCCACCGATGATCCCTTGGATCACAACAATCGCGAGCGCCCACCAACCGAGTCGGCGGACCCAGGCGCGGCGCTCTCGCCGCCAGAGCCAGAACGCCATGCCGACCGAAATCAGACCCATGATGGCGCCGGTCAAGCGGTGCGAGTGCTCCGCAAACATCGAGATGTCCTTCAGCCAGCCCTCCGGGTTGATCGAACCGTTGGAAAGCGGCCAGTCGGGAAAGGCCATGCCCGCGCCGATGCTCGTCGTGAACGCCCCGAGCGTCACCAGCACGAACACCCACACGCTCCCGATCCCGGCGAAGAGCGCGAGGGCGGGTTGATGGGTGACAGTGCGGCGGTCGGGTGACGGCATGACGGCGAACGGGGAGATGAGCGGTCGGTGGGATAGCCCGCAAACCCTTTGACAAACTAATCCGCCGGCGAATCCGTAGGCGCATGAAATCTCATAGGCTCCCGCCCGTCGCTGCGCTCGCGGCCTTCGCCGCCGCCGTGCTTGCGGGCTGCGCCAAGCCCGATGCCGCCTCGGCTGCTCCCGCCGGCAAGACCGACCGCTGGCCCCTCACGGGCGAGATCCTCAAGGTTGACGTCGCGCGCAAGGTCCTCGTCGTGCATCACGACGAAATTAAGGACTACATGCCGGCGATGACCATGGAGTTCTTCGCCTCCGCGGGTGACATCGCCGTGGCCAAGCCCGGCCAGCGCATCCGTGCCGATATGGTGGAGGTGAAGGACAGCGATTTTTACCACCTAGAGAAAATCTGGCCCGCCGATGCCGTCGCCGTCACCGCGATCGATGCCGGTGCCAACCAGCTGCGGCAGGACACGCACTCGCGCGGCAAGAACGCCTACCGCGAGGTCGGCGAGACCGTGCCCGATTTTTCCCTCTACGATCAGACCGGCCGCGTCGTGCACGCCGCGCGCTTCCGCGGCAAGCAGATCATGATCAACTTCATCTACACGCGTTGCCCGGTGGCCAACATGTGCCCCGCGTCCACCGCCAAGATGATCACGGCGCAGCGCATGGCGCGCGAGGCCGGCATCACCAACCTTGAATTCATCTCCATCTCGCTCGATCCGACCTTCGATACGCCCGGCGTGCTCAAGGAATACGCCGACGTGCGCGGCATCGACACGACCAACTTTTCCCTGCTCACGGGTCCGGAGACCGCGATCAAGGATCTCCTCACGCAGTTCGGCATCATCGCCGAATTCAAGGACCGGCAAATCAGCCACACGATTGCCGTGCTCCTCGTGGATGAGAAGGGCGGGATCGCCCACCGCGTCGATGGCACCGTCTGGGAGCCCGCGGATTTTCTGGCCAAGATGAAACGCGGATGAACCTCGCACCCGCAGAGCGGCGCCAGTTCGCCTGGATTACCGTGGGCGCGATCGCGGTCTTTGCCGCGCTGCGCCTGCTGCCCACGGGCACGAACCTGAGCCACATGGATTTTCGCGTGGACCCGCGCGCAGGCAACGTGATCGAGTTTTGCGATCCGGCGAATCCGCAGTTCATCCCGGTGGTGGCGGCCAAATCTCCGGTGAAGATGACCGTCGCGCTGGGCCAGGGCGCGGCCCCGGGTGCCCCGGGCGTCGCCACCGTGCGGCTGGCCACGACGAACGGAAAGCCGCTGCGCGTGCAGGACCTC
Organism: Opitutaceae bacterium; assembly: GCA_030693515.1. Lineage (GTDB taxonomy): Bacteria > Verrucomicrobiota > Verrucomicrobiia > Opitutales > Opitutaceae > ER46. The sequence goes on from JAUYAK010000044.1 coordinate 34,312, forward strand.
CTCGTGACGCACACCGAGCGCCTGCACCTGCTCATCGTCGATCCGGCGCTGCGCGACTACCAGCACGTGCATCCGACGCCGACGGGCGAGCCCGGCGAGTGGCGTTTCACGTTTACGCCGCGGCGGGGCGGCACCTATCGCTTCTTTTCGGACTTCACGCCCGCGGCGACGGGGCGCGGGCTCTACGCGAGCGCGGACCACGACATCGCGAGCCGGACTGGCACCGACGAAGGTGCGCTCGCGCCCGGCTTGGAAACCGTGCAGGACGGGCACCGCTTCACATTGGGCATCGCGCCGCAGCCCGCGCGCGCCGGTCGTCCGATCGATTTGCAATTTGCGATCACGCGGTCCGAGGGCGGCGCCGTGCCGTTGCAACCCGTGATGGATGCGTATGCGCACCTCGTGGCGTTCGACGAGGCGAGGAGTGGCTTCGCGCATCTGCACCCGGTCGAGGCTGATCTCGCGAAGCCGCCCGCCGCGACGAACCCCGTGCTGAACTTCAAGCTCACAATCCCGCGCCCCGGCCGCTACATCGTGTGGGCGCAGGTCAACCTCGGGGGCAAGGAGACGTTCGTGCCGTTCGGGCTGAGCGTGGCGGAGTAGGGCGCTGGGCTCAGAGGGCGTCGAAAGGGTGGGGCCGGCTCTCCGAGCCGGCCTGGGTGGAAGGGTGATTCGCCGCTCAAACTCAGGGCGGCTCGGAGAGCCGCCCCCACCTTTCCGCGATTTTTCCAACGCTCTCTCAGAACTTCAGGTGCTTCACGGTGAGGCCCTGGTTGAGGAGCTGTTTGATGGAATCGATGCCGATGCGGAGGTGGTCCTGCACGAAATGTTCGTCGATCTGCCGATCACTCTCGGCGGTCTTCACGCCCTCGGGTGTCATCGGTTGATCGGAGACGAGCAGCAGGGCCCCGGCCGGAATCTCGTTGTAGAAGGCGGTCATGAAGATCGTGGCCGTCTCCATGTCGATGCACAGCGCGCGCATGGTGGTGAGCTTGAGCTTGAACGCCTCGTCGTGCTCCCAGACGCGGCGGTTGGTGGTGTAAACGGTGCCAGTCCAGTAGTCGCGGGCGTGGTCGCGGATGGTGGTGGAGATGGCCTTCTGCAGCGCGAAGGCCGGGAGGGCGGGAACCTCGGGCGGGAAGTAATCGTTGCTCGTGCCCTCACCGCGGATGGCGGCGATGGGGAGGATGAGATCACCGAGCGAGGCGCGGTGCTTGACGCCGCCACACTTGCCGAGGAAGAGCACGGCCTTGGGCATGATCGCGCTGAGCAGATCCATGATCGTGGCGGCGGTGGCGCTGCCCATGCCGAAGTTGATGATCGTGATGTTGCCGGCGGTGGCGCTGGGCATCGGCTTGTCGAGGCCGACGACGGGCACCTGGTGCCACTCGGCGAAGAGGCGCACGTAATGGTCGAAGTTGGTGAGGAGGATGTAGGCGCCGAAATTCTCCAGCGGCACGCCGGTGTAGCGGGGCAGCCAGTTTTCGACGATCTCCTTGCGGGTCTTCATGCCCCATGGTTAGCGGACGCGGGCGTCAAATACACCGAAAAAAACCTGCGCGAGCGAAAGTCGGTGGACAGGCGCGGGGGGCGCCGGTTGGCTTGCAGGCAGTGCGTGCGCGAGTCCGATGCTTCCCAACTAGAACCGCCAGCTCGGCGAAAGAATGTCGCTGACCATGCGCGCCGCTGCACTCGTGGGCTTGGTGGCGTGGGCTGGGTTCTTCGTCTTGGGCGGCGGGGATCCGGCGAAGGCCGACTGGGCGCAGGTGCTGCTCGTATTTGCCGCGCTGGTGCTGATGCCGCTGGCGATCGATCTGCTGACGGAGACGGGCGAAGCGGATCTCCCGGCCAGGCTGCTGCGGGGCGCCGCACGGGTGCAGCCGGTGGCGGCGCTGGCGCTCGCGGGCGCGGCCCTGCTCCCGCCCGGTCCTTGGGCGGCCCTCGCGGCGCTGCCTTGGCTGATCTTTACCCTGATGCTCGCTGCCGTCGGCGTGCTGCGGTTGCGGCGCGACCGCTGGCGGAGATCGCTCGACGGGATGTGCGCGGACGCCGCGACGCTCTACGTGGCGATCGGCGGGGCTTGGGCTGTGATCGACCGGACGGGGTGGCAGCCGCTGCACTTTTCGCCGGAGATTGTGACGCTCACGGCGGTGCATTTCCACTATGCGGGTTTTGTGCTGCCACTCCTCGCGGGCCTGGTGCAGCGGGAACTGTTTTTCGTGCGGCTCGCGGCGCACGCGGCCATCGGCATCGTGCTCGGCGTGCCGACGCTCGCGCTCGGCATCACGGTGACTCAGCTGGGCTGGGGGCGCAGTCTGGAGACGGCCGCCGCGCTCTGGCTGGCCCTCGCGGGCCTGGCGCTGGCGATTCTGCATGTGCGGCTGGCGCTGGACGGGCGTCGAGTGGCCATGGCTACGCGTGGGCTGCTCGTCGTGGCGGGCGCTTCGTTGTTTTTCGGCATGGTGCTCGCGTCGGCCTACGCGCTGCGAGTCGGGCCATGGCTCGATCTGCCGCAGATGCGGGCGCTGCACGGGTCGGTCAACGCCTTCGGTTTTGCGTTGTGCGGCTTGATCGTGTGGCGGCGGATGAGAAATAGCGGTGGGCGTCCCGGCCCGCCGGTTTAGGATTTTAACTGCAACCACGGCGGGCCGGGAGGCCCGCCGCTACCGGTTGGCCTCGTCGCCGAGCGGGCGCTCATTGGTGAAGTCGGCGCTGGCGGGGACTTTGAACGTATCCGGATCGTCGGACCGGGACGGATCGAAGCCTTTGAAATCCGCGGCCAGAAACTTTGCGATGGGCAGACCTTGCGCGCGGATGGCCTGGGCGATGCACTGCGCGAGCTGGTAGCTGCCGAAATTGTTGTGATGGGTGTTGTCCACGACGCCGCGAGGTGTGGCAAAGGCGCGCGCGGATTGCTCCGGTCCGAGCGCCGCGTAGAGCACCTTGCTCATCGCGTTGAGATCGATGAAGGCGACACCGTGTTCCTGCGCCGCCTGCCGCGCGGCCTCCGCGTAGTCGGTGAGCGAGCCGCGCACACGGCCGGCCTCGTCGAAGCCGCGCCGCTCCATCGGCGAGACGATAACCGGCACGCCGCCGCGGGCGCGCACGACGGCGATGTGCCGCGCGATCTCGTCCTTGTAGGTGGTGAACGGGCCGCCGCTGCCCGCGGCGATTTGCTTCTGATCGTTGTGGCCGAATTGCATGATCAGCCAATCGCCAGGGCGCATGACGCTGGCGATCTTGTCGAGGCGGCGGCGGCCGATCGAGTCGCGGTAGGTCTCGCCCGACTCGCCGTGGTTGGCGATGGCGACCGCGGGAGAGAACCAGCGCGTGATCATCTGGCCCCAGGAGTTGTAAGGCTCCTTGGATTGGTCGCAGACGGTGGAATCGCCGAGGAGGAAAATCGTCGGCACCTCCGCCGGCTCGATCTCGATGCGGCGCACGGCGGGTGCGGGGCCGACGAACTCCAGCGTGAGCGCATCGTCCCACGCCCACGCCTCCTGCACACTTTCGCGCGGCATCTTGAGCCGCACCGCGCCCGCCTTGAGATCGCCCGTCGCGGGGATGGCAGGGGTGCGGGTGTTGACGATGAAGCTCACGCGCGCGGAGCCGCCGTGCGGGGCCGTGATTTTTTCGACCATCAGGCGGCGGAGCTCGGTCTTGATTGCCATGTCGGTTGCGACGGTGTCGGAGCCGACGGTTACGGTCACGCGGTGGTTGCCCTCACGCGGCACGCGGGCGGTGAAGTGGAACGACGTCGCGCTCGCGCCCGGCTCGAAACCGTAGCCACGGTCGCGCGTGTAGAGGGTGTCGCGGCTGATGCCGCGGGGGCCGAGATCGAACGAGAGGGGGGGCGTTCGCTGGCAAGCGCCTGCGACAAACAGGATGAGGAGGGGCAGGAGGGGACGAAGCATCCCAGCATACAATCGCAGCGCCCGGTGGAACGCAGCCACCGAGCGACACTGACCGTCAGACACGCCCGATTACGGCAGCTCGTAAACCTCGACGAGCGCCACGCCCTGCGCCGCGGCACCGGTGCCGACGCCGCTGACCTGCACCGTGTAGCTGCCGGGGCCGAGCGTGGTGACCAGTGCGGCATCGCGGCTGCCGGCCGTGAGGGCAAACGCGCCCACGCTGGCGAAGGCCGGGGCGAGGGAGGCGTCCCAATTATCGTTGGACGCGATCGGCGTGGAGCCGCCGAGCGGCGTGAGTTCAAGTTTCGGATCGGCGAGGACGCCGGTGACGCCGAGGGCGGCGAGCGTGGGGCCGACGGCGCGGATAAGCAGACGGCGTGGTTCCGGACCCTGGATGCTGAAGCCCGCAATCAGGATGTCGGCGCCGGTGCCGACCCGGGCCCGGCAGGAGAGGTTGACGAGGGTGCCCGGCGAGGCATCGGCCTCATAAACTTCGACGAGGGCGACGCCCTGCGCGGCGGTGCCCGTGCCGCTGCCGGCGACCTGCACGGTGTAGCCGCCGGGCGGCAGGGTCACGAGCATGGCGGCGTCGCGGCTGCCTTCGGGCAGGGCAAAGGCGCTTTGCGCGGCGGTGGCGGCAATCAGCCCGGCGACATCGGGCACCTCGCCCCAGTTGTCGTTGACGAGGATGCGCTCACCCGCGGCGTTGAAGACGCTCGCGATGGGATTGGCCAGGGTGCCCGTGACACCGAAGCCGGCCAGGGCGGGACCGGACGCGCGGATGAGGAGGGTCTTGGGTTTGTCGCCGCGCACGGTGATGCCGGGGATCACGACATCCGCGCCCGTGCCGACTCGTGCGCGGGCCGAGAGATTGACGAGGCCGCTAAACTCAAGCGAGACGCTCGCGGTCGCGCTGCGGGCGGTGCCGGCGGCGTTGGCGGCGACACAGAAATAGTCTCCGGCGTGTGCAGCGGTGAGGCCGGTGAGCGTGAGCTCGGGGGCATCCGTGTTGCAAAATTCCCCGCCGCGGAAATACCACGTGTAGGTGGGGGTGGAGGCGGCATGGACCGCGGCGCGGAGAGTGATCGTATCGCCGAGGCGCGCGCGCAGGCTGACGGGCTGGCGCGTGAAGACCGGTGCGGCCGGCGGCACGATCGCGAGATCGACGAGTGTGGCGGCGGAGCCCGCGGCGTTTTCGGCGATGATGACGATAGTGTGGCGGCCCGCGATCGTCGGCCGACCGGAGATCGCGCCGTTCGTGGTGTCAAACGTGAGGCCGGCGGGCAATGCGTCGGCGCGGTAGCGGGTGGGGGCGTTGGCAGCGGTGACGGCGAGGGAAAACGCCTCGCCGACCCGGGCCCGGCCGGAGGAATTGGCGGCGAAGGCCGGCGGCATCGCGGTGGCGTTTGTGGGCAGCTCGGCGTAGTTGATGTAGCCGATGAACATCTCGTCGTTGCTCTGCTCACCGAAGGTCACGGTCGAGCGGGCATTGGGGTTTGCGGGGTTGAGCGAGGAATTGTCGAACGCCCCGTTGACGCGGATGGTGGTGCCGCGTGGAAGGCGTTTGGGTTGCGTGAAGCGGTAGCCGCTCTGCCACGCGAAGTCATACTGGGGGACGTTGAGCAGGGTCTCGACCGTGCCGTTGGGATACACGGCCTCGAAGCGGAAGCGCTTGCCGCGATAGTGCATGTGGGGACTGAGCTCGTAGAGCATGATGTCCTTGGTGGTCGAAGCGGTGAAGCTCGCAGTGCGTTCATACTCGCGCGTGCCCGGTGGGATCGCGATGGCCACGTTGGTGGCGGCCTTGGTCAGCAGCTCGCGGGCGGGCACGCCGTCGGCATAGTAGAGGCCGATCTGGGTTTCGTCCGTCTCGGCTTGGCCGCTCGCGGTGTAGTGCATCTGAAAGGTGACCGCACTGCCGGCTTTGAGGAATTTGCCCGAGCCGTCGGGGAAAGCCGTCTGCACGAGACCGGGCACATACGCGGCGAAGAAGCCGCCGAGCCCGGGGAGCTGGCCGTTCTGAATCGCGGCCGAGAGCAGATCGAGCTGAGAGCCCTCGAACAGGATCGCATGGTGCACGACGCGGAGATTGCCGGGGCGCACGACGGCGGCGCGTAGCCAGCGGTCGGTGGTCGTGGGCAGGTTGAGGGTGAGGTAGCGGTATTCGATGATGCCGGTGGCCGGGATGTTCTGGCGCGGAATGGTGAGGACGAGGTCAGGCTGGCCGAGCGGCCAGCCGGTTGCCGGCGGGGTGGCGGTCGCGAGCGGGTCTGGCCCGGTGCCGCGCGGCGCGCCGGCGCGCGCCCAC